>CAXSGJ010000043.1:0-58790 GCA_964236865.1 uncultured Polyangiaceae bacterium
GTCTGACCATCGAGGCCTATAGCCGGGACGGGGATCGGCTCCTCGGCAAAGGCAAACTGACGCTCGTCGACAACCAGGTGAACACCGCCACTGCCACCGTTCGCTTGAAGGGGACCGTGCCGAACCCGGACAAGGCGCTTTGGCCGAACGAGTTCGTGCGCGCGCGCTTGGTGCTCGGCGTCAGGACGGGCGTGCTCGCCATCCCGGCGCCCGCCGTGCAACGAGGTCCGCAGGGCAGCTTCGTGTACGTCGTCATGCCCGACCAAACGGCCGCGCTACGGCCGGTCGTCGTCGATACCGTTCAGGAGCAGTGGGCGATCATCAGCAGCGGCATCAAGGCCGGCGACCGAGTGGTCGTCGAAGGTCAAAACCAGCTCCGACCGGGCGCAAAGGTAGCGCCGCGTGCGAGCACGCCGGCTCATACGGACGAGGGCGCGCCTGGCTCTCCCGACAGCGTCGATGACACCGGCGCGGTCAAAAAAGGAAAGCATGGCGGAGCTTCGCCTTGAGCATCTCCGAGCCCTTCGTGCGTCGTCCGGTGGCGACGACGCTGCTCGTGGTCGGCATCCTGATCGCTGGCATCGTGGCTTTTCGCGCGCTGCCAGTGTCGGCGCTCCCGCAGGTCGATTATCCGACGATAGTGGTCTCGACGTTCATGCCGGGGGCCAGCGGTCAAACTATGTCTGCGACCGTCACCACGCCACTCGAGCGGCAATTCGGTCAGATGCCTTCGCTGTCGAATATGACCTCGGTCAGCAGCTTCGGCAGCTCGCAAGTAACCCTACAATTTACTCTCGATAGGCCGATCGACGCGGCCGAGCAGGACGTGCAGGCGGCGATCAACACGGCGGCCAACCTGCTGCCCAAAACCCTGCCGACACCACCATCGTATAGCAAAAGCAACCCCGCCGACACGCCCATCCTGACGCTCAGCGTGAGCTCGAGCACGCTCGCGCTCAGCCAAGTCGACGACTACGCGGACTCGATCCTCGCTCAAAAAATCTCGCAGGTTTCGGGCGTGGGTTTGGTCACGTTGAATGGCGGAACAAAGCCCGCGGTTCGCTTGCAGGTCGACCCGGAGTCGCTCGCGGGCGCGGGCCTGAGCCTGGAGGACGTGCGCACGGCAGTGTTGGCGGCAAACGTCAATCAGCCGAAGGGCACCCTCGACGGGCCGCGCCAGAGTTACACGATTGCCACCGACGATCAGCTGTTCAAGGCGGAGTCCTTTCGACCGCTCATTCTGGCGTACAAGGACGGCTCGCCGATTCGGCTTCGAGAAGTCGCCGACGCGACGGACGGCGTAGAGAACGCCGAGCTCGCAGGCTGGGCCGATCAAACGCGGGCCATCATCTTGAACGTGCAGCGCCAACCGGGCGCGAACGTGATCGAGGTCGCCGACCGAGTCAAAGCGCTCTTGCCGCAGCTTCAGGCGTCGCTTCCTTCGAACATTCAAACCAAGGTGTTGAGCGACCGCACCGAGACCGTGCGCTCATCGGTGGAAGACGTGGAGTTCACGTTGCTCTTGACGATCGGCCTGGTCGTCGGCGTCATCTATGTATTTTTGCGCAGCGTACGCGCCACGGCCATCCCGAGTTTGGTAGTGCCGCTGTCGTTGATTGGGACCTTCGGCGTGATGTACCTGCTGAACTACAGCCTGGACAACTTGTCCCTCATGGCGCTGACGATCTCGACCGGCTTCGTGGTTGACGACGCGATCGTGATGATCGAAAACATCGCGCGTTTCATCGAACAGGGCGATTCGCCCTTCGAGGCGGCGTTGAAGGGCAGCAAACAGATCGGGTTCACGATCGTATCGCTGACGGTGTCCTTGATCGCCGTCTTGATTCCGCTCTTGTTCATGGGCGGCATCGTCGGGCGCTTGTTCCGCGAGTTCGCCGTCACCCTGAGCGTCGCGATCGCCGTGTCTGCGCTCTTGTCGCTCACGCTCACGCCAATGATGTGTGCATTTTTGCTGCGGCCGGAGACGCCGATCGCCGAGCGCGGCGCTTTCCACCGCTGGTCGGAGCGAGCGTTCGAAAGCATGGTCGCGTTCTACGATCGCGGGCTAAGGTGGGTGCTCGCCCATCAGCGAACCACCTTGCTCGCCACCATCGCCACGCTTCTTTTGACCTTGTTCGTGGCGTGGGTGGTGCCAAAGGGCTTCTTTCCACAGCAAGATACCGGGCTCATCGTCGGGGTCACGGGCGCCGCGCCGGACGTCTCGTTTCCGCGCATGATGGACCTCGAGCAAGCGGTCGCAGACGTGGTGCGGAAGGACCCGGACGTCGACCACGTCGTCTCATTCATCGGCGCGGATGGCACGAATCCCACGGTCAATAGCGGTCGACTCTCGATCACGCTGAAGCCCCGCCGGGAGCGGCACTCCTCCAGCGAGCAGATCATCCGTCGCCTAAAGCCGCAGCTAGCCCAAGTGACGGGCGTGGACACGCATCTGCAGGCGGTCCAAGACTTGCAGGTCGATAGCCGCGTGGGGCGGACTCAATATCAATACACGCTGGAGGACGCCGACGGGGACGAGCTCAGGGAATGGTCTGGGCGAATGCTGAGCAAACTCGAAGCGCTGCCCCAACTCACCGACGTGGCAAGCGATCAAGAGGCAGCAGGCCCGCAGTTGAGCCTGGAGATCGATCGCGACACGGCTTCACGGCTTGGGATTTCCCCGCAGGTCATCGACGACACGTTGTACGACGCCTTTGGCCAACGGCAGATTTCCACCATTTTCACGCAGCTGAACCTGTACCGAGTGATCTTGGAGGTGAAGCCGGAAGCGCGCCGAGATCCACGGGCCCTCGACCGCATTTACGTGCGTTCGGCGAGCGGCGCTCAGATCCCGCTCTCCGCCATTGTGCGCATGACGACCACCACCGCGCCGCTCGCGCTCAGCCATCAGGGCCAATTTCCGGCTACGACGCTGTCGTTCAACCTCGCCAAAGGGTCTCTCGGGGATGCCGTGTCAGCGATCCATGCGGCCGAGACCGAGGTCGGCTTGCCCCCGGGAATTCATGCAGACTTCGCCGGCACCGCACGCGCCTTTAGCGATTCGCTAGCGAGCGAGCCAATGCTGATTTTGGCGGCTCTGGTCACCGTCTACATCGTGCTCGGGGTTTTGTATGAAAGCTACATTCATCCCATAACGATTCTATCGACCTTGCCGTCGGCGGGCGTCGGCGCGCTGCTCGCGCTGATTGTATGCGGCAGCGAGTTCAGCGTCATCGCGTTGATCGGGGTTATCCTCTTGATCGGCATCGTCAAGAAAAATGCGATCATGATGATCGACTTTGCGCTCGAAGCGGAGCGCGAACGGAACGCGTCGCCGGAGGAGTCGATTCACCAGGCGTGCCTGCTGCGTTTCAGGCCGATCATGATGACCACGCTCGCCGCGTTGCTCGGCGGGCTCCCGCTCGCGCTCGGTACGGGCACCGGCTCGGAGCTACGTCGCCCGCTCGGTGTCTCGATCGTCGGTGGCCTACTCATCTCTCAGGTTCTCACCCTGTACACCACACCCGTCATCTACTTGTACATGGACCGTCTGGGCCGTTATTTGAGCGGCAAGAAGCCCAAGTCGCGCGCGCCGGCCGCCGAGAGCCTGGCTGCGCCGGAAGCGACATGAACATCGCGGGGCCGTTCATCCGCCGCCCCGTAGCCACCACGCTGCTCGCCATCGGCGTGCTGCTCGCCGGGGCTTGGGCGTACACGCGGCTTCCGGTCGCTCCGCTTCCGCGCGTGGATTTTCCGACGATCTCCATCACGGCCAGCTTGCCCGGGGCAAGCCCGGAAACGATGGCGTCCTCCGTCGCGACCCCACTCGAACGACGCTTCGGTCGCATTGCGGGGGTGACCGAAATCACGTCCACGAACGTGCTCGGAACGACCAACGTGACGCTGCAATTCGATCTCGATCGCGACGTCGATTCGGCTGCCCGTGATGTGCAAGCCGCGATCGCCTCCGCCGGAGGGGAGCTACCGACCAATCTTCCGTTTCGACCGAACTACCGCAAGGTCAACCCTGCCGACTCGCCGGTGATGATCCTTTCGATGACGTCCGACACCGTGCCATTGGCGCAAGTGTTCGAAGCCGCCAACAGCATCTTGGCTCAAAAAATCGCGCAGGTCCCCGGAGTCGGCCAAGTCGTCGTCGGCGGCGGGCAACAACCCGCCGTGCGCATTCAGGCCAACCCGAGATCGCTCGCAGGCATTGGGCTCAGCATGGCGGACCTTCGAACCTCGGTGGCTTCAGCCACCGCCAACGAGGCCAAGGGCAGCATCACCGGCATCCAGCAGACGCAGATCATCGGCGCCAACGATCAGCTCTTCGGCGCAGACGCTTTCCGCTCCGTCGTCATCGCGTATCGTGGCGGCGCGCCCGTACGCCTAGGCGACGTGGCCGACGTCTTCGACGATGTCGAAAACAATCGAGTGGCCGCGTGGCACAATGGCAAACGCGCGGTTTTGTTGATCATCCGGCGTGAGCCTGGGTCGAACATCATCGCTACGACCGAGCGCGTGACGAAGTTGATCCCCGAGCTCGTCAAATCCATCTCGCCGGCGATTGACGTCGTCGTAGCGGTGGAGCGAACGAAGTCGATCAAAGGATCGGTCAGAGACGTCGAAAAAACGCTGGTGCTGAGCGTGTTGCTGGTCATCGCCGTGGTGTTCGTGTTCTTGCGCGATTGGCGCGCGACCCTCATCCCGAGCGTTGCGGTGCCGCTGTCCCTGATCGGCACGTTCGGCGTCATGTACTTGCTCGGTTACAGCTTGGACAATCTGTCCTTGATGGCGCTCACCATCTCGACCGGCTTCGTCGTCGACGACGCGATCGTCGTGACGGAGAACATCATGCGCTTCATCGAGCACGGGAAGCGGCCCTTCGAAGCCGCGCTCCGGGGTGCAAAGCAGATCGGGTTCACGATCCTGTCCATCACCGCTTCCTTGCTCGCGGTCTTCATCCCCTTGTTACTGATGGGCGGCATCGTGGGTCGCCTGTTTCGTGAGTTCGCGGTGACGCTGAGCCTTGCGATCGGCTTCTCCGCAGTGGTATCGCTGACGCTGACGCCCATGATGTGCGCGCGCCTGCTCAGGCCAATATCGCTTCATCACGGGCGCCTGTACGAGCTGTCCGAGCGCGGTTTCGCTGCCGTGCTGAAGGGTTACGAGCACGCGTTGGACTGGGTGCTGGATCACCGACGTTTCGTGCAGCTCGTCATGCTGAGCACGATTGCGCTTACGGTATGTTTGTTCATTGCCGTGCCCAAGGGCCTCTTTCCGCAGCAGGATTTGGGGCAGCTCATGGGGTTTTCCGAAGCATCTCAGGATGTGTCGTTCCGGGAGATGTACGACAAGCAGCTTTCGCTGAACGAGCTCGTCCAGGCCGACCCCGATGTGGCCAACGTGGTCTCTTTCATCGGCTCGGGCAACGGCTCGACCGGCAATACGGGCACGGTGTTCGTCGACCTCAAAGCCAAGCCGCCGCGCGTCACGCCCGCGGACGGCGTGATCGCGCGCCTGCGGCCGAAGCTCGGCAAGCTGGTGGGCGTTAATCTGTTCATGCAGGCGGTTCAAGACGTGCGCGTCGGTGGGCGGTCATCACGCACGCAGTATCAATACACCCTGCAAGACGCCGACTTGGAAGAGCTGCGCTTTTGGGCGCCCAAGGTGATGGAGCGTTTCAAGAAAATCCCCATCTTGCGTGATGTGGCCACCGATCAGCAGACCGCGGGCTTGACCCTCGCGCTCGGTATCGACCGAGACACCGCCGCGCGTCTGGGGCTGAGCCCGGCTGCGATCGACAACGCCCTGTATGACGCGTACGGGCAACGGCAAATCGCCACGACCTACGGTCCGTTGAACCAGTATCGCGTGGTGCTGGAGACCAAGCCGGAATTTCAGGCCGGCCCGGAGAGCCTGAAGGATTTGTTCATCGGCACGCCGGGTGGCAGTCAGGTGCCATTGCCCGCGGTCACTCGTTCATCCGTCACGTTCACGCCGTTGGCGATCAACCATCAAGGTCAGTTTCCCGCCACCACGCTTTCATTCAACCTGACGCCGGGCAAATCGCTCAGCGACGCGATGAAAGCCATCGATCTGGCCGAGCGCGACATCGGAATGCCACCGAGTATCCACGCCGCCTTTCAAGGCACCGCGCAGGCATTCTCGGCTTCTCTGTCGAGCCAGCCACTGCTCTTGATGATCGCGTTGCTCGCCGTCTACATCGTGCTCGGCGTGCTGTACGAAAGCTACGTCCACCCGATCACGATTCTGTCCACGATCCCTTCGGCGGGCGTGGGCGCGTTGCTCGCGCTCTTGCTGTACAAAGCCGAGTTCAACGTGATCGCGTTGGTGGGCGTGATCCTACTCATCGGCATCGTGAAAAAGAACGCAATCATGATGGTCGATTTCGCGATTGAAGCGCGCCGCGAGCGTGACTTGTCCGCGCGGGATGCGATCCGCGAAGCGTGCCTGTTGCGGTTCCGACCGATATTGATGACGACCGCCGCCGCTTTGCTGGGCGCATTGCCGCTCGCTTTTGGTTCGGGCATCGGCTCGGAGCTACGCCGACCGCTCGGTATCTCGATCGTGGGCGGCTTGATCGTTTCTCAGCTACTCACACTCTTCACGACGCCGGTCACTTACCTGTCGCTCGACCGTTTCTCGCGTCGCAGTAAGCGCGCTCCGGCCCCTCACGGTCTCGACGAAGTCACCGCGCCCGCGCAGTGACAACCGGTTGTATTTCGCCGCTTGTTGCAATTTTATACAAGGGTCGCTCAAAACCAGCGTTTGCAGTCGAAAGAACGTGGTCCGCGCCCACGAATTTCGGACTCGCCGGTGCTTTGGGCCTATCCTGCTCTGCTGCGTCGCGATCTGGCCGGCGTGGCAAACAGCATGCAATCGAAGCGAACTTGGCTCGGTATCTACATCGCCGCTCTCATGACTGCCGCGTGCGGGTCGAACGGCGGAAGCAGCGGCGCCAGCGCGGGGGGCTCGTCGTCGGGCGGCGGATCTCCTAGCGCGGCCGTCGGCGGAGCCGCGGGCTCTAGTTGCGTTCCCTCCGGAACCGCTGGCGCGATGAGCGCTACGGCCAGCGCGGGCGGCGGCGCCGAAGGCACGAGCGACGGCAGCGGCGGCGGCAGCGGCGGCGCCGCCAGTGCCGGAACGAGCGGTAGCGCCGGTTCTGCGGGCGGCGGCGCCGCGCTCGGCCCGAACGTCCCCGTGCCGAGCGCCGGCTGCGGGAAGCCAGCGCCAGAAACGCCGGCTCAGTTCGTGAAGCACTCGCTGATGTCGTCCGGCGTGAGCCGCGATTTCTTCGCTTACCTGCCGACCGGCTACGATTCAAAAAAACCATACCCCACGATTTTCGCATTCGAACCATGCGGCGGATCCGGGAATCCGAGCACCAACGTTCCGATTCAAAACGAGTCGAAAAATCGAGCCATCATCATTTCGCCCCAGGCAAAGGGCAACTGCTATGAAAATCAAATCCGCAATTCCCCGGACGTCACACTCTTCGACGACACTCTGAAATACGCCGAGGCGAACTATTGCGTCGACCAATCTCGCGTCTTTGCCATGGGCTACAGCGCAGGATCCTGGATGTCGATCATCCTTGGCTGTGAACGGGCAAACGTAGTCCGCGCCCACGCGCAAGTCTCGGGCGGCTTGCCGATGTTCATCCGGCCGGGGGCGGATTGTACCGGCAACATGCCAGCACTGCTGATTCACGACGCGACCGATCCGACCAACACGATCAACGGCGGCATCGCCGCGCGAGATCGCTTGCTGCGCGTGGATCGCTGCGGCGCGAGCACAGAGCCTTGGGGGCCCACGCCATGCGTCGCTTATCGAGGCTGCAAGGTGGGCTTTCCCGTGGTGTGGTGTGAGACCACGGGCAACGGCCACGGCCGCCAAGACAACTTGGCGCCCGCCGCGATCTGGCAGTTCTTTTCGCAGTTTTAGGGGTTCATGGACTCAACCTTTCGTCACCATTTATCCGCGTTGCTCCTCCTGACCGCGTGCAGCGGGGACCCTTCCGAGTCACCCCTGACCGAGCAGTCCACGGTCACGAGCTGTGGGGACTCCGGTGGATCCGCGTGCGCCAGTGGCACGAGCGGAGCGAGCGCAAGCAGTGGTGCGCTAGGCGCAAGCGCTGGCGGTATGAACAGCGCTGGCGGAGCTGCTTCCAGCGTTGGTGGGCAAGGTACGCCGTTCGTGCCTGAGCCGCCCTATATCGCGCCCGCTCATCAGGGCAACCTCGTCCACGTGAAGAATGGCTGCTCATTCCCACTCTGGCTCCACGGTGTGGGCGGCGGCGCGGTACTCATGCCGGATGACTTAAAGCTCAACGCCGGAGCCGTGCATGATTACACCGTTGGAGACTGGCCCTTCGCTTGGCTGACCGCTTATAGCGATGGTCCACAACAGACGCTCATCGATCGCGCTGAGTTGACGCTGTTTCCGGCTGGGCTAACCAGCTACCGGCTCGCGTATATCGATGGCATCGGCTTACCCATGGAGCTCGTGGCGATCGGCCAAGGTTCCGACTGCCAGCGCATTGGCTGCTACGCCACGCAAGCGCAAATCGTCGCGCAGTGTCCGAGCGGCTTGCTATCGGGCAAGCGCTGTCTGTCGGCGGGCAGCTATTGCAAAGACCCGGCCAACTTCGGTCAGCCTGTTTGTCACGTGCTCGATCGACCGATCGAGACCTGTGTCAACGGCGTCGCCGGCTGCCAAGACGCGGCAGGAGCCAGCACCGCAAACGTCTACAACTGCGACCAAGGATTTGGTGATAAGCCGGCGCTGTGTGCGGCGCTGAACCGCGGCGTGTTGAGCGCTCCAGACAACGCCGATTCGACTGCCTTCTATGGCAGCCAGCCGCACAACAGCTACGCCGCGTGGCTGCACGGCATTTGCCCCGGCCTCAATGCGTTTCCTTACGACGATGCTCAGACCCACGACGATGCTTTTCATGCCTGCAAAAGCGCGGGAAATAGCAGCCAACTGAACATCACGTTCTGCCCGGCAGGCTGAGGCCGGCTCCGTCTGTCGAGGAGCGCCCGCGCTCGACTTTCGGCACTCGCTACCGCGGTCCGACTGGGCACTGGCCGCCATCGAGGGCCTTCGCGCGCGCCCGCGCGCAGGGTCCGGTGCCGGGCGTTTGCACACGGACGGCACAGCCGCGCTCGCGGGCTTCATAGCTTCAGCAGTTGTTCCCCCGCTAGCAATAACGCGCCGGTGGCGTAATCGTTCGTGGCATCTGCGGTCGACGGCCCAGGCTCTTGGCCCACGGCTTGTACCCAGCCCAAGCGTCCCTGCGCGTTCACGGCTGTGCTCAGCGCGGCCCATGCCCTGGTGACGACGGGCAGGTACGTGGCGCGGTCGAGCACACCATGATTGATGCCCCAGGCCATGGCAAAACAGAAGAACGCGGTGCCGCTGCTTTCTGGCATCGGAAACGCACTGGGTTGAGTCAAGCTAGAACGCCAGAAGCCGTCGGACTGCTGAATGACCCGGAGCTTCGCCGACATTTGTTTGAGCAAGGTCTCGTAGTCCACGCGCCGGCTGTCGTTTTCGGGCAGCGCTTCCAAAACGCGCGCGAGGCCGCCGACGACCCAGCCGTTACCGCGGGACCAGTATTTGTTCGTCTTGACGTAGCTGCCATCGCGCCAAAATAGACTCTGCGCCGGGTCGTACAGGAACGCTTTGGTGTCCCAGAACATGTCGTTCATGAGAGTGACGTATTGAGGTTTACCGGTCGCTTGCGCGACGCGCGCCATGGCGGCGGGTGCCATGTACAGCGCGTCGCACCACCACCATTCGACGCGGCCTGCCTTGGGAGCTCTGACCATACTGTCGAACGTGCTCTGGGCGGCGCTGAGCATCACCGCGTTGTCTGCGCTGGGCGCCTGCGAGTAGAGCTCGGCATAGCTCTGCACGCATGCCTGATTGTCGGCAAAACGAGGACCGCTGCTGGCCGAATGAATCTGCCACTTGTTCACTTGAGCCCAGTGACCGGTGTAGTCGTGGTACTTCGCGTCGCCGAGGGCCCGGTATGTGGCGAGCATGCCCGTGTGAAAGACCGCGCGCACCCAGTCATTGTTGTTGTCGCTGCCAAAGCGCGTGATCTCGTAGTCGGCCACGCGACGCATGACCGTCGTGACCGCAGCGCGATCGAACGCGGGCACGATGCCCGTCCCGCCGCTGCCTGCGCTGTTGCTTCCCGCTTGCCCGCCCACAACGCCGCCGCTCGCACCAGCGCTTCCGCCGCTCGCACCAGCGCTTCCGCCGCTCGCACCAGCGCTTCCGCCGCTGGTAACGCCGGCACCGCCCGAGTCGCCACCGAGGCCCGCGGTCTGAGCGGTGCTTCCGCCGGTCTGATTCGCCAAACCACTCGAGCCGCTCGCGCCGCTCGCGCCGTAATTTCCACCCGCCGCTTTGCCGGCACCCTCCGCCGCGCCGGCAGCGCCGGGCATGCCCGAATTGTCCGAGGCGCCGCAACCCACTGCGATTGACACGATCAGACTCACGCTCAAGTTGTGGCGCTGCTTCATGTTGATTTTCTTATCAGGGCAGAGCGATCCATTGACCCTCTGGTTCCACGTTCAACTTGCTGGTGTCCAAGCCATCGAGCACGATGGCGGCTTCGAGCGAGCGCACGCCCGCGGGTTGTTTCTGCTGCCAGACCAACGTGCCAGAAGCGTCGTACGCCAAGAGCTGCACGCTGCTCGGCATGTTTCGGTCCGCTTGTGAATTGACAAGGAAGTATCGACCGCCGGAGAGCAGGTGAAAATCGGCATAAAACCAAGGTGCAATCTGCGCAGCGCTGGCCTGGGTTGAGCCGCCAATGGTGCGCAGCAGCTTGCCGGCTCGGTCGTAGACGACGAGCGTAGCGCCGTAGCCAGTAGTGATCGCGGTGTTGCCATCAGACAGACGCAGCGCCTTCCAAACGTGTCGCGCGCCGGCTGGACTCACCTGCCATACCACCACGCCTTGCTCGTTTCCTTCGAGCACGACGGAATCAGCCGAAATCAGGTAGGTGCCGGCAGCGGTGGGCCGAACCAGCCGAACGTAGCCGTAACCCGGATAGGTGATCTGGCCCAGTAAGGCGCCCGCGTCGCTCACGAACTTTAGCTGAATGCTCATCCCCGCGATGGACGCGAGCATCGTCCTGCCGTCGGCCAACCGATAAGCGTCCTCCGTGCCCGGAAAGCCATGTTGGCCGCCGACTTTGGCGCCATCGGCGAGGCGGTATTCATCCCAGCCGTCACCCTTCCCGAGCAGGGCGCGACCGCCGCCGACCAATTGCAGATCGCGACCCGTGCCCGAGTTCGAGGTCCAGTTCGCGCTCGGCTTCGCGTAATTTACGTAAAGCAGGCGCCCGTCGCCGTCGTCGTAGAGCAGCAGCTCGTTCGGTTGCGGCAGGCTCGCCGCTCCAGCACCGCCGCCCGCCTCGGAGGTGTTGACCGGGCTGCCGCTGGCGCCCCCCGTGGTGCTCGTGCCGCCAACGCCTGGGCCCCCGGCCCCCAAACTGCCGCCCCGCGCGATTCCGATCCCCGCTGCGGCGGCCGTCGCCAATGCCTGACCGCCGTCGCCGCCGCTCGGGATCGTCGCGGACGCGCCGCCGTGACTCGAGCCGCCTGCCAGCGGACCGGCCGGATTTCCTGAGCTGCCGCTACTCGGAACGGCGCTCACGCCGGCATCACCGCCCGTGCCGGCGCTGCCGCAGGCTATCGCCGCCCAGAGCACGGCCACGCCGCAAACCGCACGCGACCGCAATGACCTTGACTGAGGCACGCCCGCGGCTGGACAACTCAACACGGCCTATAGGGGCCGGGCGAAAAATTATGCTTCAACATATTGCCGATCGAGATATTTGCGCTGTCACGGGCGCGCGACGTCTGGCGAAAATATTTGGCGCGTGTGGGCGGTCGACGGCCCCTGCATGCGAGGTGAAGGCGCACCAGGGCAAGCCTCCGACTGCTTGGAGCGCCGTGGCGCTCGTGCCGGCCGGGTGCAGCCAAAACTCTGCGGACGACCCACCGAATCGGCGAGGTAGGTCGGGTCTGAAGACGACCCAACGCTCGAGTGCTCGCCAACGCCTCGGCCAACACCTGAGCAGGCAGCGTCGGTCCTCGAGGCCCTGGCCATGGACTCAGACGTGCCGGCACATTCCGCGTTGCTCGGGTGTACGGCAAATCCGGTTTTATTTGATGCGCTTTCGGCGCTAATTTTTTCGAGGGAAAGCTTAAAAATGCACAGGCCGCTGCTGGTACACGGGCGGAGCTCTCGTTCCAATATGAGTTCGGTAGTCAGTCCCCGACGCGCAGCTAGGGTTTATCTCGCCATCGCGGTGGGGCTGTTCAGTACGGAGGCGTGCAGCAGCGACAGCACAGCCGTCTTGAACGGCGTGGCCGGTGGCTCCGGCCACGCCGTTCAAGACGCCGCTGGCAGCGCGGGGCTTCCGGCGCTGGTCGCAGGGGCATCAAGCGGCGGCGCTGGCAGCCCCGCGCTCGGCGGGCAAGGTGGGACCGGTGGCAGCGCGGGCGGCATCGCTGGCAGCGGCGGTATCGCCGGCAGCGGCGGTATCGCCGGCAGCGATACCGCCGCCGGTACGGGCGGTAGCGCAGGGCTTCCGGGCGGCGCAGGCGGCGGCGCTGGTGCGGCTGCAACGGGCGGTTCGGCCGGCGTCGCAGGTCTAGGCGGTTCATCGGGGATGCCCGGTGCGCCGCCCATTCAGCTCGACTCGACGCTTCTCCTGCGCGTCACTGCCGGCGTCGCGCCACTGCAAGCTTGGTACAACACCAACACCGGACTCTTCGACAAGAACGATTGGTGGACCAGCGGCAACCAGCTCGAGGCGATCATCGACTATACGCGTGAGACCGGCGACATGAAGTATCTCGGGGACATCGAGAACACTTTCGTCAAAAATCAGGCGAGCAATTTCAGTCGCTACGGCTTTTACGACGACGATGGCTGGTGGGCAATCGTCTGGATCAAAGCCTACGATCTCAGCCACCAGCAAAAGTATTTGGACATGGCAAAGACCATCTTCAAACGCATGGCAGGCAGCTGGGACAACAAGTGCGGGGGCGGCATTTATTGGAACAGCAACAAAACCAAGAAGAACGCCATTCCCAATACCCTGTTCATGCAGGCGGCGGCCAAGCTGCACCTGCGCACCCCAGGGGACACCGGCGCCGGCAGCTACTTGGATTGGGCCCAGCGTACCTGGGCTTGGTTCAAGGCCAGCGGTATGCTGCAACCCAACAAGCTCATCTACGACACCCTAAACAATCTGAATGACTGCAAGCCCGAGGGCCCGGTCTTCACGTACAACCAGGGCGTCGCCGCCGGCGCACTCACCGATCTAGCGGCCGGCGCCGCCGACAGCAGCCTGCTGGATGAGGCCAGCGCCATCGTCCACGCCACGATGACCTTGATGGCCGTCAACGGGATCTTGAAAGAGGCCCCGTGCGGGGGCGAGGTGTGCACCCAATTCAAAGGCATTTTCTTCCGTAACTTGCTGCTCTTTTACCGCGTCCGTCCCGCCACGGATCTGCAGGCGTACATGCGCAAAAACAGCGACCAAATCTGGAACGTGAGCCGCAACGCCCAAAACCAATTCGGCTATGAATGGCACCTGCCCTTCGACGGCGCTTCCGTCATGCGCCAAAGCTCGGCGCTTGATGAGTTGATTGCCGCCTACGCGGCGTCGAACCCATTGCCCTGATCGGTTCGTGTCAACGCGACCCGCGCGACATTCGGCTCGGCAGGAACACAGCGCTCCCATGAACGTCGTCGGCAACGACGTTCGTGTCGCAGCTCGTTCATTGGGCAGTCCAGCCGCCGTCCACGACGAGCAGCGAACCGGTGACGAGCTTGGCGGCGTCGGATGCCAGGTAAATCACGGCGCCTGCGACATCGGAAATGTCTCCAACTTGCCCTGCGGGAATGCGCCGCAACACGTTCTCGCGGTACTCAGGATCGTCTAGCCGTTCGGCCGTGCCGGGCGTGTAGATAAACGTCGGTGCAACCGCGTTGACGGTGACGCCATGCTTCGACCACTCGAGCGCCATGACGCGCGTCAGCTGATTGACGCCACCTTTGCTCGCGCAATAGACGGCGTGGTCCACGATGCCAACGACGCTCGCCTGCGAGCTCATGTTTACGATCCGGCCGTAGCCCCGCAGAACCATGCCGCGCGCGGCGGCCTGTGCGCAAAAGAACAACCCTTTCAAGTTCACGTCCATCATCTCGTCCCAGTCACGCTCGCTAACGTCCAGAGCGGGGTGGTTGGCTCCCAGACCGGCGTTGTTGATGAGAATATCGATGCCGCCGAAGTGCGCTTCAACGCGCGCAACGGCGGCTTGGATCGATGCCACGCGGCTAGTATCCATCGCCACCGCAATACTACCGGGGATGCTCGCTTGCAGTGTCGCAAGCGCGCGCTCATCACGCGCGCACACCGCGATCCTTGCGCCCACTTCCGCAAGAGCATGGGCCAACCCATAACCGATGCCCCGGCTGGCTCCCGTCACCAACGCAACCTTGCCATCGAGACGAAAGCTCGGCGCGTATGTCGTTGTCTCTGTCATGCTGATCCTTCCTCCACGATACCCTACAAGAGCACGTGCGTTGCGAGCGGGCGGATCAGTGAATTGCCCAGGACACCGCGCCGCCGAAGAGCTTGAGCCCGCTTTCAGTCAGGAACGGGGCGGGGTTCGGCGGTGGCGCGTGCACGGCGGCGAACACCTGCACGCGCTTGGCAGGTGCAATGCGGCCGACCATCTGGCTGCCCGGCAAATAACCGAACGTGACCGGTTCTGCCGGCTTGCCCAGCACGGTTGCGATGGTCAGCGCGCCGGCTGCGGGGACGCCCCAGAAAAACTCGCCCGTCTGCGCGTACACGGTGACTTTGCCTTTGGCTAGTCCCGCCGCAAACAGTGGATCGTCGCCAGTGATTTCGAGATCCGTGACCGGTTCTTCGAAGCCGTGACCCTGCGCCGTGGTCATGCTCAAGCGCGGCAAGAGGTAATGCTCGAGCACGACAATCGGCACGGGTAGATTGGCCCAGTCTTCGGCTTTGAACTCCGCGCTCGACATGCTGTACGAAAACACCACCAGCCGCTTGCCGGCCGCCTGCGCGGGGAGCGCAGTTTCACGCACGTCCTCGACTTGCAAATTGAGCTTGGCCAACACTTGGTGGAGCTGTAGGTCGACACCCACTCTGGGCATCACACCGGCAACGTAGAGCACCGCACCGCAGCCTTCAGCGGACCTCGCGCAATCGGACCCGGATTCGCCACCGGCGTCCGTCGGGGTGCCGGCAGCGCCGGCGGTGCCACCAGTGTCACCGCTGCCAGTCGTGCCAGCGGTGCTGCTTGCGGGACCGCGACCCGCGTTAGCCGAGCCAGCAGCGTCGCCGCTCTGTGCACTTCCCGGAGCGGCGTTCGGCGCGCCGCTGACGGCGATTGCACCTCCCGTCCCGCCGATGGCACCGTTGATGATCCCAGCCTCCGCCCCGACGCCGCCCAAGCCTGCTGCGGCGTTAGATGTCGCCGGCGGGTCGCCAGTCGAGCAAGCCGCGGCCGCGCCCAGCAGGACAAGGGCGATCGGCGCTCGGCCCCGCCGAGCAATGAACGAGCTCTTTGCGCGAGCAGTCAGCAGCGCCGACCGGGCGCGGCACGCTGGGCGTTGATCTCGATTGGATGGCGTCACGAACCTCGCCCACAAGGGGCCGGGGCCGGGCAGAGCGCGCCATATTTCTGCGGTCGAGGCGCTCAAAAACGATACAAATCGGTCCCGCTACGGGCCCGGCTTTCACGGCCCTCAGAACGCGCTACGCTGCCGCCATTATGCAAGGGTACCGAAGTCGCACGACGACGCAGGGAAGAAATATGGCAGGCGCGCGCTCATTGTGGCGCGCCACCGGCATGAAGGATGCGGACTTCGAGAAGCCGATCATCGCCATTGCCAATAGCTTCACCCAGTTCGTGCCCGGGCACGTCCACTTGCACGACGTCGGCCAGCGGGTAAAAAAAGTGATCGATGCGGCGGGCGGCTGGGGCGTGGAGTTCAACACGATCGCGGTCGACGACGGCATCGCGATGGGTCACGGCGGCATGCTGTATTCCTTGCCTAGCCGCGATCTGATCGCGGACAGCGTCGAGTACATGGTGAATGCGCACTGCGCGGACGCCCTGGTGTGCATCTCCAATTGCGACAAGATCACGCCCGGGATGCTCTTGGCAGCCGTCCGGCTCAACGTGCCAACCATTTTCGTGTCGGGCGG
This sequence comes from uncultured Polyangiaceae bacterium, assembly GCA_964236865.1. Classification (GTDB taxonomy): domain Bacteria; phylum Myxococcota_A; class Polyangia; order Polyangiales; family Polyangiaceae; genus PMG-095. Next base: position 16,307 of record CAXSGJ010000043.1, read on the forward strand.
CCCGATGGAAGCCGGAAAAATAGTGGGCAGCCACGATCGCGACGGCAAGCCGCTGATCCGCAAGTTGGATTTGATCGACTCAATGATCGCCTCCAGCGACTCCAAAGTGAGCGACGAAGAGCTGAAGGAAATGGAGCGCTCGGCATGTCCAACCTGCGGCTCGTGCTCCGGCATGTTCACGGCAAACAGCATGAACTGCTTGAACGAGGCGCTGGGCCTCGCCCTACCCGGCAACGGCACGCTGCTCGCGACGCACGCCCGCCGCTGGGAGCTGTTCGCGGCCGCCGGCGAGCGCATCGTGGCGCTGGCCAAGCGCTTTTACGTCGAGGGCGACGCTTCGGTCCTGCCGCGCAGCATCGTGAACTTCGAGGCCTTCGAGAACGCCATGACGCTCGATATCGCGATGGGGGGCTCGACCAACACCGTGCTCCACATCCTGGCTATCGCCGAGGAAGCGGGCGTCAATTTCAAGATGTCGGACATCGACCGTTTGTCGCGAAAAACGCCGAGCATCTGCAAAGTCGCGCCCTCCTCCAGCTACCACGTGGAAGACGTGCACCACGCGGGCGGCATTTTCACAATCTTGGGCGAACTGGACAAAGCCGGGCTTATTCATCGCCAAGCACGCACCGTCCACGAAAGCACCATGGGCGAGGCCATCGACCAGCACGACGTCCGGCGTCCGACCGCAACCCCCGCCGCCAAACAACGCGCGCTCGCCGCCCCCGGAGGCGTGCCGACTCAAACCGCGTTCTCCCAGGACAAATATTTTCCGAGCATCGACGCAGACGAGGCCCGCGGCTGCATCCGCGACGTGCCCCACGCCTACACCACCGAGGGCGGGCTCGCGGTCTTGTACGGCAACATTGCGGTCGACGGCTGCATCGTGAAGACGGCGGGCGTAGACGAGTCGGTTTGGAAGTTCGAAGGCCCCGCGCGCGTGTTTCACGCACAAGATTCGGCCTGCGACGCCATCCTCGCCGACCAGATCAAAGCCGGTGATATCGTCGTGATCGTGTACGAAGGCCCGAAGGGCGGCCCGGGCATGCAAGAGATGCTCTATCCAACCTCGTTCTTGAAAGGCAAAGGGCTCGGCAAAGCCTGCGCCCTGATCACGGACGGGCGCTTCAGCGGCGGGACGTCGGGGTTGAGCATCGGACACGTCTCGCCGGAAGCGGCGGAAGGAGGCGCCATCGGTTTAATCGAAGAAGGCGACCGCATCGTCATCGACATTCCGAACCGGCGCATCGACGTGGTGGTGGACGATAGAACGATGGCCAAACGTCGCGAAGCGGCGGAGGCGCGGGGGCGAGACGCGTTCCGCCCGAACCGGGACCGCTACGTGTCGACCGCGCTGCAAGCCTATGCGTTGATGACCACCAGCGCCGCGCGCGGGGCCGTGCGTGACCTGAGCCAGCTGACCGCCACGTCGCATAAGTCGAGATGACGACGCGCGTCCTCTTGATTCGGCACGGCGCAACCGTGCTCAGCGCCGAGGATCGTTTCGCCGGCTCGACCGACGTGCTGCTTTCGGACGAAGGTCGGGCCCAAGCGCGCGCTCTCGGTGAGCGCCTCGCGGATGCGGAGCTGACCGCAGTGTACGCGAGCCCGATGAAGCGAACCGTGGAAACCGCGAGCCTGGTCGCAGCTCCGCATCGACTCAGTCCGGTGACCGACGACGGCCTGCGCGAAATCGATCACGGGCGTTGGGAAGAGCTCACCCGGCATGAGGTCGAGACGCGCTTCCCGGAAGAATATGAGAATTGGGAGGCGGATCCATTTACGTTCGCGCCCGCGCACGGTGAGTCTGGGTTGAGCGTGATGGCTCGTGCGTTACCCGTGTTGCGCCGGATAGTCGTGGCTCACGCGGGCAAGACAGTCGCCGTCGTCTCACACAAGGCGACGATTCGGCTCATCTTGTGTAGCCTGCTGGGCATCGACGCGCGTGGCTACCGCGACCGCCTGGACCAGTCGCCGGCGTGTTTGAATGCGCTCGACTTCAAAGATCCGGTGCGCGTCCGCTTGGTGGTCTATAACGACATTTCGCATTACGCGGCGCGGCCCGCCCAGGCTCACTCTCGCTTGTCGAAGTGGTGGCAGTGAGCCCGTTGCGTGCGCCCGTCTACCTGACGTGACCGTTCGCCTACATCGTACCCGAATGTGGGAATGCGCAGATAAGCGATCCTTGGCCGCGAGTATCGTTGTCGCCTGCCCGTCTCTGATGCGATGGTGAAGAACATAGGTTCCGACCCCCGTGGCGCGCAGCGAACATTCGCCCTACCCGGGCCAAAGCGATCCGGTCAGCGAGCAACGGCTCGCTGGTGAGCCCGTCTCCATCAAGCTGCGCTATCGGCAGTCGTTGATCGCCCTGCGCGCGGGCAAGCTGTATTTCGGACGGAGCCCGGAGTGTGAGCTCGCGATCAGCGATCCTGCCGTATCTCGGCGCCACGCGCGGCTCTGGGTCAGTGACACGCAGATCGTCGTCGAAGATCTGGGCAGCCAGAACGGGGTTTACGTCAACGGAGCGCGCATTCAAGGCCCTTGCGAGCTGCGTGCGGGCGACGTGCTGCGTATTTGCAGCCACGAAATGCAACTCGTGGATACGGCAGATGACCTGCTGAACGAGACCAACCGATACCGCATCACCGCAGACACGCTGAGCGGCGGAGAGCGGACGACGCTGCTCGACCAGCTGACCCCCGCTGCGCGCTCGCCGTCGCCCACGCAGCGACCCAATGTCCGGCTGGACGCCACCCCGCGGCCGAGCACCACGCCGCCCGGCAGCGATTCCCTAGCCAAAGCGATCGTCCTGCTCGACGACGCATTGAACGCCGGGGACGTGAGCGACGCCGAGCAGCGCCTGGGGCCCATCTTCATGCGCGTCCACGAGCTGCTCTTGGAACAACATGCGAGCGGGCTCGAGCTAGCCGAGCATGTCGTCGTCTCGGCCGCGCGCCTGGCGAGTGAGACTCGCAGCGCGGCGTTCATGAACTACGCAGTTACCCTGTACCAGCTACTCGGCCGCCCACTTCCCGAGCCCGCCGTGAATGTGATTCATGGCCTCGTGCGGGCAGGCCTGTATCCGAACTTGGCCGCGCTCGAAAGCTACGTGGCTAAAATCGGCGCTCACGTAGACCGCTTCGACGAAACCGAGTTGTTCCTGCTCGAAAGCCTGCGCCGCGTGGTCGCGCGGCCCTGAGCTAACCCAGACAAAAAGAAAACCGAGCCACGCTCTTCGCGAGCGTGACTCGGCCCCCCCTACCCCGATGCTTCCCCCAAGGCTGAGTCAGTGTTTGAGGTCGACCACCTGCGTGCCCCAGTAGCCGCTGGACAGAAACAACTGGTCGTCTTGCCGCGCAAGAGATGAGACGCCCCATCCCCGCGTGCGAATGAATTGGTCGTACTTCGGCGGTGCCGAGCCGTCGTTCGACAAGCGGTATACGTCGATGCCTTGGTCGTACCAGCCCGAGCTCACGAGCGCCCGGTCGCCTTCGACGCCGACGAGCCAACCCCAGCCCGGCGTCGGGGGCGCCTCGAGCAGCTTCGGCCTCGCTGGGTCGCTCAGATCGATCTCGATCAAGCTCACTTTGGAAGAGCTCTGATCGTAGCTCTGGCTCGACATGTAAGCCCGATTGCCCCGCACGAAGGTGTTGCCGACCCAGCCCGGCAGCTCGACGCGGCTCTGGAGATACGCGTGATCTCCGCTCAGCTTCAAGACGTCCAGCTCATTGACGGAGCTGCTCTCCGACCAGCGGTAGTCGAGGGTGTAAATGAGAGAGGGATCACTGTCCGACGCGCCCACGAGCAAGCCTGGCACATTGATCTTTTCGCCTACGCGCGGCCGGGTTCGGTCGCTGTAATCGATGCGGTCCAGGAAGTAGCGGACGACGCCCGGGTCGTACGAGCTGCCGTCGTTCGAGCTGCTCGGCGTACGCTCCCACTCGTAGTGCGAGGCGTACAGCTGGCCCCCGACCGCGCGCATGTTCCCCCACCAAGCGCTGCTATCGCGAACGATGACCGTGGACGCGACCGAGGGTGCGTCCGGATCGCTCAGGTCGACCATGTACAGTGATTGCTGCGAGTCGACGTACTTGCCGTCGCCGTCGTAGCGAGGGGTCCAGCGACGGAAGGCCAATGCGTCGCTGCCTACCTGAATGACGTCGCCCCCGTTGTACCAGTCGAACCAGTAGTAACCATACCAGCCGTCCCCGCCGTAATAATTACCAGCAAGCGCCGGGAGAGCGACCGCGCCACGCTGTTTGATCTTGCCGCTGCCGTACTCCACGACCGACACTTCTTGGGTGGAAGCCGAGCAAGAATAGCCCTTCACGTCGGCCGTCGCGCTGTCTTTGCAGACATTGCTGACGACGTACGCGAGGTTGCCGTTGTGAAACGTGCGCGCGTTCTGACCCGGGATCTCGAGCTCGTCGCTCGCTTTACCCGATACGTTCTCCTCCGCCTCACTGGCGGGAAGGATACGCAGCGTGGAGTGATTCGTGTCATTGCCCCACCAGTCACTGGAGAGCTCAGCCACGGACGCACCCAAGGGCCGGACGTTGACGACGTTGCGCGCCAGAGTCAGCTCGCGGACGAGCTTCGGGTTTTCGTGATCCGTGTAGTCGACCACGCTGAGCGACAGGTCGCTCAGCGCCAGAAGCCGATCTTTGATGAAGATGCCCCGCTCCGTCCACCCTTTGGAGTGAGCCGCGCCCGCGGTGCTGATGCCTTGTTCGGTGTACTCGATCAGCTGCAGGCCGTTGTTGTATTGGTAGGTGTCATTGTCCCAACCGCTGAACGGCAGCACAATCAAGCCTTTCGACTTGTCCATCGTGAACGCTTTGAACGTGCCCGAGGCCGGCGTCCACGCCCAGCCGTCCCCGAATTTGGAAGCCCCAATTTGCGTCGGCTGGCTTGGATCGGAGACGTCGATGTAGCGCAGCGATACTTGGCTGCTCGTGTAGTACTGTTGGCCGGGCGTGTATTCGTTTCCGAGCGCGAACAAGCGGTCGCCTGCCGGGATCAGATTCCAAACCTCGCCCGCGAGCTCGGTAGAGCCCGCCAGGACCGGGGCCTTCGGATCGGCCAGGTCCCAGATCTGCAGCGGTAGTGCGGGGTTCTGATTGCCGGAATTATAGTTGCGGCCCGGGGTCAGATACATGCGTCCGGAGTCGAAGCGCGCGGTGGCTCCCCAACCCGTGGCCGGGATTCGAACCAGGGACGAGAGCGCGGGCTGGTCCGGCTTGCTGAAGTCGGCGGTGGCCAGCACCAGCGGCTGGTCCGAGCCGCAGTACGGGCCGCTACAAGCCAGCACGTGAGCGGTCGAGCCATCCGCAAAATCCAAGTTCCAGCGCCCGTTGTCCGCGCCGGAGCCCTCGATGGACCCTGCGAAGGTCAGGCTTCCGCGGGGCCGAATCGTGCCCTTTGGGTCGCTGATGTCGATATAGACGAGCTCCGCGGAAGCCGCGCCGTTCGAGCTCTCGGCCTCCGCCACAGAATGCGCAAACAAGATCGAGCTCGCGTTCACATTGAAGGTGCCGCCGTAACCGGGCAAGCGATAGGTGCCCTTGGTGACGACCTTGCCGCCAGCGATGCTCACCGACGTGACGGCCACTCCGGCCTGGTTGTAGGCCGTCGATACGGCTCCGTCCGATGCCAGGCCGCTCACCCCCCCGAAGCTCGAGCCGTAATCTTCCGTCACTGCGTACAGCACATCGCCAACGACGCGCGTGTCCCGCACCCAGCCGCCCAAGCGAGCGTTGCCCAAGATCTTCATGTGCGCCGGATCGGTCGCGTCGATGCCGCGAACTACCGAGCCGTAGAAGGGCGTGCCCAGCCCGTCGGTGCCGTACCAGTCGGAGACCACCACGCTCGCAATGCCGTCGTGAACGACCATCTCTACGGGCGAGCCGTAGATCGGTGAGCGGCCGAGCAGCTGCGGTGCGTCGACGTTGCTCACATCGAATACCATCAAGCCGCGATACGCATTCAAGTAGTAAAGCCGATCCCCCTCTAATCGGTAGAGGTCGGTTTCTTCAACGGCGCGCGGCGCGGTAGAGGACGCATCGCTCGCGCCAGATTCTGGGGCAGAGCCCACCGCCGCGCTGCCGGAGACGCCGAGCGTTCCGCGTGAGCCGGAGCCGGGCGAGACCGATACGAAGTCGCTCTGACCAGCGCTGCGTGTCTGCGTAGAAGTGCCACTCCCCGAACAGGCCACCGGGAGCAGCGAGCTCAACGTAAGAGCCGCCGTACTCAACAGCCGCCCGCCCTGACGATGCATCAATCGACTCCGTGCCATGAAACTCCTTGCTGCTGAGCCGCTCGGGCCCCGCGCAGAAGCAAGCTAAGCACGGCACATGCCAGCCACTGATCCGGCAAAACAAGCCTAAATTCTCTTAGGTTGAGCCACGAGTGAGCCCGATGGCACACCCTCGAGGCCGCCCCGCGACATTTGGGTCGCCAGGCCAGGAAATGGGTCAGCGGTAGACCAGCGTCGAGATCAGCGCAAACGCGGGCGAGGCCAGATAGGGGAACAGGCGCCAGGCTAGGAGCAATCCGAGCAGCTCGAAAGCCGGGAGCTGGCGCATGCGCTGGTACAACACCCCTATTTGCCCCGGAAAAAAGCCAGCCAGCACGGACGCGCCGTCCAACGGTGGCACCGGGATGAGGTTAAAGAGGAAGAGCACCACGTTGAGCTTCAGCGTCACCCCGAGCACGAGCGCCAGAGCACCGAGCGGCGAACGGGCGCCTGAGACCGCTTCGACGTAATGGCCGCTGCCCCCCGACTCCGCGTACTGAAACACGTGCGCCGCGAGCAGCCCACGCATCAGGCCGAGCGCCGTCAGGGCCAGCACCAGGTTGGCGCCCGGGCCAGCCAGCGACATGAGCGCCTGACGTCGTGGATTTTGCTTGCCCCAGTCGGCGTTGAACGGCACCGAGGCGAAGCCCATCATCCACCCCAGCTGCAGGTAGGAGAGGATGGGGAGCACGATCATGCCTACCGGTGAGCGGCGGATATGGGGAGCCGGGCTGAGCGTGACGTGGCCGGTCTCGTAGGCGGTCATGTCCCCGCCCCGGAACGCCAGGTAAGCGTGAGCAAACTCGTGGAACGTCGTACTGAACAGAAACACCAGGTACCAGGCGAGCAGCCCTTGGATCGTTTCAGTCATCGCGCGAGTAGAGTTGTACTCCCAAGTGCAGGCCGAAGGGTGAGCGAAGTGCCCTCGACCAACGCGCCTGATGCGACAGCCATGTGCGGCCCCCGCGGCGGCGAGTTGCATGTACATAGATAATGCATGCATCATGCACTCGTGATGCACGGATTGGAATTCCCGCGGGTCGCCTAATGGGCTGGCTTCGCGATCTGATGGATCAATCTGACTCCGGGTGTCGGAGCTATGGCGAACTCGCGCGCGCGGCCCTAGCGCATAGCGCCTGGCCGCCGGAGTCGCGCATGGGCGCGAGGTCTTTGGCGAGCATCTTCAGTAAGCTCGACCGCAATCAGGAGGCGGACTGGCTCGCGGAGCGAGCGAGCGTGCGGCGCGTGCTCTCGAGTGTGCTCGGTGTTCAACTCGACGATCTTCGTACGGCCGACCAGTCGAGCGCCGGCCCGGGGTCCGCCGTCCGCGGCGAGCCACGCCGACTCCGCCTGAAGGCCATTCGCTACGCGCGGGCCCTGGATTTGGCGGCAGAGTCGCTGTGCCCCGGCATCCCGGCGGCGGTCCTCGCGCCGGCGGGGTACCAGCGGACGTTCTGGCGGGCCGCGAGCGGGTCGGGGCGCTCTCTGGTCGGGCGGTTCCTGAGCGCGCGTGGCCTGGCGCATGTGATACAGGCTCGAACATTCGAAGACGCGCTCTCGCGTCTGCCAGAACGCGGACCCGCGTTCATCGAGTTGCACGCCCAGCGCAGGCTGCCTCTGGCGCCCGCGCCACGCGCGGATATTTGCGTCGCTGGCGACTTCGACCCCGGCGATCGCAGCTGGCAGGTGGTGGGCTCACCGCCGCTGGAGACGTACCTTCCCGAGCTAGTGGCCTGGGTTGCGAGCCGTTTGCCGAGCGACGGCCGCTTCGACGAACGGGCCACCCTCGAGTGGCTGCAAGGTGAGCTACGGGATAGCGGTGTGGTCGATGGGCTGGGCGCCGCGCTCGGCCTGTGCGGGCTCGCGGACGAGCACGGCCTCGCCGACCTGCGCGGCAAATCGGCTCAGAAATTGGCTGAATGGTTTTGTCGAGAGCGCTTGTTGGCCAGCCTCGACCCCGACGCCGCCCACGCCGCGTGGTTGAAGCGCAATGGCTACGAGGTCTTGGTCGATCTGGGCCGGCGCTTGCTGGCGGATTCGGACGCGGCATGGGACGAACCACGCTCGCTCGAGAGTTGGCTCGCGCTCGTCCCGGCCGAGCACCAGCGCGAAGCGGATCTGGACTGGATGCGCCTGTCGCTCAGCCGAGCTGACTCGGCGATCCGGCCGAGCGATATCGAGAAGGCGGCGCGCAAAATTCCACCGGGCGCGTTTCGGATCGTGCGCGCACTACAGCGCGCCGAGCTCCTGCGCGACGCGGAACTCGCTTCGGCGCCGGATCCGGAGCTGGCGCTGGGGCCGCGCTGGTTTTCGAACGCCCTGCGGTCCGACGCGACGCGGGCGCTGGTCTCGGGCGCCCCGAACGATTTCGGTGAAGCGTTGCTTCGCGGCCATGGAGCGCCCAGCATCGCCCGTGAGTTGGTGCAGCGCCTTTCGGACCACGGCAGCGCGTTCATCGACGGTGTGCTCGAGCTGGAGAATGTCGACAGCCCCGCGCACAGCGCGGCCATCGAGATGACGTTCCGCGCCGCCGGCGTTGCGCTGTTGGAGGGCGCCGAGCTAGCGCCCGATTCGCTGGAGGCGTTGTGGGACGAAGCCCTGGACCTGCGGCTCGAAATCCTAGGTGAGTTGCCCTGCCCTCGCATCGAATATCCCGACCCGGAGCGCGACGCGCTACTATCACGCGGACTTTGGTACCTGTCAGCGCTCGCCATTGGCGGTGAGCTAGGGCAACGCGCCGGCCGCCGGCATGCACTCCTCCGGCCATGGAAGACCCGTACGCCCAGTCCGGACTTGCGCGCGTTGTGCGCGGTGATAGCTCGCGACCTGCCAAGCCATGCGCGCGACCGCGGCTGGGCGTTGCGCGCTTTTTCTCTGATTTCCAAGCTGCGTGCGGAGGTTGGGGCGCTCGGCAGCGTGGAGACGCCCGAGCTCTTGGAGAAGCCTGCCGTGATTTTGGACGAGGTTCTGCATGGCGTGCTGACATGGGGTACGGTCGCCGGCATCGCCGACAGTGAGCTCGGCCTGCCGGCGTTAAAAGCGCTCGCGCTCGAACGTGGCTTGCCGTTTTCTGGCGTGGCGCGAGCGATTTGGGAGGCCTGGGACGACGCGCAGCGGCCGAGCAACGGTGCTGCGTTTCTGGCCACCGACTCGGCGCACTCGAGCTGGTTCTGGCCGCACATTCCGGCTGACCTATTGCAGCCGCTGTTGTGCGACGCGCGGGCTCAGCACATTCCCTACGATAGCTTCGGCGAAGCGCAGTGGCAGGCGTTCCTCGGGGCGATCGAGATTGCGCCGGCGCGCGCGGAGGACGAGCACGCCTTTGCGTTCGCGCCCGAGCCGGTGCTGAATGAGGCCATGTCGCGCGGGGTCGAGAGCGCAGCGCTGTTCGAGAGTATCTGGCAGCGGGCGCCCGATCTGGCTTCGCGCGAGATCTTGCGCGTGCTCGATAGCACCGACGCCGAACAGCTGCCGCGGCTACGGGCACTGTTGGGCGCCGCCCCGAGCGCACAGTTTTCGCGCGTGTCGCTACTTTTGGAGCGGCGCCCTGTTGCAAATCTCGAGCGCGACAAGCTGTCTGCCGTGCGCCGCTTCCTGCACGACTACGTCCGCGCGCGCAAGCCCGGCTACGCGGAAGCTTATGCGCGCTTGTCGGACATCGAGCGTCAACTATCGCACGCGCGTTGAACGCGGCTCACGGCGTGGCGCAGTGCGTTCCGCCGGCCAGTGACGTGCATTTCTGTCCGGTCTTACAGGTCTCGTCTAGCGTGAATGCTCCGCCCTTGCAGGCCAAGATCGCGCTTTGGTCGGGTGTACACGAGAACGCCTGACCTTCGAGTTTTTGATCGCACGCGTCGCCCGGTTTGGCGACGGAGGTGTCGCACCTGAGCTTTCCGCTGGCCTGCGCGCAACCGCCCGGACCACGGCACAAATAAAAGCGCTGCATGGCGTGCTGTCTGCAAATGAGCACCTGGGCGCCGTCGACGGAGCACGCCTTTGTGCCGTCGGCCGAACAGACATCGCCGGGCTCGGCGAGCGCGGTGTCGCAGGCGACGCGCCCCGATCGGTTGACGCAGCCTTGCGGGCCCCGGCACGGCAGCATCACATAACCTCCGCCGTGACAGGCCAACATGAAGTCTCGATTGGCGCAGGCGGCTGCGCCTTGCTCATCGGCGCTGCACGCGTCACCGGGCTTGTTGGCGCTGACATCGCAGCGCGCGCCCCCTGCGGTCTGAGCGCAGCCGCCCGGCCCGCGGCACGGGGCGGCAATGAAGCGGCCCCCTTGGCACGCAAGCTCCGTCTGCGGGTCGACGCAGCGGGCCTCTCCCTGTTCGCACCTTCCGCCGACACCGGCCTTGCAACTCGGGAGCAGCAAGGCTTGGCAACACAAACCAATCAGCAAAAGCCGCACAGCGTCGGGAGCGTAATGCCCGGGCCGCAAGTTGACCAGCCAGGCGCGCTGCGCGCGCACGATTGCACGTGGCAGCCGGCCAAACCGGCGGCATACTCTCCCGCTCTCATCGATTTGTGGAGGTATCAAATGGGACTTCATATCGGCAGCATCGCCCCGGATTTCGAGCAAAGCTCGAGCGAGGGGCCCATTAAATTTCACGACTACATCGGCAATGGCTGGGCCGTGCTGTTCTCGCACCCGAAGGATTTCACGCCCGTCTGCACGACCGAGCTCGGACGCGCCTCCCAGCTCAAGGCCGAATTCGATAAGCGCAACGTGAAGATGATCGCAGTCAGCGTCGATGACGCCGAGTCACACAAGAAGTGGATCCCGGACATCGAGCAAACGCAGGACACGAAGATGAACTTCCCCATCTTGGCCGACTCCGACCGTAAAGTCGCCAAGCTGTATGACATGATTCACCCCGAAGCGAGCGACACGCTCACGGTGCGCTCCGTGTTCATCATCGACAGCAACAAAAAGATCCGCGCGACGATCACCTATCCGGCTAGCACTGGGCGTAACTTTGCCGAAATTCTGCGGGTCATCGACTCGCTACAGCTGACGGACAACTTCAAGGTGGCGACGCCCGCCGACTGGAAGGACGGCGACGACTGCGTGATCGTGCCCTCGATCACCGATCCGGCCGAGATCGCACAGCGCTTTCCGAAGGGACATCAGGCGCTCCGCCCCTATCTGCGGATGACTCCACAGCCGAACAAGTGACGGTCCAAGCGTGCCCGAGCGCGCCCGACTAGGCGACGCGACGAGCGCTTTCCTTGGCGCGAGCGCGGCGCGTGCTGGCGCTCGCTCGCGGACTGACGGCCCTGTGGGCTTCGGGCTCACCCGCGAACTCGGGCTCACCCGCGAAACGGAGCTTCGTATCGACCCCGGCGCTTTGCCATTCACGGGTCAGCTCCTGCGCAAACGCGCCGAAAGCCTGCCGCGAGCGCCCTTCATTGCGATCCGATACCGCTAGCAGAAGACGGCCGCCAGGGCCCCGCGCGAGCGACCCGGCGGCGGCGCGTGCCAGCTCCGAGCGGGCGGCGCGAGCGGACTCGTCCAATCGCTCGCTACAGGCAATGACGGCGGTGCCGAGGTCCGCATCGCGCGTGAACGCCCCCAGCCGCTCACCCACGCGTGCCGCAAATGCCGCCGGCGACTCCGTGTCCCCTTGCAAGAGCACGCGCCGGGCCGGCGCGGGCCTCACGCTGAGCTCTGCCTGCAGCCAGCTCGGCCATTCAGCCCCCAGCTCCAGCGCGATCAGCAAGCCCTTCAATGAATTTTGTTTTTGCATGGGCGGTCCGGTCTATAGCTGCGGTTACCCCGCAAACGTCGCAAAGTTTACTGGGGTTGGCCAAGTTTGGCGCGCCGTGGGGGCATCGAGCCGTGACAACCGAGAATTCTCTGCCCCCTGCGTCTGCGTCTGCGTCTACGTCTGCGTCTGCTGCGATCCAGCCGGCGGAGAGCCAGGGCCACGCGACGTTTTGGGGCAACTTGGTTCGTTATACGCTCGCATTGCTGGGCGTGGCTTGCGGCGCGGCCGCATTCGCCATCGTCTTTCGACACACCGTGGCTTGGGTGTTCGGTCACGTGTTTGGCGCACCAGACGTGTTGAGCGCTTTTCAGAGGCTGCCCTGGTACGCGCGCCTGATCATCCCCGCCGCGGGCGGTGGCCTGGCCGGCGCCACGGGAATGTTGGCGGCCAAGCTCAAAGGCGGCCAGGGCGTGGGCGACGTCATGGAGGCGGTCGCGCTGGGCCAGGGCCACATCTCGCTCGTGCCCACGATGATCAAAGCCGGCGCTTCCTGGTTGGCGATCGTGTCGGGCGGCTCGGTCGGTCGAGAAGGGCCGCTCATCCAATTCGGTGGCGGTCTGGGCAGTGAGCTCGGGCGCTTGTTCGGCCTGCGCGAACGCCAGGTGCGTAGCTTGATCGCGGCGGGCGCTGCCGCAGGTTTCGCTGCGGCCTACAACACGCCGATCGCGGCAGTCTTGTTCGTGGTCGAAGTGGTGACGGGCATCGTTGCGCCGGACATCGTGCTGCCGGCGATCATCGCCGTACCCATCGCCACCGCGCTCACCCGCTTAGCCATCGGCGGAGGACCCATTTACGGGCAGCGGAGCTTCAGCATGAGATCCAATGCCGAGCTCGGGGCGTACGCGGTGCTTGGGCTCTTGGCGGGGCTTGCGGGCCCGCTATTCATGCGCCTGCTCGCGCTCGGCGAGGTATTTTTTTCGCGGCTTACCCTCAGCCGTCCGGCGCGGGCGGCGATCGGCGGCGCGCTCGTGGGGCTATTGGCGCTGGCTTGGCCGGAGGTCACTGGCAATGGCTACGAGGCCATCAACCTGATCTTGAACCAGCGCTTGGCGATTGGTCTCGTGGTCGTGCTGTTGTTCGCCAAAGCGTTCGCCACTACGGCTTCCGTGTCATCCGGCAGCCCGGGCGGAGTCTTCACGCCTTCTTTATTTTTGGGAGCCGCTCTAGGCGGCAGCGTGGGCCACGTCGTGTTGCGGATCAATCCCCACATCGGCGGCGCGGTAGAGGCGTATGCGCTGGTCGGAATGGCGGCGATGATCGCGGCCACCGTGCACGCGCCGATCATGGCCACCGCACTGGTCTTCGAGCTGTCCGGCGACTATGCCATCGCGCTGCCGCTGCTCACTGCGACCGCCATCGCCACGCTGATCTCGCTCCGCGTGCATCCCGAAAGCGTCTACACCGAAGAACTTCGCCGCCGCGGCCGCGGCTGGCAAATCATGGTCGTGAGCGATGTCGACGCGAACGTTCGACAGTCCCGATCTTGATGGTCGCGAGTCGCGACGCGCTTCGGCCTAGCCCTCGGCGGCAGATGGCGAACGCGAGCCGCCCGCGCCGCCGAAGGCAGCGCCGGTCTGCGCTCGTCTCCGTGACCATCCAATTCAACCAAGGCCGAGAACTAAACGTGGATCGCGCGGCCCGCGACGGCGAAGGCCGCTTCTTTCACGATCTCGGACAGCGTCGGGTGAGCGTGCGAAGTCCGTGCGATGTCTTCCGACGTGGCGCCGAATTCGATCGCGGCCACCGCTTCCGCGATCAGATCGCCGGCGCGCGCACCGATGATGTGCACGCCGAGGATGCGATCCGTCGTTTGGTGAGCGAGGATTTTTACGCGGCCTTCGGTGGTGCCGAGCGCGCGCGCGCGGCCGTTGGCGAGGAACGGAAACATGCCTTTGCGATAGGGGACGTTCTGCGCCTTGAGCTCGTCTTCCGTCTTGCCTACCGAAGCAATCTCGGGGTGCGTGTACACCACGCCGGGGATGGCGTCGTAGTTCACGTGGCCGTAGCCGGTGACGATGTGTTCCACGCAGGCCACGCCCTCTTCCTCCGCCTTGTGCGCCAGCATGGGACCACGCACGACATCGCCGATGGCGTAGAAGCCTTCCACATAGGTGCGAAAGTGATCGTCGATCGGCACGCGACCGCGCGGATCGAGCTCGATGCCGACCGTATCCAGACCGAGGCCGGTAGTGTTCGGCACTCGACCGACCGAGACCAGCACGCGATCGCAGACGATGTCGGGCTGGCCTTCGATGCTGACGCGCACCGCGTCGCCCTCGGTTTTGGCTGCCGTTACCTTGGAGCCCAGCTTGAATTCAATGCCCTGACGGGTGAAAATGCGCTCGGCTTCCTCCGCGATGTCGGAGTCCATGCCCGGCAAAATACGCTCGAGGTATTCAAGCACGGTGACCTTGGCGCCCAAGCGATTCCACACCGAGCCAAGCTCGAGCCCAATGTACCCGGCGCCGATCACCACGAGGTGCTTCGGCACCTCCGCATAGGACAAAGCCTCGGTGCTCGTGCCCACGCGATCGCCGTCGAGCTCCACGCCACGCAGCGGCGCGACACTGCTGCCGGTGGCAATCAGCACGTGTTTGGCGGACAGCTCCTCCGGCGCGGAGCCCTCCACGTTCACGCGCCCCGGGCCGACGATGCGGCCATGACCCGAGTAGCGCGTGATTTTGTTCTTCTTGAAGAGGAACGCGACGCCCCCGGTGAGCGCGTCCACCACCTTGGTCTTGCGTTCGAGCATCTTCGGCAGATCGAGCTCCACGCCGGAGACATTGATGCCAAAATCCTTCAGCGTGTGCCCGGCCTCGTGATAGCGCTCACTAGCCTCCAGCAGGGCTTTGCTCGGAATACAGCCCACACGCACGCAGGTGCCGCCGAGCGCGTTCTCACTTTCGATGCAAGCCACGTCTAAACCGAGCTGCGCCGCGCGGATGGCCGCGACGTAGCCGCCCGGGCCGGCGCCAATAACGATCAAATCATGTTTTTTCACTGGCAAACCTTTGACCTCGAGTCGAGCGCTCAGACCTCGAGCAGGATGCGCGCGGGTTCTTCCATGCACTCTTTGATGCGCTTCAAGAATGTAACCGCTTCACGGCCGTCTACAAGACGGTGATCGTAAGTCAGAGCGAGGTACATCATGGGTCGAATCACGACCTGGCCTTTGACCGCCATGGGCCGATCTTGAATGGCGTGCAGCCCAAGGATACCGCTCTGGGGCGGGTTCACGATCGGCGTGGACATCATCGAGCCGTAGATGCCGCCGTTGGTGATCGTAAAGGTGCCGCCCTGGAGCTCGCTCAGCTGCAGCTTGTTGTCCTTCGCGCGCTTGCCGAGGTCCGCGATGGTCTGCTCGACCTCCGCGAAGCTCATTCGTTCGGCGTTGCGGATCACCGGCACGGCCAGGCCTTTGCCGCCGCCAACTGCCACTCCGATATCGTAAAAATTCTTGTATACGATGTCGCTGCCGCGGATCTCTGCGTTCACCGAGGGGATCAGCTTCAAGGCCTCGATTGAGGCCTTGACGAAGAAGGACATGAAGCCGAGCTTGATCCCGTATTTGCCCTGGAACGCCTCCTGGTAGGCCTTCCGCAGCTCCATCACGGGCCCCATGTCGACCTCGTTGAAGGTCGTGAGCAGCGCCGCGGTTTGTTGCGATTGCACCAGGCGCTCGGCGATGCGCTTGCGGAACGGGCTCATCGCCACGACCTCTTCGGCGCGATCCGCGGAGGCGGCGGGCACTTCCGCGCGGGCCGCCGGCTTTTCCTGCAGACGGTCGACGTCCTCTTTGAGCAAACGGCCGCCGGGGCCGGTCGCTTCCACGTCGTCCGGATTCAGGCCGCGCTCTTTCAAGGCGCGGCGCGCGGACGGCATCACCCGCGCGAAGCCTTGAGGGGGAATCGTCGGACGCGTACTCCTCGGAGGCTCGGGCGACGTTGCCTCGACCCTGAGCGGCTCGGGCTTAGCTGGCTGAACTTTGGCGGGCTCCGTAGCTTTAGGCTTGGGGGCGGCGGCCGCGCCTTCTTCAATCACGCCAATCACGTCGCCCACCGCCGCGGTCTGCCCTTTTTTGACCGTGATCTTCGACAGCACGCCGTCCGTAGGCGCCGCAAAATCGACCGTCACCTTATCGGTTTCGATGCGGGCAATGATCTCGTCCCGCGCCACCGCGTCGCCCTCGGCCTTCAGCCATTCACCCAATTGTACTTCGGTGATCGATTCACCGACGGTCGGCACTTTTAATTCGATAGCCATGCTCTGCTAGCGCTTCCTATTTTCGGACCAGACACGAAACAAGCGGAGATCCGCGCGCCTGGACTTTCGTCCCCTGCTCCCCGATGGTCAACCAAGGACCGAGAAGAGCCGATTTTCAAGCGCGCGTTCGAGCCCTGCTCAACCGAACGCGCGCTCGAGTAGCTCTTGCTGCTCGAGCTTGTGACAGTTGTGCGAGCCGGTGGCCGGGCTCGCCGACTCTTCACGGCACACGCCGCTGAACGGAAAGCGGCCAAAGAGCATGGCGCCGAAGCGAGCGCGGAAGTGACGCCAGGCGCCCATGTTCTCCGGCTCGTCCTGAACCCAGACGATGGGCGTGCCATCGTCGCAGTGCTCGATGGCGGCGCGGATGTGCCGGTCGGGCAGCGGATACAACTGCTCCACGCGCACGATGGCGATGTCGCTGCGGTTCAGCTCCTGACGACGCTTTTCCAGGTCGTAGTAGACCTTGCCCGTGCACACGAGCACCTTGCTCGGCTTCTGCGCGCGCATGTCGGGAATGACGCGGTGAAAACGGCCCGCGGAAAAATCCTCCAGCGGGCTCACGCACATCGGGTGGCGGAGCAGGCTCTTCGGCGTAAAGAGGATCAAGGGCTTCCGCCAGGGGCGAAGCACTTGACGGCGGAGCACATGAAAGTGCTGGGCAGGCGTGCTGGGCTGGACGATTTGGATGTTGTCCTCCGCCGCCGCGGACAAGAAACGCTCGAGCCGCGCGCTGGAATGCTCCGGGCCTTGGCCTTCGTACCCGTGCGGCAGCATCAGCACCAAGCCGCTCAGGCGTTTCCACTTGTCTTCCGCGCTGACCAAAAACTGATCGATGATCACCTGCGCGCAGTTCACGAAATCACCGAACTGCGCTTCCCAGATGACGAGCCCATCCGGCCAGTCCAAGCTGTAGCCGTATTCGAAACCCATCACTCCCGCCTCGCTGAGCGCGGAGTTGTAAATCTCGATTGGCGCCTGATCGGGCGCGAGGTGACAGAGCGGCATGTACGTGTGGCCGTCCTCCACGTCGTGCAGCACAGCGTGGCGCTGCGTGAACGTGCCACGCGGCGAGTCTTGGCCGGTGAAGCGTACGCGCGAGCCCTCGGTCACGAGCGAGGCAAAGGCCAAAAGCTCGGCCGTGCCCCAATCGAGCGGCTGCTCGCCATTGCCCATGCTCGAGCGCTTCTGCAGCAAGCGTTCGATTTGCTTGTGCGGGTGAAAGTCCGCGGGCAGCTCGTTCTGCCGCAAGATCAGATCCTTCGCGCGCGGGAGCGCGATGCCTGAATCGACCTCCGGCACGTTGGCTTCGGGCCCGCCCATGAAGCCCTTCCAATAGCCGCCCAGCCAGTCCTGAGTTTTTACGTAGTCTTTGCGGCGCGCCTCGCCGAGCTCCGCCTCTAGGTGCTCGCGGCGCTCGACCGCGATGCGATCCGCCTCGCCGACGGTCATGCCGCCGAGCTTCAGCAAGTGCTCCAGGTAACCGTCGCGCACGCTCTTCCGCTCGGCGATCGCCGCGTACATCAGCGGTTGAGTGAACGCGGGCTCGTCGCTCTCGTTGTGGCCGTGACGACGGTAACCGTACATATCGATCACCACGTCGCGCAGGAACGTGTCGCGGAAATCCATGGCCAAGCGCACGACCTGCGCTACCGCTTCCGGATCCTCCCCGTTCACGTGGAAGATCGGGATCTGCAGCATCTTGGCTACGTCCGTGGCGTAGGTCGTGGAGCGGCCTTGAGACGGTGGGGTGGTGAAGCCGATCTGATTGTTGATCACCACGTGCAGCGTGCCGCCGGTGGTGTAGGCGTCCAGCTGACTCAGGTTCAGCGTCTCCTGGATGATGCCTTCACCGGCGAACGCAGCGTCGCCATGGATCAAGAGGCCGAGCTTGTGGGCATGGGTGGTGTCCCCCACGCGATCTTGCTTGGCGCGCGCCCGGCCCAGCACCACCGGATCGACATATTCCAAGTGGCTCGGGTTGAAGCACAGCGAAAGGTGCACCTTTTTGCCGCTCTCGGTCGTGAAGTCCGAGCTGTGGCCCAAGTGGTATTTCACGTCGCCGCTGCCGAAGTAGAGCTCCGGGTCGCTGTCTTCCACCTCGCGGAAGATCTCACGCGGGCTCTTGCCCATGATGTTGGCGAGTACGTTCAGCCGGCCGCGGTGGGCCATGCCCAGGATGATCTCGTCCACGCCGTGCTCGGCAGCGCGGTCGATGGCGAGGGCCAAGAGCGGAATCAGGCTCTCCGAGCCCGCGAGAGAGAACGTCTTCACCGTGGAAAACTTGCGGCGCAAGAAATCCTCGAACGTGGTCGCATCCGTCAGCTTGGTGAAAATGCGCAGCTGCTCCGAGCGCTGCAGCTCGACGCGATTCTCCGAGCCCTCCATCCGATCTTGGAGCCAGTTTTTGACCTTCAAATCGTCGATGTGCATGAACTGCACGCCGATTGAGCGGCAGTACGTGTTGCGCAGGCGGGCCAGCATCTCCCGCAACGTCAGCGCCTGCGCGCCGAAGATCGTGCGGCTGGAGAATTTCCGGTCCAAGTCGCCGCCGGTCAGCCCATGGAACTCCGGGTCTAACTCGGCCTGTAGCGGCCGCGGCAAGCCGAGCGGGTCAATCTTGGCGATCATATGGCCGCGCACGCGGTAGGCGCGAATCAGCGCGTCCACTTGATCTTGACGCACTGCGACTTCAGACACGCCGTTGCCCCAGAGTGGCGCCGCATGGCCGTTGCCCTTGCCATTGGAGGCGCCGTTCGTAACGCCGTGCGCGTGGCCGTTGCTGGCCGCGGCCGGGTTGAACAAGCTGGCGGTCGGAAACGTGGGCCCGAGCTTGGGCGCGCGACTAAAATCCGCGTCCGGGGTGAGCCCGGAGAAATACTCTTGCCAATCCTCAGAGACGAGGCTCGGGTCTTTCAAAAAGTCGGCGTACAGCCCTTCGGCGAAGGCGAGGCTCAGGGTGTTGACCGAGCCCTCGGTCAAATCATTTTGCATGGCGGTTATATGGGCGAAGCACGGTGTTTTCGCCGCGTCGTCCATGCTCTCTCGGCCGCTTTCGGTCAAGTAAAACGGCGGGAAAGCCGCGCTATCCAAACGAAAATAAGCATGACCCGCCCATCTGACAACCGCTTGCTTCGAGCACAACCCCGTTTCCGCCGCAGATTCCCAGCACGTCTTCGTTGTTTCCGGTTTATTTCGACATATCGAGCGTATTTCCAAGTGGCCCCCCCGGTGCAACGCCCGATCACGTCCGTGCCTCGTCGCTTCGCTCCTCGGCCCGGGCCCCCGGCAAGCGTCGGGCTTCGGTGGTGTCCTAAATAGGATTTTGGCTTGGCACGCCGCGCGCCGGCTTCGATCGTCGGTGCATGAAACAAGACCTGCCCAGGCGGATGGTTTGGAAGCGTGCCCCCAATCCGAATTCACGTAGCGAGCTGAACCGGCTGACTCCCGAGGAAGAGGTCAGGGTCCGCACCGCGCTCGACGTGGCCAAGATTCGTTTCGGGAATTGGAAGGGCGTCGCCGCGGCCCTGAAGAGCAACAAGCGCACCCTGACGAGCCTGACCTGCTTGAAGGAACGCATCACCCCGGCTTATGCGATCCGGGTTGCGCGGATGCTCGGGGTGCCGCTCGGGGACATTCTGGCGGGCAAATTCCCACGCGCCGGAGAATGCCCCATGTGCGGTCACGTAGACGAGCCAGATCGGGGATTTTCGTTGGGTCGCCGAGTGGCGCGTTAGGAAAGATACGACTGGCTTATCTCCGTAACTTCTGTATATTGAACTAGCCACGTATTCCCCGCGTCAACGGGCTGCGAATGGCGAGGACGCATGCAGCATACTATCAAGCTAAAAATCCACGGTTGCGAGTTCGAGGCCGCCGGCGAGGAGGCTGTTGTTAACCAGCAATTTGCCGATTTCATGAAGGCGGTCGCGAGCGTAGCGGCTCCCTTAAAGCCGCCTGGTGATCAAGGTGCCCAGGGCGGCCGCGTTCCGACGGGCGGAATCGACGGCGGCGCTGGTGGACCGGATGGCGGGGCTCCCGACCTGAATGCGATCTCAACCCGCCTTTTCCGCGTTGATGGGAATCTGATTTCTCTCAATGCGCTCCCCCAAGGGGAGGATGCGCAGTTTGATGCGGTCTCGCTACTTCTATACGCGCATGACCAACTTGCTGGACAGAAGACCGTTATGGTCGCCGCGATAATCAGCGGCCTCAGGCAGTCGGGTATGCAGTCAGACTACAACATTGCCCGGATCGTCGCGGGGCACGAATCGCTTGTTACCAAGGCCGGCGTCAAGCGCGGCACTCGTTACGGCCTGACAAATCGCGGGCGCGCACATGCAGAGGAGGCACTTCGACGGATTTTCTAGCATAAAACGTAGCGACGGCCGGCTGCGTCAACAGCCGGCCGTCATGAACCCAAAACATGCGTGAGGACGCGATGATTACTAACCCCGTAAAGGATCAGATGAGGTTCGCCATTTTTGTACCACAATTCTCGCAGTTTGCGAGCAAGAAACGCTTACCGTGTCGCCCGGCGCACCCAGGAAAACAGCGCGATCGCCCTCGCCCGTGGCGTCCGCCTGCCATTCGTCGGCAACGGGAGTGATGCGCAGCGCGGGTACAGGAAAGAGCGACCCATCAGGTGGCGAACGAGCCGGCCTGATGGGTCTTTTTGGAAGGTGCCCCGCGTCTGGTTCGCTAAGGGCTGTACATCCCGAGTGGGCCCGAGGTTAGCGCCTCGGTGGGGTTCGACTCCCGCGCCTTCCGCGCAAAAGTGTGCACCATTCTGGTGGCCTGAGGCTAGCCCGCCAGCCGGGCCACTACTGCCAGCCTGGCCCATTCAGCCAGGGCTACCCCCTCGCGCTTGGCAGCCTGTACCGCTGCCTTCCGCTCGATCACGGTCAAGCGAATCGTCAACGTCTCCGCCTTTCTTTCGGCCTTCGGCTTCGGCGGCCGGCCCATCTTCGGCTTACTCTGGGTCATAAAAAACCCTAACACACTTTCCGTGTACACAAAGTCATTGCACGCTCCGACTTTCGGTGTACATTAAGTCATGGCCAACGTCCTTCCGCGCGACAAGCAGATCACGATCATAAGCGCCATCGTGGAAGGCGTCTCGATTCGCTCAATCGAGCGAATGACTGACGTGCACCGCGATACGATCATGCGGTTGATGGTGAAGGTCGGTCAGGCGTGTGAAGTGCTGCACAACAACCTCATGTGTGAGCTGTCCTGCGAAGCCATCGAGATTGACGAAATCTGGGGTTTCGTCGCGAAGAAGCAACGCAACGTGAACCCGTCGAAGGACGACGCGAGCCAGGTGGGCGACGCTTGGACGTTCGTCGCGATCGATGCCGATACAAAACTCATTCCGTCTTTTCGCACTGGCAAACGCGACGCGGAGAACACCCGCCTGTTTATCCAAGATCTCGCTTCGCGCCTCACGAACCGCGTTCAGATCTCTTCTGATGCCTTCGCGCTCTATGCTCGCGAAATCGACGCCACGTTTGATTCGGCGGTTGATTACGCGACGGTGGTAAAAGCGTACGAGAACGATCCCGTGGGCACCGGTAATAACGGCAAGTACAGCCCGGGTCGCGTGACCTCGATCGAGAAAAATGCGAAAATTGGATCGCCCGATCTGGAGAGCGCGTCGACTTCTTACGTTGAGCGCTCTAATCTCACGATCCGCATGTCCAACCGTCGCATGACTCGCTTGACCAACGCCTTCTCGAAGAAACTGGAGAATCACAAGGTCGCGATGGCGTTGCACTTCGCCAATTACAACCTGTGCCGCGTGCACCGTACGCTGCGCGTTACGCCCGCCATGGCCGCTGGCGTGACCGACCATGTGTGGACCGTGGCCGAGTTGATCGACCGGGCGTGCGCGTGACGGCGGCCTCCGAGATCGTGGAGCTTCAGGGCGCGATCCTGAAGCTCCACGAAGCACATGCTGAGCATGTCGAATCGGTGCCGGTGCGCGAGGTGTTCCAGGGGCAGCTTGTCTGGGACGGCACGGTCGAGGTGTTCGACCTGACGGGCCACGCGACAGCGACGCGCGCTTACGCCTGGGCACACGAGGCAGACAGCGGGGGGCGGCGGTTCGTGGCTGTGCTGCATGCTGCGCCCGTGGACTCGCCGCTGAAGGCCGTACGCGCGGCACTCGTCGCCGAACATCGCGCGCTGTCTAGGTGACGCTTGCGCCTAACGCGCCGCGCGCTTGCTCTTCCGCTTTCCTGTCCCAGCTCGGGTCGCCGCGATCCCTGGACCCGCGGGCGGCTTGCTCTTGGCGATTCCGGGATGCTCATCACCGGTCGGCTTGATTTCGGCAGTCTCAATGTCGGCGCCAGCGCCCCGCTGAAACTCGGGACGCAGCCAACGGATGGTCTCATAGTCCTCCTCCCGGGCTCGGTCGGCATTTAGCAGAACTAGACGTTCTAGGATCTCCTCATCCGAGAGATCGCGCGACCACCCATACGCGTCAAACACTGCTGTATCAAGGTCGTCGTGAAGACTCTTTAGAACCGCCACGAGGGCGTGCTGATGAACCACCTTCTCCTTGGGGTCCAATTCCGATCCCGAGCGAAGCTTGCCGAGAACGTTATACATACCCGTAATTGTGACATCATAGTACTTCGCTTGTTGCGCCTTGCGATGACTGTCTAGCGAGTCGGCTAGGGCTTGAATTTTTACACGTTGCGCGTCAGTTGCTTCCGGAAATGGGAACGGCTCGAAACAGCGGGTGTTGTTATAAACGGGGCGATCTTCTAGCGTGCCTCCCGCGGCAAGAGCCCACGTGACGTGGATCCGGGACGAAAGAACGCCGAGGACGAACGCAGACGCATCCGCGACAACGCGCAGCTTCTGATCCGGAACGATGTTGCTTGGCGCAAATGCGAATATCCTATGCTTAGCCGTCTCGCTCGTGACGATATATCGCGGCAATCCAAAGAGAGCCGCGCGCATCGCCGGGCGAGTCTTCGCAAATAGCCACCATTTCTTTGCATATTCCTTCGAATCAGACGTCGCCCCGCTCTTCGCCTCACGCTCTTGCTTCACACGGTCAAATAGCCACTGATAGAGTGTGGGTACTCGATCTCGCGCGTCTTGCTCGTTAAGTCCGAAAAGGTCGACGATATATGTGCCGCGCGACCTCGCGCTGAAGTCTCGACCATTCATATATTCCCGAACGTGCGACTTCACGGCGGGATCGACGCCAAACCCTAGCGCCTCGGCCTGCGACTTGCTGACCAGGAAACCCTCTCCGTGAGGTTTCATGCCCTGAAACGACAAGCCCGTATTGGCTCGAAGCGTCTTTGCGCCAGAGACGTCCGCGCCAACACTGAGATCTGATCGCAGTTCGCCCAGGCGTTCCGAGAGCATCACCGTCGAGACGCCATCGGCACCGACTGACTCGGAAGTGACCGTCGCCAGCTTACCTTGTTGCGCGGGCTTGCTCTGGCGCCCGACGACTGTCATCGCAATGCGAACGGCGGCCCCATCGGTAACGTCGACCCACGGATGATCTGGTATGGCGAATAAAAGGCAGGCGGACGAGTCGGCCAGCGCGGACTCGACAATCCGACGATTGAACACCTGTCGGATTGAATTGGTCGTGATGATTCCAGCGCGTTCAACCTCGCCGCGTGCCACCGCGGCTGCGGCGCGCTCCCACCAATACATGACTAAGTCAGCCGAATCCGGAACCTTCGGATAGACCTCACGCAGCGCTTCCGCATAGCTGTCGCCGAGGTCGCCTCGGATATTCTTTGCTCCGATAAAAGGAGGGTTACCGATAACGAACCGAGCAGTGGGCCATTGAGATCTGCGCGGATTCACATAGGTGTGTACCGGCTTGGTAAAACGATTGTCTGGGACTAGCTCACCCGTCGCAGGGTGCTTCTTCATCGTTTCGCCGTCCCAGCGCGAAAGTGGCTTACCCGTTCGCTCGTCCCTTGCGAGTTCGATCGAGTCATAGCTGAGCACCGCGTCTCGACACTCTATGTTCCTATAGTCCTCGAGAACTGGCTCGCGCGGTTTTCCGCCGCGGTGCTTGGTGCGGAAGTGCCATTGGAGATAGCCGATCCATAAAACTAGTTCGGCGATTGCCTTGGCGCGCGGATTGACCTCGATCCCAAGAAACTGCCTCGGGGTGACCTCGCAAGCGTCTAGACAAAGCTCTGTCTGGCCGCCTTCAAGAGCGAGCAGGAGGGCAAACGCCTCATCCTCGATCGCCTTAAGCAAGTCGAGTGCGACATAGAGAAAGTTGGCACTGCCGCACGCTGGGTCCAATACACGGACCTCGGACAGCCGCTTCATGAACGCGCGCGCTTCGACCTTGGCCTCCTTGATCTTATTGTTTGAGGCAAGACCTCGAATTTTCCCCTGCGTAGCATCCCAGTCTTCCCGGATCGGCTCCTCGATCGTTGGTCGCACTAGCCGCTCAACGTAAGCGCGCGGCGTGAAATGAGCACCAAGACTATGGCGCTCCTTTTTGTCAAGTGCGCCCTCGATCAGGGTACCGAAGATCGCCGGATCGACTTTGTTCCAGCGACAACTGGCCGCCTCAAGCAGGACTTCGAGATCACCTTTTTCTAGCGGCAAAGCCGTTGGCGACTTGAACAGGCCGCCGTTGAAATGAAGCAGCTTGCCGAAGAAACCGAACACCGATCCGTCGTTCATTGCTCGCCACAGATTCTCAACGCCTTGCGGGAATGAACGCGGGCTTTTGATCCAGTGATCTCGTAGCTCGGCGGTGAACATCTCCTCTGGTAGGAGGCCAACATCTTCTGCGAAGCACGTGAAAATAACGCGCATCAGGAAGTCAGCGACCGCCTGCGGAGCGTGGCCAGCCTTCTCTAGCCGCCTTGTAAGATCGGCAAGGTGAGCAGCAACCTCGCGCGTGATCTCGACAGCGATTTTCGACGGGTCGAGGCTGAGCGGATCGAGGAATATGCTGCGCAGCGTGTCGGCGCGCTCAGCGAGTCGCGTCAGAAAGAAACGGTGGCCGAGCGCATTCGGAAACGGTCGGTAGCGTGGCGACCCATCAAACGATGCATAGATGTCGAAGCAGTAACCGATGTCCGTGACGATGATGAACGGGGGCGGCTGGTCGAGCGCCGACGCGTAGTCGATCGCCTGACCAAACGCGGCATTCATCGCGACGTTCCAGGTCGGCGTGTCGCGCTTCGCCGTGCCTAGCTTGCCGGTGTTCGACTCTGACCCCTGCTTGGCTTCGAGCACGAAGGCTCCGTGCTTGTACAGGTCGATGAACTTGGTCGTCTTGCCCGTCTCGGTGGAGACTTGGACAGCCTTCTCGAACACAAAATTATCCCGCTTGGCGTCGCCGGTCGTCGGATCTGGACCCGGCACACCAAGCGCGGCACATAGATCGTTTAGAAACGAGTCCTTGTTCGCCCGTTCAGCTCCAGCCGACGGTCGCCACTTCTCGACGAACGCGGCAAAACGCTCGGCGTCTGTCCCGCTCACAGCTCACCGCATGTTCGCGATCGATGGATGGACGTATCCCTTGGGCACAGCTCGGCCATTGGTGATTCCCCGTCGAGCTGGCTCACCCGAGCTGCCCGTCTTGAGTTGCCGAGCGCAGATAGAGCGCGGCGTTCTGCTTCAAAACCACGAAGCGTTGCGGATGGAAAAGTTATGTGCTCAGATCGGCCCATGGACCTGACCGGTGCCCTGCGCGCCCCGAATCCAATTTAGGACACCACCCGGGCTTCGCCCGCCGCGGGGGGCCTACAAAGCTTGGAAACTTGCCCCGGCGGGCGGGTTTGAATGATGCGGACTTCACGCTGCGCGCGCCGCCGACCAGCGCGGCACGGAGGGTCGAGGCGCGATGCGGGCAGCCATCCGACCCTCTCCGGCGAATGTGCGACCCGGTGATCAGTCGAAGTAGGCGGGCGCGTGCGGGATGGTCGCGTTTTGCACGATGTCGTGGTTGAGCCAAAGCTGTGCGCCCTCCTCGTCGACGATCTGCTGAACGCGTGTCATCGAGCGCTTGCTGGCTTCGACATTCGCATTCATCGTCGGGACGCAGCAGTTACAGAGCGTAAACTTGAAGTGCGCGACGTCGCCCGATAGGACGATCGAGCCTGCATTCTTCAACCTGACCAACATCGAGCTGTGACCCAGCGTGTGTCCTGGCGTGGACAGCACGACCACCGAGCCGTCGCCGAACACGTCAAAGTCCCCTTCGAGGAGCTGGAGGTTTGCCTGTTTGAGCGACGCGTAGAGCGAAGGCACGTAGCCGAACTTTTTGGCGTCAGGGCGCTGATTAGCTTACGGCAGTTGAAGATCATGTCCCCCGTCGTCCAGTTCTGGCGCTGTTCCCCGTTGAAGTAGGTCTCGAGCCGCAGATTATTGGGATCGCCGGCGCGATCGCGCGTCACCAGCCACGGGCCGATGGGCGCAAAGCCGTCGGAAATTTTGCCGGCGGTGAGTTGCGGGGTCTGCTGCTGCAGCTTGCGCGCGCTGACATCGTTCCCGATCGTATAGCCGGCGACGCAATCGAGCGCATCCTCTTCTGTCACGTCGCGAGCGGCGTTGCCGAACACGATCACCAGCTCGGTTTCATAGTCGAAGTGGCTGTCCACTTTGGTCGGAAGCGTGACGACGCCGTTGTGATGGTTCAAAGCATTGTTGAACTTCGCGAACAGCGGCGGGGCTTCCGGGACGGGGGTCCCGGTTTCCTTGGCGTGTTCCTGGTAGTTGAAGCCGACGCAGACGATCTTGCGCGGGCGCGTCACCAGCGGAGCGAACTGCACGAGCGATGCTTCGACGTGGAGGGCGGCCTCGCTCGAATGGCCGAGCGCGGCGATGACCGCGCGCACCTCGCCGCCGCGACCGTTTTGAAGCAGATCGTCCATGTCCTGGACGGCGGGTAGGCCCAACCGCTTTGCGGTCGCGGTCAGGTTTAGGACGCCGCTCTCGGACTCCATGCCCAAGGCGAGGCCATCGTCGGTACGGATATTTGCGAAGCGCCCGTTGAGGCGCGCCACGTCATCGAAATTACTGGGCTCACTGAACATCGAGATCCTTAGATGCACCGGAAACGGCCCGCGCCCGAGGCCTGCCGGAGCATCTTCGACACTGGCGGCAAAAACACCAAGCACAGACGCTGGCGCCGGTCGCGGCTCAGGCCGCCTTCGTGGGGTCGCCCACGCGCCACGCGACACCGTCGCCCCTGTCGAACGTCGCGAGCTTGGCCATGTCGCCCTCGTCGATCGCAAACGAGAAGAGATCGGCGTTCTGCTGCATGCGGGCCGGATTCGTGCTTTTTGGGAGTACCGGATAACCGCGCTGGATTCCCCACCGCAGCAGGAGTTGGGCCTGCGTCACGCCATACTTTGCCGCCAAGAGCTTGAACGGAGAATCGATTTGATCGCTGTCGGTCTTCATCGTCGCCGTTTTGGCGCTGTCGTGCCCGGGCGCGCTACGCCACGTGGAGAGCGGCACGAGACTGCTGTAGGCAATGGGCACGATGGCGTGCTCGTCCAAATAGCTCACCAGCTTGGGCTTCTGCGACCAGGGGTGCAGCTCGATTTGGTTTGCTTGCGGCCGCGGCAGGCCGGCCCCTTCGATCTCGTCGAGATGCGAAATGTTGAAATTGCTAACGCCGATGGCGCGTGCCTTTTTCTGCTCCCGAAGTTCAACTAGACCCCGCCATTGAGCGAGCCGTTGCTCGCGCTGAAAGGGGGCGTGAATGAGGTAGAGATCGACATAGTCCAGCGCCAGCCGGGCAAGGCTCGCGTGAAGCGATGCGATGGTCGTCTCGGTCGTTTTGGGTGTCTGTCCCCAAGCCACGTTGCCAGGCCAGAGCTTGGTCGTCACGAAGAGATCGGCGCGGGAGAGGCGCTGGCTTTCGAGCGCCCGTTTGATGCCGATTCCAATCCCTGACTCGTTTCCGTAGAACTCGGCGGTGTCGATGTGCCGATACCCGGCCCGGACGGCTTCGTGCACCGCCGCCGCGGCGTCGCCGTCGGAAATCAGATAAGTACCGAAGCCGAGATACGGAATCTTTACCCCGGGGGCCAAGGTGCGTGTGCGGTCGTCGCTCATGGGCAATCCTCCATTGGTGTTCCAGAGCATAACTCGAAGCGGCCAGCTTAGCGTGCACGAAGCTCCTTAAGACTTGCCTGATTGTAGCATTTGAGATAAATTGGCTCCGTGACGCAGCGTCGAGTGAGCCGCACTGCTTATGGGCTTTTAGAGCTATGTGAGCTCGCGCTCCGCGGCAAAGCCGCGTTCGCCCGGAGCGAGCTCAGTGTGCTGCCACTACTGCCTGGCTTGCGTCTGGTCGGTCACGCCGTTCGCACTGCGTTCGAGGCCACGCTGTACGAGCCGGTCCTGTGCGTCGTGTTGCGGGGTCGAAAGGAGACGACTTTTGGAGAGGACACGTTCTCGATCGGCGCGGGCGATTGCCTGCTGATCAGCCACGACCTGCCGGTGGTCTCACGCATCATCGAAGCGCCGTACTTAGCGCTGTTGCTCGACGTGAACACGGGCACGCTCCGTAGCCTGTACGAGGAGCTAGGAGCAATGAGGCTCGACGACATGGCCGCGCGAGCGCTCGAAGTTCACCTCACCCCGCCTCTGCTTCTTGGCGCCTTGGGACGCTACGTCGCATTGCGCGAGTCGGTAGCGGACTCCCAGGTACTGGGCCCTCTGTTGGTGAAAGAGCTTCATTACCGGCTGCTCACTGCGCCCTTCGGGGGGATGCTTCGCGACCTTCTCCGCTACGACAGCCATGCGAGCGCCGTAGCGAGCGCGATCGCTCACATTCGGCGTAGCTTTCGCGAGGCGCTCGTGGTTGCCGAGCTCGCACGCGACGTCGGCATGAGCGTCTCCGCATTCCACCGGCAATTCAAAGCGGTGACGGCGTCGTCGCCCCTCCAATACCAAAAAGAGCTGCGATTGCTGGAGGCCCGTAGGATACTGAGGACGGGCTCGATCTCGGTGTCGGCGGCGGCGTACGAAGTAGGCTACGAGAGCCCCAACCAGTTTAGTCGCGAGTACACGCGCAAGTTCGGGCACCCGCCGAAGAACGACCTCACTAAGGCAGACGGCCACAGCGGCGCTGAGTTCCGCGCGAACTAACTGATTCGCTGAACCGAAGCTCGTGCTGAATCCGCTCGCGTGCCTGAACGTGGGCGAGGGTGCGGCGGCTGTTTTTCGCGCTTCGAGAAGCGGCGCGCGCGGCGGCTCAGCGTTTACGGGGCTTGCGTGATTCTTTGGCTTCGGGCGGCCCGAAGCGTAGGTAGCCCCCGCTTAGGAATGTGAACATTTGGAGCGTCAGCACGTCCGCGCTTTCTTCCGCGAAGCCTAGGGTGACGGCCTGGTACAAAAGTTCCTTGAGCGCGCCAATCGTGAGATAGGCGAGCACTCGCGGTTCGCCGTCGGCCACGATGCCTAGGGCTTGTCCGTCCTTCAAGCTCTCTGTGAGGAGCTGCACGACGGTATCGTAAAACGTCTGCAACTTTCGATCGAACGCCGGATCGATGCCGACCGCGTCGGTGAAGAGAATTTTTGTCATGGCGCGCTCGGCCAGGCAGGTGCCGATGATGGCGCGAATGTTTTCTCGGACCTGTTCCACGACGGAGCGGTCCGGGTTGTCGGTCACGATGCGCACGATGGCCATGGACAGCTGACCGGCAAAGCGGTCTACCAGGTCCGAGAACACCGCGCGCTTGTCTTCGAAATACAAGTAGAACGTGCCGCGCGCCACCCCGGCTTGTAGGACGATGTCGTCGATCGTCGTCTGGTGATAGCCGCGTTTGGCAAACACCTCGCGCGCGACACCGAGGATCTGCTGGCGGCGTTCACCGCGCCGGGTCTTACCGCGCGGCGCGTCGTTGACGAGGGGCGCAGATTTCTTCTTGGCGCGTGACGGTGCCATCCGAGATCAAGTGTAGCCGTTCGACCGCGCGGCACGACGGGTTTGCCGGTCAAATCGCAATGCTCGAGTCGACGCGCGCGCCGCTGCCGACCGTCGATGGCCCGGTGATGTCATGTGCCCGGATGGGCGGCGCTACTTCGAAGCTCGGCATTCTCGAGCGGGATACAACGCGGGCGTTCGCGGCGCGGTCTGGCCGGGCTCGACTGCTCCGAGTCGTGTCCTCGGCGCCCGGCACTGTAATCGTTAGCGACGGCTGAGCGCGACGAGAGCGAGCCGCAGGGGTGGCCACGGTCGAACACTGCGCTCGACGGGAGGACTGCGCTCAGCTTTGCCCGGGATCGCGTGCAAGGCGTTTCGGCCGCCGAAATCCCATGCCTCAGGCCGCAAACCAGCTCGAGCGTCGGGCCTGTCGGCCCCTGAGCCGACCCGGCGCGGCGACGCGGCAGATGACTGACGCCAGCGTCACATGCGCGAAACAAACGCGCCACTTGCATCTCCGCGCGCATCGGAGGATAGACTGACACGCGCGTCAGTTGAATTTGCCGGGCGTTTGCTCGGCAACTCCTCACCGAGGGCAGAGCATAATGAGCGGACCCCGCGAGCTGGTGATCGGTATGGATGTGGGATCGACGACCGTGAAAGCGGCCGTCATCGATCCCGTAACCAAGGACATCCTGTGGAACGACTATCAACGTCACCACACGAAGCAACCGGAGAAGGTGCTCGAGTTGCTCGAGACCATCTTGGGCGCATTCCCGGACCATCCGGCGGACGCTTGGAAGATGTTCGTGACGGGCTCCGGATCGGGGCCGCTGGCGGCGCCCACCGGAGCGAAGTTCGTTCAGGAAGTGAACGCGGTCACGCTGGCCGTCGAATACAAGCACCCGGACGTCTTGTCGGTGATCGAGCTGGGCGGTCAGGACGCCAAGATCATCATGTTCAAGGAGGACGCCCAGACCGGCGCCAAGACCGCCGGCACGTCCATGAACGACAAGTGCGCGTCCGGGACGGGCGCCACCATCGACAAATGCATGATCAAAGTCGGCGCTGAGGCGGGCTTCGCTACGTCCCTGCGCTTCAACGATCAGAAGCTGCATCACGTCGCCGCCAAGTGCGGCGTCTTCGCCGAAACTGACATCGTGAACCTGGTCAAGACCGGCATCCCGAAGGATGAGGTGCTGAACTCATTGGCCGACGCCATTGTGCTGCAAAACCTGAGCGTGCTGACGCGTGGCAACACATTGAAGCCAAAGGTTCTGTTGCTGGGCGGGCCGAACACCTACCTGCCATTTTTGCAGGATTGTTGGCGTAAGCGCATCCCGGAGACATGGCGTGACCGCGGCTTCGTTTATCCCGCCGATGTGCCGATCGAAGAGCTCATCTTCGTGCCCCAAAATGCCGAGCTATACGCGGCGTTCGGCGCCGCAATGTTCGGTATCGCCGAGGGCGGTGAAGCCGGGCGCTTCAACGGCGTCGAAGGCTTGCGCGACTTCATCCAGAACGGGCGCCGCGCCCGCCTTGGGGAGCAGGCCGGGCCGCCCCTGTCCGCCAACGAGCGCGAGATGGCGGACTTCAAGGAGATGTACAAAATCCCGAAGTTCGTCCCCGCCACCTTCGCGCCCGGCCAGCACGTGAAGGGCATCATCGGCCTGGACGGCGGCTCGACGTCGTCGAAGGCGGTGCTGATCGGCGAGGACGGCGAGCTCTTGGTCAAGGCCTACCAGCTCTCCAAGGGCAATCCCATCCAGGACACGAAAGAGCTCTTAGCCAACATCAAGGGCCAGGTCACGAGCCAAGGCGCGACGCTCGAGTGCGTTGGCTTCGGGGCCACCGGCTACGCGGCGGACGTGCTCGAAGAGTGCGTAATGGCCGACGTGAACATCGTCGAAACCGTCGCGCACATGATGAGCGCCGTGCATTTCTTCGGCGACGTGGACGTGATCTGCGACATCGGCGGGCAGGATATCAAGGTCCTGTTCATGAAGAACGGCGATATCCAGAACTTCAAGCTCTCGAACTCGTGCAGCGCGGGCAACGGGATGCTCCTCCAGGCGATGGCCGATCAGTTTGGGATCCCAGTGACGGAGTACGCCGACACCGCGTTCAAGGCTGAGCTCGCCCCGAAATTCAGCTACGGCTGCGCCGTATTCCTCGATTCCGATCGCGTGAACTTTCAGAAAGAGGGCTACCAAAAGGAGGAACTTCTCGCTGGCCTGGCCCAAGTGCTGCCGAAGAACGTGTGGCAGTACGTGGTCCAAATCCCGCGGTTGGCCTCGCTCGGCACCAGGTTCGTGCTGCAGGGCGGCACCCAGTACAACTTGGCCGCCGTCAAAGCGCAGGTGGACTACATCAAGCAGCGCGTGCCGGGTGGCCAGGTCTTCGTGCACCCGCATACCGGCGAAGCCGGCGCCATCGGCGCGGCCATCGAGACCTTGCGCCGCTACAAGCGCAGCGGGGTCACGCGCTTCATCGGCATCGAAGCCGCGTTGAACCTCGAATACAAAACCAAAAACGACGAAGAAACGGTCTGTCACTTCTGTCCAAACGAGTGCAAACGTACCTTCATCGACACTACGCGCCCGGACGGCTCGTCGACGCGCTACATCTCGGGCTTCTCTTGCGAAAAAGGCACGGTCGAAAGCAAGGACGCGATGCTCTCGCTGATGGAGGAGCGTCGCAAGACGGCGGCGGAATTTCCCAACATCGTGAACTACGAGGGCGAGCGCGCCTTCGTGCACTTCTACGAATGGGCCGCCCAACCCGCGGCCGGCACTCCCGTCGAAGACGTGAAGGTCACTAAGTCGCTCTTTCGTGTAAAGCGTGAAGCGATTACGCGGCCGTTTTTGCGGTCGAGCGAAGACGCCGCCAAGAGGCGCAAGCGGATCCGCGTCGGCATGCCGCGCGTGCTGAACATGTACAGTACGGGGCCCTTCTTTCGCACGTACTTCGAGGCGCTAGGGCTCGGTAAATCCAACGTCGTGTGGAGCGACGCCACGACGGAAGAGAGCTGGGTAGAAGGCGGCAAGTACGGGTCGATCGACCCCTGCTACCCGAGCAAGGTCGTGCAATCTCACATTCACAACTTGCTCTTCCACAAGCACGAGCCCGAGCGCAATAAAGCGCTCAATTATATCTTCTTCCCCATCTTGACCCACGTGAACAACTTCGTGGTCGACACGCAGGACAACGCCTCGTGTCCGATCGTCGCGGGCACGCCGGACGTGACCAAGGCAGCCTTCACGAAGGAGGTGGACTTCTTCGCGGTGCGCAACATGGAATACCTCGATCCGGCGCTGTCCTTCGAGGAGCCCACGCTGCTCGCGCGGCGCATGTTCGAGACCTGGAAAGACCGCCTCGAAATCACCGAGGACGAGAACGACCACGCTTGCGCCGAGGCCTGGAAGGCGCTGAAGGCATTCGACCTCGATCTACAGGACAAGGGCCGCGCCATCCTGGAGACGGTCGAGGCCGAAGATCGCATCGCAATCTTGGTGATCAACCGCCCATACCACGCCGATCCTGGCTTGAATCACGGCATCCCGGACGAGTTTCAGGTGCTGGGCTACCCGATCCTGAGCATCCGCTCGATCCCAAAGGATCGGGAATACTTGGATCGTTATTACAAGGATGAGCTCGAGCGCGGCGTGATCAAGAGCCCGCTCGAGATCAACCACGTGTGGCCCGAGAACTACTCGGTCAACAGCGCCATGAAGGTCTGGGCCGCCGCGTTCGCGGCTCATCACCCGAACGTCGCGGTGCTCGATTTATCGAGCTTCAAGTGCGGTCATGACGCCCCGACCTACGGCTTGATCGCCGACATCATTCAAACCTCGAAGACGCCGTCGGCGGCCTTGCACGATATCGATGCCAACAAGCCGGGCGGCTCGATCAAGATCCGCGTCAAAACGTACGCCCACTCCCTGCGTTTGGCGCAGGAGCGGCTGGAAGATTTGGCCGGAAAAAAGCGCGACTTGGCGATGTCGATCGACAAGAAGCGGCTCGAGCTACTCGGGCTGAAGCAGGCGCAATTGGCCGCTGCCAAGCAGCAAGACCCGGCGATCGAAAAGCAGATCGCAGAGACCATGGAGCGCGTGCGCGGCTACGAAGCCCGTCGCACGGCCGATGTGGAAGCGCCGAAGGGCGTGTTTCGTTTGGGACGGAAACAGGCGGACGGCTCGATCGTCGCGATCGACCTTTCGCAACGGAGCAGCGAGGCCGCCCCCGCGGCCGAGTGAGACACGGCCGCAACGCGGCCAACGACCCGCGAACAGTCCAAACTTTTTAGAGCGAACCGCCAGATCCCAGGGAGATGAGACCATGACTCAACAAGTAAACTTCGACGCGCCGACCAAGAAGAAGAGCCTGCCGATCGCCGGGCAAGCGCTGGACATCGACGCCGAGCTGAAGAAGTTCGAGGACGAAGAACGCGCTCGGCTCGGCATCGCCGTCGAGCAACAATGGGTGGAGGACATGGCGAACCTGATGTTCACCAAGTCGGAGAAGGGCAAAATTACTTTGCTCATCGGCGGCTTGACCATGGCGCACGATTACTTGGTCTCCGGCGCGTTTTCGGCGCTCGGCTACAATACGATTCCGCTCGACCCGCCGAACTATGACGCGCTCAGCGTGGGCAAAGAATTCGGCAACAAATCCCAGTGTAATCCCACGTATTTTACCGTTGGGAATCTGGTTCAGTACCTGATTCACCTCCGCGACAAGAAGGGCCTTACGACCAAAGAGGTGATCGACAACTACGTGTTCCTGACCGCCGGCGCTTGTGGCCCGTGCCGCTTCGGCATGTATGTAACAGAGTACAGGAAGGCGCTGCGTGACGCGGGGTTCGACGGTTTCCGCGTGATGTTGTTCCAGCAGCAGGGCGGGCTGAGCCAAGCCACCGGCGAAGCCAGCGGCCTCGAACTGAACCCGGCGTTTTTCATCGGCCTTTTGAAGTCTTTGATCGCGGGCGACGTGATCAACGGCATCGGTTACCGCCTGCGCCCGTATGAGAAGGTGCCGGGCGCTACGGATGCGGCCATCGCTCAAGCCAAGGACATCTGTCGCGACGCGCTCTTGCACAAAAAATCGATCCTTACGGCGCTGATGCGCGCCAAGAAGGTCTTCCGCACGGTCGAGGTCGACCGCACGACGCCGAAGCCCAAGGTCTCGATCATCGGTGAGTTCTGGGCCATGACCACCGAGGGTGATGGCAACTACCAGCTGCAGCGCTTCGTGGAGAAAGAAGGCGCCGAAGCCGACATTCAATTCGTCACGGCTTGGATCCTGTACAACCTCTGGGAGGTCCGCTTCGACACCGCATCGCGCGCCACCCTGCGCGGCATGGACAAGAGCAAATATGGCCTGGGCGGGACGGGCGAGTACGGCGTATTTCAGCGCAAAATTGGGCTTTGGGCCGGCAATCTCGCTCTGCGTACGGCGTTTCAAACCTTTGCCTACGCCGGCGGTTTCTACGGCTATCACTTGCCGGACATGGACGCGGTCGCGGAGGTCGCAGCACCCTATTACAACAACGACCTACGCGGCGGCGAAGGCCACATGGA
The DNA here is from genome assembly GCA_964236865.1 of uncultured Polyangiaceae bacterium. GTDB lineage: Bacteria > Myxococcota_A > Polyangia > Polyangiales > Polyangiaceae > PMG-095. The sequence goes on from CAXSGJ010000043.1 coordinate 52,109, forward strand.
GGTCGGGAAACTGATCCTCAACGTGGTCAAGAGCAAGGCCACGATGACGCTCAGCGTGAAGCCCTTCGGCTGCATGCCGAGCTCGGGCGTAAGCGACGGCGTTCAGTCGCTGATCAACGAGAAGTTCCCGGGCACGATCTTTTGCGCGGTAGAGACCAGCGGCGATGGCGCCGTGAACTTCCAAAGCCGTGTGCAAATGTACCTGTTCAAGGCTCGCCAAGCGGCCCAGGTCGAGTTCGACAAAGCGCTCGCCGACACGGGGCTCACGGTGGACAAGCTGCGTAGCTTCTTGGCCGCGAACCCCAAGTACAGCTCGCCGCTCCACAAGTCGGGTCACTATGCTGCTTCGACGTCGGCGGATCTCGTGCACGAGGTCGCCGAGGTGTACGGTAAATCTCGCTTCGAGCTGATGACGCGCGGCGCCCGCTCGTTCTTCGACGGCGTGAGCACGCTCGCGCGCGGAGCGGTCGCGGCTGCCCCTCAGAAGGCCACCAGCGCGGTGACCTTGGTGCGCGAGGCCGGTAAGGAGATCTACGAGATCACCAAGGAGCAGGGCCCCGTCATGGCCAAGGATGCCATCAGCAGCGCGCGGACCAAGCTCGGTACCGTGCTGCCCTTCGTGAAACCCCGGTCGAGCGCAGAGTCGCTGCCCATCGCCGCGGAGTGAGGCTTCCGAACACGCCGCCGAGGACGGGGGGTTCTTCCCCCTCTCGGCGTGCCGGCGGATTGAGGCGTGGGTTGTGCGCGCTCCGCGCGGCTGAGCGAGCGGTCGTCGTTCGCCGGACGTAAAGCGGAAACAGGGGCCGGTGCACCGTCGCGCTGTTTGCGAGTTGCATCCATGCCTCCCAGTGCCCGCGCGTTGATGATTCTGGCAGTGTCTCTGCTGACGGCGTGGCTCGTCGGCTGCACCGGCGGGGAGGCCGAGAGCCACGGCCTGCCGGGGGCGCCCGCCACGGCACGGCCACCCGCACCGCTGGAGCTGGGAAGCGAAAGCTGGCGCGGGCTCTCAGCGCGGGAACGCTCGGACCGCATCCAGTTACTCCAAGCCACGGCTGGGCCCGAGTACGCGGCCACCGAGAGGAAGCCGGGGGCCCTATCCGTCGAGCAGGCCGCGATGGGTTTTCGCGCGACCTTTGCGCGCGGGCGCGTGTCAGTCTCGCTCGACGAAAGCGAAAGCGCGCCATCCGCGCCGATGGAACTCGGGCTGGCGGCTTGGGGCTGCTCGGGCGCGATGCAAGACATGGCGTACGCCCCGCCCGTAGCCAGCGGCACCGTAGGCGGCGTCTCGTACGCTCATCCTGGGATTGACGAGTGGTACGAAGTAGGTCCGGCCGGGCTCGAACAAGGCTTCACCATCCGTGCCCTGCCGGAGTGCGCGCAGCACGGGCAGAAGCTCCAGATTCGCCTGCGATTTTACGACGCGCCCGGCTCCCTGGCGCAGGTCAACGAAGACGGCACGGACGCCCTACTCAGCACCCCCGGGCGTCACAGCCTTCACTACAGCGATCCCTTCGCCGAGGACGCCCAGGGCGACGAGCATTCCGTGCGCATCACCGGCGGCACGGCGCTGGCGCTGGAGATTGACGCAGCCGGCGCGGCGCTGCCCTTGCGGGTCGATCCGCTGGTATGGCAGTTCCGACAGAAGGTGCTGTCGAGCGATTTCTCGCCTTCCTCTTTCTCGACCAACGACTTTTTTGGTTGTTCCGTAGCCGTCTTCGGCGAGACGGCCCTGATTGGCGCGTACGGCGACAACGACAAGGGCGACGACGCGGGCGCCGCTTACGTGTACACGCGCGTTCCCCTCACGAAGCCCGGCGTCGGGTTTCGTTGGGGTCCTCAGCAAAAACTGACGGCAAGCGACGGCGTCGCGGGCGATTTTTTTGGCCGCTCGGTCGCACTGTACGCGGACACAGCGCTGGTTGGCGCGAACGGCGACGATGACAATGGCTCGGGCTCCGGCTCGGCCTACGTCTTCGCGCGAACGGCTGGCAAATGGACGCAGCAGCAAAAGATCGTTCCGAGCGATCTCGCCGCTGGCGCACAGCTCGGCGCGTCCGTCGCCCTCGCGGGCGACACGGCGGTCCTAGGCGCGCCGTTCCAGCCATCTCAAGGCTTGCCGGAAGTGGGCGCGGCTTATGTCTTCGCGCACAGCGGAACGGTCTGGACCCAGCAGGCCAAGCTCAGCCCGCCGTCGACGGCGATGCAGGCCAACCTTCATTTCGGAGCAGCGCTCGCGTTGTCCGGTACCACCGTGGCGGTCGGCCGGGACAACACCGGCGCGGGCGGCGTAGATTGGTTCACGAGCGCTGGATCTGTGTGGAACAGCAGCGGTTCCATTGGCTCGAGCGTGCCTCATTTCGGGTCGGCGTTGGCCATGACGGCGAGCGCGACGGTGATCGGCGCGTACGGGGACACAGTCAAAGGCGCCAATTCTGGATCCGTGGCAATCGTCGGCACGGTCGCACCGCACGCAAGCCAAGCAACGCTGACCGCGAACAACGGGGCAAAGGACGCCGAGTTTGGCTTCGCGGTCGGGATCTCGGGAAGCTTCGTGTTCGTGGGGGCCCCCAAAGCGGGTGCCGTCGACACGGGCTCGCTCTATATTTTCGGCAACATTGGCGGAACTTTCACTCAACAGTTTTTGCTCGCGCAATCCGGTTTTTCGATCGCTTCGACCTCCTCATTCCTGCTCAGCGGAGCTCCGTTCGGTAGCGATTACGCCAAGAACATGGGCAGGGTCTGGCACGACGAGTACGGGCTCACCAACGCTTCCCCATGCACCCAAAACAGTGAGTGCCTCGACGGCCACTGCCTGGAAGGGGTGTGCTGTCATTCCGCGTGCGAAGGCCCTTGTTTTTCATGCCTCGCCGCTCTCAAAGATCCTGCCGTTTACTGCAACGCGGGCGACGCGTTCCGCGATGGCATGTGCGGCGTCATCAAGGAGAACAGCGACCCGAAAGACGGCTGCGTTGATTCAGGCAGCTTCTGTGGCTCGACCGGTAGTTGCGGTTCCTGTGGCTCGTGTAAGACCGCGAACCCCCCTGGCACGCCCTGCGGCGGGTCGCTGCCCATCTGCGCCAGCCCGACCAGCACCGCGGCGGCGAACGTGTGTTTGAACGCGACCTGCATGGCCGTGCCGTCCGCGTGCGCCGTGGGCTATCTGTGTGCCGCCGGCGTGTGCAAGACGAGCTGCACCGCCAACACGGATTGCGATGCCTCGAAGGGCTTCAGCTGCATAAGCGGCTCGTGCAAGCTGAGCGCGGGCGCGACCTGCACCGACGGCAGCGAGTGCGCGACGGGCACGTGCGGATTCGGCGTGTGCTGCACGCCCATACCGCCGTACGGCTGTTCCACGCCGCCGGGAGCACTGTGCGCCACCGACGACGAATGCTTTACGCACAATTGTGTGGATGGGGTGTGCTGCGCTTCGGCATGCAAGGGTCCGTGTGAGGCCTGTGCGGTGCCCGGGAGCGAAGGCATCTGCACGCCGGTCCTGCACGACCCGGGAGACGCGCCCGGCTTGTGCTCACCTCAGGGTGGTCATGCCGGTTCGGGGACAGGCGGCGGGGGTGGCGGCGGGACGCAGGCCGGCGGCACCGGCGGCGCCGCGCCGACGGATGGCGGCACCGGCGCCACTAGCGGCGCCGTAGGAACCAGCGGCACGAGCGGTGGCGGCACAAGCGGTGGCGGCACGAGCGGCGGCGGCGGCACGAGCGGCGGCGGCGGCACGAGCGGCGGCGGCGCGAGTGGCGGGGTCAGCGCAGGCGCTGCGCCCGCGGGCGAGAGCGGCAGCGACGGCGACGGCGACGCGGACTGCGTGCCGGCGTGTGCCACGGGTCAAGTGTGCAATCGTACGTCCGGCGCTTGCCAAGATCAGCGGGTCACCTCGTGTGGCTGTCGAGCTGCGGGTGCGGCCGGAGCGCCGCTTCCGCCGCTAGCTTGGCTTGGCTTGTTGACACTTGGATACGCCGTGCGCCGCCGGCAGCGGGCGGTCTGCTGATATCAGTGCACATCGAGGGCGGAGGTTTGGGCCTGGTTCGTTTTCGCGGATTCGATTCCAAGATGGGCTAGTGTGAACGGCGCCGCTCTTTCCGACACAACCACATGGCATCGCCGCACGAGACAGACGCCGAGCCGACCGGCAGCGTGGTGAAGAACATTTCGTTTCTGCGGAGCTTCGCCGAGCGCGTGCCCGACAAGAACGTGTGGCGCATTTATCGCATCACCCTCGCGCTCGGCATGGCCTACGGCACCGCAATCTCGGTGATCGCGACGTTCCTCGCCAAGCACGGCATGAGTAAGCTCGCCATTGGCCAACTGGCGGCGTGGTTTGCGGCGGGAATCGTCGCCCTGTCGTTGCCCATGGGGCCACTGGTGCGGCGCTTTTCTGCCAGGCGTATGCTTGCGGTGTCGCTCGCGGGGTACGCAGCGGCCGTCAGCGCTTTCCCCTTTACGCACAGCTTCTGGGCGCTCGTCGCCCTCCGCTTCTTCGATGGCGCGTGCTCGGTTGGGGTGTGGGTGAGCTCGGAGTCGATCTTGCTTGCCCGCTCCGGTAGAGAAAACAAGGCCTTCGTCACGAGCCTGTACGCGATCGCCGTCGCCTGTGGCTACGTCGGCGGGCCAATCTTGGCCTACGCGTGCACGAAATTTCTGCCGCTCGAGTTTGCGTTCATCCTAGCGGGCGTCATCGCCATCGTGACCAGCGTCTACGTGCTCTTGCGGCTGGACCCCGACCCACGCGCCGAGCTGCACGAAGACCATCCCATGGCTGCGATCGCCAAGGACAGCACCCCGCTCCAGCTCCTCTGGCGGATCAAGACCTCGTGCTTCGGCACGTTTGCGTATGGCTACTTTCAAGCCAGCGTCGTTTTGTTTTTGCCGCTGTACTTGATGGAGCGGAAGGGCGTGTCGCAGCCGCAAACGGTCGTCATCCCCGCTTATTTCGCCGGCGGCATGTTGCTCTTTTCGAACTATGCGGGTCGCCTGGGGGACCGCTACGGTCACCTGCTGCTGATGCGCATCCTGGGCGTCATCGGCACGTCCATGGTGCTCGGCTTCGTGTACCTGAACTCTTACGTGGCGATGTGTGGCGCGGTGTTCATTGCGGGTGCGAGCCTGGCCAGTATTTCGCCAGTCAGCCTGGCGTTGCAGGGCGTGGTGGCTCACCCCTCGGAGTACGAACGCAGCACGTCGATCTACAATGCGTTTTACGCGGCGGGGATGCTGCTCGGGCCGTTTATCTCGAGCTTCCTGTTCGAGAAGCAGGGCGGCGCGGTGATGCTCGAGCAGCTCGCGCTGCTTTGGGCTGCATTCGTCTTGTTCGCGTTCGTGTTCCGCAAAGACGATCCGGCAGCGCGCAAAAAACGGCTCCCCGCGCCGCACCGTGCCTAAACGCTAGTGCAGCGCAGGTTGCCGGTGGCCTCGACTCAAGCCGCGTAAGTGTGGCAGAGTCCGCCCAATTTCCACCATGCCTGCACAGCCCACCATCATTTACACGCAGACCGACGAGGCCCCGGCGCTCGCCACCTACTCTTTGCTGCCCATCGTGCAGGCGTTCACCAAGCACTCGGGGATCAACGTGGAGACGCGCGATATCTCGCTTGCGGGCCGGGTCCTCGCTGCATTCGCAGACCTGCTTGCGCCGGGGCAGCAAGTGCCCGATGCGTTGGCTGAGCTCGGCGCGCTGACGTTGAAGCCGGAAGCAAACATCATCAAGCTGCCGAACATCAGCGCTTCAGTCCCCCAGTTGAAGGAGGTGATCGCTGAGCTCCAGGCACACGGCTACGCGGTACCGGAGTACCCGGAGCTGCCCAAGAGCCCGGCCGAGATGGACGCCAAGGCGCGCTACGACAAGGTGAAGGGCTCGGCCGTGAACCCCGTGTTGCGTGAAGGCAACTCCGACCGCCGAGCACCCAAGGCCGTCAAGGACTACGCCCGCAAGCATCCGCACTCCATGGGCAAGTGGGCCGCCGATTCCAAAACGACGGTGGCCACGATGGGCGAGAATGATTTCTTCTCGAATGAACAGTCGGTCACGGTCGCCCTGGCTACCGACGTGAAGATCGAATTTGTGGGCGCGGATGGCAGCACGGTCGTGCTCAAGGACAAGACATCGCTCAAGGCGGGGGAGATCTTAGACGGCACCGTCATGCGTCGAGCCGCGCTGATGGCCTTTTATGAAGCCCAAGTGGCTCGCGCCAAGCAGGACGGGGTGCTGTTCTCCCTGCACCTCAAGGCCACGATGATGAAGGTCTCGGACCCGATTATCTTCGGCTGCGCAGTTCGGGTGTTTTTCAAAGACCTGCTCGAAAAATACGCGGCCACGTTCGAGGAACTAGGCGTCGATCTGAACAACGGCTTTGGAGACTTGCTGGGCAAGATGCAAAGCTTGCCCGAGGCGGAGCAAGCGGCAATTGAGGCGGACATACAAGCCGCGTATACCGCCGGCCCCGGTCTGTCCTATGTGAACTCCGACAACGGCATCAGTAACCTCAACGTTCCGAGCGACGTGATCGTGGACGCGTCCATGCCCGCGCTGATCCGAGCCGGGGGTAAGGTGTACGACGCGAAGGGTAAGCTCGGTGACTCGTTGTGTGTCATCCCCGACAGCAGCTACGCCGGGGTTTATCTGGCAACGGTCGAGTTCTGCAAGAAGCACGGCGCGTTCGACCCAAAAACCATG
>CAXSGJ010000044.1:0-45236 GCA_964236865.1 uncultured Polyangiaceae bacterium
ACGGCGGCGCCGCGTCGGTCGTGGGGGCGCTTTGCTGAGCGGGCATCGCGGCGGCGGCCAGTGGCTGCGGGGAGGGAGTCGCGGTCGCACTCACTGCATCTGTGGGAGGCGCCGAAGGAGGCGGAGGCGGCGGTGGTTCTGTCGACTGGTCTTCGATCGTGAGGTGAGGCGTCTCGGGCTCCGAGCGTTCCTCCGCCCCTGCCGCACAGCCGCTCGCGGCGACGACCGCCGCGACGACGACCACGAGGATGGTTCTGAGCGTTTCTTGGCGCATGGGCTCAAGGGTAGACATGGTTCGCGTGCCAGCAATCCGAGTAAACATTTCGCATTAAGCGCCGTCGAATTGGCCCGCGGGGCCGTGCGAGATCGCCGCGGCGCGCGCTGCTCAGAGCGCGCGCCAGCCGGCAGCTTGTGGCTATTTTGCAATGGTGCGACGGCTCCGCGCGCGGCTAAGCGGCGCGCGGCTAGCTCAGCGCGCGGCCCACGAACAGAAAGTGACTGCTCTTCAGCGACGGGTGGCGAGGGACACGCTGTGTCTCGACGGCGAAGCCGCAGCTGGCAAAGCGCTTCACGAACCGCGGATCTTGGGCGGCTGACCAATACACCGCTAGGCCGCCCGGCTTGAGGGCGCGTCGCACCGCGCTCAAACCCGCCGGCGCGTACAGACTCGTGTTGCCCGCGGTGTTCATTGCAGTGGTCTCGTTGTCGGCATCGAGCATGATGGCGTGAAAGCGCGCTTCGCTCTGTTCGATGACGCGCGCGACGTCGCCGATGAGCACGCGAGTGCGCGCGTCCGCTAGCTCTGCGGCAGCCAACGGATAGTCGGCGTTGCGATTCCGAGCAACGACCTCCGGCAAGAGCTCGGCCACGATCACCTCTGCGTCCGCCGGCAGGTGAAGCAGGGCCGCGCGCAAGGTGAAGCCGAGCCCCAGACCTCCAATCAGCACGCACGCGCGGCGTTCGTCGCGCAATCGTTGACACGCGACCACCGCTAGCTGCTGCTCCGAAAAGGCGTGTCGGCTGGACATCAGCTCTCGCCCATTGACGCGCAGGACGTACGTCCTGTCGTGCACCGCGAGCGACAACGTACTGCCGTCGGGCGTCGTGACCTGCTCGAGCTGCGTCCACTTCTTCAATCGCGGACGCTCTTCTTCCGGGCCAGGGCCAGTGCAAGCGGCTTGCTCGGGGCATCTTTCGGTGCGCTCTTCACACCGCGGAGAATGCCGCAATCCGACGGCCCGCGACAACCGACATGCGCCCGCGAAACCAGCGCGGTCCGCGCCCTGACGCCGTCGGCGATGCGCGGCTTGGCGCCCTGGATTGTTCTTGCGCGAGCGCAAGGGAGCCCGGTTCGAATGCGCAGTTCTTGTAAGAACCGTTGTCGGAAGTGATGGACGTCGCGGCGGGGGGCGCGCGCGAGGGCCGCATGCGCTACCCGATCAGCGAGGCAATCAGATGATGCAAATCGATCGACGGGCGTGGTTTTCGGTGTCGGCGCTGATGGCGCTGGGCGTTGCGGCTTGTGGTGCGCAGGGTGAACCCGCGCCAAGCACGAGTGCTGGCATCCCGGCTGGTGCTGGCTCGCTCGCGGGCAGCGCGAGCGCAAGCGGCGGCACGTCGAGCGACGCGAGCGGTTCGCTCGCGGGCAGCTCGCTCGCGGGCGCGGCCGCGAGCGCGCCTGCGGGCACCCCGGGTACGGGCGGCGCGAGCACTGGCATGGGCGGAACGACCGCGAGCGGTCTAGGCAATGCGGGGAACGGCGCAGCGCAAGCTGGAAGCAGCGCGGGGGGCACGGCCGGCGCCAAGAGCACCCCCGCCATCGTGTGTGCGCCAGGACAGAACCGGTGTGACTGCCACACCTCGGTGGGGCTCGCCGTCAACCAGTGGATCGACACCTTCGAGGACGGCACGATCTTCATTCAGCAGATCGACGAGCGGAACGGGGAGTGGTTCGGCTTACCGGCCACGAAAGCCGGACCTCTGGCAGTGGAAGCGGCGACAGGCGGCGCGCTGAACAGCAGTAAAGCGCTGCACATGAGCGGACCGGTGTTGGCACCGCTCTGGGCAACCTACGGCGTGCCACTCGGTATCTGTTACGACGCGAGCGCGTTCGACGGGATCGGCTTTTGGATCAAGGGCAACAGCGCGGGTAAAAACGATACCATCAAGGTCTCATTGCCGACCCCGCCGACCACGGAGAAGCAGTCCGGTGGGTCGTGCCCGGATGGCGATGCGGGCTGCTACAACCACTTCTCGGTCCTGATCACGCTTTCTCCAACGTGGACGCAGTACTCCTTCAAATGGGCACAGTTCGCCCAGGCCAACTGGGGGCCCACGGGCGTGAAGGGCCTGGCTGCGGCCGGCTACGCATTCCAAAAGCAGATCCTGGCCGTCGACTTTGCGCCGAACGACAACACCAAAGCGTACGACTTCTCGATCGACGACCTGCAGTTGGGCGCGGGGGCGGTCACCGGCCACGCGGGCGACCTGATCACGAAGGCCCAATTCGAGGGCTTTTTTCCAGGGCACAACGCGCTCTACACGTACGAAGGCTTCGTCGCAGCGGCCAAGCAGTGGCCGTTGTTCTGCGGTGAGGGCGACGCGGCCGCGCGCAAGCGCGAGCTGGCGGCTTTCTTCGCGCACATGGTGCAGGAGACCGCGGGGCTCAAGTTTCTGGAAGAACAAAACCCAGCCTCGAACTATTGCGACGCGAACCGGCCCGAATTTCCATGCGGCACGCGTTCCTACCGTGGGCGAGGCCCGCTGCAGCTCTCGTGGAACTATAACTACGGGACGGCCGGTCAGGCGCTCGGCCTGAGCTTGCTCGCGAGCCCAGAGCTCGTGGTGCAAAGCTCGGTCAATGCGTTCAATGCGGCCCTCTGGTGGTGGATGACGCGACAGCCACTCAATTCGGCGCACAGCACGATCGTGTCGGGCAAGGGCTTCGGCCAGACGATTCAGTTGATCAATGGGCCGCTCGAGTGCGGAGGGAAGGCGCCGCAGGCCGTACAGAATCGGATCAGCGCCTTCCAAAGCTTCTGCAGCCAGCTGAACGTGACGACCGGCGGAAACGAAAGCTGTTGAGGCATTAGTGCGCCGTGCGCGCGAGTGCGGACTTCGCTTGCAGAAACTGCTAAACGCGGAGGCTAGCGCTCGTGCCTGTTTCCATTGCTTCAGCGGCCCGCCTTAGCGGTGTGGTGTTTGGTGTGTCCGCGTTGCTCCTGGGCCGCTTGGCGGAGGCTCAGAATCCGGACCCAGGAGACCCTTCGGTCGAGCCCGGCCCAGCGCCGACCGACGCAGCGCCCTCAGCGCCCGCCGCGCACGACGTGACTCAGCCCGTGCCGATCCCCGCGGACACACCACCCCCCCTAACCTGGAATTGGGCACGGTTCTCGACCGCTGACTACGTGGTCGGGGCGACGGCCGGCGCTCTCACCCTGGCCACGGCCATCATTGACCCGCGGCCGAAGCATGTGAGCGGTGGGCTATGGTTCGACGATAGCGTGCGCAATGCGCTGCGGGTTCGTTCGCTCTCCAACCGCTACATTTTTCGCGACGCGTCGGATGTGGGGCTGTCGCTTGCGGTCTCCTGGCCGTTCGTCGCGGACGCGCTGACGGCGGCGTGGTGGTACCGAGGCAGCCGGGACGTTGCCGAGCAAATGGCGCTGATCGACTTGGAGACGCTGGCGATCAGCGGTGCCATTCAGGGCGTCACCAATACTTTGGTCAGCCGCGAGCGTCCTTACGGCAGAAATTGTGGGAGCAGTGAGCTGCCGAGTAACGCCATCGATTGCGAGGGCAGCGCGCACTATCGAAGCTTTTTTAGCGGCCACTCGACTCTCTCTTTTACCGGTGCAGCGCTGATCTGTGTTCACCACTTCGAGAACGACTTATTGGGCCCACCCTGGGATGCCGTCAGCTGCGCGGGCGGCTACGCCGTCGCGGCAACGACCGCGACATTTCGCGTGGTCGCCGATGTTCACTACGCGAGCGACATCCTCACGGGCGCACTCGTGGGTACGCTCGTCGGTTATGGCGTGCCCTTGCTTCACTACCGTAACAAGAACGCGCCCGGCTCCAGCAAGACGGGGAGCCTCGAGCTGCACGTAATCCCGTCGCCGGGCGGGCTCGGGCTGTTGGGGATTTTTTGATGCGCGCTCGGCCGTCGCTCGTCTGCTGGCTCTCCATCGGGGCGTTGTTTTCCACGCTGAGCCGCTCAGGCGTGGCTGCGGAACCCGCCGGTGAAAAGTTCCCCGATCCGAAGCCCCCACTCGGAATCTTCCCGACGCCGGACGAGGCCCTGATCGACCCACGCATGGCGCGCTCTTGGGGTACGCTTCCGCCGCGCCAGTTCATAGCGACGACATTCGATATTGGCTACCTCTACGCGAGGCCGCGTGTCTCGCTGGGTTACGGCCGGCCCTTCACGGAGTGGATCGGTGTCGACGTCAATCCGATCGCTTCGCAAAACGGCTTGGGCGCCTACGGCGGTCTGCGGATTGAAATCCCACACTTGGATTTTCGCGTGGGGCCGCGCTATTTTTCGTCCTTTCAGCACACCTACATTGCGCCAAAAGCTCATTATCGGCGCTTGGATCTGGAAAATAGCTCGGGAGGCGCAGCGCGCACGCTCACCTACGAGGCTGAGTTGGACCTCAACTTCACCGTGGGCCCTGGCCGGCTCACCTTACGCGGCAGCGCCTCGTACATCACCGGTGTCCCCGAAGGCCAAGAGGTCTTCGAAGAGACACTGCACATCATCGTCGCCCCGCCCGTGGTTTGGCGCGCACGGCTCGGATACGTGTTCAGCTTCGGATCGCGCAACCAGCACTCCGTCGGACCCGCGATTGACCTTCTGGACGTGCCGAAACGCGATGACTCACGGACAATCCGCATTGGACCCATATTGAGGCTCGCGCTGTCACGCCGCGTGGATGTGCGCGGCAGCTTCATCTTCACCGTCGTCAGCCCGGACCGGATCGGGCTCGCCGGTGGCGACTTCACCGAGCTCGGCATTCGCTACCGCTGGGCCAGTGAATAACGGATCGTAGGCGCCGACTCGCGCGAGTCACGGCCTCATTCGAACGCTCTGGGCGTGGCACTGAGCGGGCACTTTTAGCGCCCGCCTTCGTCGCGATTCACTTGGGGTTGGTCAAGGCGCAGTTCGAGCAGTTGAGGTTACCGTCGCAGCTTTCATGCTCAGTTTGGATCTTGCCGTCCCCGCAGAAGGGCGCGGCCTTACAGGCCTTGGTGCAGACGCCCGTGCCGTAGGCGGCGGCGGTGTCGATATTCTTCGCGCCTAGGTCGCACTGCTCATTGCCGTTTTTGATATTGTCGCCGCAGTAACCAGCGAGCGTGCACGTGGCGGTGCAGGTGCCGTAAGTGCCGTCGTTTACGCCGTTGTCGCACTGCTCACCCGCGTCGACCAAGGCGTTACCGCACTTGTAGCGGCAGGCGGTGTCGCACTTGCTGGTCGCGCTACCGTTGCCATTGGCGCCGGTGCCGTCGTCGCACTTCTCTGGCGCTTGGATCTTACCGTCACCGCACGACGTGCTCGGGACGTAGCCGGAGCAGTCTACCTTACAGGAGCCGGGTAGCCCGGTATTCTTGCCGTCGTCGCACTTTTCAGTGCCGTTGATCACGCCGTCTCCGCAGAAGCCGCCCGGCAAGCAGGCCAAGTTGCAAGAATTTGGACCGTAAGCGGAGCTGCTGTTGGCCGCGCCTAGATCGCAGATCTCGGGCGGATTTTGCAGCGTATTGTCACCGCAATTGGGCGCCTTGGTGCAATTGGCCTTGCAGTTGTTGTAGCTGCCGTCGTTCTTGCTCGCGCCGTCGTCGCACTGTTCGCCGACCTCCACCACACCGTTGCCGCACTTGTTCTGACAGGTGCTGTCACAAGCGCTAGCTGGGCTGCCATTCACGCCCTTGCCGGCATCGCACTGCTCCCCCCCGTCGACCGTGCCGTTGCCGCACTTGAGCTTGCAAGAAGCGTCGCAACTGCTGGACGGTGCGCCGTTGTTGGCGCCCGCGTCGCACTCTTCCCCATTGCTGAGGCTGCCATCCCCACAGCGTGCGCCGAGCTTGCAGTTCTTTTGGCAGTGCCCGTACGTGTCTTGATTGAGCGCGGTGCCGTCGTCACACTCTTCACCGTTCACTTTTTGCAGGAGATGATCACCGCAGTAGCTCGGGGCGACGCAGCCTGGACCGCACTGCAGAGTGCTCGGCGGAACGCTCGTATAAGCGTCGATGTTCAGACCGTTGTCGCAGGTCTCGGGCGGGCTGGTGAGACCCTTATCGCCGCAATACGGGCCCAGCTTGCAGGAAGTGGTGCACTTGCCGTACGTGTTGCCAGTCGGTGACACGTTCTGGTTGCCCCGGTCGCATTGCTCACTCCCGGCGACGAAGCCGTCTCCGCAGATCGGAGTGCACACGCTCGGCGCCGAGTTGAACCCGACCAGAGTGAGCTGGAAGTTCGAGGCAACGACCTCACGTTCGGCGTTGAAGATCGCGACCTCGTAGACGTTGCCTTTGACCAAGCCCAAGGCGACCGGCGAACAGTTGAGCGTGGTGTCGTCGGGTAGATTCTTCACGCAAGTGGTCGCAGTGCCGTCGGTGTTCAGCGTAAAGTTGCCCGCGACCTTGGAGTGCGGGCCGCCGATGTCGAGTACCAACTTACCGTTGATGAACACCCACAGGTCGTCGTCCCCGTAGAAGGACAACGTCTGCGCGCCGCTCGCCGTGTAGGTGAACCAGTTGCGCATCTCCGTGGTGAAGCTGTAGTTGTGGCCGCCGTCGCGCGCGTTTTCGCCGCCGGATGCCACCCACCCTTTGCCGTCCAAAGGAAAGAAGCCCGAGGGGTTGCCAGGAAACGCGCTATCGCAGGCCGTGTCGTCGCAGGAGTATTGAAAGGCCGTGCCCACGGCCTTCATGGCGACGCTCGAAGCGAACGACCGATTGACCGTGGCGTCGTCGACATACCACTGCGCAAAGCGACCCGCAGGCGAGAGCAGCGGATTGGCGTTGCCATTGTTCAGCGTGGCCGGTTGATCGGCGTACCAAACCTTGTCGTAAGCGGGCGGGTTATTCATCCAGGGCGGGGGCAGGTAGCCCTCCGAGCCGGACACCCAACCCGGGCCGTTCATCGTCCAGTTGGGGAGATTCTTGTAACCCGCGCCCCAGTTGGGAGAGGTGAACGCGGTGTTGTACGCCGGTACGTACTTGTACGGGCGCGGCACGTTCCCCAAATACACCGGCACGAGCGCATTCTGCGTCATGTTCGGCATGCGACGGTTGTCGCGCGGATCGACCGAGAACTGAGGATGGCTCCGGGGCGAGAAGTCACGCCAGATCACGGGCATGATCAAGCTGGTACCCGGCGCCGGTTGCGCGCACGTCCAAGCGGGCTGAGTGCTGTTCGGGATCAGCTCGACCTTACAGTTCGCGTCGCAGCCGTCGCCCGGGAGCGCGTTGCCGTCGTCGCACTGCTCGGGAGCGAGCAGCAGGCCGTCTCCGCAATGGGCGAAGCATTGATACGTTTCGGCGGCTGGCGTCGGACTAATGTACGTGTTGTAGGTGCCGCACAACGGCTCGTTGGTGCAGGTCGGAGAACAGCCGTCGAACGGCGTGGTGTTTCCGTCGTCGCACTGCTCACTGCCAAGTACCGTACTATTGACGTTGGAAGGGCCGTTCACCGTGCCGTTCCCGCAATAAGGCGTGGCGACCTGCGAATGCGTTGGTTTACTCGGGTCGCAGACATACCCGGGCTTGATCTTGCAGCTCGACGAGCAGCACGGCACATCCGCGGTCTCGTCGCATTGCTCGTCCCCGACGACCAAGCCATCCCCGCAGACGGCGGAGCAAGGTGCCCCCCCAACCGGGCAGATCCAGCCCGGCACGGTGTGACAGGTGGTCGAACACCCGTGCTTACCGTCGTTCAGACCACTGTCACAGGTCTCGGTGCCCGTCACTTTGCCATCGCCACAGACCATGGGGATGCAACCGCCGCCGTTCGCTGGGCAAACCGCGTTGGGCATCACCGCGCAGCTCGAGCTGCAGCCATGCAAGTTGTCTACGAGGCCGTCGTCGCACTGCTCATTGCCGGCCAAAATGCCGTCCCCGCACTTCGCTGAAAGGCAGGGCGAGCCAGGCGTACTGCACTTATACCCGGACTCGAGCAGGCAGGTGCTGGAGCAGCCGTCGCCACCGTGCACGTTGCCGTCATCACAAATCTCCGCCGTCTCGAGCTTGCCGTTGCCACACACGGGCGGCAGGGGCACAGGCGTCAGCGTGCACGGTTGCCCCACCACACCGCAGGTGTAACCCGCCTCGACCTTACAACTGCTGTCGCAGCCGTCTTTCGCCCCGTAGTTGCTGTCGTCGCAGGTCTCGCCTGCGTCCAGCTTACCGTTGCCGCAGGTTTGCTCGCAGGTGCCGCCGGCGGGCGGGCAGGCGTAGCCGGCCTCTAGATAGCAAGTGGCGGAACAGCCGTCGTAATTGCGGATATTGTGATCGTCACACTGCTCACTGCCGTCGACCACGCCGTTGCCGCACGAAATGTCCGGAACACACACGTTGTTCGGGCACTTCCAATGCGGAACCACCTGACACACGGCATCACAACCGTGCATGCCGTCATTGGTGCCGTCATCACACTGCTCGGTGAGCGTGCTCTGCACTAGGCCGTCGCCACAGAATGCATCTTTGGTGCAGGAGACGGCGGGGCCGGCGCACGTCCAACCCGCGACCGTGTGACAGCTGGCGTCGCAGCCCACGCTGCCGTCATTGAGGGTTTTGCCGGTGGCGTCCGCGCCCAAATCGCAAGTTTCCCCGGCCTCGAGCTCGCCATTGCCACACACCGCTGGCTTGGGATTGTAACTGCAGGCAGCGCCCGGCTTGGGGCAGTCCCAGTTGGCGTCTTTCAGGCAGTTGCCGTCGCAGCCGTCTCCCGGCGTGGCATTGCCGTCATCACAGGTCTCCGCACCTTCCAGCTTACCGTTGCCGCATTGGGAGCCAGACCCACCGTTTTCGCCTCCAGCCCCAGAATCCCCCGGAGTACCCTGAGTCGGGTCGTCTCCGCCGATCGGCGTGATGTTCGTGCCGGAGCCGCCGATGCTGCCGCTGCCCGTGGACGAAGTATTGCCGGCCTTCGCGAAGCCGTTGTTGTCCCCGACCGCGTCGGGCGGACCGCCGCACGCAACGACGAGAAGTAACGACGCAACCAGCGACCCCAGCGCGAAGCGGTTTATATGTAGCATTGACCCAATAACCCTAACTTAAGCAGGAGACCCGCGGCGGTGTGGATACTACGCTGAAACCCTTTTAGTTCAAATGCTCCGAGGTGGACGTGCGCCAGACCCGAACGTCTGGTCCCGGGAAACTCCGACCTCGTCTCACGAAGTCGCGCCGTTGGCGGACGCCGGAGTGCCGACGGACCCGCTCGATGTGCGCGCACGCGACTCTCGATCAGGTAAACGCGCTTCGCGACTCGCGGATGGCGCCGCGCGTCATGACAACCGACATGGATTGGGTTCACCCGGCGCGGCACAAATCAACGATAAACTACTCCCGATGAGCGACTCGTTGTTTACGGTGCTTTACAGCGCTGGTCGCGTCGCGAGTGGTTGCCGAACGCGGCCTTCCTCGCGGCACTTCCGAACCTTGCCGCGCGTTTGCGGCGCGCATCGACCGCACCTACTCTCCCGTGACGGCGAGGGCTACACTGGGCGCGTCGTGAGCGACGAGCCGCAATCATGAGCACGCCGACGTCGGCCGAAACACAGCCTAACCCGCTGACCGCGGGGGCAGGCCTGGCGTTGTTGTCGGCTCTCGCTTTCGGCCTAACCACGCCGTTCATTCAACAATTTGGCAAGGGCGTCGGCGCCTGGCCGGCTGCCGCGCTGCTCTACGCTGGGGCGGCACTGGCATCGATCGACCCATGGCGTGGCGCACGGCGGGCTGAGGCCCCCGTGCGTTCGGCACACGTGCCACGCTTACTTTGCGTCGCGCTCGTGGGCGCGGTGTTCGCTCCGGCGTGCTTGACCTGGGGTCTGCAGCGCACGGACGCCGTGAGCGCCTCTCTCCTATTGAACTTCGAGGCGTTGTTCACGGTGATCCTGGCATGGCGAATCCACCGCGAGCTGATCGGGCGACGCGTCGCTTGGGCGCTTGCGTTCATGGCTCTGGGTGGAGCGCTCCTGGTGATGGGCGGCGCGGCCGCGGCCGGCGTGGGCATCGGCGCGTTGGCGGTCGTCCTGGCAACTTTTGGTTGGGCGCTGGACAACACGCTGGCGCGGCCGCTGGCGGAGCTCAGCCCCACTCAAGTGGTTCAATGGAAGGGCACCTTGGGAGCCACGCTGAGCTTTGCGCTAGCGTTCGCCTCTAAGCAGTCCTTCCCGAGCATCGCGCCGCTGGTTGGGTTATTGGTCTGCGGCGCCACGGGCTATGGGCTGAGCCTTCGCTTCTACCTGCGCGCGCAGCGCCAAATCGGCGCGGCGCGCACGAGCTCCATATTTGCGGTCGCGCCGTTCGTCGGGGCCGCGGCCGCATGGGCCATGGGCCACGGCAGCGTGCACGCGGGGTCCCTGGCCGCGGCCGCCTGCCTTGCAGTAGGCGTTTACCTCCACTTAACCGAGCGTCACTCGCATGCCCACACGCATGATCCCATGACGCACGAGCACGCGCATCGCCACGACGACGGCCACCACGAGCACGACCACGACCCGCCATTCGCCGGCTCGCACAGTCACACCCACACTCACGACGCTCGCGCTCACGAACACCCCCACGCGCCCGACCTGCACCATCGGCACGATCACGGCGTCGGCCATGATCACAGGAAGGGCACGAGCACGCAGACGGCCACGAGCACGCAGTCGGCCACGAGCACGACGTGCACCGCTCGCCGCGTTAACGGGGTGCCCAGAGCAGGCGCAGACCCCACGGCAGCCAGTCAGCTCAAGCAGTCAGTCCGCTAGCAACGCACCGATGGCATCCCAGCCTGCCCGTGCGGCTCGGCGCGGCTGACCGAGCGATGCACCCGCGCCTGCGACTCGAAGTCGGCAGGCCTCTCGACGTCGCGGCCGTTGGTCTAACGCAAGCACGAGCCCTCCCAGAGCGCGGCGCCCGAAGCCGATGCGAACCGCGCCCTCGCTCACCTCGCCAGGTACGGGTAACCCAAGCGCACGGGCGGCGCGGTGAACGCGGAGCAGCGTGAAGACTCGGACGCCACTTGGAGTTGCGTAGGCACGCGCTACCGCGGCGTCCGAAATTGCGACGCCGGCATCAGTCAGCCGACGACGAGTGTGGGCGCTCGGCGCGGCGGCGCTGCGAAGAACGTTGGGCATTGGCCTCAAAATGCGATGAGTTCGGGTGATACCCGGCTGGGGGCGGCGGCGCACCCAATGATCACGATTATTTACTTTCGTGACACTATCACCCGCGCGCACGAATACCGCAAGCAGATTTTCACGCGGCTTCGCCCGGCGGGCGTGAGCGACTCACGGTACTGAGCGCGCCTCAAAGGTCGAACACTTTACCGCGTCGCGAGTTCGCCCATTTGCGCGCGACTCAAATGCCGCTGACGCGCTGCGCGTGCCTCGACAACCGTAGTCTCGAAACGACACCGCCGGAGCTCGCCGTCGTCGCGGTGCTCGAGCGAGGACGCGGATCGATCGGGTGTCGCGGATCGAATGCGAACTCGCGCCCTCGCGTCGCGTCATTGGGTCATCGCACCAACATCGGCGATGAAGGATGCGTAACGAATAGCCCACGCGAAGTTTTCCCAGCTTGAGCCGAAAGGTCATAAGCCAACGCCACAATGCACGGCCTAGCCGCTGGCCGGCACCACCCGCCGACACCAGCCAGAACAAAGGGTAAACAGATGATTCGACTTCGATGGACCTTATTGGGCATGTTCGTCGCGTCTTCGCTCGCGGGCGCCTGCAGCGGAGAAGATGGCGCACAAGGCGCGCCGGGGGACGACGGCCCTCAGGGCGATCGCGGATCGCCAGGAGAAGACGGGAAGGACGGGGTCGACGGCAAGAATGGTGCGAACGGCACTGATGGTGTCACAGGCGCCGCCGGCTTAAGTGAAGGCGAGCCAGGTCCCAGAGGACCGGCCGGCCCTGCGGGGCCAGTTGGAATGACGAACACTTCGTACTGGCTGTCGTTCGCGGACGTGGGCTTTGCGCGGACGAACCTCGAAAAGCACCAAGTACGATCTTCGCAGCTCGCAAACGTGAATGGTAGTGAAGTGCCAATCGACTTTCACACCTTGGTACGCTCCAATCGAGATCCGTCGAAGGCCGACAAGAAGTGTGATCTTGTGAACAGTCCGTCGACGTGTGCTGGCGCGCAGCTCGCCAAGGATGGTACGCTCATGAAAGACGACGCGGGGATCCCCCTGGTGAGCAACCAGAACGATTTTTCGTCCCTCCTCGAGGTAAGCGGAAACAAATTCTTGGTGCACGCCTTCGAATCCTACCCGGCGCCTCTGTACGTTACGAAGCTCGTCCAAGATGCGGTGACCGGAGGGCTCAGCGCCACATCGACCAAATCCATCGACTTGTCGTCCGTCGATGGCGTTTACCGGTCTTGTGCCGGATCCATCACGCCGTGGGGCACACACCTTGCTGCGGAAGAGGCGCAGGTCGACGCGCGGCCGGTCGAGGCGTCGGCGGATTGGCCCGCGCTCACAGCCACCAGCCGCTGGGGCGAGATCAAGCTGATGGGTCGCTACCTTGGCCTGAACCTGACGGACGGGACAGATGCGGATTTGTTTCCAGATCTGCCCATTGCAACGTTCCAGTCCACCTACTCGTCTTACTTCCACGGCTACGCAGTCGAAGTCTCGCTGAACGCGGCAGGCGCCCCGACAGTAGCCAAACACTACGCCATGGGGCGCATGGGCATGGAGCTCGCCTACGTCATGCCGGACAAGAAGACCGTGTTCATGACGGATGACGTCACCAATGGCGGGCTATTCATGTTCGTCGCCGATGCTGCCGGCAACCTTAGCACCGGCAGCCTATTCGCGATGCGGGTCTATCAAAAGACGGCCGCCGGTGGCGCGTTCAACGCAGACATCGAGTGGGTCGCGCTCGGGCACGCTTCGGACACCGAGATTAACACGCTGATCCACCCAGCCGGCAGCACGGCACGCATCAAGTTCAGCGATATGTTCGAGACGGACGCCGTGACGGGAAATACGTGCGCACCCGGCTTCACACTCGTGCGCGCCAATGGTGATAACGAAAGCCTAGAGTGCTTGAAGCTCAAGGCGGGGATGGATCTCGCGGCCTCTCGCCTCGAAACGCGGCGCTACTCCGTGCTTAAGGGCGCCACGGCCGAGCTCACGAAAGAGGAGGGCCTCACCTACGACCCCGATCTCAATCGGCTGTACATTGCGCTGAGCGACATCACGGCGTCCATGGGTGCACAAGTCGGTGGCGACAACCACATCGACGTAGCCGCCAACCGCTGCGGTGCGGTGTTCGCACTCGACGTCGGGCCGTGGTTCGATGCGGCAGGCACCCAAGTCACCAAGTACGCTGCGCTCAACTGGTATCCGCTCGTTTCGGGCACCGCGGTCACCGACTACCCCGCGGGCAGCGCGTACGCGGGAAACACCTGCAACGTGAGCGGCATAGCGAGCCCGGACAACGTGACCTATTTACCAAAATATCAAACATTGATCATCGGCGAGGACACGGGTCGCCATCAGAATGACGCAATGTGGTCTTACCATGTGCCGTCCGGTCGTCTGACGCGCATCCTGACCACGCCTTATGGTTCCGAAGTCACGTCGCCCTATTGGGTGCCGAGCTTCGGTAACCATGGCTTCTTGCTCACCGCCGTCCAGCACCCGTATGGCGAGAGCGACTCACTCAAAATCAACGACGCGGAGAACACGGGCAGCGACAGCTATATCGGCGTGGTCGGTCCCTTCCCGGGCCTGAATTGAGCCGCGGCAACTGATCGCGAGTCGACGCGCCGATCGGCGCGTCGACTCACTTCGGTATCGATATGCTTCATCATCGTTCACACTTGTTGCGGCTGACATGGCCACTCTTGGTCGCTTGCTGGGAGCCGCGCCATTCGCCCCACGCCGCCGCAAGGCAAAGCCCCGCGCCTGCCGAATTGTCGGCGGCGCGGCCGGCCGCGGAGATCCCGAGGGGCACGCCCTATGTACCCCCGCAATGTTACACGAAGACGCGGGACGCCGCCGGTCATACGCATAACCCGTGCTTCACCTGCCATGTGGACAACCGGCCACCGAATTACATTTTCGATGGATCGCTGCAACTGAGTTACGCCTTCGGACCGCGGAGTCGAATCAACCCATGGACAAACCTGTTCGTCGATCGCACCGCGCAAATCGCCGCAATACCCGACGACGCCATTCGCGCCTACGTCGACATCGATAACTACGCCGGCCTCGCGACGCGCGTCGTCAGCGCCGCCTGGGACTCGGATGGCGACGGGAAATGGTCCGGGTTCGTTCCGGACGTCGCCTTTCACTTCGACGACGCCGGCTTCGACCGCACCGTGGACGACCGCTTCACGGGCTGGCGCGCGTACGGCTATTACCCCCTTCCCGGCACCTTCTGGCCGACGAACGGTTCGTTCGGCGATGCGCTGATCCGTCTGCCTGCGCCCTTTCGCGAAGACGCGGCGGGGCGTTTCGACGTCCAGGTTTACACTATCAACCTAGCCATCCTCGAGGCCGTCATTGCACGCCGCGACGTGCCGATAGCGGTCACCGACGAGACACGACTGTCGACAGACCTGGATGGCGACGGTCGCGAGGGCCGCGCGAGTATCGTCAAGTACCGCTTCCGGCCCGGTGGTGGTGGCATGAGCTATGTGGGTCGCGCGGGTGCCCTGCAGGCCCAGGCCTCTATTCACTTGTTGCCTGGGCTCTTCCCAGTCGGCACCGAGTTCGTGCATTCGGTCCGCTACCTAGACGCGCGAGGCAACACCGTGCGCATGGCGCAGCGCATGAAGGAGCTGCGCTACATGGTCAAGACCTCATTCATGAGTTACGGCGCCCTTGAGGCCCAAGCCACGGCCGAGGCCGCCGAGAAAGCAAGTTCCCCGCACAAACTTCGAGTCATGTTGGGCAGCTCCGAGCACGGCATCAGCAACCAAGCCGGCTGGCGCCTGCAGGGCTTCATCGAAGATGCCCGCGGCGAGCTTCGGCCGCAAACAGTGCCGGAGCACGCCTACTGCATCGGCTGCCACTCGGGCGTGGGCGTGACGGACGACAGCGTGTTCTCGTTCGGCCGCAAGCTCAGCGGGCAAAACTTTCAGCGCGGCTGGTTTCATTGGACCCAGCACGCGCTCGAGGGTATCGCCGAACCGCGGCGCGCGGACGGACAAGGCGAGTACAGCTTTTACCTCGAGCAAAACGGCGCGGGGGACGAACTTCGCGCCAATCCCGAGGTCTTGAGTCGCTTCTTCGACGCAAGCGGTCGCCTACGCATCGACATGGCCACTCGCATTCACCAAGACGTCTCGCTGTTGCTCTTACCGAGCGTCGAGCGCGCCCTCGCGCTCGACAAGGCGTATCGCCTCATCGTGCTGGAACAAAGCTTTGACCGTGGACGAGACGCTACACTGATACCCGCCACGAACGTGCACCGCGAATTGACCGAGTTAACGTTGAAAACGGGCATCGCCACGCAAGCCATAGACCGGCGGCGAACCGCCTCACGCTGAAATGGTTTGGGATGCCCGGCCGCAGCATGACGAGTGCTTGCGCTGCTTATTGCGGCGTCCAATTGGCGTGCGCAGTGAAGAGACCGTGCACGAAACCGATCTGATACACCAAGAACATGCCGAAAATGACGCCAGCCAAGCCGGTGGCAAGCCCAAGAAGCCGGTGCAGACGGTCGAAGCCACGGGCCGCTAGAGAGATGGACAGTGCCATCGCGAACGTGATCAGGATCATGCCTGCAACCGTTCCTATCCCGAAGACGAGCAAGTAACACGCGGCCCATGCAGCGCTGCTGATCGCCCCCAAGACGAGCAGGGCGACGGCGGCCGAGCCTGCTAGGCCGTGAACGATTCCGACGGCGAGTGGCCGGATTGATCCGCTGTTGTTGCGACGTAGACCCTCATGAGGATGCGCGTGAGGCCCGCCCACGGACCCTTCGGCACTGTCGGTGGTGCTGCGCAACACGCCCCTGATGTTCAGCCCCCCAAGAATGACCAGCATCAACGCGACGCACAGCTCCAAGCCGAGCCCCACCCGGGGCGGGATCACGACCCCGAATACGATGATGGCTCCTCCAACAATCAAGATCGTAAGCGTGTGACCTAGACCCCAAAGCGCTCCGATGGGAGCTGCGGCACGCAAACTGCGCTCGCGAATCACGATAGCGGACACCGCAACGACGTGGTCCGCGTCGGTTGCGTGACGCATTCCAAGCACGAATCCCAAAGCCAACATCGCGACGGCGCCCATCGCACTCGGGCAACTGCTGACGCCGTAATCAGGTAGCATGATCCGGCACATTTGTGTCACTATCTCACATGGAGCGGCAAAAGACAATTTGAAACGGCGCCCGGCGCGATCCGAGTCGACCAAACGGTCGTACCCATGTGTTCGCCGAGACCATTGCCATCGAGCACCGGTCTGGGCGGGGGCCGTCTACTGAACTGCAGCAATTTGTGAGCAAAAGCACACTCAATCAAGAGGAGAATGAACTATGTCACTGAACGACTTCAGTCGCCGGGCAATGCTTGCCCGCGCGGCCGCAACCGCGGTCGGGCTTGGGCTGGCGGCTTCGATCAACGCGGCGTCGCGCCGCGCAGAAGCAAAAGTTACGCCCCCCCCCAGCCCAATCATGGACAACGACGCGCTGAACGCCTTGCTCACGGCTGAGTACGACGCGATCGCGACATATACCGCAGGCGCCGCGATCATCGCCGCGGACACGCCGACGCCGAAGGCCACGCGTGACGTCGTGACCAACGTCGCCGTTCATTTTCAAGACCAGCACAAGCAGCACGCTGCCGCCTTGAAGGCGATGATTCTGTCCAACGCCGGCACGCCCGTGACCGACACGATGGTGGCAAAGATCCCGAGCTCGTTCCCTGCGAAGCCGACCACTACTGACGTGATGAAGCTAGCGGCCGACAAGGAGAAGCACGCAGCAGTGGCCTACGTCCAAGTGATGCAAAGCGTTAGCACCGTGGCCGCCGCGAAGCTCATCGCAGCCATCGGCGGCGTGGAGACGCAACATTTCGTCGTGTTGTATTTATTAGTCGAGGGGCTCATCGAAGCCAACAACGGAACCGCAATGAATCCGACACTGGTCGTCCCCGCCGCATTCGTGCTGGACGTGGGCGGCACTGGCACTGCGAATCTCGAAACGTTCCCGGCCCTCGACAACCTACTGAAGCTGGACGCGGCATGAGCGCGAAGAACAGCGAGCCATCCGCAAATCGCAACCCGAAAGGACCAGCCATGAACGACCCTCAAGACTCTGACGAGATCATGAATGCTAGTGCGCCGAAGACGAGCGAAGAGTCCGCTCGAAGAAGCGTCCTGAGCTCGGGCGCCGCGGGTGCCGCCGCGATGCTGCTCGGCTTAGTTGCGGCTGCGTGTAGTGACGAGGACTCCCCGGGAGGTGTGGCCGGCGCGGGCGGTTCACCCGCTGGCGAGGCCGGTGAAACCGGTAACGCGAGTGGAGGCAAGGGCGGTGCAATGAGCATGGCTGGCGGCGGGACCGGAGGCCAAAGTGCGGGAGCCGCCGGTGATGCGGGCACGAGCGGCAACGCGGGCAGCGCGGGCGCAATGAACGCGCCGGATGCAGACGTGGTGCCTTTGAACGCTCTGCTCGCCGCCGAGTACAACGCCATCACCGCCTACTCTGCGGGCGCGATGCTCATCGGCGCAGCCAAAACCACCGACCCCTTGTACGCGTTGCGTGAGGTCATCACGGAAGTGGCCGTATCGATACAGAAAGACCACAAGTTGCACGCGGCGGCACTGGTCGACGCCATCAACGCGTTGAGCGGCACAGCGGTAAAGGAGGCGGACATTGCCGCGAAGTTCCAGCCGCCGATGGCGTTAACTGCCAACCCAACGATCAGCAATGTGTTGAAATTCGCGGCTTCGGCTGAGCGCAGCGCGGCCGTCGCTTACAATCAGGTCCTCGCGGGGATGGAAGACGCCAAGCTACGTTTCTTAGCCAGCTCGATCGAAGGCGACGAGACTCAACACTTCATCGTACTGGCGGCGTTGGTCCTGGGCTTGGCCTCCCCCGGGGCCAAGCTGAACAAGGCGACCGCTGCGACGGTCGTGCCGAAGCCGTTCGTGAGCACCGTCGGCACCCAACCGGGGCTCGATAAGGCCCCACCAGCCGACTACTTCGCCTGAGCCCACCGTCGAAAGAAATCTGCATGTTTTATGCTCGTATGGCGTCCCGCTCGATCGCGTTCGTTATGGCGGTGGCCGCGGTCGGCACCGCTTGCTCGTCAAACGACGACTCGGGCGGGGCCCCATCGGGCGCAGCGGGAGCGCCTATCGCGGGCAACGAGTCAGGTGGGCGCAGC
The DNA here is from genome assembly GCA_964236865.1 of uncultured Polyangiaceae bacterium. Taxonomy (GTDB): domain Bacteria; phylum Myxococcota_A; class Polyangia; order Polyangiales; family Polyangiaceae; genus PMG-095. Next base: position 18,562 of record CAXSGJ010000044.1, read on the forward strand.
CCGGCGGTTGCCGTTGCGGGAGGCCCTTCGTCCGAAGGGGGCAGCGCCGGGATCGCAGACGAGTCGCCGGGCGGAAGCTCAGGGGTTCAGGAAGCGGCCGGCGCGCCGAACGCCGACGCCATCCCAGAACTCAACGGCTGCACCGCTGAAGATTACGTAGATAGACGCGCAGCCGGCGCGTCGCGCGAGATCGAGTTCGGCACGATGGGGCTAGTCTTCACGCCGAAGTGCATGACCGTTGCCGCCGGTCAAACCGTGCGTTGGTCGGGAAGCTTTACCGCGCACCCGCTTGCTCCAGGGAACCCTGCACGCGCCGACGCTGGCAGCACCAATACTCCCATCTTCGCAACCTCCAGCGGGCTCAGCATGGATGTTACGTTCGCGCTACCGGGCACGTTCCCCTACTACTGCCAGTTACACTCTTTCGGCAGCGGCATGGGTATGGCCGGCGTCGTGCATGTGACGCGTTGAGCGCTCGAACGAGCGAGTCGGCGCTGCACAATCGGTGCACCTAAAGGCTGCCCGCGGCGCTTCGCCAACTGCTCAGCCAGCCAACATCGGCAAGAAATGGTTCAGCTGCTTCGCCAAGTCCCCGCACAGCCGGCTGGCGAATGATCATGCCCCTGTTCTCCGAGCAATCATTAGAGATGACTGTCGAGGCGCAAAGGCAGACTGGCGCCCGACCTACGCGCCGGACAGGGGAGAGGGCGCGTAGGTCGGGCCCAGACTATGTAGCACGAATCATAATGTTAGTGCTACGAAAAAACGCGGGCCTCGAAAAAATGCGCTAACGAGCCATTTTCGCGGCTTATTTGTAGCACGAATATAAGTAAACGTGGCACATTAGCCACGGCTTGAGGTTCAAGCCGAGGTGAGCGCCATGAACATTGCGGCAATTCTGGGTTTCGGTTTCCTTCTTGGCATGCGCCACGCTACTGACGCCGATCATGTTGTGGCGGTGTCAGCGATTATCAGCCGCGAGCGGACTTTACGAGCGGCTGCACCCATCGGGGTGCTTTGGGGCGCCGGACACACCATCACACTCCTCGTGGCCGGTGGGGCGATCATCATTTTTAGCATCGTCATCCCTCCTTACGTCGGCCTGGCAATGGAATTATGCGTCGCACTGATGCTAATGCTTCTCGGCGGGCTCAACGTGCGCGCCGGTCTTCGTGAGGCGCGAGCTCACATTCTCGGGAAGCACCGGCTAGTCACGGATCACGTCCACGCAGACGCGTTAGGCAACGTCAATCGATCGCAGTCGCAATCAATGAGGCCGTTGTTCGTTGGCGTCGTGCACGGCCTTGCTGGTTCTGCCGCCATCGCCCTCCTAGTCCTGGGGGTGATCCGCAACGCGCTGTGGGCGGCATGTTACCTGTTGGTCTTTGGGCTAGGCACGATCGCGGGCATGCTGCTCATCACCACGGCGATGGCGCTTCCGATCGCCGCAGCCGCTCGACGCTTCGGGCGCCTTCACCGCGTGCTCGGCTTGGTGATGGGCCTGGTGAGCGTCTCCTTCGGCAGCCTCCTGGTTTACGACATTGGCTTCGTCCACGGCCTGTTTAGCAATCACCCCCAGTGGACTCCACAATGACCCTGCTCTGTGAGTGTCCATTTTCGCCGGACGAGGGTCAGTACTCGTGCGTCCCCCGATGGCGCAAAGCGCGCTCAACTCACAAAAAAACTCGAGCCAGTCGACGCGGAGGACGCCGACTGGCTCGTTAAGTAACGACGTGCGCTAGATCAGAACAGATCGTTGAACGCGCCGGGGTTTGCGGGCTCGACGCAAAACACGATGTCATTCACGGGCCGAGGCACGCTCTTGCCGTTCGTGTCTTTGGCGATGACGTCATGCACGAAATCGGCGAAGTGGACGCAGCCTCCACCCACAGCGCCGGCCATGCCGCCTTCGCCGGCCATGCCGCCTTCATCGCCTGTCATGCCGCCGCCGGGGTTGGCTCCGCCGCCGGTCCCGGCACGCCCTCCGTTGCCAGCGCCAGCGTCACCGCCGACACCTGAGGTGCCTGCGGCATTTCCAGTTACAGCGTCGTCGTCGCTACACGCGGCCGCGGTCAACGCGCCGAGTAAGCACAACGCACCAAGTAGAGTACGTGAGCTCATGACTAGGGCCTTTCTCACGTTCCGCCATTGGGCGTGGGCAGGTACGGGAACATTTCCGCGGTGGCAGAGAGCGCGACGGGGGGCGTGGCGGCAGTCCGGAAGCCCGCTTCCTCAGCAACGGCGTCGTGAAGCACGGTCTTCATGGCGAGCGGCGTACGGAGGAAGTCGGAGGCAACCACCGATAGGATAACGTCCGTCACGTCGTCCAGCGGACGGCGACCATTCGGAAATCCGTTGAGGTCGCAGTTGGCGTTCGAGGAGTCGAAGCCATACGTGGGCGCAGTGGGGGTTGCACCAAGGAAACAACCGGCCGCGCCCAGCGCAAACTGGGTCGCAATCGGCCTCGGAGCGAACGTCGCGTTGACGTTCAAGCGCTGCATTTCGCCGGGAGCACCGCCCACGACCATGTTGACGCCGGACACGCCCGTAATGGCAGCCGCCAGGATGTCGTCACGCGGAACTGGAGGAGCCTTGTAGCCGGCCGTACCAAACAAGATCTCGAGCAGCGCCGGCAGCGTGGGGTTCGTCACGTAGTTGGCGAAGCTTGCCACGTCGTTGCTCGGGATGCTGGAATTGAACTTGTCCTTGTCCGGTAAACCAATGACCGCTTCATTGACCAGCGGAAAGCCGAGACGCGAGACCTGCGACCACGCGCCGCCTTCGACCGTGGGCTTGGCGAACGTCGGCCCTGGGTTGATGACGCGCGCTTGACGGACGCTGGCCGTCTGCCAACCACCGATCACCTTGTTAGCATTAGCCGCGGCGCCAGTGGCCGCACTGGCGGTGCCGGTGAGGCACGAAATCGGCACCTCCATCGCGATACTAGTGATGTTGGTGTTGGCGATGGGGTTCGGTACGGCCGCGCGATTGCTGCCTGGGCCAACCGCCGTCAGCAGCGGCTGTGACACTACGGCGAGGTCAACGTTGACGAGGTCGAAGATGGCGCCCAAATTTACCGCGAAGGATTCCTTGCGCTGACCGACGAATACGCGTGCGTTCGTGGCACAGCCATCGAGCTTGACTTCGAAGATGTGCTTTCGCGCATAGGCTTCGTAGGCGGCCGGGTCACCAAAGGACTTCTTGCCGATGTAATCAAGCGGCTTCTGGAACGTCTTGGTCGCAGCGTTCGAGGCCAACGCCACATCCGTGACGGTGCCCGTGGCAGCGTCGCCTTTGAGCATCTGAATGGTATACGTCTCGAAGACGTTGGCATTCGCAGGCGCCGTTGTACCCGTCCCCGTGACCGGGCCCGAGTTGATCAGCGGAATGGCAACCATCTTGCTGCCCGCGACGGGATTGCCCATGACCGGTCCTGGGACGGGGATCGCCGCGCCGAGGAGGTTACTCTGGAAGCGGAACTGAAACGTGATGTCCTGCTTGGCGTCGCCCGTGTTGTCGAGATGGATCTCGTACAGAGCTTCCGGATCGAAAGTAAAGAAGTTGGGGCCGCCGTATTGGTTTTGGAGCGGCATGTAGTTCGCAATCAGAGTTACGTAGTCCTGCTTGCCGGTCTCGTAGCTCTTGAACATGTAAAAGTCGGTGCTGTCGACTTTGGGGTTCTTGGTGATGAACGGTGCTTCGCGATGGCTGGACGCGCCGGCCTCCTGCGAAAGCAGCGAAACGCCCAACGCTGATAGCGTCGCAACGACTAGACCCGATTTGATTAGAACTCGATTTCTCATACTAACTCCCTGTCCGCAGATAAGAGCGGCCGATGGACTACGACCGCAGCGCTAGATCAGATTTACGGTTTGCGCTAAGTAGGACCGCACTCTAACCATTGCGCGATCCAAACCCGGGCGTCAAAAGTAAAACTCGCCATGCTTAATAATAAATCCGGCTCTTCAAAGGAGCGTTTCACGCGTTTTGCCGCGCTTTTGGCCGGCTCGAGCGCGCTTTGTGGCGGATTGCCCTCGTGTGGCAAATCGCCGGTTAAGAAGCTAGACAACAAATTAGCCCCGACCTCGAGCGCGAATTTGAATGCGAGTGCCGCGAGCGGCGATGCGGACGCCGGCCGCAGCGCGACCGCGCCGCCAGCTCGCAATCCGACCGACTTCAGCGAGATGTTCCAGAACGAGCTCTCTGCGCGCCCCGGCGGAACCATTAAGGTCGAAGATGCGCTCGCTGCATTCAAGAAGGATGGTATCGAGCTGAACACGGTCCGCCAGCACCTAGCGCGGCCATACCATGCCCGTTATTGCGTGGGAGGCATGTCAGGAACCGACGTCGCGATTAGTTTATGCGAGTACATCGATCCGGCCACCGCCAACGTAGGGGTCGAGACATCGCGCAAGCTCACCATTGCCTACCGGGAAATCAAGCTCAACCAAGCTACCTCCTTGACCGTCCGCGAGCTCGAAAAGACGCCCGCCGCCGACGCGATGCAAGCGCGCCTGTTCGAGAGCTTCGCGAAACTGAAGTAGAAGACGCACCAGTGGTCTGTGAGGGGTGGCTCAGCTTTCCTTTGCGCTCCGGGCGGCGCGCGTTGTAGACGACATTGCGCAGGCAAGCCGATGTCCCTTCGTATCGGTGATGCGAGCGTTCAGGCGGCTGAGGCGACCCGCGACGATCCAGCGTTGGGCGCCGGTTAAGAGATGATCTTCATATTGAAGGCGCGCTCCGCAAACCAGACGCAGGCCACCAGCATCACCGCGATGGAAGCGACGGGCATGCCGCGCGTTGGGTAAAAACGGCTGCGGCGCAAGAGATGCAGCACGGGAAGCATCGAGGCCACCACCGCGAGCTGCCCGATTTCGACGCCTAGGTTGAAGCCAAATAAGGTACGCACGAAGCTTTGTCCCGATAACCCGACGTCGGAGAGCACGGCCGCGAATCCGAAGCCGTGCAACAAGCCCAAGCCGAACGCGAGCGAGCGGTCTGCGTCTAGAACGGGAAACAAATTGTTCAGCGCGGCCAAAATAATCGAGGCTGCGATGGCAGACTCTACGAAGCGCGAGGGCAGCACGACCCAGTGCGCCGCGGACAGCGCCAGCGTCAGCGAATGGGCGAGCGTAAATGCGGTGACCGTGCGAAGTACGTCCATCAGCACGCTGCGAAAGTCTGCGGCCGGGATCCACTTGCCGTGCCGTCGACGAAGAACTGAGGGTAAAAGCAGCGCGGTCAGAAACAACAAGTGATCGTAACCGCTGAGAATGTGCTCGATCCCCAAGCGCACGATGCCGACAAACTTGGGCGCCACGTGCGATAACGCGAGCTCACGCCGCGCTTTACTGAACACCAACGGCTGCATGTCGTTGCCGTCCGTATAGCGCAGCACACCGCGGTGCTGCGCGTCGATGTCGAACAAGAGGTCGTAGCTCAGCACGATGGCCGAGGCATTGTCTGGGCACGAGAGCTCGAGCCCGAGTGCCACGTACTTGCCGTCCGAATGCGCCACGACTCCCTGGGGCGTCAAGGACAACACACACGCGCCAGAGGCGGCGTGCGCGTGGAGGCGGCTGCCCGCGTACGCCGTCACCACCGGTAAGCGAGCTTTGAGCTCGCCCCAGTTGATCGTGCCATCATGATCCCGATCGAGACCCACTGCCGCTTCCAAATCACGCAGCGCGATGTCCCAGCGGCCGTGCACGCCGTGCCCCGTTCGATTGAGCATCAGGTAGCTGTCGCTCGGCTTGTGCGCTCTCGCGAGCGAACTCGAACCCAAGACCCACGAGAAAACGACCACCGCGAGGGCCCATTTCATGGCTGAAGCCGCCTCAAGAGCGCCGCCACGTGCGCGTCTTCGAGCTTGGATACGGAAAGGAATTTGACGACGTCTCGGACGCTCTCGGGATGGCCGGCAGCGAGTGCCGACTCCAGGGCGATGCGCACGTCGGCCGGCTCGCGCTGCACTTGAAAGTTGGCGGTTGCGAGCGATAGCGCGCGGCCCGGCGCGTCCTTCAAGGCGAGCTCGAAGCGGGCTTCCTCCCGCCGGTGGACTTGATTTCCGCGTAGGCGCGCCTCCTCGAAACGCTGCTCCAAATCCTTCAGATGGCCATCGAAGTTTGCTGCGTGCAGGCGGCGTTCTGCGATCGTGAGGCGAAGGAGCAGCGCGTCTTGCCGCGTGTCTTGTCGCTTCGTGTCCGCCAGCAGCGAAATCACGTCCGAGTAGCGCTCCAAGTCCAGGAGCAAATCGGCCAGGGCGCCGCGGGCGTAGCTGTCGTTGGGGCAGCCCGCCAGCACGTTGCGAAAGTGAGCCTCAGCCTGCGCACTCTGAGCTAGCCGTGTTGCCAGCTCCCCCTGCAACGACTCCGCCCAGCAGCGATCCTCCACCTCTACTTGGGGGCCCGAGAGCACCTGGGCAAGCTCAGCGGAAGCGGCTGCGGCCGACCCAGTCACGCCGCCAATCGCCGCCCGGCAAACCACCACATACAGCGGAGCGGTCAGTGTTTCGAGCGCCTGACAATCGCGCCGCGCGGCATCGTAGCGGCCCAGGACCGTCTGAATGCTGGCCCGGTCGAGCAAAGCTTGGCCGTCGTTCGGGCTGATCGAAAGCGCGCGATCCAGGTCAGCCAGCGCGAGCAGAAAATCGTGATTGCTTTGCCGAACCCGGGCGCGGAGCACCAGGATCGGCTCCGGCGGCGAAACCTGGTCCCAGAAGTTGCCCAAGGCCGCTTCTGCCCGGCCGAGGTAGCGTGGGTCAGCGCTCTGCTGGTACAGCGTGAGCTCGGCCCGAGCGCGAAAGACGGCGGCGTTCGCGTCCAACGGAGCGGAGGACGAGGCCTCCGCGGGCGATCGCAGCCAGGTGTTCGCCACGGGCCCCGGCAATGTCTCGAGCAACTCGGCGTCGGCTTTGGGCAGGTACACATCGGCATGGGCTGGGGCCGGCCGCAGCAACGTCACCGCCGCCGCAACCGCTAGCAACAGGAGTGGGGCGACCAGCAACCAGCTGCGGGGCTTGCCGGGGCCGAAACGCATGACCCAATACGGCACAAAGCGGGAAAAGGATCGGCGCGGAGTTTCGGTCACCGCTGCACGATCCAACAGCGCGGCCGTCCCGTAAATGGAACCGTCGGTTCACGCGGTCTTGATCGAGAAAAGGTCGATGCTCGCGCGGCGCGCGGGCGCTGAACGACCAGCCCACGCCGCCCAAGACACCGCTCCGTTCGCCCGGAGTCAACGCCAGGCGTAGGCGGCGATCACCCAGCCAAAGGAAATTGGCTTGGTCAGTGCGTTGCGTGCGCCGGCGCGGCGAAGTAACGCGCAGAGCTTTGGGGCGTCCAACTTGCTAGGGTGTAAATCCTTGCGGCTGAAGCCTTGGGCGCGTGCGACGGCTTCGAGCGCAGTGTATTCGATCACGCGCAGCGACCGCGACGCGTAGTTCGGCGTCGTCAGAAAGAGCAGGCCGCCCGGCTTCAGCACGCGCAGCGCTTCGGTGAGCCAGGGCAATGGATCCACCAGGTGCTCGATGACATCCATCGAAACCACGGCGTCGAAATGGGCGTCCGGATAGGGCAGCGGCGCCCCCGCCTGAACGGTGTCGGCTCCGGCCAACGCAGCCCCATGCAGCGCGCGCGCGGCCTCCAGGGCGCGCGGATCGATGTCACACAACGTGAAACGCTTACCGAGCGCAGGCAGCGCTTCGAGCTCGTAAAACGGCCCCGATCCCAGGTTGAGCACGTCTTCGCCAAGCGAAGCCGACAGCGCCAGGCCGAGCTCGCGGACTATCGGCTGATGATAGAGCTTCCACGGGAACCGCAGCTTGAGGCGATGGTTCGTAAAATAATCGACTGATTCCGGCATCACGCCTCCGGTCGCCGCGCGACCAATAAGAACTCGCCCGTGGGCGCCGCAGACGCGCGACTCATGATGGCTCTGACGGCCTCGAAGACGGGCCGCGCAAACAAACGCCGGGCGTTCGGGAAGTTGGTCCAGCGCGTGGTCAATTTTTTATTGAGCAGCCCCGCCAGCGAAGGAATGAGGAACGCCTCGAACGCAACCGTCGTGGCAGTGGAGAGCACCGGCGCGCATTCCAGAAGCTCCAGGCCGGATTGCTCGACCACGCGGCTCCAGCCCTGCGCGTCGTACAGGTGATGATGGCGGAATTGATGATCGATGGCATTTTGGATGCCAGTGCTGAGGCGCAGGGCGCCCAGATCGCGGAGCACGCGCGCGCTCGTCAGGTAGCTGGCCCAACCCGCGGCCGGAACGAACAAGTAGACGAGGCCCCCGGGGCGCAGCGAATTCAGAATGTTTTTTAGCGCCAAGTCGATGCGCGGTACATGCTCGAGCGAGCAGTTGGCGACGCAGGTTGCGAAGAAGCCGGATGGCAGCCCGGCGCGCGTGACGTCCCCCAGGATCACCTGCGCGTACGCCTGGCTGGCCGCCGCCCAGCGACCCTCGGACGCGTCGATGTCGATGCCCCAAACCTCCACGTCGTCGAACGCCATGCGTGCAAAGAGCCCATCGCCGCAGCCAACGTCCAGCACTGGCCCAGGGCACGGATAGCGGCGCATCACGGACAGCCGCGCGCATTCCTTGATGCACAGCGCAGCCGGCGTATGCGGAAAATAGCGTTTGAAATCTTCGAGCGTGACTTCGGGGCCGGGTTGGGCGCTTCCCCGGCGGGAGGCCGCACTCGGCAGTTCCGAAAGCGGACGGTTATTGGAAGCTACTGACGACCATTGATTGTTCATGCGTCTCGTTCTCAGTGGTGCGGGTGCTCAGGCGGGGTGTGCTTTTCGCGCGTCAGGTAGGCCCACCAACCGTGTTCCTGAAATGCCAATCTGACCTCGGCGAGGTGCGCGCCGAACAGCGCAAGCGAGCGGTCACTGGTGCTGTGGACCAAAAAGCAATCATAACCGGCAAGCTCTGCTTGCGCGGAGAACCAATCGGGCCGCCACTCTGAACCGTTGTCCATGCTCGGCACGACGGCCGGGGTGTAGCGGATCACGCTGGTGGGGTACATGGCGAACGAGTAACCCTGCGTGCCGGCCTTTGCGGGCACGTAATAGGCCGATAAGTGCAGTAAAGCGGGCAGTGCGGGAAACACCTGGCTCTCCCGCTCGAATACGATCGGGCGGATACGCAGGCCCGCGGGCATGCGCGCGATGAAATCGCTGAGCGGCTGGGTCTCGCGGGCGAAGGCGTGCAGGCGAAACGAGAAGAGCGCGAGCCAACCCATGGCTACCAGTACCAGACCGTGAGCCAGGAACGGCGAGCGCGGCTCGCCGCGCGGCTCGAACACGAGCAACAACGCGGGCACCATGAACGCCGCGAAGCGCGGGTGGAGTGGCGTGAACCCGCCGAAGCTGAGCGGGAACAAGCAGAAGCCGAGCAGCAACACAACAATCGGCACATAGCGCTCGGGCTCACGGCTTGGCCTGCCCATCGACAGCGCAACGAAGCCCAGGAACACCAACCCCAGGATCGTCGCCGCGACATCGGCGGCAGAGGCAGCGAGCAAGAGCGCGGGCACGGAACCGAGCTCCCAGAACCGCGGATCCCAAACCGTGGCGCCGATCGCCCGCGCCGAGGAGCCCGGCATCAACCAAACCGCCATGAGCGCCAGAGGAGCGAGCAGCGGCGCGCCACGAGTGAGCAGCGAGCCGCGCCCTCCGAGGAGCAGCGGCGCCACCAGCACCACGCTCAGACCCAACGCAAAGCCATGCGTGGCGAGGGTGACGCAGAGCGCGGCTCCAAGCCACGAGCCTGAGACGAGGGTTGGGCCGCGGCGGTGACGGAGCGCCAAACTCACCGCGGCCAAGCCGAACGGCAACGCGCCGATGAAGCTGATGAAGCCGTAATAGAAGCCATAGCCCAGTCCCAGAGGCAAGCCGAGGAGCCCGAGCCAGCGCGCGTGCCCGGTGGAGCGCACCAAGCCAGCGAACGCCGCCCAATGGCCTAGAATCGAAAGCCAGACCACCACCTTCAACCCCGAGACCACGCCCAGCCAGCCGGAAAGCGCGCGCGCCAGCGCGTACGCGCCAAGATAGGGCGTCCGCAAATTCAACTCGAACCGCTGCGTCTCTGGAAAACGCGGATCACCCAAACGTTGCCAGATGCTGATCTGCGCCGCGTGCTGCGGCATATCGACCATGGGCAAGTACGGAACCGCGAAGAATGCGCCCAGTAAGAACGCAGCGAAAGCGAGCGCCCACAACTCGGGCAAGGCGCTACCGACGGCCAGCGCGCGCGGCTCTTGATCTCGCCTCATCGCGCGGCGGAGTCTTACATATTCGCAGATTTCGAGCGACCGTCGGCGGCGTTCGCCCTCCGGCGCGCCGCGACGCAAGTTCGACGTGTCAGGCGCGCGTCGGAGCTTTTACGTTCAGCAGGCGCGGCGGCGGCTTGTGCGTGAGCTTGAACATTTGCGCCAATTTTGGCGCGCTTTGACGCTTGACGGGCGGAATTTTCACGGCCTTCCCGGTGCGCGCGGCCTTGAAAATCGCATTCATGATCCGCACGTCCGCGTAGCCCTCGTAGCCGTCTGGCTCAGGTTTCTTGCCCGCCTGCACGCAGCCCGAGAAGTAGGCGAGCTCGGCACCGAACTGGTCGGTCAGCTCGAACGTTTTCGTTCGCTTCTTGCCACCGGTGCTGACCGTCCACTCGATGGGCTCTTGGTACGAGTACGCGGGATCGATTTTTAGGGTGCCTTTCGTGCCGACGAGCTCGATCACCGCGTTGTCGGACGCGCCGAACGAGCAAGTGAAGGCTGCCAAGCGATCCTTCGGAAACCGTAAGAGGGCGTTGGCCATCTCTTCGGTCTCGCGGAAGCGCGGGTCTTTGTTGCTTGCGAGGAAGCCGAGGACCTCGGTGGGCTCCGAGCCAAACAGGTAGCGCGCCGCGTTGATGCAGTACACGCCCAAGTCGTAGAGCGGCCCGCCGCCCGCGGACTGGTCGATGCGGATGTTTGGTGACGCGACCTGCATGCCGAACACCGAGGAAAGGTAACGGAGCTCGCCCAGCTTGCCGGAGCGGGCCAGCGCGATGGCCTTCAAATCCGCCTCGGTGAAGTGCATGCGGTAAGCGATCATCAGAAGAACCTTGGCTTTTTCGCAGGCGGCGATCATCTTTCGACAATCCTGATCGGTCGTCGCCATCGGCTTTTCGCACAACACATGCACGCCAGCCCGCGCTACGCGCTCCGTAAACTCCCGGTGCAGCATGTTCGGTAAGGCGATGTAGGCCGCATCAATCGCCTGCTCCTCGAGCACTTGCTCCAGCGCCTCATAGCCGACGGACGGGACGCCGTACTTCTTGGATAACGCGGTTGCCTTCTTCCGGTCGCCAGTGACGAGTGCGGCGAGTTCGGAATTCTTTGCGTTTGCGAAACCGGGTAGCACCACGCTTTGAGCGATGTGCCCCAGGCCGATCACGGCGTAGCGGATGACTCGGTCTTTCGTTGATTTTCTTGGCATGAAACTTCTAGCGGGTTCTCTCATCGTCCGGAGCAGTACTCCAGCCGTTTTCGCCGATTGAACGCGTCACTGCCGGCCAGGGCGCCATCACTCGGCCAATGCCGTGTGGGGCAAGCTCATCGGCCGCGTCATTGGCGTGAGGTAGCGGCGGGCGGTGCGGCGCACGAGCTCCACGCACAGCCCGAATAACGCATGCGTGGAAAGCTCGCTCAGGTGCTCCTTGAGCGGGATCTCGCGCCAAGGCAGCGAAAACCCACAGGCAGGCAAGAGGGTCTCGTGCGTGGCCAAGCACAAGACCACGCCAAACACGACGCCGCGGCCGAGCGTCACGCGCGGAAAGCGCTCGGCAAGCACGCCGTACAACACGCCGACGCTCACGCTGAACGTCCAGTGAAAGATTTGCGTCGCCAAGAGTTCTTTACTTGGAAGAAGTGGACTCCCGGAAAAGATCTCGAGTAATTTGGACGCCATAACGGCGGGGGGCACGGGCTCACCGGGTACGCGCGGTGGAAAGACCACCTCGCCCAGCAGCTTGGCGCCCGCGCCGATCACACCCCCGAGCGCGCCCGCGAGGGCGCCGCGGGTCAACCGGTCGATCGACGCGCCGCTTTCGTATTGGTTGGGAAGGGGTGTGCTCATGCACGCGGCAGTACGCCGCTGGAACAAGTTGGTTTGCAAAAAAACGCACGCGCCGACTTTTCGCAACCCGATGAACTCCGTCGTGACCGTTTCCGGAACGAGACAATCCGTCGCAGCGTGGCAAGTAAGCTGTGGTCCATGGACCGCCGAAGGCTCCGCCATTGCGCCACAGATGGCGAACGCGCTATTCGGTTTGGAGCCGAGCACGCTATTCATGAGGGCATCCGCTGCGTCGCACAGTGCGCAGGCGGCTGAACGATAAGGCTCCAAGCGCTCCGCCAGAGTCCTGGTCGGTTGGCGTAAAAGGTGCACGAGCGCGAGCGCACAAGTCTTACTCAGAGTCACGATCGCCAGGACGCATTCGCGACTTGCCGACCACTTCACATTAGGGAACGACATGATCGTCAAAAAAAGACACAGCAGCTACATTGCAGTGGGGCTAGCAATTTTCACGGGCGTTGTAGTGGCGGCATGCTCCGACGACGACACCTCGACGCCGAGCGGCGGCGGTGAAGCCGGCGAAGCCGGCGCGAGCCCCGGAGGGAGCGCAGGTGAAACGGCCGCGGGCGCGGGCGGTGAGGCTGGTGGTGGGCTACCTGGCTCGGCCGGCCCGACCGACAAGTTTGCGACCACTAATATGTTCGACCATCCGCGTGGCAAAGCCAGCGCGGGCAAGGACGTGTTTCGCTTCGAGACCTTTGGGAACGAAGGCTTTTGGACTCACGTGTTACAGCTGCCGCAGGGCATTGCCGCCGCGAAGCTGACGCCGGTCATGGCGCTGAAGGCAGGCCTGAGCGTGGACATCGACGCGATTCCGGATGGCCCGGTGAAAGACAAGCTGGCGGCCGAGGTCAAGACCGACTTGAGCCTCGCGAATGCACCGACCCTGAACGATCCAGCCACGACCATCGCCTTGATCGAGATGAACGCAGTCCTGGGTATCTCGGCGCGCAATATCCAGACGCCGCTGAACGGCAAGCTCGATATCAATGACGACGATGTGTTTGCGGGAGAGAGCGTTGGTGTAACGTGCGCGTTCTGTCACAGCATTACGGACGGCTCGGTGTTGAGCGTCCCCAACGGCGGGACGATCGGGCACCGCGTAGATGGCCCGACCAACCACTTCTTGAACGTCGGGGCTTCGGTCGCCTTGGGCGCGCGGTCTCGCGCCTTCTACCCCACGCTCGCTCTGAATCTCGCAGCCAATATGGGTAAGTCCGTGTCGCGTAAGGGCGTGGGGATGAACCTGATCAGCGCCGCCGCGACTGAAGAGGAGGTGGACGCCTACCTCAACGATCCCGTGCTTTACCCGGTGGGTGCCTTTGACGACGCCGTCGACGGCAATGGCGCGCCGATGCACATCACGCCCATGTTCCGCGCCGACTTGCAGGCCCCAGAAGGCAGTGAGGGCTCGATCAAGCTGCTCCCAAACTTCAATAACCTCGTGTATACTGCGTTGCTCGACCCCACCGACATCACTACCGTCGGCGGTCGTAAGTTCTTGGTGGACCGTGGCGGCCCCGCCGGCACCGAGATCGCCGACAATTATGAGGCGATTCTGGCCAGTATGATGGTGACGAAGGGCGGCCCCAATGGCTACCCGTACGTGGGCCGCGCAGGCAATACGGAAGTGACCACCGGGCTCGAAGCCGGCGCCAAAAACGAGGACTCTCTGATCGGCATGCGAGTGGACGAGACCAAGTTGAAGAACCTGAGCTCGTACTTCGATTCGCTGCCTGCTCCGGCTGGCGACAAGACGGATCCGGAGGCGATCGCCCGGGGTCGTATCGTGTTCCGTCAGCAATGCACGTCCTGTCACAACGACGACCAAAGCAAGTTCGTGCCGCAGAACATCGTGCCGTTCAACAGTACGGTCGATCTGTTTTCGAAGGCGCCGGCGCGGCCCACCCTGTGGCCGGGCTACGACGGCGGCGAGCCCTTGGCTGAGCGTCCGCTGACGCCCAGCACGGTTTTGCCGGCCATCACTTCCTTGGCGCCGGTGAAGAACTCCGAGGGCATCTTCGACGACAAGCTCATCATCGTAGAAGCCAGTAACCTGGGCCTGCCGCGTGGCGACGCTCTGCCCATGCTCATGGACTTGAAGAGGAAGCCCGTCTTCTTGCATGACAACTCGGTCACTTCGTTGGCCATGTTGCTCGACCCGAAGCAACGCCCCGCCGACGCGCCGCACCCGTTCTACATTAGCAACGCAGGCGACCGCGCGGACGTGATTGAGTTCTTGAACAGCTTGGACGATCAGCCCCTCGATTGAGGTTGACGCGCCTGGTAACGGGCGCACCAAGCGGGGATCGGGGCGCGGCGCATTGAGCGCCGCGCCCCGCTCTCGTTTTGTCGTGGGCAACTTCAGGACCCCGAGCAGGGCGAGCGTACGAGCGAGCGGCGTTGTCCAGCCACACGCGCCAGAGCGAGAATCCTAGTCGCCGTAACCATTCGGTATTTGAGTTCCCGGTTCCAATCGTCGCCCGAAGCGCTCATCGTCCGCACATGGGATCGCCTCATCGGCCGTCTGGGATCCGCGGTACCGTGGGCGCGCGCCGGGTCTTGGTGGTCGACGACTACGAAGACGCCTGCGAGCTACTCGTCGCGATGCTTGGCTTGGCGGGTTACGATGCGCACGCCGCCGTCTGCGCGTTCGACGCCTTGACCAAGGCGACTGAGCTACGGCCCGAGATACTGATCATCGACATCGGCCTGCCTGAGATGGACGGTTTCGATTTGACGCTGCTGCTGCGTAGGCAGCCCGAGCTCGAAGGCTGCCGCTTCATCGCCGTCACTGGCTACTCGGGGCCGGAGACCGAAGCGCGCTGCAAAGCCGTCGGCTTCGAGGCCTGCCTGATCAAGCCCGTGAACTTCGACTCATTGCTTGCCATGATCGCGACCGAGCCCAAGCCGCAGACCCCCGGCATGGCTTCAGCTATATGAGCGCGTTCCGGGAGGAGGCCCGCGGCTGGCGCGCTGCGCGGCGAGCGCCGGTCACTCGCCCGGCATCGGCTCAAACGCACCCTGGCGCAAGGTCGGCCATTCGAGCCCAGATTGCGGATCCACGAGGGTTGCCGAGTCTTTGTACACGCGCGGGCTCATGTGCAGGGCGGCCGTAGCGCGCATCAGAGACATCGACTGGTACTTGTCCGGCCAGAGCGCTTGCAGCACGCGCTGAACCTGCGGCGCGTGGCGCGTGCTCATGGCGGGGAACAGGTGATGCTCGACATGAAACCCGAACCCGAGCGTCACCCACCCCAGCAAGCGCGGCGTGAGCACGGTCAGCGAGTTGGCTAGCGGATCGTTGATGCCGGTCAACGGGCTCAGGCTGTGGTTCGTGAGGATGAACCCCATCACGATCACGTTGGCAACCAGCAGCGGCAAGACGAACGCAAACAGGAATGCCGTGCCGCCCACCGCGAGCCCCACGGTCACCCAGACGCCAACCCCGAGGAGCGTTTCCGCGATCGCGTACACGTGCTCCTTGGGGGACAAGTAGCGCCGCTGGCGCGCCGCGAGCAACATGTGCAGGCTCTGCACCGAGAAACCAATCAAAGGCGCGGTCACGCCGCGCAGCCGCCCGAGCCCAGGGGCGATGTGCGTGACGAAACGCACGGCGCGGCTGTGCTCGTACTCGGCCAGCGTCGGATAGGCGTCCGGATCCTTACCCGCTTGTTGCGTGTTTCCGTGGTGAACGCGGTTGTGCCAACTGACCCACAGCCGGGGCGAAATCACGAACGGCAAAAACCCGACCCAACCCACGAGGTGCCGCAAGCGAGCGCCGCGCACGATGGCTCCATGCAATGTTTCATGGCCAAGGAACGTGAGCCCAGCGAAGCTCATCCCGATCAATAGGGACAGCAGCGGGGCCAGGAGGCCGGGCAGCCAATGCCGCGCCAACGCCGTGATCCACAGCCCGACGAGCGACAAATGTAAGGGCAACCACCACAACCTGCTACGCGCGGGCAAAAACACGCCCCTCTTCAATAGAGGCCTGATCTCGCGCGCATAGCTGGCAATCGTCCGTTCAACCATGAGCTGAGTGTGGCACCGTTGCGACGCCCGCACCGTCACATCGCGGTCACGCCACGACTCGAGATTTGCTCCACTGTCGACCTCCGCTGGTGACGCAGTAACACAGCTTCACAAGTTGGTCCCCACGTTTCCGATGGAGATGCTGGGGCCGAAGATGAACGCGTCGCGGCGGCCGGGATCCGTACCCGAATTGGAAATGCTCTCCTCGAACCAACCGTGAAGATTGATCGAAGCTTGCGTCGGTGAAGCGCGGTTGGCGATAGGAACGCTGATGCCAAGGCCAAACACCGCACCGACCTGGGTCAAAGATTGCCCCGTGTCGCCAGTGGCGTTGGCGAGCCCGATTGCCATGATGCCCGCTTCCAGACCCAAGAAGCCTTCGTGACCGTCCGCATCGAGCCACGTTAGGCGCGACAGAACGCCGAAGTTCAAAGTGAGCACCCCGCTGTGGTGGGCGTCGCCGAAACGGTACAAGCCGGTCGGAATGGCCGTCGTCGCGTAGAGACGCGCATGCCCCGTCCCCAGGACGGCGGCCCACTTCACTTCGGGTGCGCCGGTCTGGATCTCGAGGGCGTTCACGTAGTGCGCTTCGTCCGCCACATGCGAAACCCTCACGACGACACGGTCGAACGGTTGCTTCACGCCCTGAATCCAAGCGAACAACGGCTCGGGGCCAGGGCGAAGCACGATCGTCGAAGAGACGTGCGCGTCCCCGCGCACAGCGCCGTCCGCGTCAGTCACGTCGATCTCGAGGCTGAGCTTCTGCGTGCCGAAGTCTCGGGACAGACGTTCTCGGTGGAAGATGACTCGACAACTGTCGCGCAGGTCGAACGAGAGGTGCGCTTGCGCACCCGGATTGACACGGAGCGTGCCATCGAGCCCCGCACCACAAACGAACTCGGCTAACGGATGAAGGCCCAACGCGGAGCGCCCGATCGGCGCCGTGACGTTGGCTTCGTGAATGCTACGTTGGACCGGGCTGGCCAAGACGGCTAGGTCTGCGTTCGCAAAGTCGCCCGATAGCGAATCATCGCGATAGCCGAAGCGGAGCGCAGCTTGACCGGACGCATTTTCATCGCCGAGAACCGTGAATAAACGCCCGCGTCGCGCGACGCTGTATGCTCCTGGCACCTCGAGCGGCACGAGGTGGGCGTGGCCTGGCAAAGTCCGCGCATGGACCACGGCGGGGCGATTGTTGGGGATGAAGGACAAATTCGGATAGCCTTCGATTTCAAGTGACGCGCTGACCGCCGGGGCTGCGGCGGTGTCGACATGCGCGACAGCCACCGCAACGCCGGGGGAATCTCGATGCACGGCCGTAATCGATAAGCGAGCTGAGTCGATGACGCCAACACGCAGTAGCGCCTCGGCCCCGGTTGAGTCTGTCTGAACGCTGAGCACATCCGCAGGAGTGGTTCCGACCAAAAAGCGCAGGTTTGGAAGCTCGTTCGCGCAGCGGCCTTCGATCCGCACGACCAGACGGGCATTCTCGACATCGCGCAAAGGCGGAACCGAAGCGACCGACATCGGGCAATGAACGACAGCGAGATGCGCCGTCGGCGCGGGTTCGAAACCCAACCCCTTTTCCAAGAACACTCCGGAGAGCAGCTTGAATTTGACATCAATCGAGTTCACGTTGCTGGAGAGTGTGCGCACCGTGAGCTTGTCTCGGACGATGTCACAGCGGGCATCGCCGCAGTCGACTGCCGTGATGCTCTCGGCATGCAAGATGGGCACCTGCCCGCTGCCGGTCGAAAGATCGATGGACGCGTCGGGTGGCAATAAATTGACCAGATTGACGCGCGCCGGGGTGAGGTTGAAGGCATCCGTCGAAGCCAATCGCCCATTCGCGTCGAAGGTTGTCACCCCTTCACCAACGCGCCCTCCCGGCGGTACCCACACGAGACTAGCCCCCGGCGTGACCGAAATATCATGGCCGACCGTCCACGTGCAGTGCTCGGCATTCGGCTCGAGCCTGGGGCTTTGACAGGTATCTATGCCCGAGGCGGCGTTGCTTCGCCAAGCGACGGACACTCCCGTCAACCGGCGTCCGCGTGCTTCTACGGATGCCCGGTCGGGCGCGAAGACGACGCTCGCAGGGTCGATGTTCGGCCAAGGTCCGGTCGTCACCAGCTCGAGCGAAGCGGTGCTCGTCGCGCAGTTCGCCGCCGAGGGAGCGATCTTCACCTCGACGACTGCGCCAACGCGTCTTGCCCTCGAACCCCCAACCGCCGGATAGGTTGCCGCACGGCACGCGTGCCTCGCCCAACGGAATGGGCCTGCCGCCGTAGGGCGCTTGAAGCGTCTCGCCGCGAGCAGACGAAGGGAGCGAGAGCAGCAACGGCGAGAGCCACCGGGCGAGCACCCGCAGCATTTGGGCTCCCCTGACTTTGGCATCCGGTCTCATCTGATTGCCGGGAGCCTACTCAAAAGCCGCCTAGCGACAACGCCGGGGAGCCCACTCTTCAGCGAGCGCAGGTCCACATTCGTTCGATGTTAATGACGAGCAGGTTCGCAGAGCGGAAATTTGGTGAAGCCCGACTATCCGCGACTCCGGTCCTTGCGCCCTAAGATGCCAGCGGCTGTGCGGTCTTGGCGCTGAGCAAGTCGACGAGAAACGGCGTGTTGGCGAGCCCGCTCAACTCGGCGAGCGCGCGCACGATGCTCTCACGCGTGGCGTGCGGCGGAACGCCGAACAGAGCCCAGGCGGCTTCAGTGCCGAGGGCTCGGCCACGCTCGACCAATAACTGACGGCTATTTCGATACACCGCGACCTTCAGCGGAGGATTCAACAGCGCCAGCAGCTGAATCGCGTAGGCAATCCGATCGAACGACTCCGTAGAGCGTGCCTCGTATTGCCGCTCGACTTCTACCGAATGTGACTTGTCACGAGTCGCCATCTCGAAACAGTGTGCCCCAAGTCTAGGCGGCCGCGACTTGCAATACGCGCAGACAACGCACAGCGACTCCGCGCGGCGAGCATGCGTGGCGGAATGCCACTCCCACGCTGCGTTCGGCCGGCTGGAGAACCCTAGTCGGTCTCGAAAAACGAAGCTTCAAAAACGCGTGCAGTTCAAAGCCGCCGGCGTATTCTTTTCGCATGGCAACCAAAGCTGAACGGTACCGGGCCGAACAACAAGTCACCAGCAGCCAAGCGAAGCCGAAAAAAGCGAAAGCACACCGCATCGACCGCACGGTCAGCGCGGCTACCGCTGGCGTCAGCGGGGTGGGCACCGCGCGCCAAAACCTGGCCAAGCGTTCGAACAACAAAGGTGGCCCTGCGCTTAAAGTGTCCGCGCTTGGCACCCCGTCGCGCAAGTCGACGCGCAGCAGCGCCGGCCGCGTCAAGTCCGCCTCTGAGCTGACGCGTCGGCAAACGCGTCGCGTCACCTCGCCCCAAGCGCGCGCCACACGCGCCGTCGCACGCGCTTGACATGAGCGCCGCCCGCGCCGGGCGTGCGGGACGCCGGAACCCGGCCGGCAGCGAGCGCCGCAGCCGGTGGCCAGGGGATTCGAACGGCTCAAACTCGACGACGCAGTGCCCATCTTTTCTGCCGCCACAGTGGCAGGCGGCGGCGCAAGCACCGTGGGCGGCGAGCCATGAGCGCGGCGCGGGCTTTTGCCGCGTCATCCGTCAGTGGCTTGCCGCTGCTCGAAATCCGTCGCGACGCTGAAAGAACGCAATGCGGCGATCTCCGCTCGTACCTGAGCAAGCTTCGTCTCGGCCATCGCGACCGCGTCGCTTCCGAGCAGCAGATGGAGCGGCGCGCTCGGACGCTCGTACACGTCGATCAGGGCAGTGGCCGCTTTGGCATGTCTCAGTCGGTAGTCGGGGGCAGCGAAATCAGGTTTATCGTTCCTGCGCGTCCATTGCCCAATTCTCCAAATGAACGACACTGGAGCCGACGATACTCGCCGCTCCCGGCCTCGTGGCGCTAGCCACTCGTTACGCGCGGAGTCCCGGCCTGCATAAGACCAACAGCCCGGTGCTGCAGGTCATTCGCGCCGATGCGGCTTACGCGAGCGTCCACTTCATGCACAGTCGTCACTCTGCTTCATCGTGCAAGGCGCCAAAATCGTCAGGATTGGGGAGGAGGTGCTGCGTTACGGAGAGCAGCAGTGCCCATATTCCTCGGTTGAGCTGCCGATCACGGGCAAGGTGATCAAGGCAAGCCACCGCCGCCCTTATCTCGTTCTCGTGCTCGAGATCGAGCGAGGCCTGGTGTTGGATCTCGTTAAATCAAAGGCCCTGTTTCCATTCGGCGTCACGGCCCAGGCGGGAACGGCTGCTCATCTTGCGAGATCGGAGCATGCGCAGAGTCAGGGCTCGTTGATTCCCCGACGCCCGTCTTTCAAGGTATCCCCCCGCTCAAGGTGCGTACACGGCCTGCCGATGCGAGTGCCCGGCGAGGCGCTCGAACTCGGTCACGTCGTGGGCACAGAAGACCACGACCTCGTCGGCGTGGCGAGACGCGAGTTCGCGTAAACGGCGTTGATTGAGCAGCCGCTGGGCCCGATCCTTTTCCATCATAACCTGATAGCCGCGAAGCCCGGGAGTGCAACGCGGGCGCTCGGCATTCATCTCCGCGTGATAGAAATAGGCATCGGCGGCGTACATGAGCCAGCCCTCGCTCCGGCGCACTGCGACCCCCGCATGGCCCAGCGTGTGGCCAATAAGCGGGACCAACAGCACGTCGGCATTTAGGCCCGAAAGCTCGCGTACCGTGTTGAAGCCGTACCAAGCCTCGCCGGCTTGGGGAGAATAAGTGCGCCATTGTTTTTTCGTGCCCCATTGCTGAGGCCTATAACGCATGCGATCAAGCACAGTCGCCTGGAGCGCAGCGGAATCCACCTCTGCCTGGAGCAGGTGCACGCTCGCCCATGGAAAGTCATCCAGGCCGCCCGCGTGATCGAAGTCCAAGTGGGACAGGACGATATGCCGCACGTCTCGCGGGTCGAATCCCAACGCCTGAATTTGCCTGATGGCCGTCATTTCCTCACGAAGCTCGGGCTTGACGAGCGCGCGAAAGAACGCGCTCAGGCGGGCGCGCGGATAAGCGATGTCTTGCAAGCCGTAGCCGGTGTCGACCAAGACCAAAGAATCGGTCGTCTCGACCAGCAAGCAATGTGACGTGAGGCGCCCGCGGATTTGCGCAGCGCTAAAACCGTCCATCAAGAAACCTCCTAGCGGGCAGGCGGAGACGCAGTTGAGATGATGGATGCGCATGAATCTTTGAGGGCTTTGTGCAAGGCTAATGCCGCATGATTGCGCGCTGCCGCCCACGGTGCACGGGTGCAGCGAACGTCCATCACGGTCCCGCAGTTGGCATGCGGGTCCTGCTCGGTTCGGGAAAGTCGCGCGAGCTTTGCTTCTGCTCGCCAACCACGGACTGCGGTGACGACAACCGGTCAGGGGTCGGCGGGCACTACCCGCAAGGGTTCACCCTGTGCCGCCGGCATGGCCAGCCCGAGCCAAGCCGCGATCGTCGGTCCGACATCGATCTCGTGCGCGTTGGGCACGATGCCGTGCGCAATTCCGGGGCCGACCATCAGGAGCGATGCGCGCATCTCGGGCCGCTGTGGGTCGAAGCCGTGGGTGGCAACGTATTGCGGCGCGGCCGCAGTGTCGCCGGTGCAGCCGGGGCCAAATTGGTAATCATCCGCCGCCTCCAGGGCCAGGAATGCGTCGGGGTCACCACCGCGTGCTCGCACCTCATCGGCTTCGTAGACTCGACCGATGCCGCTGCCTTGCTGCTGCACTTTTCCCGCGAACAGAGCGCGAACGACTTCGCGCGTGGCGTAGTCGGCTGGGTCTTGCACGTAAACGTAAGCTTGCCCGGAGTTGGACAACACGGTCGCCTTCCAGCTCGCGACTTTGCCCGCGTTCAGGCTGAGTAGGCCGGCCTCACGCAAAAGAGCGCAGGGGCGGACCATCTTGCCCGCGGCGCGGAAGCCGTGATCGGACACGACCAGCACCGCCGTTTCTTTGCTCAAGCCCGTCGCGGACAGAGCCGCGAGCAGGCGCGCCAGCTGGTGGTCATCCGTCTCGATGGCCTGCCGCGCTTCCGGGCTGTCGATGCCGTGCCGATGTTGAGCACCGTCGATCCCGACCAAGTGCAGCAGCAAGAGCCGCGGCTTGCCTTGCTTCAAGACATGTAATGCGACATCGGTGAGGGAATCATCACTCACGTTCGGTGGCACGTAGCGAGCCCAAAATCCGGGGTTTTCGCGGGCGACGTCCTCCAGTAGGCCAGGCGTTGAAACGACGCGCAGCAGCTTTTGATCTTGCACGTTTTTGGCGCGCCAAAACTCGGGCAAGAGCCATTTGACGTGCGCGCCCAGAGTGACGGGCCAATGCACGAGCCCCGTATCGTAGCCTGCCTCTTGCGAGATGCGCCAGATGGGTCTGACTTTAATGTCCTCGGCGTACCAACGCCAACTCTCTTGGTCGCCTTCCAGCGGGTCGAACGAGCCATTGGAGACGATGCCGTGCGTGCCCGGGTTAACGCCCGTGACCATACTGGTGTGCGATGGATAAGTCAGGGTCGGGAACACGGACTCGACGCCTTCACTCACGGCCCCGTGTTGCATCAGCCAGCGCAACGTTGGCACGCGCAGCCCGTGCGCATCCGGGTGCAAGTAAGTGTCGGGCATCATCCCGTCGAGCGAGACCAGCACGACCCGTTTGATGGGCCCGGTTGGCTCTCGCGCTGGCGCACCCGGAGCGGGTGCAATGGCCGGCGGGCTGCCCGCAGTGCAAGCCGCCGCCGCTAGGAAGAGCGCGCCACAGAGGGCGCTTCGCACCGTTGTTTTGTGCATAATGGATAGATGTCGGCCTCGCCGTGCTGAGGCTGAGGTGTACTCGCGCTCGCGCGCCGCTGTGAAACGGTTTTTCGACGATCGCGTGACAGAGTGCCGAATCCGGGCCGCGGTGCGGGGGCGGTCGGGCGCCGTCAGGGCGCCTCCGCCGAGCTCAGCTCGGCGCCGGTCCGCGAAAGGCATCGACGCCGCCCACTGCCGGTAACTTCACCGTGTTGCCGGTGCGGGCTGCCTCGTAAATGGCGGCGATGATGCGCATGTCCTGCATGCCTTCTTCACCCGGGGTGTGCGGCCGTTGATTCTTCTGCACGCACGTCGCCATGTGATCCAGCTCCAGGGCGAACTGATTTTTGGCCTCTAGCCGGGGCTGAGCCACATCCTCGATCTTCGAGCCTTCGCGCTTGCGACCGATGCGCATGGTTTGGCCGGTGTACGGAAACGCTGGATCGAGCTCGACCCAGCCGCTTTCGCCCAGCACACGAAAGCGCTTCGAGTCGTGGACGCCATAGGAAGTGATGTTCGACGCCAGCAAGCCCGACGGAAAGCGAAGCGTGAAGTTCACTTGTTCCTCGACCTCCGCGAAGCGTGGATCGTTCGGCGTGCTGTACTGCATGGCTTGCACTTCGACCGGCTCTTCACCGGAGATGTAACGTGCGGCGTTCAAGCAATAAATGCCCACGTCCGGCAACGCGCCTCCGCCCGCCAGTGCCCGGTTCAAGCGCCATTGCTTGGGATCGCCCTGATTTTGGCCATTGGTCGCGGAGAACGCCTTCAGCTTGCCAATTTCACCGGCGCGGGCCAAGCGGATGATCTCACGATTGTATGGCTCGTATTGCATACGGTAGGCGACCATCAGCTGCTTATTGGCAGCTTTGCAGGCGTCGATCATCTGTTGGCACTCGGCAACGCTATTTGCCATCGGCTTCTCGCACAGCACGTGCTTGCCAGCGTGGGCGGCGCGCACGGTGTATTCGGCGTGCATCCCGTTGGGCAGCACGATGTAGACCACGTCGACCTTGGCGTTGTCGCTCAGCCGATCGTAGCTCTTATAATCGTACACGGATTTTGCATCGACCCCGTATTGAGCCGCGACGTTGCCGGCTTTCGCGGCGTCGCCGCTCACTAGCGCGACCGGCCGACAGAGCTTGCTCTGAGCGAAGGCCGGCAAGATTTGCTCGAGTGATAAGCGACCGAGCCCGACCACCGCCACCCCAACGCGCTTTTCCCACGGTAAAGGCGCGGGCATGTCCCCGCTCTCGCGCTCGGTGGCGGCCAGAAGCTCCGGAAGCTTGACCGGCGTCGGGCTCGTTTCCGCGGCCGCGTGCTCCGGTCGTGCGCACGCTCCCGCCAGCACGCCGAGCGCACTCGCGACTGACACCGCCCCGGTGGTCTGAAGCAAACTTCGACGCGTATATCCAATCCGTTCGCTCGTCATGGCGCGCGGTCAGCAACAAACATTCCAGGTCGCGCAAGCGCGGCGCCCACTGAATCGCCCCGCTGGCGAGCCGTGGCGCGGAGGCAAGCGCCGCGTGGTGCCACAGGTGTGTCAGCATGGGCTAGCCGCTCTGCGCCAGTCCAGACGACCCCTGCGAGCAGCGACCTCGCAAAATTGCAGCTCTAGCCGCGCACCGCTTTTTTGCCTGGGACACGTACTCAACGGGTACTGGCCAACACGAGCACCGGCGCGCTCGAACGGAGGCTAGCTTATGAGAACGCGACGAATCTTGTCTGTTTTGGCGACCTTAGCGACCCTTGGGTTGGTCGCTGCCTGCTCCGGGGGCGCCTCGGACTCCACGGTCCAAGGCGGTAACGGCCAGGCCGGCGGCACGCTCACGGTGGGCGCAGGCGGCGGGCTCGCCGTGGGCAATGGGTCCGGCAGCGGCGCGAGCAGCGGCATTCCGAGCGGGGGAGTGGTCAGTCCGGACGCCGCCTGCGCGCAGAGCTCATCGGCGGCAAACCTTGGCTCACTCACCATGCTGGTGATGATGGACGACTCGGGGTCGATGAACGACAACAACAAATGGAACCAAGCCGCCGCGGCGATGAAGGCTTTTTTCGCCGACCCTGCCGCCGCGGGGGTGCGCGTGGGTCTGCGCTTGTTCCCGAGCAACGCGCCCACCATGGGCTGCTGGGATTCGGTCTGTGACATGGACCAAGACGCAGCCATCGCCGCGTGCAGCACGCCCGTGGTCGAGATCGCGGAGTTGACCGCGGCCGCGGCGCCGGTGGACACCCAAGAAGCGAAGCTGCTCGCAGCCGTGCCGGCGAACCCGCAAACGAAGGACATGAACAGCGGCGGCACCCCCACTTATGCTGCGCTGCAAGGCGCGGAGAACATCGCCGTGGCGTATGCAGGCACGCACCCTACGGAGAAAGTCGTCGTCGTCTTCGTCACCGACGGTGAACCGCACGGTTGCGACGAGCGAATCAACGACATCGCCCGAATTGCCGCCACCACGCTGGAGCAGAACAAGATCGAAACGTATGCGATAGGTATCCTCGGCTCAAACCAACGCACGATGGACCAGATCGCGCGGGCCGGGGGCACCAGGAACGGCATCATGATCGGCGGCAAAGATGGCGCCTCCACCGAAGCCGACCTCTTGAAGGCGTTCGGCAACATCAAGGCCTCCAACGTGAGCTGCGACTTCCCCGTGCCCGCGCCACCGGCCAACTTGATGCTCAGCTTCGACAACGTGAACGTCAATTACACACCTGGTATGGGCGCGGCCTCCACCCTGCCCCGCGTAAAAGACGCAGCGAGCTGCGGGACGACGGGCGGCTGGTATTACGACGACAACGGCACGCCGACCCAGATCCATTTGTGCGCCAACAGCTGCGTCTCGGTGCAAGCCGACACGGGCGCCGCGCTGCAAGTGCTTTATTCGTGCATCGAGAGCGCAGGCTTCGTTCCGCCCAAGTGAGCGGAGTGCCGGGCTCTCAGAGCGCGACGCCCGCGCCGAACGACACGGCCCGCTCTCCGAGCGGAATCCCTTCCGCGAATAGATTCATCGCCCGCGTGACGCGAACTCCTACGCCAGCGCCCACTTGATAATGATGGGTGTCGGTGCCGGTTACGGCCGCGCCGTTGTAATGCCAGTACACCGGGCCGCCAAAAACCCGCGCGGCGAAGTAAGGTCGGAATATCGTGGCAAGCACAATGCCCAGCTCGGTTCCTGCGCGTAGGTCGAAGGCCTGATAACCAACCGAGCCGTTGTCACCGAGCCGGGTGCGCGCTGAGCTGAACGAGAGGCTCGAGGTCAGCAACGCAAAATAGCGGCCGTCATCGAAGGCGCGAAAATCGGCGCCGGCCGCGGCGATGGGGCCCGGCGAAAAGTCGTGCTCGCCGTCCGGGAGCGCCAGCGAGCCAGCCAACGCCGCGCCCGCGCTCAGCTGCAGAACGAATCGCGCGGTTGGCAGATAAGCCAGCGTGGCGAGTGTCGCAAAGCGGGTTTGATCCGCGTGCAGACTGCCGCTGAAGCGAAGCCGCGTACGAGTGTAGAGCCCGCTGACGCCCACCGCCCAATGCGGCCGCTTCGTGTCATCGTGCTCGGCGAGGCTGCAAGACGAGACGCCAGACGCAGACACACCGCAGGCGCGCGCGCGCGCCGCGAGCAACGGGGCGATGATTACCAGAGCGATCGAGATGAGCCGTGGCGGGGCCGCCCTCACCGTATCAGCGAGGGTTCCGCGTCGATTCGG
>CAXSGJ010000044.1:45266-57884 GCA_964236865.1 uncultured Polyangiaceae bacterium
TGCTCATGTACACGAGTACGCTCCGCTCCGGTACTTGCCAAAGCCTCGCCAAAAGTCCAAGCGTGCCGAGCGGGCGGTCTAAGGGTTCTGGCCATGCCAGCGGGCGTGGTAGAGGGTCGGGCCAGATGGCCGCGTTCATTCCGTTTTACGATTGGTTGACTAAACACAAGACGCTGCGCACGCCCGTGGGCGACCTGGCGCGCACGGTTTTGAAAGACGAGAAGTTTCCGCGGGATCTCACGACGCTAGAGGCGTTTCTCGAGTACCTGCGCGGTTCAGCGCATGCTTCGACCGAGAGTATCGCCAAAGCACGCGTCACTTGGCGGGCCTTTGAGAAAGGGCGCTGAGACGCGCTGACCGTCGCCACGCGAGCTGTCGGGCGGCTGAGGGCTAGCGAATGGCTGAGTCGTTCGCTCTCGCGGCCGATGCCTCCCGGCTATCAGCGTCTCGCGCATCGCACCTGCGACCACGGGCTGGCTCCGTTTGCTCCACAGTTACCTGCCCGCAGTCTGCGGCTTCGTCGCGCCTCGCCGAGCCGGGCCCGTCGACCGCGATCATCGACCGGCTTAGCCATCGGCGGGCCCTTAGGGTCGCTGCGAGGCAGCGCGCTGCACGGGGAACGCGATGCGGAAGATCGAACCGTGTGGCACAGCGCTGTCGACCTGGGCGTCGCCACCATGCGCGCGGGCGGCCAGGCGCACGAAGGTCAGGCCTAGGCCGCGGTTGTACCCGGCTTGGGCGCCAGGCTGCACGACCTGCGTGTACTTGTCGAAGATGGCCGCCCGCAGGTCCTCAGGAATGCCCGGACCGTCATCGGAGACCACGAGGGTCACCACGCCTGCGTCTTCCTCGGCGTCCAGAACCACGTAGCGCGCATGACGAACCGCGTTTTCAACCAAGTTGTCGAGCGCGCGGCGAATGACCGTCGGATCGACGACGGCTCGGATCGAGCGTTGTAGCGCCACCCTCAGCGTAACCCCATACGCCTTGGCCAACGCCGCGTTGTTCTCCATCACCGATACCAGAATGTCCGCGATCTCGACTGACACCACATTCAGCGGCAAGCGGTTGGTCTCGAGGCGCGTGATGTCGAGCAAATTGACCAGCATGGCGTTCAGGCGCTGAGCCGCGCGCACGCTGTCCGAGATGGCCTCTTGCGCGTCTTGGTTATCGCGGATCGAGCTCACGCGTTCCAAAAATCCAAGGTTTGCGAGGACCGCGGACAACGGATTTTTCAAATCGTGAACCAACAGGTTTTGCAGCGTCTCCTTCATGCGCTCCACCGAGCGTTGGTTGGAAATGTCCTCGATCACCAGACACGCATACGGGTCGCTCGCCACCTCGAAAGATGTCATGTGGACGCGCACGTCCCGCGGTTCATCCATGAATGGGAACGGAAAGGAAAACTCGACGTTCACGTCCAGATCAGACCGGCCGATCCCCTTCTCGAACTCGCCGCCCAACTGCCGGACATTCATGCAAGGCGCGACGTCTTCGAAAAAGGTGAGGCCAATCACCTGCTCTCGCTTGCGCGCGGCCAGCCGCTCCTCCGCCCGATTGTAAACCACCACTTTGCCGGTGGCGCTCAACACGATGACCCCGAGTGGTAAGGAATCGAATAGCTGAGACATGAGCGCCATCGATAAGTCCACGCGGTTACCCTAACAGTTGCCACCGCGCGGAGCGACCGAGCCGGACGGTCATCCTCGCGGGTGACCAGAAACGGTTAGATCCGAGTCGAGAATGGGCGATCGCGACCCGCACCGCACCTCGAAGCCCTCGATGTTTGCCACCACCGGCGGCCAGCGCGTGGAATGCTAGGCCCTAGACCGATGTCTGTCCCTCCGTTAAGGCAGTTGGGCCATGAAACTCACACCTGCCCTGTTGCCTTCAACCCTCGTGCTCGTCGCATGCGCGAGTTCGGCTCCGCAACCGCAGGCGGCTCCCGGCGCTTCGACCCGCGCGCCGGGCGCCGTGACCTCGAAGGCGCCGCTGAACCCATTCCTGAAGCCGAGCGTTCTGCTGCATGAGCTGCCGCCATTCGACCGCATCACCGATGCCAGTTATCGGCCGGCGTTTGCCGCGGGCATGGCCGAGCAACGCAAAGAGGTGACGGCCATCGCCGATAACCCCGAGTCGCCGAGCTTCGAGAACACGATCGTCGCGCTCGAACGTTCCGGACGGATCTTATATCGGACGTCGTCGGTCTTCTTCAACCTGCAAGGTGCCAATACCGACCCCGAGCTCGACGCCATCGAGACGGAGATTGCGCCCAAACTCTCGGATCACCAAGACGCCATTTTTCTAGACCCAAAGTTGTTTGCGCGCATCAAAGCGGTGCGCGATGGCAACGCCGAGGCACACCTCGATCCGGAATCCGCACAATTACTGTCACGCACGTACCTTCAGTTCGTGCGCGCCGGCGCCAACGTCTCAGAACCAGATAAGGTTCAGCTGCGGCAGATCAACACTCAGCTCTCTTCTCTGACAACCGAATTCCAACAAAACGTGCTGAAAAACGCCAAAAGCGGCGCCGTCTTGGTCGACAACGTGCAGGAGCTCGAAGGGTTTTCGGAAGAGCAAGTGGGCGCCGCCGCCAGCGCCGCCAGCAAGCGAGGGCTCAGCGGTAAATGGCTGATCCCGCTTCAGAACACCACCATTCAACCGTCGCTGGCTCAGCTGAAGAGGCGCGCCCTGCGCGAGCGCATCTACCGCGCTTCGGTGGCACGCGGTATGGGCGGCGTCGGCGACAACACTGCCATCGTTTCCAACATCGTTCGCTTGCGCGCGGAACGGGCCCAGCTCCTCGGCTACCCGAACTACGCAGCGCAAGTGTTGGAGGACGAGACCGCGGGCACTCCCGCCGCGGTCAATAAAATGCTGGGTGAGCTTGCGCCGCCCGCCATCGCCAACGCCAAGCACGAGGCGGCCGCCATTCAAGCGCTGATCGACCAGCAGGCCCGCGCCGCCCATCAGAAGCCGTTCAAGCTCGAGCCCTGGGACTGGGCCTTTTATTCGGAGCAAGTGCGGCAAGCCCGTTACGCCTACGACGAGTCGCAGACGAAACCCTACCTTGAGCTCAATCACGTGCTTTCTGACGGCGTATTTTTCGCCGCGACCGAGCTTTACGGGATCACCTTCAAGGAGCTCCACGGCCTGCCCCTGTATCAGCCGGATGTGCGCATCTTCGAGGTGTTCGACACCGACGGATCTCCCCTTGGCCTATTTTTGGCTGACTACTACGCGCGCGACAACAAGCAAGGCGGCGCTTGGGAAAATACGTACGTCGATCAATCTGCGCTTTTTCATACGAAGCCGGTGGTTGCCAACCACTTGAACATCTCGAAGCCCGCAGAAGGACAACCTACGCTGCTCACCTTCGACGAAGTCACGACCCTCTTTCACGAGTTCGGACACGCCATGCACGCCATGCTGTCGAGTGTGAAATATCAGTCCTTGTCGGGCACCAATACCCCCCCTGACTTCGTGGAATTCCCTTCCCAGTACAACGAGATGTGGGCGTCCGAGCCGACCGTGATCGCGCACTATGCCAAGCACTACAAGACCGGCGAAGCCATGCCGAAAGAGCTCCTCGCCAAAGTGCTCGCCGCGCAGAATTTCAATCAGGGCTTCGCTACGAGCGAGTACATCGCGGCGGCGATCCTGGATCAAACTTGGCATCAGGTCTCACCGGCAAAGCTCGACCAACTGCCGCGCAGCCCGGAGCAGGTGATGGCGTTCGAGGCCGGCGCGCTGAAACGAGCGGGCGTAGACTTTGCGCCCGTACCACCGCGCTACCACACACCGTACTTCTCCCACGTCTTCGCCAGCGGCTACGCCGCCGGCTATTACGCCTACCTGTGGAGCGATGTGCTCGCGCGCGACACCGAAAGCTGGATGCACGCGCATGGCGGCCTCAAACGCGAAAACGGCGACATCCTACGCGCCAAAATTCTGTCCCGCGGCCGCACCGCGGAGCCAGCGACGCTATTTCAAAGCTTCTATGGGGGCCCGCCGAACATCGAGCCGCTGCTCGAACACCGCGGCCTCACCCTCCCTCACAAGCGCCCGTAGCTTCGGGCTCTCGAATGCTCGACTCGGTCGATGGTCTCACAAAAGATGTCTGGAGCGCGGCCCCGTTCTCGGAGGCTCGGTCGTATGACGCGACAATGATGCGTGACGGAGCGCGCAACTTCAGCTCCGCGACGACTACTCTCGATACGGCTTTGTCGTCGCGGCCGGCCAGATTTCTTTACCAAACGGCGCAGGGGTTTTTTGGATGCATGGGCGTGCCTTCTTTGCAGGAGAACGCGGCGGCGAATTGGGGCATATTCGTGAGCGGGCCGCGGACGCGAAAGCGCGGCGGCGAATGGGGGTTGGTTTGTACGACCATGCGCTCGAAGTCCGGTCGGTACGCGGCGCACCAACCCTGCGCGAACGCCAAGAAGAATTGCTGATCTTCCGTGAAGCCATCGGCCACTACCGCCTCTTTTGCGTTCGCGCGGAGCGCGCGGTAGGCCTCGAAGGCCAGCTTCAAACCGCCGTTGTCGGCGATATTTTCGCCTAAGGTGAGCGCGCCGTTCACGTGCAAGCCAGGCAATGCTTCGTACGCGCTGTATTGCTTGTCCACGCACGAGATTTTCGCCTTGAATTTTTCATTGGCGGCGGGCGTCCACCAGCTCGAAAGGTTGCCCTTGGCATCGAATTGCGAGCCCTCGTCGTCGAAACCGTGCGTGAGCTCGTGACCCACCACCATCCCAATGGCGCCGGCATTGACGGCCAACGCTTGGTCGATGCCGTAGAACGGCGGCTGCAGGATGCCCGCGGGAAACACCATCTGGTTGCGCTGCGGATCGTAATACGCGTTCACCGTCGGCGCGGTCATCTGCCACTCTTCGCGGTCCACCGGTTTACCGACCTTCGTGAGATCCCGCTTCAGCTCGAAGTTTCGCGAGCGAAGCGAGTTCTGCGCGTAAGACTTCGCGTCAATTGGAAAGTCATAAGCTTTCCACTTGCTGGGGTAGCCGATTAGGTAAGCGAGTGAGCCAAGCTTTTCGCGGGCCCGCGCGCGCGTGGGCTCGTCCATCCAGTCCAATTTGCCGAGATCTTCTGCCATCGCGCCGCTGATCGAGGCGTCCATGCCTTGAGCGGACTGCTTGCTGGCGCCTGGGAAGAGGTCCTTCACGTAGGGCTGGGCGAGCAGGTCACCGAGCGCGTCATCCGTGGCGTGCACGCAGCGTCGCCAGCGGGACGGCAGCTCCGGTTGACCCGTGAGCGCCTGCTGCATACGAAAACTTTCATCGACAAAAGGCTTGGACAAGAGCTTGGCGGTGCTGCGGACCACGTGCCAAGACAGGTAGCTCTGCCAAACTGCGGGCTTGGTGTGCAAAATCAGCGCTTGTAGACCCGCGAAATAGGTTGGCGCGGTCACCGCGATGTCCTGGGTGCCAGCAAACCCGAGGCCCTTCCAATAGCCAGTCCAGTCGAACGCGGGCAGCAACTTTTCGACTCCGGCCCGGTTCAGCCGGTTGAACATGCCCTTCGGATCGCGCCGCTCGACTTTGGTCTTCGAGATCTTCGCGAGCGCGGTCTCTAGCGCCAACACGTCTGCCGCGGCACTGGCCGCGCGCGCCTTGGGCGTACCGGCAAGCTCCAACATTCGCGCCACGTGGTCGCGGTAGGTCGCGCGGAGCTTCTGCGAGCTCTCGTCCTCGCGAAGGTAATAGTCGCGATCGGGTAAGCCCAGGCCGTTCTGATCGAGGTTCGCGATCCAGCGCGTGGCGTCGTCCGCGTCTTGGGTGGGGGACACGTCGAAGAGCGGAAAGATGCCGGCCGCGTGCAGTTCAGTCACGACGGTAGCCAAGCTGTTCGCACTGTTCACCCCGGAAGCTTTGGCGAGCAAATTGCGAATCGGTTGCGCGCCGGCCTTGTCGGCCGCAGCTTCGTCCATACATGCGCCGAAGAACGCGCCGAGCTTTTGCGTTATCGGATCGGTAGCGCCGGACTTTGCCGCGTCCTCCAGGATGCGCTTGAGAGCGAGCTCATTCCGCTTCTGGATTTCGTTGAACGATCGGGACCAAGCCGGCTCGTCCGCGGGGATTTGGACGCTCTTCAACCAGTTGCCGCAAGCGTACTGGTAAAAATCTCCACACGCGTCCTGACCGCGATCCATGGCCAGCGGATCGAGCCCGACACTTTGAAGCGTCGTCGTGACGATCGGTTTCGGTGGCGACGCGGCCGCCTGAACGAGCTCCGGCGGCGGCGCTGGTTTGACGAGCACCGGCGGCGGTGCGTTAGCGCCACAGCCTCCCAGGCCGGCAAGGCTCGCAGGCCAAGCAACAGCCGCAAGTAAACAACGAAACCGGCGCGAGGCGGGCGAAAACTTCATGCGCGGCGCAGGCTACTCTGGAAGCGTCCGGCTTTTCCAGCGCTATGGGGGCCAGCGCTTCTGGGCGAGAGCCGCGTGACGGGGTTACACTGCAGTGATGCCAGTCAGCCAGGCGACGAGCAGTTGGGTCGATGAGCGCTTCACGAGCTCGATCGTGCCAACGCTCACGCGCTATATCGAGATCCCAAACAAGAGTCCGAGCTTCGACCCAGCGTGGCGTGAGGCCGGGCACATGGGTCGCGCGGTGGAGCTGCTCGCGGGCTGGGCACGCGAGGCCTTGCCCGCCGGCGGGACGCTCGAAGTGGTACAGCTCGGCGAGCGCACCCCGGTGATCTTCATGGACTTGCCCGCGACCGGCGGCCCCGCAGGCGACACGGTCCTGCTCTATGGGCACCTCGACAAGCAGCCGGAGATGACAGGCTGGCGCGAAGGCCTCGGGCCATGGACTCCGGTGCTGGAGGGAGACAACCTATACGGGCGCGGCGGCGCAGATGACGGCTACGCGATCTTTGCATCACTGACCGCGGTTGCAGCCCTCGCGCGAGACCAACTGCCGCGGGCGCGGGCGGTCGTCTTGATCGAGGCCTGCGAAGAGTCGGGAAGTTACGATTTGCCGGCATACATCACGCACTTGGCGCCGCGCATCGGGCCGCTATCGCTCGTGGTGTGTCTCGATTCTGGCTGCGCGAATTACGATCAACTGTGGTCGACGACCTCCCTGCGAGGAATCGTGGTCGGCACGCTCGAGGTGTCGCTGCTCGCCGAAGGCGTACATTCGGGAGACGGCTCGGGGGTGATCGCGTCAAGCTTCAGAGTCATGCGACAGTTGCTCGACCGGCTGGAAGACGCGGAGACCGGCGCGATTAAGCTGAGCGAGCTGCACGTGCCCATCCCCCCCGAGCGCACGCAACAGGCTCGGCTCGCCGCAGGGGTGATTGGCGATGAAGTATGGCGGAAGTTCCCCGTGCAGCCCGGCGTCGACCCCGTACTGGCCGATGCTACGGAGCTGATCTTGAATCGCACTTGGCGGCCGGCGCTGGCGGTCACGGGGGCCGACGGGCTGCCCGCCATCGCGAACGCCGGCAACGTACTCCGTCCAGCGACGTCGCTAAAACTATCGCTTCGTGTGCCGCCGCGGCTGGATGCCACGCGCGCCGCGGCGCACGTCAAAGCCGTACTCGAACGCGACCCGCCGTACGGAGCGAAGGTCAGGTTCAAGAGTGGCGGCGGCAGTAACGGTTGGGACGCCCCCGCGCTGTCACCCTGGCTTTCGACGGCCTTGGACGCGGCGTCAGCACGCCACTTCGGCAAGCCAGCCATGTACTTGGGAGAGGGCGGATCCATCCCATTCATGGGCATGTTGGGTGAGAGATTCCCGAACGCGCAGTTCTGCATCACGGGCGTGCTCGGACCGGGCTCGAACGCACATGGGCCGAACGAATTTTTGCATTTGCCCACCGCGCGCAAACTAACGCTCTGCGTTGCCGATGTGCTCGCAGCCCATGCCGCGCGCTGAGCGCCGCCACCGCCATGAACTCGCGATCGAACTGGCTCTTGTGCGGCAGTGCGGGAGTGCTCTGCGCTGCCCTCAATTGGCTCTTCCTCCGCCACGCGGTGTGGATGGCCCCCGACAGCTGGGCGTTTTGGCAAGGCTCGGTGTCACTGCTCGATGGCCGCGGCTATCGCCTGTTTGCCAACGATGAGCCGATTCGAGAGTGGCCGCCTCTGTACTCGTTTTACTTGGCGGCCTGGCAAGCGGCGTTCGGTGTCTCCGGCAAGGTGTTGATTGCAGCGCAAAGCGCGCTTGCCGGCCTCAGTGCCCTAGCCTGGACGCGGCTTGCGCTATCGCTCGGCGGCGCGCGGCGAGGCACGGTTCCCATACTGGCGGCTTACGCGCAGGCCGTCTTCATCCTCGTATTCGTCGCTACACGGTACGACTGCATTCGCGCCGACAACCTCAAGTATGTGCTGCTCCCCTTGCTCATCGCCGCCTGCGAGCAAGCGTGGCGAGCGACGAGCACCGATCGACTGCTGCGGGCGTGTGCGGGGCTCGGCGGGCTCGGTATGCTGCTGATGCTGACTCACACGAGCTCGGTCGCCTTCGTGGGCGCAGCCGTGCTGGTCGTCTTGCTCACAACCCAGATCCGGCTCTCGGCTCGCTTGCTCGGCGCCGCCCTCAGCGCCGGCACGGCGCTCGTCCCGTGGCTCATTTCAAGGCATTTTTTGCATCAAACCGGCAGCCACCGCATCGGTGTGGGAGTGGCGGCCTTCAAGCCCCTCGCCTACGCCGCGCAGGCCCTCGGCGGCTCCACCACACTGCTCATCAAACAACCGTGGCTTGCGGCCCCACTGGCGCTGCTGATCGGCGGGGTCAGCTATTTTGCCTTCGACCCGAGCGTGCTCGGCCCGCGCGCTCTGGCCGCGGTCCGAGTCCGCTTGCTCTTCGTAGCCAGCGCCCTGCTGCTGCTGTTTTCATTGTTCAACGTGACTTACATCACCGACAAGCTCACCGGGCGCTTCGTCTTCTTCGTGCCGCTCACCCTGGTCCCGGTAGCCCTGGCATTGCTCGCGTCGGGCAAGCGTCCGGCGCTATTTCTCGCTTGCGCGGCGTTGATCGAGCTTGCCGGTGTGCCGCGGATCCTCGACCTCGCACGCGGCGTTCAGGCATCCCACGACGGCCTGGCCGCTCGCCCCGAACAGCTCGCTCTGGAAAATGACTGCGTGCGCCGGCCGGACGCGCACGCTTCGTGGAGTTGCTCGGCGGCCACCCTGCCGCGTCTACCCCCGCCCGAGCCAAACTGGTCCCGCCCCTAAAACATGTGATTGAAGTTCACGTAAAATCCGCTGTCCTCTTGGCTGAATGCATATTCCGTCGTCAAAATCGTGGCTTGGTTCCAGGAAATGCGTAGCGCCCCACCCTGGCTGCGTTTCCAGCCGCGGAGTTTGACGTCCGAGACGCGATCGTAGGTCGCACCGAGGTCCAGGGTAGGCACCGCAATCAACGCGAAGCGCTGACCGAGAGTTTGAAAGCGTAGGAAGGTCCAGCGCACCTCGGCGTTCACGAGCGCCATCACTGGCCCGACGAAACGGTCTTGTTTGTAACCGCGCAGGGTGCGGAGGCCGCCAAGCCCCGTGCGAGGGTCTTCGGTGTAGGGAATGAAGTTCATACCGAAGAAAGGCGTGCTGCGGCTTTGCACTTGAAAGGTGCCGCGCGCAGCGAAGACCAGATCCACCCAACGCCGGAGCGGGTCGTAGTAGACGCGCGGTGAAACCATGAAACGCGCCCACTGATAGCGCGAACCGAGTGCACGCGACCCGATGTCGAGCGCCGCATCGAAGAACACGCCCCGGTTCGGATCAGGCTCGTAGTCGCGAGTGTCGAAAGCGACCCCCAGCCGAAAAAAATTGTTCCAGCCGCCCGAGCAACCGCTGATCAGGCCAGCGCGGCAATCTTCTTCTAGGCGCGTCGGCGCCACGTTGGGCCCGTCCGTGTGAAAGCCTGCGTCCGCGAGCGTGTTGCTGAAACCGAGGCCCAGCAGCGGCCAAACCAAGCCGTTTAGCACCGAGCGCTGCAGACTGAGCAGCAGGAGCGGTTGCACCAGCAAGTAGCTATCGTAGCGCGAGCGCGTTTGCCCGATAGCATCCGGCGCGTCGAGCGCCGCCTGGTAGTCCGCGAAATTGCCGTACGTCCGCTGGCTGCCCGTGAAGCTCAGCGGTCGCATCGCGCGGCTGCCCAAGCCAAAGTAGTGTTGCTGCGTGTTGCGCTGGAAGATCAACTGCGAGCGAAAGCGAAACGGCGTACCGGCGACGGTGGGCGCGTCTACATCCAACCAGTGAAATTGCAGCCCGCCCGTCGTCGCGAAGAGCTGCAAGAACACACGGTAAAAGTAAGGCGTGTATCCGAAGAGCGGCTCCGAACGGCGCCCGTTGTAATAATAGTAGCCGCGGGCACCGAAACCGAGCCCGGTGTTCGTGTCGTAGTTCGCGAGCGGCAGGCCCGTGAAGTAGCCGCCCTCGTTCTTCCTCTGGTAATCTTGCGCATCGATCGCCGAGCGCCCAGTCGAGCCCGGTGGGGGCGGCGGCATGGGTTGTGGAACGAGCGGCGGCGCGGCGTCGATGGCGATTGCCGTCGATGCCGGGCTGGGTTCGTTCGCTTCCGCGGATGCCGGCTCTGGACGAGCTAGCACGAGCCGCACGACGGCTACCGCCGACAAAAGAGCTCGGCCGGCAGATTTCAACGACACGATCGCATCGTTAGCCGATCGACGGCCCGGGGACGAGAGTGGCCGCTCGCAGGTGGAGGCCGACGGGCAGCTCTTCCCCAAACCAGGCGGCTCGCTCAGTCTCGGCTTGAGGCGTGAATTCCCGGACCGAGTCGATCAGGGCGGCGTCTGCCGCGCTGCTTTCGAGGCGGCGCACGACCTCGGCGCGGAGGGCAGGCGAGATGTCCCGGGAGCGGTCGTTCGTTACGCGCGCAAGCTGGGCGGCCGTGGCGGCGGCCGTCGGCACCTCGTGCCAGCGCTCACGCAAGAGATGGTCGAGCCACTCTTCGGCAGCGCGAGTCGCCACGACATGGTGCGCGCTCGCATAGCCGGGCACGCGCGCGCCCACGCGACCGAGCGCACTCCACAACCTGGGATCGCGATCGCGAAAGGTGCGTTCGATCAGCCAGTCGCCGAGCGCGGTACGCTGCGCTGCTGGCGCCCGCTCCAGTGACACCAGCAGCTCGAGGAGCTCGAACGACGGCTCGGCTGCCTTCAAGCTTTTGCTGCGCTTGAGCTTGAGCTCGACCGGCGCAAAGAACGGCGCAATCATCGTAAAAATTCGGCCCTGCGTTTCTTCGCGCAAGCCCGCGACGATGCGGCGCCATGCGATCCAA
Organism: uncultured Polyangiaceae bacterium; assembly: GCA_964236865.1. Lineage (GTDB taxonomy): Bacteria > Myxococcota_A > Polyangia > Polyangiales > Polyangiaceae > PMG-095. The sequence goes on from CAXSGJ010000044.1 coordinate 56,534, forward strand.
AACTGCTCCCAGCTGCGGGCGCTGGCGCCAGGCGAGATGCCGCTTTCGAACAACGGCACGAGCCGAGCGACCCGCTGTTCGTCCAAGGGCGCGCCGAAGCCAGGCCTCAAGCAATAGCCGGCCAGCATCCAGAACACCCGTTCGTGATCTTCGGAGCGGCGACGGACCGCGCGGCCTTCGACGACGACGTCGAAGAGCGCTCGATTCGATTCGAGCGTCCAGCCGCGCCGTTCACCGAGCAAACGCTCGAGCTCGCGGGGAAGCTCCTTGCTTTCGCGCGGTTTGACGTCTGGACGACTGTCGCCGAGCACTCGACGCACGGCCTCCAGCGCTTCGGCCAAGCGCGGCGCGGGCGGGCGCGCTGGCTCGGGCGCGCTTCCAGCCTCTCGAGTGCGCAGCTCGAACGCGAGTCTAAAACGCCTTGGGGCGTGGCCTGCGGGCGGATGCAGCTCGACCGAGGCCAGCTCCACGGTACCGGCCGCGCTGAGCTCTCCTTCCAGCGCCACCTCTAAGTCTTGGCCCACGTCGTTTGCGTCCCCACCGAATTGGGTGGTCACCGGCGGCAAACGATCGAAGTTGTCGTCGAGCGATACGATGTCGCCCGGCCGGTGTCCCACGGCTTGGTCCGAAGTGTACAACTCGAGCTGCACGGGCTGACCGACACGCAACCAGAGCCCGCCCGCCCGTGCCACGTGGCGTTCCCCCTCGCGCGCGCCCTTCGGGACGACGCAGAGCGCGCGGCGCGCCGTGCGCTCGTCAACGGCCACGTAGAATCCGCGTGGCGCCCCGCCGGAGATGCGCAGGCCGTGGCCTTCCAGCGAGCGACCATAGGCCACGGCACCGCGCGCGACCGAAAGATCCGGGTCCGGGTACGGGAGGAGCGTCACCTTGCGCGCGCTCCACTCTGCGCTGAGCTGGCACACGCGCTCGGCGGCGCGTTCAGCGTGAAAAAGTCCCCCGTTGAGTAACACCGCGTCGACCCCCGCCGCGCAATGACGCTCTAAAAACTGCACAATATGTCTAGAAATAGCCGGATCGCGCTCGTAAGGCAGACCGAACGCCAGCAATCCGGCGCGCACTGGCGGACGCGCTTCGCCGCGCTTCAACAGCGGTAAAAAGCCATCGAGCACCAGCGTTAGGACCTCGCTCTGCGAGAGCTCCGTAGTGAGCGTGCTGCCCACCAGCAGCGAGCCGAACGACGCAACCCGAATCGGGGCGCTGTCCGGCGCATCGCGGCCGAGCAGTGTCTCCTTGGCCGCCCGGCACGAGTGCCACAGGGCGACCGACTGCCAGGGGTCGAGGGTGACGCCCTTGGCGGCGAACGCGGCGGCCGCGTGGTGGGCCAGCGCCA
>CAXSGJ010000045.1:0-6227 GCA_964236865.1 uncultured Polyangiaceae bacterium
GTGCCATGGCGGTTGTAGCCGGTGGCCATGGACACGCGGCGCAGCGTGTACTCCGAGACCACGCCGAATCCTTTCATCGGATCGGTGAACACGCCCTCCAGCGACTTGGACAGCTCGCGCAAGGTTTGCCCAGCGTCGTTCATGGCGTTCAGAGCGATGAACAAACGCAGAATGTCGTTCGTGCCCTCGAATATCCGGTTGATGCGGCTGTCCCGCACCACGCGCTCGTACGGATACTCGCACATGTAGCCGTTCCCGCCGGCGATTTGCAGGGCCTCATCCGCAGTACGGCCCAGTGCCTCACTGGCGAAGACCTTGCTGATCGCCGCCTCTACGGCATAGTCCTCGTAGCCTGCGTCGTTCAGGCCCGCCACCATGCTGACGACCGCTTCCGAAGCGTAGCAATCGACGACCATCTGCCCGACTTTTTGTTTGATCAGGCCGAAGTCCGAGATGGGTTTACCGAATTGCACGCGCTCTTTGGCCTGCTTCGCCGACAGCGCGATGAGCTTCTTCATCCCGCCGACGCTGCCGCCGCCCAAGCCGGTTCGGCCCGAGTTCAAGATCGTCATCGCGACCTTGAAGCCCTTGCCGACTTCGCCCAAGAGGTTCTCTTTTGGAACGCGAACGTTGTCGAAGTGAACGGTGGTGGTGGAGCTCGCGCGGAGGCCCATCTTATCCTCGTGTGGCCCCGAGCTCACGCCGCCCATGTCACGTGTCACCAAGAACGCGCTCATTTTGCCGCGGCCTTCGACCTCACCGGTCTTGGCGAACACCGTGAAAAACTCGGCTATGCCACCGTTGGTGATCCACAGCTTGTTCCCATTCAGGATCCACTCGTCTCCTTCCTCTACGGCGCTCGTTTTGATCGAGGCGGCGTCCGAGCCGGCGCCCGGCTCGGTCAGACAAAAGGCGGCGACCATCTCGCCGGTGGCAAGCTTGGGCATGTAGCGCGCTTTTTGCTCGTCGGTACCGAAGAGCAGCAGGCCGCGCATGCCGATGGAGCTGTGCGCTCCGACCGTGACCGCAACCGAAGCATCGTACTTGGCCACTTCCTGGAGGGCACGCGAATAGGCGCTGCTGCCGAACCCGAGCCCGCCGTGCTCCTCCGAGATCACCAGGCTGAATAATCCAAAGGCCTTCAACTCCTCCACGAACTCGGCGGGGAACTCGCCCGCGCGGTCCCAAAGACGGAAGTCCGCTTCGTGCGGCTCGAGCAGCTGCTCGAGCGAGCTCACGACGCCGCGTAGAGTCTCCTTTTCGCCGCTCGGAATAGTGGGGAACGGCAGAATGACGTCCTCTTCGATTTGACCCATGCAGAGGGACCGCATGAAGCTGACCGTCTTCTTATCGACCACGAGAACCTCCTTGCTTGCATTCAATATGGGGGGGGCGGCTTGGACCTGCAACATCCGCAGTTCCGGCCTATGATCCAGTTTCCACAGGTCATCGATGCTGCACTCGAAACTCAATCCCCCGGAGACCAAGGGTCACCTGTCTGTGGCTCGGCTCGCGCGGTTTTGGTACGTCGCGTGTCAGAGCCCCGAGCTCGGAGACAAGCCCTTGGCGCGCAGCGTGTTGGGCGTGCCGCTGGTGTTGTTTCGCGGACCAGGCGGCGCGGCCGCCGCTTTGCTCGACCGCTGTCCACATCGCAATGTTCCGCTGTCGCTCGGTAAGGTGGTAGGGCAGGGTGCTCTGGAGTGCGCTTATCACGGCTGGCAGTTCGAGGGGGACGGCCGCTGTACGCGCATTCCAGGGCTGCTCGCTAAAGACGCGCGAGAGCGCCGCGTGCCTTCCGCCGCAGTGCGCGAGCGAGATGGCTTGGTCTGGGTTTATCCGGAGCTCGACCGTGAGCCGGAGTGCTCGCCATTCGAGCTGCCTTCGGCCGGCGCCGACTACGCGCGCGTCGTGCGCGAGGTGCAGGCCGACGGCAGCCTGCATGCAACCATCGAAAATGCGCTCGATGTGCCGCATACCGCGTTTTTGCACCGCGGGCTTTTCCGCGGCGGTAAGCAGAGCGAAATCTCGGCCACGGTGCGGCGCTCGGCCGACCGCGTGGAGGTGCAGTACGACGGCGAGCCTCGCCCAAGCGGGCTTGTCGGGCGGATACTGTCGCCCGGTGGCGGCATCGTCGAGCATTGGGACCGCTTCGTCCTGCCGTCGATCGCGCAGGTCGAGTACCGCTTGGGAAACGACATACACTTCCGCGTCACCTCGCTCTGTACGCCGGAAAGCGACTTTCGAACCAGGATGTACGCGGTGGCGGAGTTTCAGACCCGCTTCCCCGCGCGCGTGGTCAGCCGCATCCTGGAGCCGTTCGCGCTCCGAATCTTCGGCCAAGACGCGCGCATCCTACGCGCCCAGGCCGACAACATTCGACGCTTCGGCGGCGAGCAGTACACGTCGACCGAGCTGGACTTTCTGGGCCCGCACATTTGGCGTTTGCTCAAGCAGGCGGAAGCAGGGGAGCCAGGCGGCGAGCAGGCCGTGGAACGCGCGGTCCGCTTCTTGGCTTAGGGGCTCGACCAGTGGCCGGCCAACGAGTGCCACGAATAGCGAACCAGCGCGACGCCGAGCACTAAAGGCAACACCACGGCCGCCAGGACCAGCACGACACCGAGGGCGACGACCAGATAATCCGAGGCGTTGGGCGCGCGTTGGGGGTTGTGCTCGTAGCGCCGCAAGAGGTTCAGGTTGCGGCGGTTCGAGCGCCAAAACAGGTCGAATACGTCGCCCAAAATCGGTATCGAGCCCAGCAACGCGTCGAGGCCGATGTTGAAGACCATCCGCATCAGCACCACGCGCGGCACCCGCATACGAAAGCCGAGCACCAGCAAGGCGAGCGAAGCCAGCCCCGTCGTTGCGTCGCCGACGGTTGGCAGGAAAAAGCCCAGCAACGAGTCCAAGCCGATACCAAGGCGCGTCCCCGGAATCGACAGGCCGTCATCCAAAACGCGGGTCAGCGCGACCGCCCACGGCGGGAGTCGTCGGCCAGGGTCGCTCTCAGTCGGGTCTTGAGGCATGGCGCATGTCTACGCTTGAACTCCCTCGCGCGCGAGGCAAGCCTCCCGCGGGCAATGCGAGCAGTTATCCAGCGCGTGAATCACGCGCAGGTCGTGGCCCTGGGCAGCAGCGTGGGCAGCGTCGAGCGTGGCTTGTGCGCATTCGTCGGAGTCGGCCGGCAAGACAACGAGTTGGACGCGGCTGCCTTGGCTGACAAAGTCGTCGGCCTGCGCATCTTCGAGGACGAGACGCAGAAGATGAATTTGAGCCTGCTCGAGGTGGCCGGATCCCTGCTGGCTATCTCGCAATTTACGCTGTACGGCGATGTTCGCAGAGGCAAGCGACCGAGCTTCAGTGAGGCGCTCGAGCCGGTGCGGGCCGCCGAATTATTTGCGCAATTTTGCTCCGAATGCCGCGCGCGCGGCGCGCACGTGGAGACGGGGCGCTTTCGGACGCACATGCTGGTGACGCTCGAGAACGACGGGCCCGTGACCATTCTCGTCGACACGAAGCGAGCTTTTTGAGCGTGCGCGTGCTCTTCGGCGGAATCCTCGGCGCGAGCTTACTCAGCGCGCCGCGCGTGACCGCCGAGCCGACCGACAACCCGGAGGTCCTCGTGGAGGGGCATCGAAGCACCCGACCCATGCGCGATCCAACGCTCGCGGGCACGCGCGTGGACCAGCGCGAGCTGACCCGTCCCGGCGCGGACGCCGCCTCCATTCTGAGTCACGTACCGGGCGTACAAGTCTCCCGAACGGGCGCAGCCGCCGACCTCGCGACGGCCTCGCTTCGCGGCGCGACGAGCGCTCAGACCCCGGTCTATTTGGCCGGTATCCGCTTGAATGATGATTTGACGGGCACCGCAGATTTGTCGCTCGTGCCACTCTGGATGTTGTCGCGAGCAGAGGTCTATCGCGGTCATGCGCCCGCGGACGCGGACCGCTTGGGGATCGGCGGCGCCATCTACTTCGAACCTCGAGTGCCGCAACGAAGCCGCGTCGGAGCCGGCGCCGAGTTCGGCAGCTTTAGTCAGCACGCGGGCTTCGTGGGCGCGGAACTCGCCAACGGTGAGGACGCGGCCCTGGTGGCGTTCCGGGCCGCGGGCGCGAAGAACGACTATCGCTACCTGGACAACGCTGGCACCTCCGGGACGAACGACGACCAGATGCGCGCGCGCCCGAACGCCGACTACAGCGAGCGCGACGCGTGGACGATCGGGCGCACCTCGCTCGGGCGGCGAGGCGCACACCTCACCACTGTGTTCAATGCCTTCGAACGCGAGCAAGGCGTGACGGGGCTGGCCGCGGTGCCGGCGCTCGCGGCGCGCGCGGAGAGCGCGCGGCTGCTCGCCGGTCTGTCGGCGAAGCTGCCCTGTGGCGCGCATCCTGGCTGCGAAGTCGTCCTCAGCAGTCAGGCCATCTCGTCACGCGCGCGCCTCAGCGATCCGCGTCGGGAGCTTGGGCTGCTGGTGGAGCGTTTGGATTCGCGCGCCAGCCGTGTGGCTCAAAGCGCTCACGTCTCGCTGTCTTGGGCGGTCTTACAGGCGTTCCTGGCCGGAAACCTCGAGTTCGAGCGCCTTGCGCTCGACGGCGGCCGCGCGCTGCGCGCCACGCGCAGCACTAGCTCGGGGCGCGCGGGTGTTACGGCATTGCTGAGCCAGCACTTGGCCGTCTCGGCCTTGGGGGCGGTGACCTGCGAGCTCACGCGCGGTCCCGATCGAGCTCAGAGCTGCGCCGCGCTCGCGCCGGAAGGCCGCGTCGGGCTACGCGTCAAGTGGGGCGCCGTCGAGGTGCGCAGCAACGTGGGGCGATATGCGCGCGTGCCAACGCTCGGTGAGTTGTACGGCGTTTCGGCCTTGGTGCGCGGCAGCTCCGCGCTCGTCCCCGAGCGAGGCTTGAGCTCGGACTTGGGAGCGCGTTGGGAGGCCCAGCTCGGCCCGTTACGCACGTACATCGACGCCTTCGGCTTCGCGCGCCACGTCTCCGGTTTGATCGCTTATCGCCGCTCTTCTCTGGGCGCGGTGCAGCCGTACAATGTCGGAAGCGCGCGGCTCCTGGGCGCCGAGTTCGAGGCCGGCGCAGAGTGGCAGCGCCACGTGCGATCACTTCTCTCTTTGACCCTGCTCGACCCGCGGGACACCACCGGTTCCCGAAATTTGAGCAATGACTTGGTGCCGTACCAATCGCGGGCGCTTGGCAGCGTCTTACTAGAGGGCTATCTCGAGCCGGGTTTGAGACCTTTGCAGCGTGCGGGCGTGGATGCTCGCCTGAGTTATCGCGGTTCGCGCCTCGCCGATCCTGCGGGGTTGCTGGTGTTGCCGGCGTCCACCGAGCTCGATCTGGGCGCGACCTTGCTGTGCGGCGGGGCATCCCAGCTCTCGACGCGGCTAGCCGTGGACGACGTGTTCGACGCGCGCCATTTTGATTTCATCGGCTATCCGGTGCCCGGGCGTAGCTGGCACTTGGCGCTCGAAGCGTGGTGGTGAGACGGCGCTGCCGCCTGGCGCGCCCTAGTACGTGAATTTTGCGGGATTCGATCCGGTCGTGATAGAGCCGAGTCTCGATGCTTCGACGGCGAAAGATGGCTCGCACGGCGGGCGTGATGGCAGCGCTGGCCAGTGCAATGGCCGCGCTCGCGCCCCGTGCCAGCGCTGGTACGGGACGCGATTTACCGCCGCGTTTTCTGGGCGCGCCCTTCTCGTTGATGTCGCTGACCGTCGGTTATCCCAACGCAGGCTTCCAGCTGCGCGCGAAGAAACTAAAGAATTTCGAGGCCTTGAAGGTCAAGGACAGCAGCAAAGACAACACCTACGCCCACCCCGCTCTGGTCTTGATGCTGGAGCGCAGCGCGCGCGAAGTCGCGCGCGTCGAACGGGGCTCCTTGATGATGGTTGGCGACCTCTCGAGCCGAGACGGTGGTCCGCTCGCAGGGCATGTCAGCCATCAGAGCGGACGGGACGCGGACGTCGGCTTCTATCTGAAGGACCTTCAGGGGCGGCCAGTGGTGCGGGAACACTTCACGCCCTTCGATTCGAACGGCAGGTCGCGCTTCGAGCGCGGGGTGTACTTCGATGACTACCGCAACTGGGTGTTGCTACGCGCTTGGGTAACGGACGGCCGCGCCGGGCTCGTACACATCTTCGTGTCGAGCGGCCTACGGTGGCGTCTGATTGAATATGGCAAAAAGGACCCGCGCTTCGCGCCGTACGTGCCGGAGGTAGAGCT
>CAXSGJ010000045.1:6327-9242 GCA_964236865.1 uncultured Polyangiaceae bacterium
TTGAATATGGCAAAAAGGACCCGCGCTTCGCGCCGTACGTGCCGGAGGTAGAGCTGCTACTGAAACAACCGCCGGGGAACAGCACACACGATGACCACTTCCACGTGCGCATCGCCTGCCCCGACAACCTGGGTGAGCTTTGTCACAACGAATCCAGGCTGGGCGGCTGATGTTCACTCGCGGGCGTGAGCCCGCGGTGTTTTCGGCATTTCCGCGCCGTTTTTATCGGAACAGAGAGCGCGCTCCGCGGCCGACGGTTTCTTTCGTTGAAAGGCTGCGAGGTCTTCGGTATGGCCGAGCTGTGCCGAAGATTGAATTTCTGGGCAACAGCATCGGGCCGGCGAAAGTCGTCGACGTGGAAACGGGCGGCGAGCTCGTGGACATTTGCGATCACTACCTGGTGCCGATCCCGTTTTCGTGCCGCTCCGCCAGCTGTGGCACGTGCCACATCGAGATCCTGGAGGGCGCGGATTTCCTCGCACCGCCCGAGGAAGCGGAAGAAGAGTTACTCGATATACTCGGAGGCGAGGGAACCACACGCCTCGCCTGTCAGGCGCGCGTCAAGCCCGGCGCCGGCCTGATCCGTATTCGCGCGAAGCTCGGTTGAGGCGCGAGTGGCGGGCGCATGCTCAGCGCACGCGCAGCACGATTTTGCCGAGGTTTTGATTGGTTTCCATGTGCTCATGGGCTCGGGCGACTTCGCTCAACGGAAAGACGCTGTCGATGAGCGGCTTGAGCCTGCCTCGATCGAAGAGCGGTAGGTGAAGCCGGGCGAAGGCTCGGGCGAGCTCAATCTTTTCTTGAACGGAGCGCGAGCGCATCACGATCCCAATCAAACTGTGGCGCTTCTGGAGCAGCCGGCCGAGGTCGATCGACGCCTGCGCGCCGCCCAACGTGCCGATCACGACGTGCCGACCACGCGTTGCCAAGCATGCCGCATGTTGCGCGGCGTACGCGGCACCCACGAAGTCCAAAATGACATCCACGCCCCGGCCGGCGGTCTCCGCCTGGATCACGTCCACGAAGTTCTGGCTTTTGTGGTCGATGACCGTGTCCGCGCCAAGTGACGTCACCCAGTCGCATTTTCGAGCCCCGCCCGCCGTCGCGAACACGCGCGCGCCCGCCGCGCGTGCCAGTTGCAGTGCGGCGCTGCCCACGCCGCCCGCGGCGGCGTGAATCAACACCGACTCACTGCCGGCAAGCTGCCCCGAGACGAGCAAGGCCTCGCGAGCGGTGAGAAAGGCTTCCGGGATCGCCGCGGCTTCCTCGAAGCTCAGCGCGTCCGGCACTCTCATCAGGAGCCCCTCCGGTACGACGACGCGTTCGGCATAACCACCCCCTGCGAGCAGCACCATCACGCGCTCGCCGAGCGCCACGGCGCCCGAACAACCTGGGCCGAGCTCACTGACGACGCCGGCGCACTCCAGCCCCAGTATATCGCTCGCTCCGGGCGGCGGAGGATAGAGCCCACGGCGCTGCAGCAGATCCGCGCGATTCAGCGCGCTGGCGTAAATGTCGATCGCTACCTCGGCCTGGCCGGGCTCGGGCTCGGGCTCCTCGACTAGCGCTAGTCGCTCCGGGCCCCCTGGCTCGAGGACGCGAACAGCTTTCACAGCGCGGTCAGGTGGGCGGCGCCGATCATGCCTGCGCGCTCACCCAGCTCACTGATCAAGAGCGGCACTTCCGCCAGGGGCGGCGCGAAAGCGTGAGCACGCAGCGCGCCTCGCACGTAGGGCTCGAGTAAGTCGAAGGACGCCGAGATGGCGCCCGAAAAGACGACCGCGTTCAGGTCAAGCAGATTTTGGATGTTGGCTAGCAGTCGACCGAGCGCGCCGCCCATCATCTCGAACGTTCTTTGTCCTGCCTGCTCGCCGCGGCGCGCGCTCACCGCTATCGGCAGCACCTCCGTAGCCTGCCCGCCGTAACGCGCGTATTCGCGGAGCAGCGCGCGTGTGCCGGCAAAGGTCTCAACGCAGCCGCGCTGCCCGCAGGCGCACACGGGAGCGTCGGCGGACGTATCCACCTTCATATGGCCGACCTCCGCCGCAAAGCCGGTGGCCCCCGGGTAGAGTTGATGGCCGAGCACGAGCCCGCCGCCGATGCCGGTGCCCAGTGTCATCATCAAAAAGCTCGGGTGCTGGCGGCCATGCCCGTACAAGCGTTCGCCGAGCGCGGCCGTCGTCGCATCGTTTTCGACGGCGATCGCGCAGTGCAGGCGCTTGGCGAGCTCTTCCGCAATGTGCACGCCTTCGAAGCCGGGCACGTTGGGCAGGCGCCAGCAGCGGCCCTCCGCGTTCACCTCCCCCGGGATAGCCAGGCCGACGGCGTCCGGCTTGGATGACAATGCCAAGACCGTACTGGCGATAGTATCCAGCACTTCCGCCGCGCTCGACCCGGCGTGCGTGGGCGAGGCCGTCGAGCGCATGACCTCGCCGTTTTCGACGATGCCCGCTTTGACCTGTGTGCCTCCGAAATCGACGCCGATCAGCATGCGGCTCGGACCTTAGTCTCAGCGCGCGCGCGGCTTCAAGACGTACCGAAAAAGGTGAGCTATTCTGTGACTTGGCAGAAACGAGGTGCGTTCGTGAGTGAGCTCCGCGTGGCAACGATCAACGTTTGGAACAAGAGCGGGCCGTGGCTGGACCGGCTGCCTCTGATTCGGCGCGAGCTCGAGCGCCTGGAACCCGACGTCGTCGGGTTGCAGGAGGTCTTGCGGTTTGTCCCGGACGGCGTCGAAGCGCCTCTCAGCACCACGAACGACCAAGCCACGGAGATTGCCGAAGGGCTAGGATTTCAGCTCGCGTACGGCATGGCCAATGACTACGGAAATGGCCTGAAGTTCGGCAATGCGGTGCTCAGCAAGCACCCGATCACCGTCGCGCAAAACATTTCGCTGCCCGCGCTGGACAGCGGCG
>CAXSGJ010000045.1:9252-39106 GCA_964236865.1 uncultured Polyangiaceae bacterium
TGTTGTACGCCTCGTGCGCTACGCCGCACGGTGTTTTGCCGGTGTTCGTGACGCACTTGAATTGGAAATTCCACCACGGGGCCGCGCGCCAGCGGCAAGTCGCGTTCATCGCGGAGCGAATCGCCGAGCTGTGTCCGCTCGACGGTCCGCATCTGCCTCCGGTGCTAATGGGTGATTTCAACGCGGCGCCGGACGCGGACGAGATTCGATTCTTGACCGGCCTCTGCGCGCTCGACGGTAAAACCGTGTACTTTGCCGATGCTTGGACGTTTGCCGGCCAGGGCCCGGGCTACACGTTCGATCGCAATAACCACTACGCTGCCAAGGCGCACGAGCCGTCCCGTCGCATCGATTACATTTTCGTGCGCGGTCCGGACCGCCAGTTCCGCGGCGAGCCGCTGCGTGCTGAGCTGGCGTTCAACGCCGTCTCGCTTTCGACCTCCAGCGTGGCGACGGCCGGCGAGCCCGTGTGGCCATCCGACCACTTTGGCTTATTTGCGGATCTCGCCGTCGCCCCGCGGCGCTGAAGCCGGAACCCCGCTTGCTTCTAAATCTGCCAGAAATCGTTCATATTCTGCACATGGCGACGTGCAAAGGCTGCGGCGACGAGTCTGACGAACTGCTGACGATCAAGGTCTCGGGCAAGACCAAGAAGTTGTGCGAGGCCTGCGCTGATTTGGCGCGAGAGCAGGATCAAATCGCGGAAGAAAGCGAGTCCGCCGTGCAGAACATGATGGGTTTCAAAGGCCGACGCTGACCTCCAGCCCGAAGGCAGGCACGATTCGTGCGCGGCTTTCCCGGCGCTTTCACGAGTGTTGGTCTTCGCGTCGCGATTGAGTTAAGTATTCATCACCGAGGCATCGTCTCGGCAACGAGGACTCCATGAAGCACTCCGTCCCCCACGATCTCGGTCAAGAACGCGCCAAAAAAGTCGCGGAGTCCGCGCTTGCGGCCTACGCTCAAAAGTACTCTAGCTACAACCCGACCGTCACGTGGACGAGCACCAACCGCGCGGAGCTCGCGTTCAAAGTGAAGGGCATGTCGCTGTCGGGCGTGGTGGAGGTGTTGGATCGCAGCATCGACCTCGACATCGATGTGCCGTTTCTGCTTCGCCCGTTCAAGAGCCAAGCTCTGGGCGTGATCGACTCCGAGATCCAAGAATGGATCAAGAAGGCCAAGGCCGAGGGTTGAAGGGTCGCGGTTCGGCAGAATCCGACCACGGATCAGAGAATTTCGGGCGCGCGGCTTGTTCCCGCCCGGCGCTACCCTCATCGGTCGAGGAGCTACGGCAATGGGCAATTGGAGCGCGGAGCGGGTGGTTTATGTGGCAAGTGGCTCCGGCGCATTGCTCGTGCTGGCGCTGGACCCGCTGACCGGGAAGCTATCGGAGCAAAACCGAACCGAGGCCGGACAGTGTCCCTCGTTCGTAGCATTTCACCCGAGCTTGCCCGTGGCCTATGCCGTCGACGAGCGCGCTTCGTCCGTGCGCTCGTTCGTGATCGGCGCCGCGGGGGCCCTGCAGCAGATCGGCTGTGTCGACTCGGGCGGCGCGGGGCCCGCATACATTTCGGTCGACCGCGCCGGCACGCATGCCTTCGTCGCCAACTACGCGGGCGGGACGGTGGCGGTGCTCACCATTTCTGACAGCGGCGCCCTCGAGGCCCCAGCTCAAGTCCTGGACGCGGGAAAGCATCCACACGCGGCCGCGATTGATCTCGCGAACCGTCGCGTCTCCGTGCCGGTATTGAGTGAAGACGCCGTCTTGCAGTACGCATTCGAGCCTGCTACCGGACGGCTCGAGCCGGTGCCGGTGCTGCGCATGGCCGCGGCCAGCGGCACTGGCCCACGACACATCACCTTTCACCCGAGCTTACCGGTCGCGTACGTCGTGCATGAGCATTCGAGTGAGCTCACTGCATACGCCGTCGCCCCCCACGGCGCCTTTGCGCTGCTCGCCGTCTGCTCGACCCTGCCGTATGCCGAATCTCGTCTCGGAAATACGGGTTCGGATGTGCATGTGGCGCCGTCCGGTCGCTTCGCATATGCGTCGAACCGTGGGCACGACAGCATCGCGGTCTTCGAACTCGATGCGAGCGGCATTCCTTCGCCTACCACGCACGCCGCTACGCTCGGCAAAACGCCGCGAAGCTTTGGCTTGTTTGCCGACGGCACGCGGCTCTTGGTTGCCAATCTCCGCTCCAGCTCGGTGACCACCTTCGCGGTCGATGCGGCCAGCGGCGCGCTGTCGCCGCTGGCAACGACGGCCGGCATTCGAGAGCCCTTTTGGATAGGTGAGCGCGCCGGTGGCGCGGGGCTCAGCCCGCGTCCAAGCGCAAACCCAGGTGCTCGCGCACGGTCATGTAGCGTGAGCTGACCGCGTAGGCGATCAAACGCTCGAAGCGCACAGTCAAGGCCGGCGCCCCCGCGTCTTGCGGGAGAGTTCGGATGCGCTCGATGGCCACCTCCAGATCGTTCGATAATAGGAAGCCCAGCGCGTCGGCGCACATGTCCACATCTTGCACCCAACGCTTCAAGTCCAGGGACGCGCCGCTCTTCAGAAGCTGGCCGACCACGTGGGTGAGTTGTTCTAATCGCGTGCTGCTCGCAAGCTCGGCCAGCGCGCGCGACGCTTCGGCGACCGGCGCCTCCAGGTCGGGACCCACTGGAAATTTGGCTTTCACTAGGCGAATCGCCGCAAATAGCCAGGCTTTCAACGCGGTGGTTCTCGGTAGCAGCTGACGCACGTAGAGGCCAGGCAAGTGATACGCGAGCTGACGGCCGGCCAGGAACGCCGCGGCAACGGGCGTTAAGTCCTCGGCAAACGCGCGCGCGCCAAGCAGCAGCGAGCGCGGTGAGGTCGACAAGGACGAGACGCCCGACGGAGCGTCCGGATTTTGATACATGAGCGGCTCGGGGATCGAAAGCACGCGCGCCGCCGCTTCGACGGCGAGCACCACGCCGTACGGATAGCGCTCGACGTCGATGCGGTGGTCTGGGGACAAGTTGAACGAAGCCAGCGGTTGGGCGCGAGCCGCGACGACGAACGGTTCAATCAACGCGAACAACTCGGTCAGAGACGACTCGCTCGACTCGGGCATGGTCGCCAAGAGCCAATCCTCGTGCGGTGCGGCTTCAGCCAGCGCCGAGGGCTCACTACTGCGCATGCGATCGAAGAAGCGCTCTTCATCCGGCTCGGCCCGGCCCAGCACGTGCAGGGCTTGGCAAATGCACCAGGCCGCGTCTGCATTGCGCGCCTCTGTGTAAACCTTGCGCAGCAGCTTGTACGGCGCGGGCTGGTACGGGTCGCGCTCGACCCATCTGTCCAAGGTCACTAGGGCCTTATCGAAGTAAAAGACGGGCTCTTCAGCGTACAGTCTCGCCAGCTTTTCCTGAAAGCGCGCGTTGTCCGGCTCGACTTCCAGCGCAGACTCATAAACAGCGACGGCCTGATCCCTCCGCCCAAGGAAGCGTTCGTACACTTCCGCGAGCTGACTCAAGGCATCGAGCAAGCGTTCTGTGTCTCCAGTTCGCTGGGCCTGCCCGATCTGCAACTTCAGTACGCTCTTCACGCCGTCGTAGTCCGATAAGGCGCGGCGAATCGACAGCGCTTCATCGATCACCGGCGCCGAATCCGGATCGTGCTCTAAGGCTCGGCCAAGGAGCTTCGAGGCAAGGTTTAGATCGGTTAGCTCGCGTGAAGCGATCATCGACGCGGTGTGCAGGTACTTGGCCTTGTGCTTGGGCTCTTCGACCACATCCGCGAGCCGCGTGATGACCTGAATCAGTTGCGGCCAGTCCTTACCGGCACCATACAGCTGCATCAGCTTGCTCAGGATGGTGCGGTCGTTCGGGCGCTCGCTGAGCGCGAGCAGGTAGCTCTTGGCAGCGTACTCCGAGTCGGACCGCTGAGTGGCGGCGACGTCGCCGATTTCCAGCAGTAGCTCGAGCTTCCGCTCGCCATCTGCGGTTGCCAGCTCGCGGTACATCACGTCCATCATCTGGCGGGGCTCGCCCGCGGCGCCATGCACGCGGGCCAAGGCGCGGAGCGGCGCCGCCGCCTTGGGATCGAGCTCGTGCGCACGCTCGAATGCAGAGCGCGCTTCGCTCCGCCGGCCGAGCTTCACGTTCGCCTCTCCACTTCGGAACTCGGCTTCGGCCTCTTCGGTGGGCGAGAGCAACGAGCGCATGTCGCCGAGCAGCGCCTCGGTGAGCCATAGGGTTTGTTCCGCGCTGCCGTGCTGGCTTGCGACTTCAGCTAGCCGCAGCAGAGCCACGGCGTCGTCCGCGAACCACTTCATCAAGCTGGCCACCTGCGACAGTGCCTTGTCCGACGCCCCGCTCCGAGACAGTGCATCGACGTACAGGAACGCAATCTCGCGGGCATCTTCCATGTCGGCGTCGTCTAGCTGTGACAGCACCGGCTCCAGCCGCTTGGCGGCTTCGGCGTAACGCTTTTCGGCATACGCCGTGCGTCCCATCACCCGCAAGGCTGCCGCGTTCGCGGGGTCGATGTGCAACGCGAGTTGGGCCATGGCGGCCGCGCGCCCCGCGTCCTGGAGGTACTTCAGGCAAATCGCGGCCATTTCGCCGGCGAGCCGGGCGCGTTCGCGCTCGCTGCCTGCGACCTGGATTTCTTCCTCGAGCAACTCCACGGCGGCAGCGTGATTGCCGAGCTCTATATTTTTTGTGACCAGACGCCGACGCATGGCGGGGTCATCCGGTCTGAGATCGGCCGCCACCTTGTAGCGCCGCAGCGCCCCGCTCGCATCTCCGCGACCCTCCAGCACTTGAGCGGCGCGCAGCTCGAGTTCGGCCTTGGCGTCCGGCGACTTCGCCTTTTCAACCAGCTCGTCGATCGCTGCGAGCGCGCTTCGGGCGTCGCCCACGCCCGCTCGCAGCGTGGCTAGCGCATCGAGCGCGCCCGGGTGACTCGGCACGAGCTCCAGCACGCGTTCGTAGGCGGCGATCGCCCGGTCCGGTTGCTTCAGGTGCTCAGACAGGACCCTTCCCAAGAGCAAGCCGGTTTGCACCTGACGCTCGATCGGCCCGCTTTGCGCCTTGCGCTGATAGAGCGCGGCCAGGTCCCCATAGCGCTCGAGCGATCGCAGGTGGCGCGCAAGCTCATCAGTTGCAGCTTCATGCTCGGGGTCGAGCTCCAGCACGACCACGAGCGCTTCCGCCGCGCGCTCGTGGTCCAGGTATTCCTCGTCATAAATCCCTGCCATGCGTTCGTAGAGCGTGATTTTTTGGCGGGCCGTGACGGCCAACTCGACTTGGGCGCGGAGCACGTCCAAAAGCTCACGGAATCGAGCCGCGCGCGTCAGCATCCGGTCGAGACCGCGGAGCGCGTCCATGCACCGAGGGTTTTCCGTCAGTACTTCGCGGTAGGTCTTTTCCGCCGCGTCGAGCCGGTCGAGGTCGACGTCGTAGCGTTCCGCCACTTCGCACAGGGCCTGGTGCCGTTCGTCGCCGCGCAGCGTCTTGGCGCGCGCCTGACGCACTGCGAGGGCCCCGGCGGCGTCCCCCCCGGCTTCCAGCAGCGCGGTCAGGCCGGCGCTGGCCCGCGCGTGCGCAGGATCTTCTTCGAGCACTACCCGGTACAGCTCACGGGCCGCAGCCGCGTTGGACAGCCAGGAAGCGAACACCTCAGCCGCGTCTGCGCGTAGGTCACGGGCCGCGTTGGGTGCGGCGACGTCCGCTCGGCGCAATAAAATTTGCCCATACTCCGGCCATTGTTGGGCCTTTTTGTAAATTTGTGAGAGCAACAGCAGCGCGCGATCGTGGTTTGGTTCGGCAGCCAAAAGCTCCGTCAGGCAGGGCAACGCCAGGTCCGGCCGGATGACTTTTTCTACATACCAGCGGCTCGTGTGAAACAGGAGCGCGAGGCGCTCGGCGGCTCCGATCTCGTCCTCGAGCGCCTCCCTGGCGCGACCGAGCACCTCTTGCCAAGCGGGGTAACGGTTGCTTGCCAGACGCTCCACGGCGGCCACGCGCGCATCGCTCAGCGGATCTTCACAGAATGCTTGCGCGTAGGCGACCAGCGCTTGGTCGCGGTCTTTCACGTCGTTTTCGTAGAGTTCTCCGATCTCGGCCCAGTGCTCCGATCGCTCGCACGCATCGGAGCTTCGCTCGCTCCGCTCCAGCAGCGACTCGATCAACTCTTCGTACTTGCCGAGCGTTTTCTTGATACGCAATAGCGCCTGCGCAGCGCTGCGGTCGCCGGGATCGAGCTCGACCAAGCCCGAGTAAACTTCTTCGGCGCGGTCGTTCTGGGCCGCCGCCTCATACAGACGCGCCGCGCGCGCCAAGTGCCTCTTCCTAGCCTTTTCCAGGCTCGGCTCGGCGCGTCCCTGCAGGCTCTTGGCGATTTCGTAGAAGCCGTCGGCCAGCCGCGCGGGATCGGCGCCCAGGTCTACGCTGGACTCCAGGGCGGTTGCTGCGTGTTCGTCGCTGGGGTTCAGCGCCAACGCTTCGAACATCTCGGGCAGGCGCTCGTCCGTGACCCAAGTGGGTGGACGCGTGGACGCGCGCCAGATGCGCCGTAAACCTTCGAGCGCCTCAGCCGCGTCACGCGGACGCTGCTCGCGATTCTTTTCTAGCAAAGTGCGAAGGAAGGCCTCCACCGCTGGCGTCGCGCCATTGCCCGCGGCGACGAAAGATAGCGGGTCTGCGGTCTGCGTGAGGTGGCCGAGCAACGCGTCGACGGCGTGCGGCCCGGCGAACGGGGGCTTGCCACTCAGCAATTGATACATCAACACGCCGAGCGAGTAGATATCGCTCTGGGAGCTGGGCGGCTGACCGCGGAGTTGCTCCGGAGAACTGGCGAGTAGAAAGCTCGGCGTGTCGCCAATCTGGCCGAGGGTCAGCGCCGGCCGCAAATAATGCGAACCGGCATCGAGCAGTATCACCTTGGGCGCAGTGGGACTGGGATCGGTGACCAGCACGTTGCCGGCGTGTAGCGACCCGTGGGCCAAGCCGGCCGCGTGGAGCGGCCCGAGCGCTTCCACGACGGCCCATAAAAGCGGCAAGATTTCGTTGAAATGCCGCGCCCCGCGCTGCGCAATCGCATCCTTGACGGTTTGGCCGTCCGCACCACGGTGCACAACGCCGACGAATGACCGCGCGCCATCCAGAGCACCCGCGCGCACTCCGTGCGGCAGACCGGAGTGCGTCACTTGCCCGGCCAACCGCGAAGCAGTCAGGTAGCGCTGAGTGTCCGAGCGGCGCGCAGCAACCCGTGGATGTAACACCTTCACGCGGTAGCCGTGCCCGCCGCGTCGAGCGTCGTACACGGTTGCCCAGGGCCCGAGCCCCAGCAGCGTCGTCACTACGTAGTCGCCCAGCGCGCCGCCGGGTGCCAGCACTTCCCCGGTCTCGATCTGACCGCGCACCGTTTCGAGCGAGCTTGGCAGCCCGTGACGCTCGAGCGCGATGGCATCGAGTAGCGCGTCGACCGCCTCCGACGCGACGGCTTGCTGCGCGAGCCGTCGCGCGAAAAAAGCGCGGGTCGGTGAGTCATCGGCCGCATCGGGCTCGAAGCCCAGCGCGTCGCGGCTGAGCCGGCTGAGGTCTGGCACCTCGAACAAGCGCTCGAGCTCGGCGGAAAGCGTCTCGACCAGCATGGGCTATCTTCCGTTTCGGCAGGACCGCAGCAGGCCGCGGTCGATCACTTTGGCAGCGCGTTTGCGACGCGCGCACGAAGATTAGACCCATCAACGCCAAGACCCGGGCACTGATTCTGTGCCCGGGTCTTCTTTACGGAGTAACTAAAAAATGACAGCCCAGCCGCTTCTAGCAAGCCGCGCGCGCACTCACGCGGCGCTGTCTTTCGCCACCAGCGTCGCCGCGTATTTCTCTAGCTTGCGCGCGTCGGCGTAGAACCCGCGGATGCCGTCACTGAGCTTCTCGACGGCCATCTGGTCTTGATTGTGCTCGAAGCGAAAGGTCTTCTCGTCGAGGTGTGCAAGCGGCGAATCGCTTGCGGCCGCGCCCTTCGCGCTGAGCTTGGGCTCGAGCTCTCCGTCTTTGGAGGCGAGCTCCGTCAGGAGCTCGGGGCTGATCGTGAGCAAGTCGCAACCAGCCAGATCGACGATCTGATCGGCTTTGCGAAAGCTCGCGCCCATGACCAGCGTCTTGTAGCCGTTCTTCTTGTAATGGTTGTAGATCTTGGTCACGCTGGCAACTCCAGGGTCCTCGTTGCGCGGAATGTCGGCAACACCCTTGGACTTCTTGTACCAATCGTAGATACGGCCCACGAACGGGGAGATCAGAGTCACCTTCGCCTCAGCACAGGCAACGGCTTGCGCGAAGCTGAAGAGCAACGTCAGGTTGGTGTGAATCCCTTCCTTTTCCAGCTGTTCTGCCGCCTTGATGCCCTCCCAGGTCGAGCCAAGCTTCACCAGCACCCGCTCGCGGTCGACCCCGGCCGCCTCGTAGAGCTTGATGAACGTGCGTGCCTTGTCGATGCTGCCGCTCGTGTCGAAGCTGAAGCTCGCGTCGACCTCGGTGGAAACGCGTCCTGGAATGAGCTTCAAGATCTCACAGCCAAAGTTCACGAACAGCTTGTCCATGAACGCCATGGTTTGGGAGGCGTGGTCTCCCGGTTGCTTCTTCGAGTAGTCGAGCGCCTCCTCCACTAGGTGTTTGTACTGAGCCTGCTGGGCGGACTTCAGCAGCAAAGATGGATTGGTGGTCGCGTCTTGTGGCTTGAGCTTGCCGACCATCTCGATGTCGCCGGTGTCGGAGACCACGGTCGTGTACTTCTTCAACGAGTCGAGCAGGGACATCGAATTCCTCCAGATCCTCAGGGTTAAAGACGCAGGACATGCGCGCGGCGTCCATCCATGGCAGCGTGCGCCCCGCCTGCGAGCGAAGCAAACGGGGGGAAACGCAGCGCTCGATCGCACGCTGAGGCCGAGGGCGGTGTACTGCTCAGGGGGGAGGTATTGGTCGGCTGACCAGTGCACAGATGAATCCCGAACGGCTTCGCGCGGTTAGGGAAATTTTTGGCTTACCCCAACATATTGTGTTGACCGGACCGGTGGACCCCAATATATCCGTCCATGTGTTGGTGCCTGTGCATTCGTACAGGCTGAGAATGGGAACCCGGTTCAAAGCCGGGGCTGCCCCGCAGCGGTAGACGAGAACGACCTCCACGGTGGCACTGGCCGCCCGCTCCGGCCTCTCAGGCCGGCGCGGCTGGCTGGGAAGCAGCGGACAGTAGGAAGCCGGGTTCGCTCGGAATGCTCGTGAGCCCGAAGACCTGCCAACGCCCGGTGCTGGGAGTCATCTGGCATCGGTTGACCTCGAGGGCCTCGCGGGAGGCGGCTCGGTCGACTCGCGCGTGCGGTCATGCCGTGGCGCGGACGCCGTGCCCCTTCCTTCGCGTCTCTCGGTTTCGGAGCGGGTCGACCCTGCTCCCGAGGACGGAGTAACCATGTTGAGCTCATCCATCATTTCCGCGTACGGCGTGTCTTCGTTCGCGCCCCAAAAGTCTGACCCAGACGCTTCCTATCCGCAGACCACGATGCGCGTGCAGAAGCGCAACGGCGGCACCGAACCGGTGAACGTCAACAAGATCGTGCGCGCGGTCAACCGCTGCTGCGCGGGCCTACCGGACGTGGACGCGCTACGCGTCGCCACGAAGACTATCAGCGGGCTCTACGACGGCGCGTCGACGCGCGAGCTCGATCAACTCTCGATTCAAACGGCCGCCGGCTTGATCGTCGAAGAACCGCAGTATGCAAAGCTTGCGGCCCGCCTGCTCTCCGGATACATCGAAAAAGAAGTCCGCGGCCAAGAGATTCACGCCTTTTCGCAAGCCGTCTCACAGGCCCACGAACTTGGGCTGGTGAATCCGCGCTTGGCGAACTTTGCGGCAAAAAATGCGCGAAAGCTGAACGATTCAATCGCGCCCGAGCGGGACCGGGAGTTCGAGTACTTCGGCCTTCGTACGCTGTACGACCGTTACCTGCTCAAGCACCCGAAGACGCGGCTAGTAATCGAGACGCCGCAACAGTTCTTCATGCGCATCGCCAGTGCATTGTCGGAGAACGTGAGCGACACGCTCGAGCTGTACCGCCTGTTCTCGACGCTCGAGTATCTGCCAAGCTCACCGACTCTGTTCAATTCGGGCATGATGCACGAGCAGCTCTCGAGCTGTTTCCTTCTCGATTCGCCCGATGATCACCTGGAAAAAATCTACAAGAGCTACACGGACATCGCCCTGCTGTCGAAGTTTTCCGGCGGCATCGGGCTCGCCTATCATCGCGTGCGTTCGCGCGGATCTTTGATCGAAAGCACGAACGGAAAATCGAACGGCATCGTTCCTTGGCTCAAGACGCTCGATGCGTCCGTGTCCGCCGTGAATCAAGGCGGTAAGCGCAAGGGTGCTTGCGCGGTATATTTGGAGAGCTGGCACGCGGACATCGAGGCCTTTTTGGAGCTTCGCGACAACACCGGTGAAGAGGCCAGCCGCACCCACAACTTGAACCTCGCCAACTGGGTCAGCGATTTGTTCATGCGTCGCGTCGAGGCGGACGCGGAATTTAGCCTATTCGATCCCAAAGCAGTCCCGAGCTTGCCCGACTTGTACGGCGCCGAGTTCGACCAAGCCTACGAGGCAGCGGAGCGGGCCGGGCTGGCCGTCAAGACGGTCAAGGCCCGCGACTTGTACGCGCGCATGATGCGCACTTTGGCCCAAACCGGTAACGGCTGGATGACCTTCAAGGACAAGTCGAACCGCGCGTGCAATCAGACCGCCCTACCCGGGCGCGCAGTGCACCTCTCTAACCTGTGCACTGAGATCCTGGAGGTGACATCGGCGGGGGAGACGGCGGTCTGCAACCTCGGGTCGATCAATCTCGGCCGGCACGTGAGCGCCCAGCCCGATGGCTCGCTCGCCTTCGACTTCGAAAAGCTCGGGCGCACCGTGCGCACGGCAATTCCTCAGCTCGATCGCGTAATCGATCTGAACTTTTACCCGGTGCCCGAGGCGCGCGCCTCGAACCTTCGTTGGCGGCCGGTGGGTCTCGGCGTCATGGGTCTACAAGACGTCTTTTTCCAACTCAAGGTTGCCTTCGACGCGCCAGAAGCACGCGAGCTATCGCGGCGAATCGCCGAGGATGTTTACTTTCACGCGCTGTCCGCGTCGCTCGAGCTCGCGATCGCGAACGGCCCCCATGAGGCGTTCGCTGAGACCCGCGCGGCGCGCGGCGAGCTGCAATTCGACGCCTGGGACGTTCCGGTGCCCACGAGCGAACGCTGGCTCACGATGCGCGACAAAGTGCGCGCGCACGGCCTCCGGAATTCGCTCTTGGTGGCCATCGCGCCGACCGCTACCATCGCTTCCATCGCCGGTTGCTATGAGTGCATCGAGCCGCAGGTCTCGAATTTGTTCAAGCGAGAGACCTTGTCGGGTGACTTCTTGCAGCTGAACCGCTACCTGGTGGGCGAGCTCAAGGCGCGCGGGCTGTGGAACGAGCAGTTACGGTCACGCCTCAAAGTGGCAGAGGGCTCGGTGCAGGGTATCGAAGAGCTGCCGGAGAGCGTGCGCGCGGTGTATCGCACGGCCTGGGAGGTGCCGATGCGCTCGCTGATCGATATGGCCGCCGAGCGCGGCGCGTTCATCGATCAAAGCCAATCTTTGAACCTGTTCATCGAGAACCCGAACATCGGGCAGCTCTCCAGTATGTATTTTTATGCCTGGAAGAAGGGCTTGAAAACCACGTATTACCTGCGTTCGCGGCCGGCGACGCGAATCGCGAAGACGACGGTGGAAGCGCCGCCAAAAGCGCGTAGTGAGGCAGACCCCCACGCGGTGCACGGCTACACGCCGGTGCCGCCCGCCGTGGGTCCTTCTGACGACGCGGCGGCGGTGGCCTGCTCGCTGGAAAATCCGGAAAGCTGCGAGGCGTGCCAGTGAGCGGCGCGACTCGGCCGTCGAGGATCCTGGACCCGGGGCTGTGCCTAACCCTGCGGCCCATGGCTTACCCGACGTTCTTCGACATGTACCGCTCGGCAATCAAGAACACTTGGTCGGTCGAGGAGGTCGACTTTTCGACCGACGTGGGCGACTTGACCCAGCGCATGGGCGAGCCCGAGCGGCACCTGGTTCAGCGTTTGGTCGCGTTCTTTGCCACCGGCGATTCGATCGTAGCAAATAACTTGGTGCTGAATCTGTATAAGCACATCAACGCGCCAGAAGCGCGCATGTACTTATCGCGCCAGCTGTACGAGGAGGCGCTGCACGTTCAGTTTTACCTCACGCTGCTCGATACCTACGTGCCCGACGCGGAGGACCGCGCGCGCGCCTTCGACGCGGTGGAAAACATTCCCTCGATCCGGCGCAAGGCCGAATTCTGCAATAAGTACCTGAATTCAGTGGAGGAAGTGGGAAGGCTCGAGACTATCGCAGACCGCCGCCGTTTTTTGCTGAACTTGATTTGCTTCGCGGCCTGCATCGAGGGTTTGTTCTTCTTCGGCGCGTTCGCGTACGTGTACTTCCTGCGTTCGCGCGGGCTGCTTCATGGTCTTGCCGCGGGCACGAACTGGGTTTTTCGTGATGAGAGCGCGCACATGGCCTTCGCCTTCGAGGTCGTGCGCACGGTGCGAGACGAAGAGCCGGAGCTCGTCGACGCAGAATTTCGCGCCGATGTGTCGGCCATGCTGAGCGACGCCATCGCCTGTGAAGTACAATTCGCCGAAGACCTGCTGGGCGGGGGAATCGCCGGGCTATCCGTGGGTGACGTGACCCAGTACCTGCAATACTGTGCCGATCAACGGCTCGTGACGCTGGGCTTCGACAAGCAATACGGCACGAAGAACCCGTTCGCGTTCATGGCCCTACAAGACGTCCAGGAAGTGACGAATTTTTTCGAACGGCGGGTGTCGGCCTATCAGACGGGCGTCACCGGTGACGTCGCGTTCGACCTGGCGTTCTGAGCGAGTTGGGTTGAGTTGTCGCGGCCCGTGGCTCTTACTCGAAGCCCGCGCTCGGACCGGACGTGCCCCAGAAACGACTTCTGAAGCGTTGGCCCGAGCGGATCGGACTTGGTACGGCAGAGCTCGTACCATGCCGGTCAGCTTCATGTCCGTCCACTTCCACTCGGTCCGGAAGCGCTTTTCGAGCCAAGCATCGTGGATGCGTACCAGCCGACGAGGTGTGTAGGTGCCTCCGACTTAGCCAGTGCTTGACGCGCGGTCGAAATTTTCGAACCTCGCGCTACTGATCAGAAGCTGTTGGCAACTGCCGTCCCTTGGAGCGCTCGCCAACGGCAGCGACGACTCGTCGGTCGGCTCTGTGACAACCGCGACGTCAAGCTCGCGCCGCCGTACGTAAAGTAACGGTCGACCGTCTTGCGGTTGACGCCGGTTTCGCCCGCCACAGTGCGCACTGCTGGCCGCGCCGCGAGCGAAGAAGCACTTCTCTCGAATCTCGATCATTGATCACTTCCGAAAGCTCATGGTGCTCCCGAACCGCGTCCCGCGCCGTCGTCGAAAGGAACCGTGACTCCGCTTTCGGTCGTCTCGACGTGGGTTAGTTCGCCGGTCCTGGGTGGGCCCCATGACCACCGCCCGCTTGCGTTGGCCGACGAAGTGACGTGCTCCAGCTGCGCATCTCGGCGACGTTGAAGCGCGCACCACCCCGACCGTGCGCTGAAGCGCGTTGTAGAGGGCGCACTACGCCGACCATCGCTAAAGTGCGTCCGGACGAGCGCGCATCACGCCGACCATTCGGTGAAGCGCGTCTGGCGAAGCGCGCACCACGCGGAACCCTGCGCTGAAGCGCGTCTGGCGGTTACTGGCCCCATGACCCTGGCGACAAACAGGCTGCCGTCTGGCGGCGTGCCGCATGACCCGAACGACCCAGTGGCCCCGCCAGGCTGGCGACGTTGTCAGCTGATGGCCCAATGAGCGGAGCCTGCCCACTGACACTTCTTAGCGGCCCGTAGCGGCAGCTCGGCCATGCCGTGCAGGGCTAGGTTCTATTTTTCGTCGCCGAGCGCGCAACCTGCCCGTGGGCACAGAGGCCTTAACTTGCCGAAGATCGTCCGCCCGCGCGCGGGCCGTCCGGGATTTCGTCCACCTCCGAGACTCGCGCGACAAGACGCAACGCCGAACGCTTCGCCCGCGCGTGAGGCCTCGCAGGCTGGTATCTACGGGCCCATTCTTTTGACGGCCGCTCGGAAGAAGCGCGTTAGGGAATGCCCTTGTTTTGAACCAGGCCTTCCGGCTCTGTCAATGATGTTGCGGTTCGTGGCGCGGCTTCGATGGAGAGGGTCCCTGCGCGCTGCCATCCAACACGCGCAAGCCAGGTTCGAGGAGCCGAGATTGGAGCGAGATCAGTCGGGTTCGGGGGTGCGACGCCGCGCGGAACGAGCGGCAAGCGTGGGTCGTGCGCGAGCTCGCGCGGGGCGCGGCCCTTGAGCTCGCGGAAGCCGGCGAAGAAGGGCGCGGACGAGTACGGATCGATCTTAGAGGCGCCCGCGGCGCGGTGTTTGCGGAAGTTGTTGAGAACATAGCTCAGCGCATGTTTGACGCTGCGGGGAGAGGTCAGCGGGCGCGAGAAGTAGCGATCTGCCCAGAGCTTTCCGCGGCGCGAGGTGAGGCGATTGACGGCGCGCGCGATGCGAATGGCGAGGCCCTGCACGCCTCGCGAGAGCGCGAGCTTATCGCTCGCTTCAACGATCAAGTGCAAATGGTCACCCTGCACCGAGAACTGCACGATGCGGAACTCGCTTCGAGCGCGCGTTGCACGCGCAAAGGCGTGGCGGAGCGTTGGAAATACGAGTTGGCTGCGTAAAGGTCTAAACCGGCTGCGCATCACCACGTGCAGCGGTTGTGAGGCCGAGTGCGCCTCACGCGCTCGATGGCGCACGAGCTTGCGACCTGCCGCAGGCTTTCGTCCGGCGCCGGCGCGGACTCCACCACGCTGCTTCGTGGCCGGCGGTGTCAGCGGCAAGCCTAGTTGAATGCACGGCCGTGAGCTCGCTCTCACTTTCTTCAGCATCACGCTCCGAGCTTACTTTAGAATAGGGCAGTAATCAAGGTGTGAGGACCCGGGAAGCCGGGCTGGGCGCGCGTGGGTGGGGTTGAGCAGCCGGCCACTTTCGACGGTGGCGGGCCGTTGGGTGGTTGGCGAGTGGGTTTGACGCGTGCACCCAGGCGCCGAGGGTGCGAGTGCTCGATTGCCATCAGCTTGTCGTTCGACGTTCTCCGACGTCCGAGCGCCCACGCCCACGCCCACGCTCACGGGAAGCCACGCCTACGGGCCAGTCGCGTGGGGCGCCCAGCGACCAGCGACCAGCGCCCAGCGCCCAGCGCCCAGCACCAGCGACCCCCCAGCGCCCACCCTAGCGCCCACCGCTCACGCGCATACGGGCCCGCCGAGCGCCCATCGCTCAGCGCTCACTCCGACCGCCCAGCGCAATCGCCCATACCTGCAGCCACTCCGACTGCCCAGCGCAATCGCTCACGCCGACCGCCCGACGCCCAGTGCAGTCGCCCAGCGCTCACCGCTGACGCGCCTGCGAGCAAGTCGCCCACCGCCGTCGCCCGCCGGCCGTCGCGCACCGCCCGGCTCCGCGCCCAGCGCCCCCTGGCGGTCAGCTCCCACGGCGCGGCGCTTACCGCTCACGCGTCGACGCGCCCGCGCCCCGCGCCCCGCGCCCCGCGCATACCGCCGGCTCGTGCGCCTAAGGGCCCGTCGCGCACCGCCCGGCTCCGCGCCCTCTCCGCCCAGCGCCTACCGCCTACTGCCGACTTGAGATTGTAGAGTGATTCGGAAATCCATTTCCTCGAGCCCTGCGCCCGCGCCCAACGCCCACGCCCAACGCCCTCGCCGAGCGCCCTCGCCCAGCGCAATTGCTCGCCCCCGCGCCACCGCCGACCGCCCAAGCCGACCGCCCAAGCCCATGCGACGCGCGCCCACGCAGCCATGCGACGCGCGCCCACGCAGCCATGCGACGCGCGCCCACGCGCCCCACGCGCAAAGGGAAACGTCCGACGGCTCGTCTGAGGTCTGGGCGCAGCGCGCTTTGGTCGCGATGCGACGCCGAAGGCTTGGACGGTCGCGATGTGGTGCGCGACCATCCAAACCTCTCTTCGAAGCGCTGTGAAGTCGGCCCGTTCCGGCACCGAGGTTTGCGGTCAGGGTTTGATGGACAACGGCGCGATGTCCCGTGGCGGGGGGACTTGGGAGCGGGGGGCGCCGGGGGGCGGCACGTACACGCCCCAGATGTCGCGGGCGTAGCTGAGGATGGTGCGGTCGCTGGAGAAGACGCCCATGTTGGCGACGTTGAGGATGGCGCGGCGCGTCCAGCCGGAGGTGTCGTGGTAAGCGGCTTCTACGCTGCGCTGGCAATGAACGTAGCTCAAAAAATCCGCCAAGATGAGGTAGGTGTCCCCGTCGTGAAGCAGTGAATCGACGATGGGCTTGAAGCGGTTTGGGTCGTCCGGAGAGAAGATGCCGGTGCTGATCGCATCCAATGCGGAGCGGAGCAGCGGATCGCTATAATAAAGCTGCATCGGGTCGTAGCCCTTGGCCTTGGTCGACGCGACTTGCTCGGTAGTGAGGCCGAACAGGAACATGTTGGCTTCCCCGACTGCGTCTTTGATCTCGATGTTGGCGCCGTCGAGTGTGCCCACGGTCAGCGCGCCGTTCATGGCAAACTTCATGTTGCCGGTGCCCGAGGCCTCCGTACCCGCAGTCGAAATCTGCTCCGATACATCCGTAGCCGGTACGATCAATTCGGCCAGCGAGACGCTGTAGTTCGGAACGAAGATCACGCGCAGGTAAGGCCGCACGTTCACGTCGTTGTTGATCACGGCCGCAACCGAGTTGATCAAATGAATGATGCGTTTGGCCATGTCGTAGCCCGGCGCGGCCTTGCCTGCGAATAGGAACGTGCGGGGCGTGACGTCGAACGGCGGCTTGGTTTTGTAGGTCAAATACAAGGAAATGACGTTCAAGATGTTGAGCAGCTGGCGCTTGTACTCGTGAATGCGCTTCACCTGGGCGTCGATCAGGTGGCTGGGGTCGAGTTCGATTTCGAAGCGGCGCTTGAGCGCGCCCGCCAAACGCTCCTTGTTTTGGCGCTTGATGCTCTGCCATTCGGCTTGAAACTCCGGATCGGTGGCGTACGGCGTGAGCCGCTGCAGCTGGTCGAGATCGATTTCCCAACCTGGGCCAATGCGGTGGGTGATGAGCTTCGACAGGCCGGGATTACACTTCAGGAGCCAGCGGCGCGGCGTGACGCCGTTGGTTTCGTTCAAGAATTTCGCACCGTCGAACTCGTAGAAGTCGCGAAACAGGTGCTCGCGCAGCAGATGGGAGTGAAGGGCGGAAACGCCATTGACGCGGGTACTGCCGATGACGGCCAAGTTGGCCATCTGCACGCGCTTCTCGCCCCCTTCTTCGATGATCGACATGCGCCTCAGACGGTCGTCGTCGCCCGGATAGCGTTTCTTCACCTCCGCCAAAAACAGCGCGTTGATGTCGTAGATGATCTGCAGATGGCGCGGGAGCAGCTTCTCCATCAGCCACACTGGCCAGCGCTCGAGCGCTTCCGGCAAAATGGTGTGGTTCGTGTATGCGCAGCAGCGTTTGACCAGCGCCCAGGCGTGGTCCCAGGGCATGGCGTACTCGTCTACCAAGAGGCGCATCAGCTCCGCGACGGCGAGGGCTGGATGCGTGTCGTTCATTTGAAAAATGGCTTGTTCGTGCAGGTTGTAGAGGTCCGTGTGGTAGCGCAAATGCCGGCTCAGCACGTCTTGTAGGGTGGCGGAGACCAGGAAAAATTCCTGGCTCAGGCGGAGCTCCTTGCCGGCGGGCTGCGAATCATTCGGGTACAGCACGCGAGTGATGTTCTCGGTCGCGCTCTTTTCTTCGACCGACTTGATGTAGTCGCCGCGGTTGAACCAGGCGATGTCGAAATCGCGCGTGGCTTTGGCCGACCACAGGCGCAGCGTATTGACGACGTGGTTTTTGTAGCCCGGGACCGGCACGTCGTACGCCATGGCGAGCACGTCGTGCGTGTCCACCCACTCGTGCACCAGGCGGCCGGAGCTGCCAGTGTATTGAATCACGCGCCCGCCGAAGCGGACCTTGTACGTGCGTTCGGGGCGTGCGACCTCCCACGGGCTGCCGTACTGAAGCCACTGGTCTGGTGACTCTTGCTGCATGCCGCCCACGATGTCTTGCCGGAAGATACCGTAGTCGTAGCGCAGGCCGTAGCCCATGCCGGAGATGCCGAGCGTCGCCATGGAGTCGAGGAAACACGCAGCCAGGCGCCCTAGGCCGCCGTTGCCCAAGCCCGCATCTGGCTCCTGCTCGAGCACTTGCTGCAGATCGATCCCGAGCTCGGCAAGGGCAGTGCGCGTCTCCTCCAGCACGCCCAGGTTCAACAAGCCGTCCTCCAGCAGGCGGCCGATCAGAAATTCCAGCGATAGGTAGTAAACGATCTTCGGCTGCTGGCGCTCGCGCTTTTGCCAGGTGCGCGTCCAGCGATCGAACATGCGGTCGCGAGCCAAGCGAGCCGTCGCCAAGAAATGATCGAGCTTCGTGGCGGCGCTCGGGTGTTTGCCGAGCGAATGCTGCACGTGATTGACGAAGCTGTCGCGAATCGAGTTGGAGGTGAGCGCTAGCTCGTCGACGGGAATGTTGTACTTGGCCGAATTTGACACAGTCACCGTTACTACCAATGCTTGGCCACCTTTTAAAGGCTTCTCTCGGTGACGTCGGTGGTTCGATTTTTGAAGGATGAAATGCGCGAAAACGACCCGGGGCTCGGCTCGTGCAATGCGCGCGAAACGTTCGCGACCGTTGCCCAGCCGACGACGATTCGAAGACGCTTTCGCGGCGGGCAGTGCTAGACGGGCGCCCGATGTTGACGCTTCCATTGGGCCGAATTTCCGGCCGCGCGCTCAGCGCGCTCGTGACCGCGGTCAGGAAGACGCCAGCCCGTGCGCCGCTGGCGCGGCTGTTTCGGGCTCAGCTCGGGATCGACGCCCTCCGCGCGTTGAGCTACGACACGCGCGCGGCGCTGCCCTTTTCGCATGCGCCGTTGCGGGCGCGAACCGAGCATGCTCGCCCGTCGCTCGAGTTGGGTGTATCGCCGGAGCGCGGCTGGCCGCGCTCGGTGGCGAGCATCGGCGATCGCTACCGGAGCGGCGGGGCGAGCCCGGTCGAGGTCGTGACGCGGGCGCTCGCGCATGCACGCGATTTGGCGCAGCGTACCCCTACGCTCGGTCCGCTCTGCGGCTACGACGACGAGCGAGCGCTCGAAGCCGCGCATGACAGCGCTCGACGACTGAGCGACGGCGGAGCACGGAGCGCGCTCGAAGGCATCCCAATCGCCGTCAAAGAAGAGGTCGACACGCGCGGCTTCGTCACTCGCATGGGCTCCAATTGTTTACGCCGCAGCCCGGCGAGCGCGGACGCCGTAGCCGTTGCTCGTCTACGGGCTGCGGGGGCAATCGTCATCGGGCAGACGCCGATGACCGAGTTCGGACTTTCACCCATGGGCGGCAACCCGAACCGCGACATGCCCCGGAACCCCCACGATCCGCGGCGCTTACCGGGCGGTAGCTCCAGCGGTTCGGCCGTCGCGGTCGCAACTGGCGTAACGCCACTCTCTTTGGGTTGTGACGGCGGCGGCTCGATCCGCATTCCCGCGGCGCTGTGCGGTGTGTTCGGGTTGAAGCCGACGTACGGCCGCGTGCCGCAGACGGGTCACGGGTTGCCGGGCGCGACATCCGTCGTCCACTTAGGGCCGATTGGTACATCGAGCCATGATTTGGCGTTGTTCCTCGAGCACGCCAGCGGCGTCGATGCCGGCGACCCGGCGTCCGCCGGCGCGCCCGACGCAGAGCGCGAGCGGTTCACCACTGCGCTCGGTCGCGGCGTGCGCGGCTTACGTATCGGGGTCGACGAGGACGATTGGGCCTCACTGCCCGACGACGTTGCGGGTCCGGGACGTGAAGCGCTCGATGCCCTCGAGCGCGCAGGCGCAGTGCTCGTGGGCGTGAAGGTGAGCTTGGCTTGCCACGCTGCGGCGGTGGGGTACCTGACGATCGGCGTGGAAGCCTTTACTGCGATGGCCGAGATCCGGGCCGCGCACCTGGATGAGCTGGGCCAGGACATGCAGCTCTTTTTGGCTGGCCTGGAAGCCTTCCGGGTTGATGACTACGTGGACGCGCAACGCATTCGCGCGGCCGTGCGCCGCGAGCTGGCCAAAGTCTTACGCCAGGTGGACGTGCTGGCGTTGCCGGCCACGGCGTTGGGCGCGGCGGTGGTGAGCGACGACGAGGCGCGCTACGGGTTCATCGACCCGCCCTTACTCGACGCCATGTGTCGCTTCGCGTTTTTGGCCAACGTCACCGGTGTTCCGGCCGGCGTTGCGCCCGTGGGTCAGGACCGCAACGGGATGCCGATCGGTCTCCAGATCGTGGGGGATGCCTGGGACGAGGCGTGCGTGCTGCAAGTGTTGGCGCATCTGGAGCGCCTGGGCGTTGCTCGCGTCACGCGGCCGGCCGCCGCGGTGGACTTGTTGGCGTAGCGCCGAAGCCCGCGGCAGGCTGCTCGTCGAGGCGAACTACCACGCGCGGCGCTTCGCCGCGTCCGCGTCCTGCTCGAAGGGGATGTTCGCTCTCGCGGCGCGCGCTCCTGGTTGAGCAGCGGCATGTGACGCCGCTCAAGCGATGACCCGAGACCGCGCCGAGCGGTAGCTCCGCGCCCTCAGCAATGCGCCACGTAGCCGGCTACCCCGGCGACCAAAATCGCGAGCAGAATCCAGATCACATTGGAGGGGCGAAGGACGCGGTTCCGGCTGGCCTCGGCGAGGGCGAGCGCATGGACGCTGAGGTTGTCGCGAAGCGCGTCATTTAGCTGGTCGCTCTCCGCTGGCGCCGGGGGCGCGCTCGCGGGGCGCAACACCGGGGGCGGGATCTCGGAAGCGAAGGGGCTCGAGCTGAGCGGAATGTGCGGCCCTTCCGCCCAATTTTCCAGACGCGCCACCATGCGGGTGCGCTCGGCCAGCGCACTGTGCGCGAGCTCGCTCACCCACGCGCCGATTTCGCTGCGCGCGGCGGCGCGTGCCGCGGGCTCGAGCGCCGCAGAAAAGTCACGGATGGTGGCGAAGCGGTCATCCGCCGACAGCTCGAGGGCTTTCATGACGACCGCGTCGAGCTCGGGTGTGACGTCGTCGCGCAGGGAGCTAGGGCGGGCGTAGTTGCCGCGCAAAATGCTCTCCATGCGCTCCTCGGGTTGATCGGCGGGAAACAGGCGCCGCATGGCGAGGAGCTCCCAGAACACGATGCCGGTCGAGAACACGTCCGAGCGTTGCGTGAGCCGTTCCCCGCGGATCTGCTCGGGCGACATGTAACCCATCTTGCCCATGCGCCGGCCCGTGACCGAGTCGTCCAAATGCTGCAGGGCCTTGGCGATACCGAAGTCCAGCACGCGCGCCACGCCGTCAACGCCCACGAGCACGTTGGGCGGCGAGATATCGCGGTGCACGAGGTCGAGCGCTCGGCCCTTTTCGTCGGTCGCTTCGTGGATGGCGATCAAACCGTGCAGCATGTCTTGCATGATGCCGACCGCAATCGGTACCGAGATCAACTCTCGCTTTTCCTTGGCCTGCGCTCGACACAGCGTGCTCAGGGCCTCGCCTTCGACGTAGTCCAGCACGAGCAGTACGTCACCCTTGGAAGCCACGACATCGAGCGTCGCCACTACGTTTGGGTGGCGCACGCGGGCCGCGAGGCGGGCCTCGTTCAGGAGCATCTCGGTGAACTCACCGTTAGCCAGCAGGTGCGGCAAGAGGCGTTTGATGGCGACGACGCGCGAGAACCCGCCCGCGCCGTCGAGCCGGCCCAAGTGCACGGTGGCCATGCCGCCGGCTGCAAATTGTTCGAACAACGCGTAGCGTCCGATGCGCGCAGTCGGACCGCGCTCGGAGATCGGCCCGTCGACATGGCTGATCTGTCGTTCTCGGGGCGGGCTAGGAAGTGGCGGGCGTAGTTGTGGCTCGGGCGCAGGCATCCGCGCAGGCTTCGGAATGAGCGGCACGAGCTCGGTCGGGTTTGCGCCGACCGGTGGCGGCAGGGTGCCGTCGACCACGATCGACTCGCCGCAGTTCTTACAGGGAATGTTGACGATGCGGCCGGCGACCCGCGTTTCATAGAGCGACGTGGGCAACGTCCGGCGAGCGCCGCAGGACTGACAGACCACGATCATACTCATCGCGGCTAGGGTAGACGCAGAGCTTCGGGAAGGCCAGAAGGCGGCGCGTCAGGCGGAGCCGGAGCTCCCGCGGCCGAGACAAAATCGAAGATCTCCGCTAGCGCGCGGTTGCCCGCGTTCTTGCCGCCGAAGTCTCCGTGGTCCACGCCGGGCAGTAAGAAAAAGTGCGCGCGTAACCCGGCCGCCACTAAATCTTCGGCTCCACCCAGCATGTCGTGGGTGTCTTCCAACTCACCGCCGAACACCGCCACCACTTTGACCCTCGCCAAGTGCGCTGGCTTGGGCCGGAGCGGCGGACCGCCCAGGATCAGCCGCGGATAGCGGCTGGAGTAGTAGCGCGCGAGTGACTCGGCGCGCGAGGCGCCCTGCGAATAGCCGAAGAGCGTAGTGTCGTGTGGGTCGAGGTGCAGACCAAACGCTCGATTGACGCGGCGCATGGCGCGCTGAATGCGCGCGTCGAGGCCACGGATGTCGTTGCTCCACTTGAAGCGCCCGGGCCGCCCCGGGCAGGGCTGATCTCCAAGCAGGGCGATCAAGGTACCGTGCGCGGCAGCGGCCGGCACGAAGGCACCCACCGCGTTCACGTCTCCGCAGTAGCCGTGCAAATACACGAGGGCGCGCGAGCCGGGGCTAGCTGCCGGTAGAACGCGAATAGGCCGATCCCAGGTTGCATCCACCAATCGAAAGTCCGGCGCAGGGACGGGATGCGCGCTCTCCGCAATCGAACCGGCGTCGTTGCTCGGGAGAGCGGCGACGGGGCCGGCGGCGAGCTCGGCGCCGCCCCGACGAACCAAGAGAGCCAAACTACAAAGCAGCAATGAAACCGCGAGCGAACTCCGCGCCGCGCCCGGTGAACGCATGCGCCTCAGATGGCGTCGCGCTGCTTCAGCACGATCAAGATCACGACCAAGGTCAGGAGCATCATGGCCGACAAGATGACCGGCGGTAGCCAGGGCAAATTGTAGGTCCCGAAACCCCACGCGCCCATGAAATCCGAGCTCGCGATCTGGGCCTCCGCGCAGCGAAAGCGACCCGCGGTGATGAAGTTCTCCACGCTGGTCAGGTCTGGCTTCTTGATGTCGATGACCCAGGCCGGGTTCTGCAAGATCGCCAAGCGCTCTTGGGCGATCAGACCTTGAAAGCCCCAACGCGCCGGCATCAAGTACATCGGCCATTGCAGCATGGAATTGGTCGTCATGGGCACCATCAGGCCACCCAGCACGACCTGCGGAATCAGTGCAATCGGTGTGAGCGCCATGGCCGCTTCGCCGCTGCCGACGAGCGTGCTCAAGAACAAGCCAATGGCCACCGAGTTCATGGCCGTCACGGTGAGGGTCAGGAGGGACACGCCGAAGGCCGCTATGCCGCCGGAATAACCGAGCGAAAAGAACACGATCGCCAGCAAAATGGAGCACTGCACGACGCAGAACAAGCTGAGCAGCACGAACTTGGAGAATACGTAATTGAACAGGCCGAGGTTCACCATGCGCTCGCGCATATAGATGGCCCGCTC
This sequence comes from uncultured Polyangiaceae bacterium, assembly GCA_964236865.1. Classification (GTDB taxonomy): domain Bacteria; phylum Myxococcota_A; class Polyangia; order Polyangiales; family Polyangiaceae; genus PMG-095. The sequence goes on from CAXSGJ010000045.1 coordinate 33,009, forward strand.
GCTGACGATTTCGCGGGCGGCGTTGCTGGTGCCGAACCAAACCGCTGCCACGACCACGAAGAAGATCGAGCCCGAGTGATCGGGCGTGGCTTGCATGCCGTTTAGGGTCTGGGTGAGGCCGTCACCCACGCCGCCCGATTTACGCGCCAGCTCCTGCAGGGCGCCTAGGCACCAATACGGGATGGCGTCTTTTTGGCCGCCAAACACCAGCGCCAACAGCACGCCGATGATCGGCGCCTGCAGCAGCATGATGGCGGTGCCGCCAACGTCTCGCATCTTGATCTTGGCGTAGCGCCCGAAAAGCAGCCAAAATTGGCCGCTGGTGTCGCCACGGCCGCTCGGAACGCCGTGGTGATCCGTCGATGTGCCGACGGCGCGCCGGCCGGCGAACATCTTCTGGAACACGGGATTTTGCGGGTTGAGGTACTCCGCGTTCCACTCCCGCGCAGCCTGCGCGCGCGCGGCGTAGCGCGGCGCGGCCGGGTTCTGCGCGCGCATGGCGTCGAAGATCGGCCGCTCGCGCAGGTTCAGCATGTCGAACATGTCGCGCGGATTATCGACGCTGTTCGGCTTGCCTTGTCGCTCCAGCCATGAACCAAAGAAACGGTAACCGTCCTTGGGCGACCCATAAAATGTGAGCAGCCCGCCGGGGCCGAGAATGAGCGCCAGATTGAACTTTTCAAACTCTTCTTTAGCCGGCTGATGAATCGTCGTGATGATCGTTTTGCCCGTCTGTTTGGCGAGCTCCGACAGCAACTGCACGAGTGCGGCGGTATCGTCCGCCGCCAAACCACTGGTCGGCTCGTCCAGAAACATGATCACCGGGTCGGTGACGAGCTCCATCGCGATGTTCACGCGCTTGCGTTGGCCGCCGGAGAGCACCTTTTTTTCGGGCTTGCCGATCTGTAAATGCGCGACGTTCTCGAGCCCTAGCTGAGCGAGCGTGATCTCGACGCGGCGCGCGATCTCCTCTTCCGAATAGTCGGGCGGTAAGCGAAACTTTGCGCTGTAACGCACGGCTTCCCAGACCGTGAGCTCGGGGTGGACGATGTCGTCCTGAGGGACGTAACCGATCGAGCCGCGGAGCGCGTCGTAAATGGCGTACAGGTCCTCGCCGTTGATACGCACCTGTCCGGCCGAGGGGGGCAGGTAGCCATTCAGGGTCAGGAGCAAGGTAGTTTTGCCCGCGCCGCTCGGGCCCATCAGCGCGATCAAGTCCCCGGGCAGAGCCTTGAAGCTGACGTGATCGAGCAGCGTCTTCAGCTCGCCCGGGTTGTCGCGATCGGGGACCTGCATCAACAGATCCCAAGCCTCTATCTCGTACAGCGGGCGGCCTTCCCAGTGGGCCGCGTCCTCGACTACGACGGCCACTTCCCCGCCAGCGGCCTGGAGCAGGAGCGGCATCGGCCCGATCAGGACCTTTTCGCCGTTTTGAACGGGCACGCGCTGATTGGCGGGGATGCGTTGGCCGCGCACGTAGGTGCCGTTGGCGCTGCCCTTGTCTTCGATGAACAGCTGTCCGCCGGCCACATGCAGCACGGCGTGCCGGCTCGAGACCTGCGGATGCGGAATCTGAATGTCGTTTTCGGGCGTACGCCCGATGGTCTTCGCGCCCCCGTTCGAGTCGGCCACGCGAATTTGGCCCATCACGGTTTTGTGCTTGGGCCGCGGCGTGGGGCTCGAGGCGCGGTCGGCGACGGACCCCGGATCGGCGGGCTGCTGCGGCGCGAGCGCGGTCCCGGGAGATGGCACCCCGCCGGTGGCGCCGAGTTGACCCGCCAAGTGCAGAACCAAATCAATCGGAACGGCGACCGGGCCAAGCGCTACGAAGCCACGCGGATCGAGCGCCTGCGCTTGGCTGGGCGGGATGCGGTGTTGATTGAGCCAGGTGCCGCTGGTCGAGTTGTGGTCGGTGACCGTCAGCGGATTGAGCTGAAAGGTCGCGTGGTGGCTGGAGACGTTCGGATGGTGGACGGCGATGTTGGAGCGCGCCGGGTCGCGCCCGAACACCAATTGGCCGGGGCTGACCGGCGCTTTACCGCGCTCCAGCAACATGAGCGTGATCGCGGGGTGGGCCCGGGGGACGGGCGCCTGGCCGACCGCAAATTCGGTATGAAAGTCGAAGGGCGCGCTTGCACCGGGGGCGAGCGGCGCGCCGTTCGCGAACGACGGCCCGACGCCGTTGTCGATGAAGGACAGACTGCCGCCGCCGCGGTGCTCGATGCGCGCGTGCTCGGGCGCAACACCGGGGGCGCCCAGCCGGATATCACAGTGAGCCGCACTGCCGATGACGATCGATGACTTACCGAAACCAGGGATCATGTGCTTCGCCCCGCAATCGCTATTGCACGCGCGCGGTGAACTCGACCGGGCCGAGCCGCACGACCGAACCGTTTGGGACGGGCGCCCAGACGCCAGGCGACAAGCGGTTGTTGTTCACCAAGGTGCCGTTGTTGCTATTTTCGTCGCGCACCACGAGCTGTCCGCTCTCCAGCTTGAACGTGGCGTGCACGGCCGAGATGCGCGGCTCGGCCAGTGCGATGCCGCACTGGGCGGCGTCCCGACCGGCGCGCATCTCCTGCCCTTGAAGCACGGTGAATACGCCCGCCGAGCATTGCAAGAGCGCGCTCGATGCGCTGCCACCGTAGGGGTTAGGCGGCGGGGCTTGGGGCGCCGGAGCCTGACCGCCATACACCTGACCGGGTGGATTACCGCCATACATCAGCTCCGGGCTGACGCCGTTGCCCTGGGCGCGCGGGCCATAGCCGCCGCCGGGCGGTGCGCCATAGCCTTGCGCCGGGGGCACGCCGTAGCCGCCCGCAACGATGGGCGCGGGCGGGGCACCGCCCCCCCCACCGCCCCCGCGCTTCTTGCCACCGCTGCGCACGATCACGATGATCAAGAGCGCGATCACCACGAGCGCCAGCAGCGCGATCAAAATCATGAGTAACGGGAGTGGCTGCGTGGTGCCCTTCAACTGGATGATCGTGGTGGAGGTCACGCCGCTCGTGCGGTGCGCCTTGTTGTCGTAAATGACGAGCCGCACGACGGCTTGGTCGCCCGAGCCGGCCAAAATTTTGTCTTTGTCCGGTGCCGTAAACTGCGCATAGGTGTCGCTGGCCTCGACCGTGGTGCCCTTCATGCCCATGGCAATCAGCTGTTGCTGAGTGCGTTTGGCTTGCTCGATATCCGCGCCGGCCATCGCGGCAGGCAAGGGTTGCCCCGTAGGCAGGAAGTAGACCTCCGCCCGCTCTTTCTCGCCGCCCCAGCAAAAATCTCCATAGACCTTGAAGCTGCCGTTCGGGTACACGCCGCCTTGCGCTTTGGCCGTGTCCTCCGTGTACTGGACGTTCACGTTCAGTGGCCAAGTCGTCGGGTCGATCCCGACTGGAACGTCCTTGAAGGTGTTGTCGCCTAAAATCGGCGGCTTCACGTTGTTGAACACGAGCCCAAATGTTTGGGTCACGGTGGGCGCCACGCACGACGCGAGCCACTTCACGATGTGCATCTTCGAGAAGCGCTGCCGGACCGTGCTGACGATCGCGTTCGAGCGCGAGCCTTGGCCCTCGCGCATCACGCTGAAAAAGCCGCCGATCTCGGTGTTGGCGAGGTTCTGCATGAACTCGAGCGAGTTTTGGCGAAACTCGTCGACCACACCGGGCGGATACCAAACGCTGATCACCGGGACCGGCGCCTTGGGTAGCGCGGTGTTTTCCTCGGGGAAGCGACCACCGGTGAGGTACTGCTGGAGCTGCAGCGCGCCGGGACCGGTGGTCGAGGGATCGGCGCCGCCAAACCCGTCGGAGAGCACGATCATGGCCTGATGCAACGGCAGCGCGACGTCGTCGCCCACATTGCCCAGGGCGCCGAAGCCGTCGGTCGCGGCGGTCTTGATGAGGGTCAAGAGCGAGCGATTGCGCCCCGACGATACGAAGGTTTCAGTGGTGCCGTTGATGAGGCTCGTCGCGCGCGCCTTTTGTGCGGCGCTCACCCACTTCGAATCCTTCACGATCTGGCGGTCGTTGAAGAACATCACGTTGACGATGTCGTTGGCGCCCATGCTGGCCACGAACTGCTGCGCCAGCTGGCGAGCGTCCGTGAAGCTTTTGCCCATGCGGCGATCGGCGTCGATCAGGATCAACCAGGCCGTGCCCACGCTGGGCTGTTGCAGGCTGTCACCCCAGGCCGCGTCGCTCACGAACTTTGCGGGCACGGCCGCGCCGTCGACGGTCACCGTGAAGATGGCGTTCGCCGACGGAAACGGAAACGGCGTGTAGAGAGCGAAGGGCTTTTCGAGCGCTTGGCTCATGCAGTCGAGCTGGCCGTTGCCTGTCATTGTGCCACAGGCGGCGGTGGCGTCGCTCACCCGCTTGCTCTGTGAAACTTCGATCACGCTCGTCAAAATGGGGTTGCCATTTTCCTGCGCGGCGCGCGGGTCGACGCGCAAAATCTTTGCTTCCGGCGAGGCCAGCGCGGCCGACGCGGTGAGCCAGGTGAGCCATAGGCTGGCGAGAGCAACGAGCGCGCGGCGCGTGGATGAATGGTCGACTGAGAGCTGCATCACTGCTTGTTCCGTTCGAGGTGCGTGCGAGGTGAAGTCGTCTAAGGCTCGAGCTTTAAGCTCGGAATGACGCGTTGAAGCGGAGCGGAGCGTTCGGGCTGAGCGCCCGAAGGCGCCGGGATTCTCAGATGATTTTGACGGTGACATTGAAGCCGCCGAAGCGGAGCACGTCGTTGTCGCGCAGCTCGAACTTCTTGCCGCGCTCGAGCGGTGCATCGTTCACGAACGTGCCGTTGGTGCTGCCGCTATCTTCCACCTTGATTCGCCCGGGGCGAGCGGCAGCGTACAGCACGGCGTGTCGCGAAGACGTGGTCGGGCTGTCAATCTCGATGTCCAGGCCCGGTGCGGCGCCTTTGCGGCCGAGAACATTTTGGCCCTGATACAGTGGCCAAAAGACGCCGAGCTCGCTCTGATCGAAGCTGACCAAAAAGCCGGCGAGCGTGCGGATGGCATTGGCTTCGACCAGCTCCGGGTCGCGGCCAGGGCCGACGGCGAGGGCGGGCGTCGCCGAAGGCTGTGGGACGGCTGGAGGAGCGTGGCTGCTGCGCCGCACGTTCGCATCGTGCTCGTCTGTAGTGGGTGGCGGAGAGGTGGCGGCAAATGCGGAGGGGTCGTGGGACGGCTGCGCCGGCGGAGGCGGCGTGGGCGGCACCCACTGCGCGGGGGCCATGGGCGGCGGCGCGTAGGCTTGCGCGGGCGGCGATGCATACGGCGGCGGGGCGGGCGGAGGCGCGTAGGCGTGGGCCGGTGGCGGCGCATACTGCGGCGGCGCGGCCGGCGGCGGCGCGTAGGCTTGCGCAGGTGGCGGCGCATACTGCGGCGGCGCGGCCGGCGGCGGACCGTAGGCACCGTGGGGCGGGGGAGCGTAGGCTTGAGCCCCGGGAAAGTCCGGACCCACTGTGGCACCGAATGGATTCATGCCCTCCGGCGCGCCGAAGCGCGCTCGGTCCGCGGCGGAGGCCACGCTGCTTGGATCGACCGGAGGCGGGGGCGCGTTCCAAGCCGGCTGGGCGGGGCCTGCGTAACCAGGGGGGCCAGCGGGCGGCCAGGGCGGCGCCGGTGGGGGCGCGTACGGAGGCGGAGCGGGCGGCTGTCCCCAGGCTGGCGCGGGTTGCGGTGCGGGGGCTGGGGGCTGGGGCGCGGCCGGCGGAGCATAGGCCGGTGGAGGCGCTGCCGCGGCGGCCAATGGGTTCCCGCAAGAGAGGCAGAATTTGCTGGCGGGCTGGTTCGTCGCGCCGCACCGCGTGCACACATTCATGTGAAAACTCCCGAGCTCGAGCTATGCGCCGCTGACTTGCGCGGCGTAACGCGCGCAGCATACCCGGTTTGCTGCGCTTGACGCAGCTAAAGGCAAGGCCGGCGGGCGCGCCCACAGACCGTCGGCCGACCCATTGGCTGGTCGGCGAGCGTCGCGGCTTTCGTGATCCGCCCGGAACGTGGACGGGCAGTGCCTCGGTGCGGAACGGGGCCGAGTAACCCGTACTCAGCGGTCTTTTTCGTCTTGGATACGGGCGGCCTTGCCCGTCAGGTCACGCAA
>CAXSGJ010000045.1:39116-51421 GCA_964236865.1 uncultured Polyangiaceae bacterium
CGCCGCGTGATACGACCTCCAGCTTCTCGATCCGCGGCGAGTTCTGAAGGAACATACGCTCCACCCCGATATTGAAGCTGACCTTGCGGACGGTGAAGGTCGATTGCAGGCCGGCGCGGTGGCGCTTGATCACGACCCCCTTGAACACCTGGACGCGGAGCTTGTCGCCCTCTACGATCTTGTAGTGGACGGCTACGGTGTCACCCACGCGAAACTCGGGCAAATCCTTGCGGAGCTGGGCAGATTCGAGGGCTTGGATGATCGAGAGCGTCGCGCTTGCCATGAATGACCTGAACCGATCCTGAAGAAGCCGGCGAGGCGCCGGGATAGGGCGCGGGATTATGCACCCCGACGACGGTCCGTCAAGCAAATCCGAGCCGTAAGCCCATCCTACGACTTGACGGGGGGCGCTCGGGAGGCTAATCCGCCGGCCTGATTTGCGAGCGCTAGTGCTCGCCGCCGTAACGCGACGCTTGCCCGGCTCGTCACCACAACGACCAAGCCGGATGCCAGCCTCGCCACTTACCAGAAGGCCCCTACTATGAATCAATTTCCTGGCGTCATTGGCCGCAAGCTCGGCATGACCCAAATCTTCTTGGAGGACGGCAGCGTCGTCCCATGCACGGTGGTGGAATCCAACGTGATCGTGGTCGGCAAGCGCACCCAAGAAAAAGACGGCTACGACGCCGTCATCCTCGGCTCCGGTGAGCGCAAAGAAAAGCACACCAGCAAAGCGCTCGCGGGCGCCTTCAAGAAGGCGGGCGTCGAGCCGCGCCGCACCCTGCGAGAGCTGCGTTGCGCGGCTGAGTTCGCCGCCTCGGTGGAAGTGGGCGCCGCCTTGAAGGTCGATCAGCTCTTCGAAGCCGGCCAGTTCGTTGACGTGCAAGGCACCACCAAGGGCCGTGGCTTCACCGGCGTCATGCGCCGCCATCACTTTGCCGGCAACGTGCGCACCCACGGTACCCACGAATATCGCCGTCACGGCGGCTCGATCGGCACCAACATGACGCCGGGTCGCGTCAAAAAAGGCATGAAAATGCCGGGACAACACGGCAACAAGACGCGCAGCGTGTTGAACCAGAAAATCGTCAAGGTGGTCGCGGAGCAGAACTTGATTCTGATTCACGGCGGCATCCCCGGCGCGCGCAACGGCCTCGTGTTCGTGCGCGGCGCAGTGAAGCGCCACGGCGGCAAGGCGTCTTGAACTGAACTCGCGCTCGTCCCGCCTCGCGCCAGGGAGGCTCCACCTCGGATTGGGCCACGGCCCAGACGAAGATCTGGCGCTGGTGTTCGATGGCTTTCGAAGCGCTGTTCCCCGCGTTCCGCGCTGAACGCATCCTGCACGACCAGGGCGGCTTGTTGATCGTCGACAAGCCGCCGGGCCTCGTCGTCCACGGCGGAGACGAGCAACGAGCCGCCGACTTGGTTTCTCGGCTGAAGTGGCTCATGCGCCAGCGCGGCTCGGGCGATTACCTGGGTGTTCACCAGCGCCTGGACGTCGGCACCTCCGGCGCGATCGCCTTTACGCTCGACGCCGCGCTGAATGCGGGGATCGCCGAGCAGATGGAAGGCCACGCCGTTCAGCGCGCCTACGTGGCCGTGGTGTCCCACGGAGCGCGACGGCCCGCGCTGGCCGAGTCCGGCGTGTTCGAGCAACGCCTACACACCGACAAGGGCCAAACGCGCGTCGTGGCGAGTGGCGGACAACGCGCCGTCACGCGCTACCGCACTCTGCGGCGCGCCGGCGACCGGTCCTTGCTCGAGCTCCGACCCGAGACCGGCCGCACCCACCAGCTGCGCGTGCACTTGGCCCACGCCGGGGTCCCGATCGTCGGCGACGCGCTCTACGGTGGCCCGCCGGCGGAGCGGCTTTTCCTGCATGCCCGCGATCTGGCGTTCACGACTCCGGCGCTGCGCTGCGTGGCCCCCGTGCCCGAAGCCTTCGACGACGCGCTCCATCAGCGTGCGCCGGGCCTGGGCGATCCGGCGCGTTTGCGCCGCGCCTTGCTCGACGCGGGCTGCCTGCGAGCGCCGCTCTGCGCGGAGACCGATGCGTTTCGGATCGCCAACGATTGGGGTGACGGCATGCCTGGCGTGTGCGTCGATCGCTACGGCGACTACGGCGTGCTCTCGCTTTCGAGCGAGGAAGCCAGCTCCCGCGCGCGGGAGCTGGCCGATCTGCTGCTCGAGCACGGCGCTCGCGGCGTCTACTTGAAGCAGCGTGCGCGCGCCGACTTGCGACGCGAAGCGCACGTTGAGCTCGCCCCCAAGGCGCCGCTCGTAGGGCGAGCGGTCGAGGCAGCGTTGGAAGTGCACGAAGGCAGCGCGCGCTTTCGGGTCACGCTCGACGAAGGCTTGTCGTGCGGACTATTCGTCGATCAGCGGGAAAATCGCGCGCGCCTGGCGCGCTTCTGTGGCGGGCAGCAGGTCTTGAATCTTTTTTCGTACACGTGCTCATTCAGCATCCATGCTGCGTTGGCGTCGGCCGCGCGCGTCACGAGCGTGGATTTGTCGGGCTCGGCCTTGGCGCGAGGCCGCGAAAACTTCCGCTTGAACGGGCTCGATCCCGAGGCGCATTCTTTCGTGCAGACCGACGCCATGGAATGGTTGGTACGTGCCGGCAAGCGCGGCGAAAAATTTGGCGTCGTGATCTTGGATCCGCCGAGCTTCTCGACCTCCGGCAAGGGCAAAACCTTCCGCGTATCGGACGGTTATCAGCGCGCGTTAACGCTGGTCTTTGCGATCTTGGAACCGGGAGGCCGCGTGCTGGCCGTGACCAATCATCGCAAAACATCGCTCTCCGCGTTCCGAAAGCTGGCCCGCGAGGCCGCGCGCGACGCAGGTCGCGACATCACGCAGCTGAAAGATCTACCGTCGCCCCTGGATTGTCCGCCGGGACCGAGCGGTCCGTTCCCAGCCAAGAGCGTGCTAATCAGCGTGCGATGAGTGGGCGCAAAGGCAACCCCTACGAGAAGCCGGACGCCCGCACCCGGGCGGCAAAGGAGCAGGGCTTTCCTGCGCGCAGCGTGTTCAAGCTGGAGGAGATCGACCGGCGCGTGAAGCTCTTCCGCGGCGGGCAAAAGGTGCTGGATTTGGGCGCCGCGCCCGGCTCCTGGGCGCTCTACGCGAGCCAAAAGGTGGGCCCGAGCGGTCGCGTCTTGGCGATCGACCTGCAAGACATTCGCCAGGCCTTTTCGCCTAACGTGAAGGTGGTTCAAGGCGACGCGCTCGAGCTCACCAACGACGCCTTGGCCCACTACGCGCCCTACGACGTGGTGCTGAGCGACATGGCGCCCAACACTTCGGGCAACAAGGTGCGCGACCAAGCACACAGCTTTGAGCTCTGCATACGCGCGCTGCAGGTCGCGCAAGCGCTCGGCAAAGCGGGCTCGCACTTCGTGGCCAAGATCTTCATGAGTGAGGATTTTCAGACTGCGCGAAAGGCCACGGGCGACCGCTACGAGCGCTGCCAGGTGATCCGCCCCGAGGGCACGCGCCAACAAAGCTCGGAGGTATTCATCGTCGGGCTAGGCCTGAAGAAGGTGCCCGACCTCTAAAAATTTGGCCCAACCCGGCGCTGTCCGCTAACCGCTGGAGCCGATGCCGAGCGTGCGCCTGCTGTCTCTCGTCGCGGTGAGCATGGGCGCGTTTTCCTCGTGCTCGGCCGGAGACTTCGCACGGCCGGCACCCGAGCGCACGGGAGAGCTCACCCCGCCCGTCGCCACGCTCAGCATCCCGCTTCCGCCAGCAGTTGGGCCGCCCGCGGCGCCGTTTGCGAACCCTTCGGATCAGGAAATCGTGGCCGCGCCGGTACCGGAGGACCGACACGAACCGCCGGTTCCGGTCCTAAACGACGAGGACTCAGGCGAAGACGACGCAGAACCTGGTCCAAGCTCGGTGCGCGACGATCAGCCCGCCGTCGAACCCGATCGCCTACTCGTGGCGATCGCGCGCGAGACGCTGATTTACGAGCGCCCTAGCTTCAAGTCGACCAAAGTCGGCTACCTGCGCGCCGGGGCCCAAGTCCGGCGCGACGCGGAGCCAGCGGGTCATGACGGCTGCAAACTCGGCTTTTATCGCATCATGCCCGAAGGGTATGTGTGCGTTGGCGCGACGGCGACCCTCGACCCCAATCACGCGGTGGCGCAGTTCGGCCGCGTACGACCCGATCGCAGTGCGGCGATGCCCTATCGCTATGGTCGCTCGCTGTATCCGACGCCGCCCTTCTACACGCGTCTGCCCAGTAAGCTCGAGCAGGCCCAACAAGAAGTCGAACTAGGACGGCACTTAGAGGTCAACGCACGCTATGCCTGGCGGGATGCGCCGACCGATCCTACGCCGCCCTTTCTGGCCGCCGGCGGGCAAGCTCCCACGCCCTTCGGCTACGCCCACGAAGTGAATCAGCTCACCACCGGCCGCGCCGTTCCGGACAGCTCATTTGCCGTGCTGGCGATATACGATCAGGGCGGGCGTCGCTTTGGTCTGACTACCGACATGTCACTTTTGCCACTCGACCGCATGAAACCGGTCATTGCCAGTGACTTCCACGGCATCCAATTAGGCGGTGCCGTGCAGCTGCCGGTGGTGTTCGTGCGATCTCACAACGGCTTTCTCTACTCCGGCAGCCCGACCGCAGGGCTCGCCATCGCCCGGCCGTTGGCCTTTCGCGAAGCGCTGTCCATCACCGGCAAGAGTCGCACGCTGTCCGGGCTCAACTACTTGGAGACCACGGCCGGGGATTGGCTGCGAGACGAGAGCTTGGTGCGCATCGATCGCTTCGCCCAGCGCCCAGGCTGGGTGAAACCCGGACGGACCTGGATCCACGTTTCGATCTTGAAACAGAGCATGGTTGCCTACGTGGGCGAGACACCGGTGTACGTCACGCTCGTCTCAACGGGCGCTGACGGCATGGGCGATCCAACGACCACCCATTCCACCGTGCGCGGCCAATTTTTGATCCACACGAAGCACGTCACCGCGACCATGGACAGCGACGACGTGGGCGACGAGTTCGATCTACGTGACGTCCCCTACGTGCAATATTTCAGCGAAGGCTTTGCCTTCCACGCAGCCTACTGGCACGACACGTTCGGCACCCCGCACAGCCACGGCTGCGTCAATTTGTCGCCGAGCGATGCTCGCTGGCTCTTTCATTGGACCGATCCGCCAGTTCCCCAAGCCTGGCACGGCGCCATGAGCCTGCACGACGGCACGCTCGTCTACATCAGTCCCTAGCGCGCGTTCGACGCTTCGCGCTCACGTCGCCTAAGACGCCAAGACCGAACGCGATTGCCGTGTCTGAATCCGATCGGGGTTTGGATGGTCGCGGGGCGCGTCAGGCCCCGTCAGAGCCTTCGGCGTCGCGGACGAACACGCTGCGTCCTGCGGACCCGTGCCTCCGACGACAGACCGCGCAGCCGGCGAAGTCACGCGGCGCCCCGGGCGAACGCGGCGCGCAAGGCGAGGTTCACGCCCGCGCGTCCAACGAACGCCGAGCTCGCTCTTTCGTCCGTGACCTCCGCTGCCTGAAAGGGCAGGGTCGACCCATGGCTCGCGATGTGTCTTTGGAGTTGACCGAGATCGCCCGTCGCACGTTGGGCCACTACAACGCCAGCGCCGAACGGTTCTGGGAAGGCACGCGCGACCACGACGTGAGCCAAAATTACCAGGCATTGTTGGGCGCGTTGGGCAACGCGGGTCCCTATCGCTTGCTGGATTTCGGCTGCGGGCCGGGCCGGGATCTGCGGGCGCTCAGCGCTCTTGGGCACTCGCTGACTGGGCTCGATGGCTCGGCCGAGCTGGCTCGCATGGCGCGGGCGCATTCCGGGTGTGAGGTGCTCGAACAAAGTTTTTTCGAGCTCGACCTCGGAGAGCGGCGGTTCGACGGCGTGTTCGCCAATGCCTCGTTGTTTCACGTACCCCGCGCGCTCCTGCCGCGCGTGCTCGGGCAACTGTACGCAAGCTTGTTAGCGGACGGGGTGCTGTTCTGTTCCAACCCGAGGTCGTTCGATCTCGACCGTGAGGGCTTTCAGGGCGAGCGTTACGGTTCGTACCTCACGACCGATGGTTGGCGACGCTCGATCGAGGACGCTGGTTTCGTGATCGAGCGGCACTATTTTCGGCCAGCCGACAAGCCGCCGAGCGAGCAGCCCTGGCTGGCGATCGTCGCTCGCAGGCCATCGTAGCGTGAGCCCTCTTGGTCGCGCGTCAACCCAGCTCACGAACTAGACGCGTCGCGTAACGGCTGAGTGGCGCGGTGTCTTTGCCGCTCAGGCGATCGAACGCTTGCAGCACCGGATAGGTCGAGCCGCCATCCGGCAGCAGCAGCGTATAGCTCTCTGGTCCCGAGGGCGGTTCGGTCTCGTCTCGCCAAGCCGCGCCGGTCGCATCACGCAAGACCTCGCCGAGATAGGCCCCGATCAACACCGCGGCGCGCTTCACCCAACGCGCACTCAGCGAGGGCTGGGCGTGCTGGGGCGCCAGGAGCGAGGCGTAAGCATCCAGAGAATGCAGCCCCGCGAGGGAGCGATCGAGCGGCCCACCGCCGAACTCGGCGCAGTACAGCTGGACTACGGACTGAGAGAAGGCGAGCCCGAGCCGCGGCAGCATGCGGGGGCTTGGCCACTCCGCAGGATCCCAGGGCGCTGGGGGAGAGACGGGCATCGTGATGGGCGCGCCGCTGACTCGCGCGCGCTGGCCCTCTGCGCCTTCGAACAGCAGCCGCTTGCCGTGCTCCAGGCGCAGGCGCAGCTCGTGAAAGGGTGCAAAGCGGGTGTGCTCTGTGTCCACGAACACTGCCTCCGGGCTGGCCAGTGAGCCCACCCACCGGCCGCCATAGCCCTGGCGTAGGCATTCCCCGACATAGCTCGCAAGCATGACTTGCGCCGGGAAGGACGTGGCGCCGAGCGGCGCGCGGGGCGCGCGGCCGTACATGATATCGAGCACGGCTTCTACGCGCGGCACGCTGGCGAGCGACAAGTCGAACGGAGCAAAGTGCCGCCAAACCGGCTCGCTGGTGAAGAAGCCCGAGGCCATGGTCGCCAAGAGCGGGATGGCGTCGGTCGCGCTCTCGCCGACCAGCCCGCGCAGTTCGCGAGCAGCGTTGAGCTCGAAGTCGACGACCACGCGGGCCTGCTCGCCACTGAATAACTCGATCTCCAGCTTATCCCATAGCCTGACGGCCGAGCTCGTGCCGCGGGACGGTATTGCCTCGACGTCGCGCAGGTTCACGCCAAGCTGTTGCAGGCGGTCACACATGCGCTCGGCCTCGGGCGGCGAGAGCGCGTGCAGCCGTTCCCAGGCGGCTTGTGCATCCACGAACTTACCGAGCCGAGCGGAGGCAAGGCTGATCGCGGCTTCGGCATCGAGCGCTCCGGGATCGAGTTTGAGCGCCAGCTTGGCGGTGGTGATGGCGCGATCGGGATCGCCCTTCTCCGCTAAAATCGAGGCCCGTAAGGCCTGAGCGAGCGCGGGGATAGGTCCGGCTTTGGCCCTCAGGCGAGCGAGCACGATCTCCGCCTCGTCGATGGTTTGCTGATTGGGCGCGTGGCGTGCCGCGCGGATCAGCGCCCAGGTCAGCATGAGCTGCACCAGCGGCGAGCCCGGGTCGTCTTGGATCGCGAAGCGCGCCTGGACCACGGCGCGCTCCGGTTCGCTAGCCTCGATCAGAAATCGCGCGCAGCCCGCGCGCAATTCGGGATCCAGAAGCGGAGCGCCCTCCAAACGCTGAACATGGGCCAAGGCGCGATCGCGCACGCCTTGTCCCCAGAGAGAGCGAGCGCGGGCCAACATCGACTCGGGCCCGTGGTCGCGCACGGTCCGATCCAGATGGTCGCTGCGCGGTGGCGCCGTGCTCTGCGCGTTGTCCGTCGAAGACGGCGGCGGCTCGGGCTCACTTTGCCGAATGGTATCCCGGGGTGCCTGCGGAAGTTCGAGTTCGAGCTCGAATTGCAACGACTCGTGGTCGGCGCCGGGCGCATAGCTTGGCGCGCTGTTCGAGGGCGGCGTGAACCGGGGCAGCATCGGCGCCCGCGGGATCTTCGGCAGGCTCGCGCCGCGCTTGGGCTCTACTTCCAGCGTCGGTTCGTCCCGCCGCGAGCTCGGCTCCGGCGGGCCGCCGAGCTCGTCGTGCTCGGTGTCGATCTCATCCAGGCCGACCTCCACGGCTGGGGCGCTCGGATCGATGTCCGGAGGCTGACCGGGCGTTGAGCGGCGCGCCGACGCGCGTTCGAGCTCGAACAATTGCGGGTCGAGGGTGCCCGGTTGGAAGCCGAGCCGCTCGGGGCGCAACGTCCCGCGCTCGGCGGCAGCCAGCATCGCGCTCGCTTGCGGGAACAAGGGCTCCACCACCATCAGCTCGCGTAGTCGTTCGACCACCCCGGGGACGTCGAGACGACCTCGCTGGTACAAGAGCCGCGTCGCGAAATACGTGATCGCCGTGCGATGAACGTTGAGATCGCCCAACTCAGCCAGCAAGCGCTGTGCTGCATCGATCTCCGCGCGGTCGAGCTTGTCCTCGATTTCGAGTAAGCGCGGGTGATCGAGAGGCCCCGAACCCATGCTTGGCATAATCGCCCGTTCTCGTCTCAATGAGAAGAGCCGGGCCCGGCGAAAAGCGCGCCGAGCCGCTATCACCGGCGTTCTCTGTGAAATTTTAGCGCGAAAACGCCCGCCACAGCTTGGCTGCCCTGGCCGGGCCGCCCGGCGTTACTGAGCGAACGACTTCACGCAGCGGAAACCAATGCCGTGGCTTTGCGCACCCGGGACCTGCGCGTAGCGGAACGAGGGATGAAGCCAGGTTTCGAAGCCGCCGTTCCAGGCGCCACCACGGATCACCTTGCGCTCCCCCGTGCTTGGGCCGGTGGGGCTTTTTGCGGGCTCCGATTGATACTCGCCATACCAATCCGCCACCCACTCCCAGACGTTGCCCGCTACGTCGTAGGGACCGAAGCGCGAGCGTCCGGCAGGGTACTTTCCAACCGGCGCGGTCGTGGCGAACCCGTCGTCGCCCTTACCTAGCGCCTTCATCTCGACCTGATGCGCCTTACCCCACGCCACGCAGCGCTCGTCGCAGGCGTTCAAGTACTGCGCGGTAGGCGACTCATCCCCCCAAGGGTAAATGCGACCGTCCGGACCGCGAGTGGCAAACTCCCACTCGGCTTCCGTCGGCAAACGCTTGTCGTTGGCCTTGCAATAGGTGTCGGCCATGGCCCAGGTCACGCACGTGATCGGATGGTCGAGCATGGCTGGATCAGAGCCGGTACAAAGGGACGAATAGGTGGCCCGCTCTGCTGCGGTGATCTTTGGCCACTCCACCTCGGTGGGCGCACGGCGGCATTTGCCCTCGTCCGAGCACTGCTTGTATTTTTTTGCGGTCGTCTCGTACAGATCCATGCACACCGAACCGACCGACACGTTGTGCGACGGCTTCTCGTTGTCGGCCGCATCCTTCAAGTCCGACCCCATGAAAAACTGGCCGGCGGGGATCTGCACCATTTCCGCCGGGCATTTCGCCGCTTCCAGGGCCGCCGAGGCCGCCGAACCAAGCGCCGCGGCGGACGCGGCGGACGCGGGAAGAGCCGCTCGGGTGGGACCGTTGCCGGGCGAGCCGCCAGCTCCAGGCTTGCCGCCCACGAGCAAGGCAAAAGTGGCCGCGACTGCGGCGATCCCCACGCCCGCAGCCAAGTACAAGCCGGTCTTCCCGTTCGCGCGCTTCGCCTCCGCATTCAGCGTGGCCGGGCTGCTCGTGCTCAGTAAGTGGGGTAGGGCGCCGCTCGCGATGCCCGGCGCTTGGTGCGTCGCGCCAATCCCGAAGTTGGTGGCCAGCACCGAGGGCCGGGAGTAACTCTCGCGGTAACCCCCACCGTGCGCTTGTTCGAGGGCCGCCCAGAACTCCCGCGCTCGCGGGTAACGGTCCTCGGGAGAAATCGCCAGGGCTTTGGCAAAGACGGATTCCACGGCATCGGACACCGCCACGCCCAGGTTACGGGGGGTTGGCCGGCGCTGGGGGTTGCCCGTCGAAAACGCGAGCTGCACCACGTCCTCCCCATCGAGAGCGGCCCTACCGAGCATCATCTCCAGAGCGACGAGGGCGAGCGCATACACGTCCGTCCACGGTCCGGTGGCGCCGTAACTCCGGCTGAATTGCTCCGGAGCGCCGTATTGGGGCGTGAACGAGGTGATGTTCATGCCCGTCTTGGCCATCGCCGCCTTCAGCTGCGTGTTGTCGCTCATCATTTTGGCGACGCCAAAATCCAAGACTTTGAGCGTGGCCGTCAGCCGCGGCTGTTCGCCGAGCACGAAGATATTTGCAGGCTTGATGTCGCGGTGGGCAATGCCTCGTCCGTGCGCCACGTCGAGCGCATTGGCAGCTTGCGCCAAGAGCACGATCACCTGCTCGACCGTCCACGGCACCACGCCATCGATGCGCTCGCGCTCTAGAAGCTCGTCGAGCGCCAAGCCGTCCAGCCACTCTAGCACCATGTACGGCATCCATTGGCCGTCTGCCGTGGTGTACGTGCCCACGTCACGGGCTTGGACGATGCTCGCCGTCTGACTGCTGAGCTCGGTCAGCAGCGCGCCTTCTTGAATGAATTGATCCCTGAAGTACTCGCGCTGATCGACGGGCACCGATGAAAGTCCGTTGAAAAACTTGATCGCTACGGGCTGATTCCAAATCGTGTGCTGAGCGCGGTACACGACCGCGAATCCGCCTTCCCCCACCAGGCGCTCCATTCGATATTTTTCCGCGATGGTGACGCCGACGAGGCTGAGGGGGTCCTTGATGCTCATGGTGGGCGTTGGCTCTCCCAGCGAGACTAGGCAGGGTTGCCCAATTTGGGCACCAAATTGGCGTGTCTGCGGCCTGTGCCGATGGCGGCGCCCGCCTTGCCGAGCAGTGCGCCACGCTCTGCGAGCTCCGCCAGTAAACGCGCGGCCCGGCCGAGTAATTCATCGTTCAGCTCGAGGTGCGCTCGCTCTGCCGCCGTCGAGAGAGCAGCCCGAAGGGTCGCCCTCTCGACGAGCAGCCCGGCGAGCAATGCGGCAGCGAACGGGCCGAGCTCCAAGTAACGCACATCGTGCTCCGGGCTTCGGTACACCAACAGTGACACCGGGCCCGGCTCTGGCAGTGCGTCGCTGCTCTCATCGTCGGGTAGGCGATGCACGGCCCACGCGTATGTGACGAGACGCACCGCGTCGATGAACGCTACGCCTTCGTCAATCGCAAGTTCCGCGGTGACGTGGTCCTTGGGGCGGGCCAAAAGCGACGCGACCTCCACCTGCATCGACTCGTGGCGCGCTAGGTCGGAGATATAGGCAGGCACGGCGGTGTCCGTCGCCCAGCGCGGCAACGCGAGCTCCAGGAAGCGCGGAGTGAGCTCCCGCAGGTAGTGCGTATCGGGCGGGGACAGGCGCAAAAAATCGGCGAACAGCGGCTCGAACGCCGCGCCTAGGCGCACCAACGTGCGCGGTAGGGTCGCGCGCAGCGCTTCACGCAAATTCCCGCGTACCAGCCGGCGGTACACCTGCAGGCGCTGAAAATCGCGGGTCAGCGCCTCGGCATCCTCGGCACCGACTTGGTTCCGCTCGAGCCAGGCACGGATGGCGCCGGCATCACCGACCGCTATCTCAGGGCCGAGCGTCAGCTCCGCCAGCGCGCTTTCAAGCGCTCGTTGCATGTCGCTCCGCGTACCGGCCGAGGGCGCGCGCCTGAAGCTGGCGCAGCACTGCGACCTCTTTCAAAAGCTCGCTCAGCGGCGGCACTTGATGGTCGCGCTCTAACAGCACCGGCACGGGACCTGCTCGTTCGATGGTCCACTCCAAGAGGGCCAGCACGCCGCCGGCGACGGCTTCGCCGTGCGTATCGAGCACTAATCCGCTGTCCAGCGTTTGGTGACCCGCGACGTGGATTTCCAAGACACGGTCGAGCGGCAGCCCCGCGATGAATGCATAGGGGTCGAAGCCATGGTTCACCGCGTTCACGTACACGTTGTTCACATCCAGCAGAAGGCCGACCTCGCTGCGCGCGAGCACGCTCTGTAGAAATTGTAGCTCCGACATCTCGGGCTTTCCCGGATGCACGTACCAAGTGATGTTTTCAATCGCGAGCGGGCGCTCCAGCACGCCTTCGACGCGGCGTGCGCGCTCGGCGACGCGGCGCACGTTCTCCTCACTGAATTTCAGAGGCAGGAGCTCGTGCAGCACGCGCCCGCCGGCACTGGAAAAACACAGATGGTCGGAATGCCAGGGCGGATTGAGCCGGTCGAGCTCGGCCTTCAGAGCATCGAGGTAGGCGGGGTTCGGCT
>CAXSGJ010000045.1:51431-56820 GCA_964236865.1 uncultured Polyangiaceae bacterium
GTCCGTCGCGCCAAGGGAGAGGGTGAGACCGTGCGTGACGATCGGGTAATGCTCTTGAATGCGCCCGAGGGCGCTCGGGTAATAGCCGCCGCGGCCTAGGTAGTTTTCGGGCGACACTTCGAAGAAGGCGACGTCGCAGGCGGGGCCGGAAAGGAGCTCCTCTAGAAAGTCCCAACGAAGCCCGAGACCCACTCCGCTCAGAGCGCGGTTCGGGCCGCGCCCCGGTGCTGCGCGCTCCGGCAACGTGCTCATCGCGGCAAATCCCAAGCTCAGCCGCAGGTCCCGGCGCCGCAACCCGCTTTCGCGCCAGCGGCCTTCTTCTTGACGGTGGCTTTCGGCATCTCGGTCTTGGCGGGCGCGGCGGCGGGCAGTGCGGCCGCCTTGGAAGAGTCCGGGGACACGGCTGGGGGCGTGGCAGCCGGGGGAGCGTCCGCGCCCTTGGCTTCGCCCATGGTGGCCCCGGGGGCGGCGGGCGCGTCGCCCGCCACTTCCGGCGCGGCAGCGGCGGGAACTTCTTTCGCGTCCACTGGGCTTGCGGCGGGCGGCGTGGCTTCCCCGCCACACGCAACGAGGCCGGAGGTGCTGAGCACGGCGAGGGTAGCGGCAATTGAGCTAAAGCTGAGTTTTTGCGACATGAATGGTCTCCTTGCGTAACACATGACGGTCAGCGCGAGATGCCGCGCGTCATCGGAACGATGTAAGGTGATGCCGGCGCATCGGCGCGGGCACTACTGGTACGGCCGCCTCCGGCATCGGTTTCGTGGTTGAGCCGGATCAGTCGATCTTTGTGCCATAGAGTTCGACACTTACACGGGCATCGCGCGCGCGTGCCGGCGGCAGGTTCGGACCAGCGGTGTCACCCCCTGCGGAAATTCCGTGTGTTTCTAGGTGAATTACGAACGGCGCGCGCGACCGGATCACGACCTGGCTTGGCGCTTGCTCGCGTCCATCGAAGCTAAATTCCGCCTCCAATGGCGCTCGGCGTACGACGCGAAAGCCGTGCAGCAGCAGGTTCCCGACGGCGCCGCCGCGCACCCGACGTATGGACACGGGGCCGCCGTCACTCGCGCCGGGCGCGAGTGACGGCGGCGAGACGTCTTCCAGCGCGCGGAGCTCGAAGTTGGCGCCGTTGGCGTCGCCGAGCGCGCGCTCAGCGCGCTCGAGCAGCTCGAGGTGCTCGGCGGCTTTCCCCTCGCTGTCGAGCGTCATGGATCGCAGGTCGACTTGGACCTGACCGCGGCTCTGGGCGAGGTCTTGCAAATTCACGGCAATCTCTCCCGTCACGCCCGCGAATGCGCCGCGTAGCGCCCTGCGCTCACCGGATAGCTCGAAGTGAATCCGACTGGGGCCCCGAATGGCGTAGCGTGTGGCGACGGGGCCGCGGGCCGCGACGCTTGCCGGCGGGTGCGCCAGCCAGGGCTCGGTGCGCACTGGCTTGGGCGCTTTCTTGGTGCAGGCCCCGAGCAGCAGCAAAACGGCGAGCTGCCGGACGATCGGCGCGCCGGCCGCGTTCACCGCGGCTCGCCGGCGCGGGCTTCGCGGCTCAGGCGCAGCTCCGTCTTGATCACGCTCAGCAAAATTCCGACTGCAGCCGCCGCAAAGACGCACAGCATGGGGCCTAGCAGCGACACTGCCGCTGCGCACAGCGTCAGTAACACGAACGTGTCGCGCTTGAAGAGCGGTTGCAGGAATGCCAAGCGACCCGTTCCCTCGCCTTGGCTGAGCGGGTATCTCAGCAGATCTCCTGAACCAATCTTGATCAGGTAGCGGTACTCGAGCCCACTGCCGATCAGGCCCGAAATCACAGTGACGGCGCCGGCCGCGAGGTAGAGTGGAAAATGACTCGTGCGATAGAGTCCGACGGCGGAGCCGGCGAAGAAGCCATAATTCGTCAAGTCGTCACCGATTGTGTCCAGCCACTCACCCGCGCGCGAGCCGCGGTGGCTGACGCGGCTCATCTCGCCGTCGCAGCCGTCGAGCACGCTTTGAGCCTGGAACAGGCCCGCGCCCAAGAGCAAATTGCCGTAGCCGCCGCGCGACGCAAACCATGCGCCGGCCAAGCCCACGCCCAAGATCGCGACGGACAACTGGTTGGGCTGGAGTGGTGTTTTGACCAGCCAGCGCGAGATGAACAGCGAAATATATCGGTTCAAGTAACGCGAGGTCCAGCCGTCTTGAGGCTTGCGAAGGGCTCGGAACAAGCGCCGCTCGGCCTCGCGTGCGCTCCTGTCATCGACCACGGCGATTGGCTCGAAGGCGTAAGGCGCCTCGAAGGGCACGTGCTCCAAGGCGAGATTGCGTTCTTTTGGCGGCAGCGCCGCGAGCGCGTCGCGATTGGCGATGATTTTGAACAGCGCGCGATGCACGACGAAGTGGGCGGGCACGCGCAGCAGGCGCGCGTCCGTCGGCGTGCGGTCGACGATCGCGATGCGCAGCCGCCGGTCGAGCAAGGCGGCACGGATGAACTGCGCGTCCTTCTCGACCACGATGCAGCGCGCGCCGGCGTGCTGCGCGTCGAGCGCCAACCGAAGCGCCAGTGGTAAGCCCGCCAGCACGCGGCGTGGGCGTTCGTCCGTGCCATCCGGCGCGGCGTCGAGCATCAACGCAAAGCTCTCAATCGTCATGCCTGAACCCGAGTACGACAAGCCCGACCGCGCACCAAGGGCCATGCCGGTGAGCGTGTCCGCAAAGCGAGCACGAGCGCGTCGAACCCGACCCATGTGCGCTGAAAAAGCGCAAATGCAGGGCGCCGCGGGGCGCGGAAAAAGAGCCGGCCGATTGCGGTTTTGAGGCTATAGTCCGCGCGTGCCGTACTCCTCCGAATTCCGCTGTTTCAATGGCTGCGAGGGCTCGTGGCCGGTCACACGACCGATTTACCGCTGCCCCAAGTGCAACGGACTGCTGCAAGTCGTACACGATATCGAGGCGCTGAAGGACCGCAGCGGTCCGGCCTGGATGAAGCTGTTCGACGACCGCTATCGGCACAACCAATGGCCGTACGGCTCGGGCGTGTGGGGCAAGCGCGAATGGGTGATGCCGCAGCTTCCGGACGAATTGATCGTATCCATGTACGAGGGTGGGACGAATCTGTTTTGGGCCGAACGCTACGGCCGCGAAGTCGGCCTGAGTGATCTGTGGGTCAAGCTGTGCGGCAATAGCCACAGTGGCTCGTTCAAAGACTTGGGCATGACGGTGCTGGTCAGCGTCGTTCGCCAGGCGATCAAAGAAGGCCTCAAAGTCAAAGCCATCGCCTGCGCGTCGACTGGTGACACGAGCGCGTCACTGGCCGCGTTCGGCGCGGCGGCAGGCTTGCCCGTCGTGGTGCTGTTGCCGCGCAACAAGGTGTCTACCGCGCAGCTCGTGCAACCCGTCGCGCACGGCGCGCTCGTGCTTGGTCTCGATACGGATTTCGATGGCTGTATGGAAATCGTGCAGCAGCTGGCGGCCGAGGGCTTGGTCTACCTGGCCAACTCCATGAACCCCCTGCGTCTCGAAGGCCAGAAAACCGTCGGCATCGAAATCGTCCAGCAGTTCGACTGGCAGGTGCCGGATTGGATCATCCTGCCCAGTGGTAACTTGGGCAATGCTTCCGCCATGTATGCAGGTTTCAAAATGATGCGCGAGCTGGGCATCATTTCTCGCTACCCGCGCCTCGTCGTAGCGCAGGCGGAGAACGCCAACCCCATGTACCGCGCCTGGACCGCCGGCCAGCGAGACGTCACGCCCATAACGGCCAAGCCCACGCAGGCCACCGCCATTCAGATTGGCAACCCGGTCAGTGCGCCGCGCGCCATGGTGGCGTTGGAAGAGATGAACGGCATCGTCGAGCAGGCGAGCGAACAAGAGCTGTGCGAAGCGGCGGCGCGCGCCGATCGCACCGGCATGTACGCCTGCCCGCACACCGCCGTCGCCCTCGCCGTGCTGGAAAAGCTCGTGACGCGCGGCGTGATCCCCAAGAACGAAAAAGTCGTCTGCGTCTCCACCGCCAACGGCTTGAAATTTACAGAATTCAAAGTCGGTTACCACGAGGGCTCCATTGCCGGAGTCAAGTCCACCCTGCGCAACCCCCCCGTCATGCTCGCCCCCAAATACGGTGAAGTCATCGACGCCATTGCCACTCGGTTTGGGTGAATCCACGCGCGTCGCAGCGTCGGATGAAGCAGCGGCGCGCGCAGAATCCGAGAGTACGCGACAAGCACAGGCGACCGCGCAGCGGAGGAGCACTCCACTCCGCTCCAACGGCGATGCTCAGGACGTGGCCGTCCGACGCCGGATCCAACGGGGCTCGGGCGGCCCCCGGCCCCGACACCACATCCAACGGTGCTCGGCGGTGTTAGCCGGCCCGACGCCGGATCGAACAGGGCTCGAGTGGTGTCAGCCGGCAGACGCCGCTATCGAACAGGGCTCGGGTGGTGTCAGCCGGCGCGAGGCCGCTATCGAACAGGCTTAGGTTGCCCCCCGCCCCAGTGACGTCACGTCACGACCGTCGTGCTCGCCCTCACGGGCTCCGCGCGCCGGGCCCCCGGCAAGCGCGGCCTACGCCGCGCGGGGGGCCGTCCACTGGCGGACGAAGTGCACGTTCAACGCATCGAGACTCCGTCCCGGCCGCGCCTGCGTCGGCTCGCTCCGGCGCCGGCCGCATCTGAGGCGAACCCTACCGAGGCGTCCAAGCACACCTCAGTGGAAGTTCTCGGACTCGACCTCCGGAGCGCGGTCCACGAACCGCCAAATCCGCGGCCGCTCCGAAGCCTTCGTTGCGGCTGGCTCGACTTCGCGCGAAACCCGGGACCAAGCCGCGTCGCCGGTCAGCGCGCGGTTCTTGGCATCGGCGAAACGGCTCGCATCCGCGCCGCGCCAAAGTGCAAGCTCGCCCGACGTTGGTTGTGCGCTCGGCAGAGCAACCTCAAATTCTCACTCGTTGAGACGCCCGCCTCTGCAAATGGCCGCACATGGTCAAGCTCCAACGCTCGCCGCGTGCCACAGCGCCGCCCATCCCCCGCCACGAACTCGCACTGCCCGTTATCGCGCTCGTAAACCTCCCGCGCGACCGCCGCAGGAATATGACGCGAGCGAACCACTCAATCGTTTTTTGAAAGATTGCTCTCAAAGCCACGCTTGCTAGCACGCTCAGCTGACCAACAAACGCGCGTTCGGTGATCGGGATGCCTTTGCCGTCGTTCGACTCGCGAGCGGCTCTTCAGGAGCGAATCTCGCGTAACGACGAACGGCAATATCTTCGTTCGTTGCCGCGATGCGAAACTCGCTCGAAAACTCGTCAACAGAAATCGACAGGGTCGCTCGTCCATCAAGTGGCCGCTGCGGTTGCGACATGGCAAATTCATCGCTCGTTTTCGCGTCGATCGCGTCGATCGCGTCGATCGCGTCGATC
>CAXSGJ010000046.1:0-15647 GCA_964236865.1 uncultured Polyangiaceae bacterium
TCTGCGGGCACGGATTTGGCGGCGACGGGGGCCGGGTCCTTGTGCGAGCGATGGCTGGCGACGGCGTTGGCTTTTTCGGGCGTGCTGGTCTTCGCCGTTTTGTGACCATGGTGGTGGTGCTTGGCAGCTTTCGCAGCGGGGGCCTCTTCTGCCGGCGTGCTCGTGTGATGGTGACTGGCTTTGGCTTTCGACCCCGCAAGCGCGGAGGCTGGCAGGGAGACGAGGCTCAGGGCGGCGAGGCTCAGGGCGGCGATGGCACGTGCGAAAACGGTCTTCATGGGAGCTCCTTGGCTCCGAACCTGACACAGCCGCCCCCAACGGAGCAAATAATAGGCACCGAAGCGCAGCGGGCGTAGGGTGAGGCGTTCGTGTTAGCGAGCTGGCCCGAGACAATATTTGCTGTCTGAATGGCTCGATCTTTCCCTTGGCCCTGGTTGTGTTGCTTGCTGTGCATCGGCGTCGCATGCAGGCGCCCGGTCGCTGCCCGTCAGAGCACGACAAAGGAAATGCTCTCGGCCCATGGTTGGGCCCCGGCCCCGCCCTCCGCAACGGTGCCCAGCGCGCGCTTGGCGCCGCGCTCCACGCAAGCACGACGCGACGCCTGCGAATTCAAAGCCGGCGCTTTGCCCGCACAAACCTCGGAGCCTGGCGAGCCGATCGGCGAGCACATTCCGATCGACCATTTCGTGATGGTGATGCAGGAAAATCGCTCGTTCGACCAATATTTCCAAGGTCTTGCCGCGTTCGGTCAACCCGACGCGGACGTCGCGCCCGCGGACTATCACAACCCAGACCCGAAGCGGCGTCGGGTCGTGAAGCCCTTTCACACTTCCGCCTTGTGCGGCAGGGACACGCGCCACGACTGGAACTCGGCCCACGCGCAGTACGACGACGGAAAGATGGATGGCTTCGTGTCGACCAGCGACCCGCGCGGCGAACGAGCGCTCGGCTACTACGACTCGTCCGACCTCAACTACTATTATGCGCTCGCCAATACGTTCGCGGTCGGCGACCGGTACTTCGCTTCGATTTTAGGGCCGACCTGGCCGAACCGGATGTTTTACCACTCCGCTTCGACGTTCGGTCACATCGGCAATAACGCGCCGCCGCTAGGCGTCGATCCGCCTTCCTTGTTTCACCAGCTGCAACAGAAGGGCGTGGAGTGGGTGGTGTACTCAGGCGGAATGACGTTCGAAGAGAAAATATTTCGTCACTTACACGAAGAGAAAGGCGACCACTTCAAGGCGCTGCCCGCATTCTTCGAAGACGCCAAGAACGACAGCTTACCGGCGTACGTGTGGATAGAGTCCACGTATGGCGGGCCTGATGCAACCGACGAGCACCCGCCCGCCGACATTCAGCTCGGCCAGGCCTTCGTGTCGCGGGTGGTCGACGCGCTCCTAAAAAGCCCGGCATGGGCGCACTCTGCGTTGTTCTTGATGTACGACGAGCCGGGCGGCTTCTTCGACCACGTCCCGCCGCCCGCGGCCTGTCCCCCAGACACCATCGAGCCCCTGCTCGAGAAGCGACACGTGGCGGGACGCTTCGATCGCCTGGGCATGCGCGTGCCGTTCCTGGCCGTTTCGCCGTTTGCAAAGGCCCATTACGTGTCACACCAGATTTACAGTCACACCTCGTTGACGCGGCTCGTGCAAGTCCGGTTCGGCTTGCCCGCGCTCAGCGCACGCGACGCGAATTCCGCCGTGCCTTACGACCTCTTCGATTTCCAGCACCCGCCGTTCGCGACGCCGCCGACCCTGCCGGCGGCAGTGGTGGACGCCCTCGCGCACCGCGTGTGTCGCGCAAAATTCCCAAAGAAGAAGCCCGCCGGTAAGACGGTGGATGTGCCGGATTACGGATCGGCGCGGCCCGCCGATCCAGAAGGCCCGGCGGACGAGCCCGACGAGGAACCGCCGACGTCCGAGTAGCCGTGCCCGAGGGTCACGAGGCGCGTCGGGCTCGACGACGCAACGCTTCTTGAACGGCGGCCCGCAGCTCGTCGCAGTCGAACGGCTTGTCGAAGACACGACTCGCGCCCAAGCCGAGCGCCCGTAGGTGGGTGGTTTGATCGCCGAACGCAGTGATCAAGAAGACCGGAGTGTGGGTCAGCCTGCGTTGCAGCTTGGTCAGCACGTCGAACGCCGTGAGGCCTGGCATACGAACGTCGGAAACCACGAGCGCGAAGGCCGGATCGTCATCGCCAGCCAGGTCTTGTTCGGCGAGCAGGGTCCATAGCTCATTGCCGTCGCGGGCCTCGACCACTTCATGCCCGTCTGCGCGCAGCACGCAGGCCAAGAGCTCGCGCAACTCGAAGTCATCCTCAGCCAGCAACAAACGGGCCTTCGATGACGCCGTGGGCCCCGTGGCCAGCGCTTCGATCGTTGTGCTCATGAGTCGTCCTTTCGCGGTCCGAGGCTAGGCTAGCCACGTTTCGCAAAAAGCTTCCGCCGTGCTTCGGGAGCCCGCGGCGGCGCCGCGAGCGGTCGTCCGCGCGGGGCAAAATGCGCCGCGCTAACTCGGTGAGCGCTCGGACCCGTATCGGTCGAGCTTCCTATAAAGCGTCTTCCGGTCGAGCCCGAGCACCTGCGCGGCGAGGGTCTTGTTTCCTCCGACCGCCTCCAACACGCGCAGAATGTAGCGCTTCTCCACCTCCTCGAGCGGCACGAGCTCGGTCGGATCGGTGGCGGCGACGAGCACGTGCGAAGTGCGATAATTGCGAATCTTATCGGGCAAATCTGCCACCCCGACGGCGTCACCACGGGTCAGCGCCACAGCGCGTTCGATGCAGTTGGCGAGCTCTCGCACGTTGCCGGGCCAGGCGTAAGACGATAATTTCTCGGCTGCCTCGGGGTCGAGGGATTGCACGTTCTTCTGCGATTGCACGGCAAAATGCTCGAGGTAGTGGTTGGCCAGGAGGAGTACGTCCGCGCCGCGAGCGCGGAGCGGCGGCAGCTCGACGTGGATGACATTGATTCGGTAGTACAGGTCCTCCCGAAACTTCCGTTCCTCGATCGCGGTCTCCAAATCACGATTGCTGGCGGCTACCACGCGCACGTCGATCGGGATTTCCACGTCCCCGCCGACGGGCCGCACGGTACGCTCTTGCAAAGCCCGCAGTAGCTTCGGCTGTAGCCCGAGCGGCATGTCTCCGATCTCGTCGAGGAAGATCGTGCCGCCCTTGGCTTGAACGAACAAGCCCGGCCGCGCCGTACGGGCGTCGGTGAAGGCGCCCTTGGTGTGTCCGAAGAGCTCGCTCTCCAGCAGGTGCTCCGGCATCGCGGCACAGTTGATGGCCACGAACGATCCGCCGGTACGCTTGCTGCGCCGGTGCAGCGCGCGGGCGACCAATTCTTTGCCCGTGCCGCTTTCGCCGCTCACGAGCACGGTCGACTCCGACTCGGCGACGCGCTCCAGTAAGTCGTAGACCTTCTTCATGGCCGGGCTCGCGCCGAGCAGCTCGTCGAAACGGCGCGACTCGTCCACCGCCTTTTGCAGGCGCTGCACCTCACGAGTCAGGACGCCGTGTTT
This sequence comes from uncultured Polyangiaceae bacterium, assembly GCA_964236865.1. Classification (GTDB taxonomy): domain Bacteria; phylum Myxococcota_A; class Polyangia; order Polyangiales; family Polyangiaceae; genus PMG-095. The sequence goes on from CAXSGJ010000046.1 coordinate 3,529, forward strand.
GACCGCGCGTTCCAGGGCAATGGCCACGACATCGATATCGAAGGGCTTGGTGATGAAGTCGTAGGCGCCCACGCGGATGGCCTGCACCGCCGTCTCCAAACTGCCAAAGGCGGTAATGACGATCACCGGTAAGTCCGGATGCAGCTCGGTCGCCTTCTGGCAAAGCTCGAGGCCGTTCATATCCCGCATGTTGATGTCGGTCAGCACCACGTCGAAGTCGTGACGGGCGATTTCGGCCAGCGCCTGATGGGGCGAGGCGCGAAAGCTGGCCTCGTAGCCGTGTTCCGTCAGGCCGTCCGCGAGCAACTCGCACATGCTCGTGTCGTCATCGACGATCAATACTTTGGGTTTCATTGGTGATCCGGGATCGGCAGGTACACTTCGAACCGGCTGCCTTCGGCGAGCTTGCTTTCGACGGTGATGAAGCCGCCGTGCTCTTGGACGATGCCGTAGGCTACGGCAAGACCGAGGCCCGTGCCCTCGCCGACGTCTTTGGTCGTGAAGAAGGGTTCGAAAATGCGCTCGAGGGTGTCGTCGTTCATGCCGACTCCGCTGTCGCTCACAGTGATGCACACGAAGCCTCGCTCGAAATCGGCCTCATGATCACTCCCGACGCGTTGGCGCGGCTCGGGCATGCGAAGCCCGACCTCGACCGCACTCCCTTCGGGGCTTGCCTGCACGGCGTTCACGACCAAGTTCGTGACGACTTGCTGCAGCTGGGCGGTGTCGGCGATCACCTCTGGGACGGGTTCACGCGCTTCGAAGTTGAGCATCACCCGACGCTTTTCAGCGATCGGTCTGAGCAGCGACAGCGTGCTGGCCGCCAAGTTTCGGAGGTCGATCGAAGACTTGTTGGGCTTGCCCGCGCGGGCGAAGTCCAAAAGTTGGCGAATGATCTGCGCCATTCGCCCGCTCTGCTCCATCACGATCCGCGCGTTGTTGCGGGTGAGTTCATCCGAGGTCTGGCTCTGCGAGATCATCTTGGCGCGGCCCGAGACGACGTTCAGGGGTGTGCCCAGCTCGTGCGCGATGCCCGACGCGAGCTTGCCGACGGTGACCAGCCGATCTGCGTGCCGCAACTGTTCGAGCGCGTGCACACGCGCCGCCGTCTCGGCGACCAAACGGTTATTGGCATCAGACAACTTGCTGCTCATGGCGTTCATTTCTCGACCGAGCTCGGCGAGCTCGTCGTGCTGCCGAAGGTCCAGCCGGATACCCAAGTCTCCCGCGCCGATGCGCCGGGCTTGATCGACGAGGGCGCGCACCGGCCTGCCCACGATGCTGCTGCCCAGGGCGAACGTGAGCGCAGCGCAGACCAGCGCCAAGCAGCCAGCGGTGGCCGCGGCGCGCAACACCGTCGAGCGCACGTAGGCATCGCGCGGCTCGAGCGATTCCGACACCTCGAGCACGCCCGGAGTTTCCTCCCCGAGGTGTAACGCGGCGTAGCTGTAGAGTTTCGGAACGGGCTCTTCTAGCTCGTCGTGCAGCGACGGGCCGCCCCGACGCACGCGAGCCAACGCGCTCTGGTCGATGCGCGGGTCGGCCGGGCTTGCGTCCTGCGGGACGAAGCGCACGCGCACCGAGCCCTCTCCGGCCTCGAATTGTTGAAGCAGCGCGAGCGCACGCGCCCGGCCATCTAGCCGCCAGACGCGCGCCATCGACGAGGAAACGGCCTGCGCGAACAGCTCGTGATCGCGCGCCATGTCGGTCTCGAACAGCTGCACTTCACGGTTCACCGTTAGGTAGCCGGATATGGCGAGGATTGCCACGATGCTGGCGATCATGCCCAGCGTCAGTTTTGCAGAAATTCGCATACGCCTCGCGGCACCGGTGCAAGCGCCAGGCGCGCCGTTTCATTCCTCAAAAGTCGAATTCGAGCGGCGGGGGTTCGTCCGCGACCAAGTATTCGAAGTCGGCCCGCAGCTGTTCCGGTGTGGTCTTGGCGATGTCCGCGTACTTTTGCACCTCGGCGGCGTCTGCGAAGTCATCCTTGCGTAGGCGCAGCATGTAACGGCGGGCGATCTTGTAATACTCCGTGTCGACATCGACCATGCGGACCCGTGTGCGACCGGTTTCCGGGTCGAGCATGTCCGCGAACCGAATCGGCTTGAATTTGCCCTGCTGGATCGTGACCATGGCTCCGGAGCCTCCGTCGAGCAGAAACTTGGCGGCGCAATAGCCGAGATCGCGCGTGTATTCCATGTCGAACGGGATCGGATCGGTGCAGCGCAGCTCGTAGCCGATGTCTTTCGAGACGATCGTGGATTCGATCCCGAAGCCGGCCAAGCGCGCGCTGACACGAGCCTTGATCATGCGACCGAAGTCGACCTCCGCGAGGCGGATGTGATCGTGCTCGTCCCGCTGCACGTCGGCGAATTGGGCGAGCTCCTCTGGGTCTAGGCGCTCGACGAGGCCCTCGGCCAGGACCGCGACACCGTCTCGGCGGCCCGCTGCCAAGCGCTTGATGAAGGCGCCCGCGAGCGTATCGACCATCGCCTTCAACGGCACCACCTTGCTTGGAAACTCCTCCGGAGTCAGGGTCAGCGTGGCTCCCGCAGCCTTGCCGATGCCAAGCGCCAAGTGACCCGCCTTGCGGCCCATCGCGACGACGAAGTACCAGCGGGACGTCGTCTGCGCGTCGACCAGGAGGTCTTGCACGATCCCCGTGCCGACGTGGCGCGCCGTCTGAAAACCGAACGTGGGGATCCAGCCGGGTAGATCCAGATCGTTGTCGATGGTCTTGGGCACGTGAACCACCTGCAACGCGCCCTGCGCGGAGTCGGCCAAGCGCGCCGCCGAGAATGCCGTGTCGTCGCCGCCGATGGTGATCAACCGGGTGACGCCCAAGCGCTTCAGTGTGTCGACCGTCGCCGCCAGTAGCGTCGGGTCCTTGGTTGGGTTGGCGCGCGCGGTCCCGATGCAGGAGCCCCCGCGAAAGTGGATCCTCGAAACTGCTTCGATGTCGAGGGGCCGGACCTTGCTGGTGTCGCCCCGCATGAGGCCTGAAAACCCGTCCACGATGCCGAGCACGTGGATGCCCGAGAGACAGGCGCGAATGGTGGCGGCGCCGATCACGCTGTTGATGCCGGGCGCGGGCCCGCCACCGACGAGGATCGCGAGTCGATTGGAGTCCGTCATTGGTTTCGCGGACGCTACGTGAAACCTCGAGCCTCCGCCAAGTGGCGATATTCACCAACCAAAACCTGGCTCACATCCACATCCGAGCGGTCTCGGTCGCGCCAGATACCGGGTGAGCGCGCTTCAGTGACTGTTTCGTACCAGCTTGCGCCCGTGTTCGCCGGCTTCGAAGAAGTGCACGCGTTCCATGTCGAAAAAAACTGGCATGACCTCGCCCGGGTGGGTGCCGGCGTACGAGTCGACTTGCGCGACGGAGCGCGGGTGACGCGTGGTGGCGAGGTACACGTCCATCTTGTGGCCCAAGGGCTGCACGAGAGTCACCTTCATTTCGAGGTGATTGTCTTCGGTCTGAAACCGCGCGTGAGTTTTGTCCGACATGGCTTCGGGCCGCACGCCCATCACGACCTCTTGCCCGATCCGGGCGCGGAGCTCTGCGCCGGCCCAGCCCGCGACCGGAAGCTGGCCCGTACCCTCATCGAAGAAGAGCCGACCGTTGCTCTCTAATAGCTTGCCCGTAAAAAAATTCATGGGCGGGCTACCCAGGAAGCTGGCGACGAAACGGTTGACCGGGTGATTATAGATTTCGAGCGCGGAGCCCACTTGCTGCGTGATGCCGTCTTTCATCACCACCACGCGGTCGCCTAGCGTCATGGCTTCTTCCTGATCGTGCGTGACGTACACCGTCGTCGCGTTCAGGCTCATGGTGATTTGCTTGATTTCTGCGCGCATTTCCACGCGCAGCTTGGCGTCCAAGTTCGACAGAGGCTCATCGAACAAGAAACATTTGGGGTCGCGCACGATGGCTCGCCCGAGGGCAACGCGCTGGCGCTGTCCGCCGGACAGAGCCTTGGGCTTGCGCTCGAGCAAGTGCGTGATCATCAGAACCTTGGCGGCGCGCTGTACCTTCTCCAAGATCGCTGGCTTCGGCACGTTCCGCAATTTGAGCGCGAAGGCCATATTCTCGTAGACGGTCATGTGCGGGTAGAGCGCATAGCTCTGAAACACCATGGCGATGTCGCGGTCCTTCGGGGCGACATCGTTCACGACACGCTCGCCGATCGAGATGGTCCCCGAGCTGACCTCTTCGAGGCCGGCGATCATGCGCAACGTCGTCGACTTACCGCAGCCTGACGGCCCAACCAGCACGACGAACTCACGATCGGCGATGTTCAGATTGAAGCGATCCACGACCTTGAGGCCGTTTTCGTAGACTTTCACCACGTCCTTCAGGACCACACCTGCCATGAATCGTCTTCCTCACGCGCTCTGTTTGCGGCCGCGCTGACTTGCTCGAGAATGCCCGAGTGGCCGAAGTGGCTCGAACGTCATCTTACTCGGCCGACCCGATTCTTCTACCGGGAACGTGGCTTGCTCGAGCGCTCGCCGCGCGAGGTTTGGAGGCGAAACCTGCGAAGAAACGGGGGAAAGTCGTCTTTGACGCGGGAGTCACCTGAATAAAACGTCCACCGGAATGACGAAAAATGTAATCACGGTGGCTTCAGCCATCTTCTATGCTGAGGCCAGTTCCGAGCGCCGCGGTGCTGTCTTTTCAGCGCCTGGGCGCCCGCTGGAGAAACTTCGCGATGCGTCACGCCAAAACCGGCTGGTTGATCTTGAGTTTGCTGCCCGTAGCGGCTTGCATCACGGCCGCGCGGCCCGACGACGGCGTGAGCAGCAAGCACGCCAAGGGTTATCCGCTGGACGACTTCGAAGGCACGACGGCGGCGAACGGTGTTGGGTGGTGGGCCTCGGCGGACTCGAACAACCTCGGCAGCATCGCGTCATTTGCGATCGAGCCGAGCGTGGCCGGCACTACGGGCGGGGCAGGGCATCTCACGGGGCACCTCGGCCGGAGTGAAGGGAAGACGTACTCCTGGGCGAGCCTCGGGCTCGCTACGAAGCCGGACAGCTCGGCCACAGACTTCACCGGCGTGCGCGTCGTGCGCTTTCGGGTGAAGGGCGACGGGGGTCACTATCGCGTGGCGATGCCGCGCGAATCAGTCAAAGATTACGGCAATTTTTCGGCGCCGTTCACCGCGCCGAAGACTTGGACGGAGATCGATGTCCGGATCGACAGCCTGACCCAGCCCGGCTGGGCCCAAGCGGTACCGCGCGTCTTCAATGACGTGAAATCGATCGAGATCGCGCCGCTCGATGAAGGGAAAGACTTCGATCTGTATGTGGATGACGTGCAGCTGGTGCTTGCGCCAAACAAGCCGAACCCCTTCGAGGCGCCGGATGAGCCGCCGGCGAAGCTCGACGGTAAGGCGATCGTGCTCGATGACTTCGAGGGCAAAGGCCCAGTCAACGGCGGGGTTTGGGGCGCAGAAATGGACACCAACAATTTGGGGACCGTAGCCAGCTACCGCGCTGAGGACAGCGAAGATGCATCGCACAAGACCGCGGCGCACCTGAGCGGCAAGTTGGGAAAAAATGTCGACAAGCTTTGGCCCTGGGCCTCGCTCGCGATCAACATCGAGCCCAACGCGGCGCCCACTGACCTAACGGGGGTCAAGGGGATTCGCTTTTGGGCCAAGGGCAGCGGCGTTTACAAGGCCGTGATCACGCGCAAAGCGGTCACTGATTACGGCAACTTTGGCTACACCTTTGGCGGACCCAAGGAATGGAAGCAAATCGTGGTGCCGCTCGACAAGATGAAGCAAGCCGCGTGGGCCCAGAAAGTGCCGGACGGATTCAACGACGCCATCTCCCTCGAATTTCAGCCGACCACCGCGGGCGCGCCCTTCGAGCTTTGGGTCGATGACGTAGAGTTCGTGGTCGACGACAATAAACCGTCGCCATTCAAGGCTAAATGAGCTTGGCGATGCGGCCTAGGCTTCGTTTCGCTCTCGCTAGCGCCGCTCTCTCTTTCGCGCTCGGCGCCTGCGGAAACGGTACGAACGCGTCTCCGGCGCCGGTCGAGCCGTTCGTCGCCGGCCTCGCTGGGGCGGGGGGAGGAACGGCCACCAGCCAATTCTTCATCATGCCGGCCGACCCACGTGATGGCTCCGGTTTGCCCCCTGCAATCAACGATCCGGGTCCGGGAAAGGTAGACGAGAGTCAGTGCGCGCCCGCCGGCTATGAGTTTGCGTTCGTCGATACGTTCGAGGCCAGTAAAGCCAGCAAGACTTATTCGTACAACGATTCGACCTCCGAGGTGTTCCCCCTGGTGAGCAAGGACTGGGAACCCCCGTCGACGACGTACCCGGCGGAGTGGACGCAAAAGTGGGGCACCCCTTCGTGCGGACCCGGCAGCGCCAACGATACGCAGGTGCTCCACATAGCGGGCGTCTACAGTGACTTCGGGGCTGGCCTCGGCACCGCGCTATTCAACCACACCGACACCTTGGCGCCGCACATCAAATTTGCGGACCTGAGCCAACCTGTCTCCGATGCCGGCGTCGTCACTCCGGTGGACCCGCCGGCGCGTCCTATCGTCTTTTATGCAAAGGACCATTCCTACGTGCCTGGCTTGATGAGCGCGGACTTGAGCGCGTGGGAGGGGATCACCTTCTGGGCTCGTCGCGGGCCTTTCGCGGGTCCAGGTTTCCGTCCCGGCCTGTTGGACCGCACGACCTCCGACGACTTCAACAAGCAGCTCCCTGCCGATCGAGCGGCGTGCCGCAGTGTCTACACCAAGTGCAGTTGCTCGAACGAACGGCCCTGCACGCATTGGTCCAAAGCGACCGATCCGCACCCAACGCAGGCGCAAATGGATGCTTCCGTGGAGCCCTTGCTGCCGGATATTCCGGAGGGTTACTTCTGTTGGGATCCGAAGCTCGACGCCTGGCCGGCTTGGGATCCGACACTCCGTTGTGGACAGACGGCTTGCGACTACTACAGCAACACGCCCATCCCCTCCATGACCTACAATCCGGTCGATGCGGCGGCGGCGAACTTGTGGAGCACGGTGACTGCCGCCGGCCAAGGCATCAACACGATGAGTTGCTCTCCGAGGCCGTATGTCTTTCATGACAGCACCACGCCGGCAGCAAATTACTGCTATCGGCCCGGCATCGACCTCGACCCGCCGGAGAAGATGCAGCGCTGCAACGACGGTTTCCTTGGCAGCGTGTTGCTCGATCCGATTTGGCGCCGATACTTCGTGCCATTCGCCGACTTACGGCAAGGCTCCATCGACAAGCATTCGTTTTCGGGGATTGACCTTGGCATGGTGGAGACGCTGATCTTCGCCTTCCCCGGCGGCAACATGGATGTCTGGTTGGACGATGTGGCCTTTTATCGAAAGACGAAGTGACCCTGCGTTCGCTTCTTCCGCGCAACGTGCGGCCTGCGTCGTTGATATAAATCGTCCAGCGTAGCGAGCACAATTAGCAATCGCTGATCTTTGAACAAGCATACTCTGTGCGGGTTTGCTCGAGTGCATGATGCCCTGTAGCCCCCCGGTACAATTCCACTTTCAGCTGCGCGAGCGCTCGGTGCGCGGCGCGCGGAAGGCCCTTTTGGCGCATCGGTATGGCCGTTTCCCACGCTTGCTCTCCGCTCCCTTGCGCGGTGTGCACTTTGGGCGGCTCGGCGGGCCGAGCGCGGCGCATGAAGGAAGCAGAACGGAATGATTCGTCTGCCGAGGTGCCGGGTGAAGATCGCGTGGCTCATGGGCGCGTGCTTGGCGACGCTGCCGCGCGCCCTTCATGCACAGGGCGCTGCGCCGCCGGCGGCGCCCGACAGCCCAACAATCGACGACGATGCGCAGCCGGCCGAAGCACAACGCTCCGCGCACGAAGCTGACGCAAGTCCGAGCGAGCCTGAAACGAAGACCGCGGCGGTACCTCCAAGCGCGGCGGCGACTCCGGTCGCGGATCTCAAGACGCCGTTGCCTCCTTCACCGGAGCCGCGGGTTAAGGACGAGCTCGATCCGCCGGGTTACATCCCCGGCTACCGAAAGAGCATGGGCCTCGGTATCGCGCCCTGGGTGCCACGCGTGGGGAGCGTTCCGGGCGGGTTCACGCCGTCCTTCGCGGCGCCTTCGCCCACCAGTGACTGGGCCTTCAACTTCACGGGCTACATGAGCGCCGCGTTGCGCACGAGCTTCAGCCAGCGCAAAAATGATGCGTCGCCCGAGCAGCACACGAGCGGTTATCACTCGCCCCCGCAAACTGCCGATCAATACGGCACATTTACGGGTACGAACACCGTGCCTGGCAGCTGGGCGGATCTGACGTTTCAGTACGGAAATCGCTACGTCACCGGCTACGTGAGCATCGCCACTTACGACCCTTCGCGCGCGGCCAGCTACACGAACCCGGGTAGCCAGTACCTGCTGAACAACGTGTACATGACCATTCGGGTGCCGCCTCTGGACCATGCGCGGCTCGCGTTCACGGTCGGCGCGGTGCCCAACTTCTACGGGGCGCTGGAGCAATACGGCGTGGGAGCCTACGCGCCGTACGTCATTGGCTACGTTCCTGGCGTGGGTGAAACGGCGAATTTCGAATACGACCTGACTAGCCACTTGACGCTTCAAGTCGAGCAGGGCGTGCGCGGCGTGATCGCGAGCCCGCCAAAGGGCATCGTCAACAATAACTCGACCGGCTTCGCCAACCAGACTTGGCCCGCTTCGTGGGTGCACCACGAGCACATCGGTTTTCTGCACCGAGGCGATATCCAAGTGCAAGGCGCGCTCCACTATTTTTACAACTGGAGCATGGACGACCGAACGGCGCTGCCCGTCGACAACACCATGACGATCGGCGTCGACGAGGCCCATCCGAAAGACGGACACATCTCCGAATTGGGCGCGGATTTTCGCATCCTGGGCGGCCGTTATGGCTACTTTGCCGCCGCGGGGGCGTACCTGCGAGGCCGCGACTCGGCGCTCTTGACGGGGCTCAACACGTACGGCGGCACTGGCGTTCGGCTGTTCAAGGACTGGTGGGGTCAGAACTCACACGGCAACGGCACGCTCGCCGTCGTCGCCGCCGAGTACAATCTCAGCATCGGGACCTTGGTCCGATACCCACTGGCCTTTTACGGTGAAGGTCCGGACCTGATCGCGATGGTCGCGGTTCAACATGCCCAGACCACGAGCGATGACGCGGCCTTCGACGGTCGCGCGCGCAACAAGTTCGGCACCGAGTGGACTTATCGCATGCTGTCCTGGTTCGGAATCGGCGCGCGCTTCGACCATGTGCGGCCCAATTCCAAGGACGCGGACGAGAGCTTTTCGGTCATCACGCCGAAGCTCTACTTCAAGAGCAACTGGACGAGTCATGACCTCGTGACGGTCCAGTACGCGCGCTGGTTCTATGGCTCACACACTGCGGCGCAGGGCACCGACCCGGTCGCACACGAAAACCTGGACAATCAGATGCTGTCGGTCGCCTTCGGGATGTGGTGGTGAACATGGCCAATACCCGCCGGAAGTCGCATTCGACCGTGGAAAAACTCGTGATTAGAGAAAGCAGGTCTCGGATGAAACGCAGCCTCCAATGCGCGGCGCTGCTGCTGGCGGCGACCTTTTCGCAGCCTGCCTTCGCGGACGACATCGAGGACACCACGGACCCGTCTCTGGGGCTCAGCCCCGGCACGCCGAGCACCACCGTGATCGCCGGCGGTATGGCGCCGGCCTTCGGCCAGCGTCCGAAGGACGAGCAGGACTGGCGTTTCGATTTCCACGGCTTCTTCAACATGCCCTTTCGAGTCGGCATCGGCTCGCGCCAACGTCCCGGCCCTGGTCAGAGCTCGACGGTATTGCACGCACCGCCCGTCGTGCCCGACGACCTCCGAACGTTCTCCCACACCGGCGTGGTGCCGCTCCCGTACGCCCAGCTCAACTTCAGCTACGGCAACTCGGTCGTCACTGGCAACGTGATCTTGCTCGCGCGGAACGCGACGAGCGCCGCGTCCTATTTCGACCCTCCCTCCCAGGCCGGCATCAACGACGTATTTCTGAGCTTCAATGTGCCAAATCTGGCCCGGAACGTGCACTTCGAGGCCAACGTCGGCGCGTTCAGCAATCGCTACGGAATCATGGGTGAGTACGACGAGGGCCGCTACGCAACGCCCATCTTCGCGCGCACCAACGGCGCGGGCGAGAACATCGTAGCCAAGCTCGCTTTGGGCGACGTGAGCCTATCGTTGGAACAAGGCATCCAAGGGCAAAACGACAAGTCGCCGCCGCAGATCATCCCCGACGCGTGGAACGACTATTCGCTGGCAACCGTCGGTACCACGTTCGTCAATCACGCCCACGTGGGCTTGGGGTACAAGCACTTCGTCACGCTCGGCGGTCACTACATGACCGCGTGGAGTCAAGACGACCGCGCGAGCGTCGGAGCGCTGAACCCGGACGGCCGCGTCAACCTGGTCGGCGCGGAGCTGCGCTTCACCATGGGCCGATTCGGCCATTTGTTCGTGGGCGGCGCCTACGTGAACGCCGACAGGTCTGCGTCGGTGGGCCGCACTGTCGAGATCTTGAACACGCGCGGCGGGCAGGGCCTGATCGACTTTTACTTGGGGCCGAACTCGAACGGCACGGGCAAGCTGACGACGGTGGCCGCCCAATACGACCTGAGCTTAGCGCGGCTGTTGCGCTATCCGGAGCTGTTCGAAGGGGACGGGCCAGACATCTTCATCAGCTTGTTCGGGATTCAAACGTCGGTGAAGAGCAACGATCTGGCGTTCGACGGAGTGACGAAGCGCAAATTCGGGGCAATGGGATCGTACAGCCTACTCCCGTGGCTGGCGGCGACGGTCCGCTACGACCGCGTCCAGCCCGACACGGGCGACGATAGCAAGACATTCTCGGTGCTCTCACCGGCGCTGCTATTTCGGACCGGCTGGCAAGCGCACGATCAAATCGCGCTTCAGTACTCGCACTGGTTCTACGGCGCGAACACCAACGTACTCCGAGCCGGCTACCCGGCGGTCGAAGACCACTCGATCGTCCCTGACAAGGACATGGTTTCGTTGACCGCTAGCTTTTGGTGGTGAGCGGGCGCCAGGACTCAAAGGTCGCCCGCCCCGCGTGGTTGAAGCTCGAGGTGGCGGGCCCGGATGAGCGGGTCGCCATGATCGCGGCCGCCGAGCGACCCAAAGACCTTCGGCTTTTGGCGCGGAAGTGCCAGCCATGAGCGGGTTGGGCCCTCCGCCTTGGCTTCCGCCGTGGCGCTCGGCTACGCCTTTGCGCCAAGACCGCGCCGAGGCCGAGCCCGCGCGCTCGTTTGGAGCATCATGACGAAGCAAAGAATGACTGACGCTTGGTGGCTCGCCGCACCGCTTTCCGTGCTGGTCCTCAGCGGCGGTTGCAATCCAGCGACCTCGGGGACCTCGTTGGCGACCTCGCCCGACTCTGCGAACGCGAAGAGCTCCGAAGAGGCCAGGCCATGTCCCGCCAGCGAGGCCATGATCTCCGATGGCGAAGTCAGCGGCAATCAGGTGAATGTCACCAAGGGCCGCAGCGGCTCCTGGTATACGTTCATCGACAGCAGGGGCTCGACGGTCACCCCCTCGGCGGCCTCGGACGGTGCGACGTTCACCATGGCACCGGGGGGAGCGAACGGCAGCAAGTTCGCCGCGCACATGACGGGTCAGATCGGCCAGGGCGACGCCGTGTGCGCCGGCATGGGCTTCAACTTCCTCGCTCGTGGGGGCACCTACGACGGGACCGCCTACGAAGGCGTGTCCTTCTGGGCGAAGAAGGGCCCGGGCTCCACCGCTCGAGTGCGGCTGAACGTGGCGGACGCCAACACCGATCCACGAGGCAAAGTGTGTAGCGCGTGCTTCAACGATTTCGGCCTCGATCTTACGCTCAACGACGAGTGGACGCGGTACGTGGTCCCCTATGTTCGCGTGACACAGATCGACGGCTGGGGTTCGCCTCGACCTGCCGCACTCGATGTGTCCAAGCTCTACGGCCTCAAGTTCCAGGTCAGTGAAGCGGGCGCGGCCTACGACGTGTGGGTCGACGAAGTCCGCTTCACCGGTTGTGACCAAGGCAGGGTCACTAGCCCGTAAGAAAG
>CAXSGJ010000046.1:15657-55970 GCA_964236865.1 uncultured Polyangiaceae bacterium
GACGCGGTCGAGCCACTCATTGGCCTTCAGGTCGCTTCCGGCCGCGACGCCGAAGGCTCGGTCGAGTCACGATGCACAGGGCGACCATCCAACATTTGAATGAAGCGGCGAGCTAGGAAGCGGCTCGGCGCCAAAGTTGGATTGAATGATGGTCACCCAGCGAGGCCAAGCGCACTCAGCCTTCGGCGGCGAGGCCGCCTCCCGCAGGCGGGCCGATGCTCGATTGGCCGACCTCTCCCGCTTTAGGGGCCGCCCGACAGCACGACGTACAGCACGGGCACCGCCGCGCCGCACAGCGCGACGACCGCGCCGCGACCGAGCAAGCCCTTGCGACCCGGGATCATGAACAGACCGGAGAAAGCGAGGAAGAGCAAAAACACTGCGTACGTATCAGCGACATAGGTCCAGGCCTTCTTGCCGCGATTCAAGTGCAGCCAATTGGCGGCGCGCAGCAGCGGGCGGGCCGACTGCCCCTCTTCGTGCACGATGCCGCTCCCGGTGTCGACATGGAACGTGCGCTTGTCGAACACGAGGTCAAGCTGCGTCGCGCTCGCGCGATAGACCTCGCGGGGCTCTTCCGCTACGCCTAGCGTGTGCAGAGCGCTCTTGGCGGCGGCCTCGTCGTCGGCGGGTAGCGGTAGGGCGAGCTGATGCGTCAAGTTCACCTGTTTGAAGTTGGGGTCCCAATCCTTCAGGTGATTGACGGCGATGCCGCTCGCCGCGTAGACGACCGTCAGCCCCACGGCGAAGTAGCCGATATCGCGATGAAACGCGCGTAGCCACGGCCGGAGCTTGAACTTTTTCCGCGCGCGCTTGGGCGGCGACGAGCGCGCACCCGACACGAGCATGGGCGCGCGCTTGTCGCCGTCAGGCATAGCGCTCTTCTCTCCAGGGGTCGGCATGGTTGTTGTAGCCTCGAGTCTCCCAGTAGCCCGGCTCGTCGTGATTCGAAAAGCGGATCCCGGTCAGCCATTTTGCGCTCTTCCAAAAGTAGAAGTCAGAGGCAATGGCGCGCACCGGTGCCCCGTGCGTGCGTGGCAAGGGCGCTCCGTTGAGCTGATGGGCGACGATCACGGCCGGCTTCAGTGCATCGCGCAGCGTGATGTTGGAGGTGTAGCCATGCGCCCCCTCGAAGATCACGTAACGCGCCGACTTCTTCAATGTTGCTCGCTCGGCCAGGTCCGCCACGCGCACACCTTTGAATTTCGCGCCCAGGACAGACCAGGTCGTGACGCAATGCACATCGAGCGACAGCTCCGCCTGGGGCGCGGTCAAAAGCTCGGCGAAGCTCAGCTCGAAGGGCGCTTCCACCTCGCCGTGCACACGCAAGCGGTAAGAGCCCGGGCTCGGGTCGCCGGGCTCGCCGCCCATTGGTCGCAGGGCTTCAATCACGCGCTGTCCGGGCGGCAGCCGCGGCCGGCCATCGGCGCGCGTTTGCGCCCGCGCCACGCGGGTCAGGTCGTCAGAGAGCACGTACACGCCGCCCAGGGCCAGTACGACCGTGCCCGCCCCCGCACTTTGGATGAAACGCCGACGCGCCAGGGTCTTCTCGAGCTCGGTTTGAGGGTGGATCACGGTGCTGCTGTCTCCTGCTGGAGGTATGCCGAGCGCCGCGCAAGGTTACTTGCTTTGAACGGGCCTCGCCGGCTCGAGCTTCGCTTCAGGCAGACGCGAACGACGCGAACGACCGAAAAGAAAGGACCGCGGCGACTAGCGCGCCCACTGAAGGGGCAAAAATGCTAGTAGTGAGGGGTCGATGTGCCGCCTATTCGGCTTTCGCAGCGTGATCCCGAGCCAAGTGCATCGGTCACTACTCGCCGCCGAAAACGCGCTGGGCGTGCAGAGCAATGAGCACCCCGACGGCTGGGGCGTCGCGTTCTATGTGGACGGCGCGCCGCACGTCACGCGCAGCCCCACCACCGCGCTGGGCGACGCGTTGTTCCACCGCTTGAGCGGGGTCGTCTCCTCCGAGACGGTGCTGGCTCACGTGCGCAAGGCAACGCAGGGCTCACGCACGATCTTTAATTGTCACCCGTTCCAATTCGGGCGGTGGGTGTTCGCGCACAACGGCGACATTCCGAATTTTGAAGTCAAACGAGAGCGGCTCTTGGCAGAGGTCTCGCCGCGCTTTCGGCGCTACATCCTGGGCGAGACAGACAGCGAAGTATTGTTCTTCGTCTTTCTCAGCGCCTTGGAGGCGTTCGGGCCGCTGGCCGCCGATCGCGGGCTCGACGCCATCAACGAGGCGCTACGCGAAGCCGTGAACCGCACCCGCCAGCTGTGCGATACGGACGGCACGCGCGCGTTGCTGACCGTGGTGGCCACCAACGGCGAGTCGTTGGTCGCGGTGCAGGGCGGCAAAGAACTATACTTTTCCACGTATAAAGCCCGGTGCGCGGACCGCGGAACGTGCGCCAGCCTCTCGGCCGCCTGCGAAGCGCCGTCGAGCACGGGCCGAGTCAATCACTTCATCGTCTCGAGCGAGCCGCTGCAAGGGGAGAACGTTTGGGAGCCGCTCGCGTCGGGCGACATCATCGGTGTGGATGCGCGCATGGTCGTGCGGCGTTCTCGGCTCGACCACGTCGCGTTGCCCGTGGTCGCCTGAGCGCGCTCACGTTCCGTCGAAGATCAACGTGTAATCAAAGCCTTCGCTGTCCGCAGCGCTGCTTTCACTCAGTCGCACGTTGGCCACGCGCAGCGCCTGCCGCCGCTCGATGCGCGCCGGGATCGCTTCGCTCCGGCAGTGTGCACTGCCCGCCAGCACCACCAGCTGACGGCTGGGCGCATGAGCCACGACCCAGCTGGCGGCGTTGTCGGCCATGGTCTCGTCCCAGACCACTTGCGCCGCGTAGAAGTTGTCGAAATCCGCGGCCGCGCCGTGGGGGTGGCCTGCCATCAAGTGATCGAACGCGGCGCGATGCGCGGCATTGTCCAAATCGAGCTCGGGCAGCCCGCGCCGCTCCCTCGGCGAGAGGCCGGACAAGCCTTTTTCGGCCACGGCGTGGGTCAGCTCACGCGTTGCGTTGAGCGCTTTCAACGGCAAGCCCCGCGCGCGCCCCAAAGCCAGGACCGGCTGATAGTAAGCGTACGGAAAGCCCCAGAGCTCGTCATAGTGGGTGCGCTTACGGAGGCCGGCATCATCCAAGCGCCCGAGGCTGTAGGCGTAGAGCGCCGAGCCGTAGGGCTCTTGGAACATCTCGAAGCCCACGCCCAGCGCGCGCCCCGAAAAGCGCGCGCGCTGCGAGAGGCCGTCGGTGATGGCCAGCTCGGCAAAGTGATCGCGGGCCGCGTCGTGCGCTTCTCCCAAACAGAGCACATCGAATTTCGCGAGCTCGTCGAGCAGGTGCGACTCGTCGAGCAGTTCACCGTCCGCGTTGCGCTGCGCGCGAAATGGCCGTGCCGCACGCGCCACGACATCGTCGGGTACGACGGCTGGTTCTCGGCTCCCGCTTGGAGGCTCGCGCTGCGATGGGGACACCAAGTTTGGACTGCTGGGCACGGGCGCCGCCGCGCCGCACGCGGAGAGCGAGCAAAAAAGGACACCGAGCCAGAGCCGCGACATGCTGGCTAATAGGCGCGATCGCGCAAATCCGACGGGATCAGCGGGCTGGGTCGGGCCGTAGTCAGGATCCAGAGCTGGTGGGCCGCGCGCGTGGCCGCAATGTGCAGCAGGTGCCGCGCCTCGTCTTCGGCGGGGTAGGCGGCGTCCGTCACTTCGACCGCGATCACGTAATCGAATTCCAAGCCCTTCACCTGCCGAACGTCCGTCACATCGATGCCCGGTTTGAAGGGGAAGTCTTGGTCGGCGATGCGGCGCAAATACGGCACCTCCCCGCGCTTCAAACCTTCGTAATACACGTCGGCTTGCTCGGGGTAGCGGGTGACCACCGCCACCGAGGCCGAAGGCTCGCCCTGCAGGAGCTCTCGGAGTGCCTCCGACAGAAAAGCGAGGGCGTCCCCGGTGTGACCGAAGGTGAAGAGCTCGACGGGGGCGCCGTTACGCACGGCTACGGGCTCGTCTTTACTCGCCAAAGGCCCGAGCACGCTTCGAGAAAACTCGATGATCTCGGAGGTAGAACGGTAGCTCAGCTTGAGCGGCTCGATCTCCACGTGGCTCAAGCCGAGTTCACCGAGCACGGTCTTCCAATCGCTGAAGCCGTTGTCCATGAGCAGCCGTTGCTGCACGTCACCGGACAGGGTGATGCTCCGCGCTTTGCTCGACGTGCCGAGCACGACGGCGAGCTCGACGGGACTCAGGTCTTGCGCCTCGTCGACGAGGATGTGCTCGTACACGAGCGGATCTTTGTTCGTTCCACCGCGGGTCAGCGGACCGCGCAGCCGTTGGCTCAAGCACAAGAGCAACGTGTCGTCTTCGGGGTCGAGCTTGGCGCCTTCATTGAGCTCGGCGCCATCGACGCCGCGGCGGCGTTCACGTTCGTCGTCCTCCGCCTCCGGATCGGACTCCACGTCGTCGTACAAGTTCTTGCGCGGCGCTTCTTCGCCTTCCTTCCTCGCCTCGCGGCGCTGCGCACGCTCGTCATTGCGAGTGTCGATGTCGGCCACCGCTTCTGCGGTCCGCGCCGCACACCAGGCATGCACGCGGTCGAGCTCGCCGGTGCTGAATGCCCCCGGCGCAAATTGCGCGAAGTAGACGCCCAGCTGCTGACGGTCGGACAGCAGCTCGGCCCAGTTCGCCGTCACGTCCCGGGCGTCGCGGAGGGCGGCGCGCGCCACGCGCTCCACGCCGACCCGCGCGTCACGGCCGAGCTTGAGTTTGGCGTTCGGCTCAGTCAGCGCGATCAGCGCGTGCAAGCGGTGCGCGAGCGGTCGGTCGGCGGACGTCTGCCAAACGACCAGTACATTCGACGCCTCTGGATCGCCGGCCAGCGCGGTGCTGATCTCCTGCTCGAATTGTGCGGCGAGCGCGGCCACATGCGCGTCGATAGCGCGCAGCATGGCCGGGTGCTTCTTCAGGCGTGTGACCACGCCCGGCGTATCGTCGTGATACCGGGAAGGAAGGCGCGGGATCAGGCTCTGGCGTAGCTTCTGCACCCAATTCTCGTATGTGCGGATGGCGACGCCGGCGATGCCGAGCGCGGGCAAAACCTCCGAGATGTAGCGCGCCAAGGCGTCGTTGAAGACCACCACCAGCATGCGATCCGGGCGAAACCGCCGCGCATCGTGAAAGGCCAAGTACGCCAGGCGGTGCAGCCCGATGGTCGTCTTACCGCTGCCCGCTCCGCCCTGGATCACCACCAGCCCGGAATCGGGGCTCGTGATGAGCTCGAATTGCCGGCGATCGATCAGGGGCGTGATCTCTTTAAGATGCTTGTCGTCGCCGCCTTCTTGACCGGTACCAAGCTTACCGGGCCGGTGATGCTGGGCGGCTCGGGTGGCCGTCCCCGCGCCACCGGACAGCTTGGTCGCCGTGCCTTCCAGACGCCGCCATTCACCGGTGGCTCGCCGGGCGAAGGCCCCTTGCGGTGCGCTGATGCGGCGCAACGTGGCGTCCACGATGGTCAGGCTACGGCGCGTGACCACGGTGCCCGAAACCTCACGCTCGCCGAAGACCTCGTCGTAGTCGTTGCCCTCCTCGTAGCGGTAAAAAAGCCGGCTTACCGGCGCGTCACGCCAATCTACGATGCGCACGCCGGACTTGGTGTCCAAGTAAGTCCCGCGGCCGATCAACACCTCCCGCCGCTTGCCGTTTTCTTCCAAGGCCAAGTGACCGAAGTACGGCGACTTGCTGTCGATGTGCACCTCCGTCGCTTCGCGACGACGCGTGGACAAGATGTGCAGGCGCTCCATCTGCTCGAGCAGCGGCGGCACGTCCTCCATGCGCGCGGTCGAAATCTGATCGCGCAGGTCGAGCATTTGCGCGTCGTAGTCGGTGGCCGGGCGGGTTGGTTGCTCGCGCACCCGGTTCGCGAGGTGCTCGACGACTTTCGCTAGCCCGCGCTCCTCCTCGCCGGTGATGCGGTCCATGTCGGGGTCGGCGGGGAGGGGGAGTTCGGCCATCGGGCTGGGTGCGAAGCGGCGAAAAAAACGGGCTAGGGCGCGTACCACGCACAGCGCGTGGAGTCGACGACCGAACGGCCGTGGAGCGCTCGCGGCAAGGCTGCGACAGTTGCCAAGACTCCGTCGCAAAGTCGCACGCTTTCAACGGCTTGCGCGTTCAGACCCGCGCGCTCCTTTCGAGCCTAGGAGGCCGGTGGCATGCTCCCGCTCGACGCCGCCCAGCGCGGCAGAGGGAGCCCGTTTTGGACAACTCGATGCGCGCCATGGTGCTGACGGCACCGCGCGAGCCCCTGGTCGAACAGCGCGTGGCTGTACCGCGGCTCGGCCACGGCCAGCTGTTGATCCGCGTGCGCGCCTGCGGAGTGTGCCGCACCGATTTGCACGTCTGCGACGCGGAGCTCACCGAGCCCAAGCTGCCGTTAATTTTGGGCCATCAAATCGTCGGCACTGTGGCGGCGATCGGGGACGGCGTGGAGGGCTTCAGCGAGGGACAGCGCGTCGGCGTACCCTGGCTTGGGCGGGCGTGCGGCGAATGCCGCTACTGCTTCCGCGACCGCGAAAATCTGTGCGACCGCGCTCAGTTCACTGGCTATCAGGTGGACGGGGGCTACGCGGAGTACACCGTGGCCGAGCCCCGGTTTGCCTTGCCGCTGCCCGGCTCCTTTTCGGATCTGCAAGCGGCTCCGCTCTTGTGCGCCGGCCTCATCGGTTATCGCGCGCTCAGCATGACTTACGATGCGGAATGCTTGGGGCTGTACGGCTTCGGGTCGGCGGCGCACCTCGTCGCGCAGGTGGCCGCATTTCAAGGCCGTAAGGTGTTCGCCTTCACACGCCCGGGGGATCTGAAGAATCAAGACTTCGCCCGCAAGGTCGGCGCAGTCTGGGCGGGCGGCTCCGATCAGCCGGCGCCGGAGGAGCTCGACGCCGCGATCATCTTCGCTGCCGCGGGCAGCCTCGTGCCGCGGGCCTTACGTGCGGTGGGCAAGGGCGGCATCGTGGTCTGTGCCGGAATCCACATGAGCGACATTCCGTCCTTCCCCTACGAAACTTTGTGGGGCGAACGCTGCCTGCGCTCGGTCGCAAATCTGACGCGGCGCGATGGCTTGGAGTTTCTCGAGCTCGCGCCGCGCGTGCCCCTCCACACTGAGGTGCAGTCTTACCCGCTCGCCGAAGCGAACCGCGCCCTGGTCGACCTTCGGGCGGGTGCGGTCAGTGGCGCCTTGGTGCTCACCATTTAATCGAGTGATTTTTGGGGATGGTCACGCGTCCTCCCCCCCGTCGTCGCAGCCTTCGGCGTCGCGCGGCGACGGCTGCTTCGCGGACGACGGGAGCACGAGTCGTCGGCAGCTCCGGCTAACCGCGGAGGGCGCCTTCGCCGGCGGTATACGGCGCAGTGCGCTCGATGCTGAGCTCGCGTTTCAGCGCGCGAGCCAGGGGTTCGAGCTTGTCGTGGGCGGCCAAGAGCTCGAGCTCGAGATCGCCCGGGCCATCGATCACGATGTCCACGCGTTTTGGAAACACGTAACAGCGCAGGCGTTTGACCAGCTGGCTGTGGCCGCGGTCGAGCGCGACCGCCAAGCGCAGCGTGCCCGATAGCACTCGTATCAGCCGCTGCTGCTCGCGCGTCAAATGGGCCAAGCGCTGATGATTCTTCTTGGGGCGCTCTTGGCGATGATAAAAGACCAGTAAGCCGAGCAGCTCGATCTCTTCGTCCGTGAAGCCGCGCAGGGTCGCGTTCTGCACGATGTAGCGCGAGTGCCGGTGACGGTCTGCATAACCGATCTGCCGGCCCACCCCGTGTACGAGCGCCGAGAACTCCAAGAGCTCGCGCTCGTAGGCGCCGAAGCCGTGCATTTCGACGGTTTGGTCGAAGAGCTCCAATGCCAGCCGAGCAATGTGCTGCTCACGCGGATCGTCGCGCTCGTATTTGCGCGCCAGCTCGACCACGCTCCGCCGCCGCGGGTCAGGGATCGGCGCATGCGTCGTGGGCGCGCGGCCATGGCGCTCCAAGAAGTCCCAAATCACCCCTTCGCGCAATGAGGCATCGCACAGCGTCAGCTCTTCGACCTCCGCCATCTCGAGCAGCTCGCTCAGTAGCACGCCGCCGAGGTGAATCGTATCCGCGCGCGCCTCGCCGATGCCTTCGATCTTTGCGCGCTTGGCGGGGTCGAGCTCGACCAGGCGCCGCGTGAGTTCGCGGATATCGCGGCGCCGAGCGGTCTGCGCGTTCAGCGACCGCCAGGGTGCGCCGCCGTTGGCCAGGTGCGCGGCCTCGCCCAGCGTGCGAATGGTACCGGAAGTGCCGACCACGCGGTCGAAGCCGAGCTTGTGCGCTTGTGACATGACCTCCGCCGCGGCTCCATGGACGTAGCCCTGAAGCTCGTACAGCTCACGCATGCCAAGCGCGGCCGACGTGCCATGGTGATCGAGGAGGCGCTGCACGCCGAGACGCAAGCTCTCGTTCATGAATACCGCGCTCTGCGTGCCGAGTGAGAGCTCGACACTGCCCCCGCCGATATCCAGCACCAACGTCCGCTCTTTTTGTAAGTCGAGCGCATGCCGAACGGCCAGAAATATCAGGCGCGCCTCTTCGGTGCCCGAGATGACGCGCGGCAAAATACCGGTTTCACGGAACGTGGCGTCGAGCAGCTCCGTGCCATTTTCGGCCTCGCGCGTGGCGCTGGTGGCCACGGCCAAGATTTCGTCGACGCCGCGGCTCTCGGCGAGCTTCACGTAGCGGCGCAGTACGTCGAGACCGTCGGCAAAGGCGCGTTCACTGAGCCGCATGGTGCCAAACAGGCCTTGGCCCAAGCGCACCATCGTTTTCTGACGGTCGATCACGCTCAAGCCGTGATCCGGGTTCACCTCCACCACGACCATGTGGATGGAGTTGGTGCCGATGTCGATAGCGGCGATTTTCATGGACTAATCGGCACCGACAAGCTTCGGATCAGGCGCGTCAGCCCGTCCAGCACCGCTCGGGGAATGCCGTGTCCACCGTTGAAAGCAATGAATTCGACGGGCAGCCCGGCCGCGCTCAGGGCGTCGCGCAGCTGCTCGGCGAGGGCAAAGGGCAAGACAGCGTCGGCGCGGCCATGGCCCTGTAAAACCGGTAAACCCTTTCGTGACGGCATCAGCGGCAGCCACTCCAGACGCGAGATGAGCGTCCCGCTCAGCACCGCAAGCCCCCCAAACGGCCGCTGGCTGCGGAGCACAGTGTCGGTCGCCAACATTGCGCCTTGTGAAAATCCGCCGATCACCGTGGCCTCCGGGGCGGCGGCGAAGTCCCGCTCCAGGACGGCGAGCAACTCGAGCACTGCGGCCCGCGCGTCGTCGACCCCGGGCGGCACCTCCGCGCTGAGCCGGTCTGCGGCGTTTTTCGTGAAACGATCCTGCAGGCGAGCCATATCGATGGGCCACCACGCTCGGCCGCCAAACCCGAGATCGAGCGGGGCCTCCGGAAAGACGAAGCGCACCTCGCGGGGGACTTCCAGCTCTCGCCATAAGGGCACTAGGTCGGTCCCGGGCGCGCCGTAACCATGCATCAAGACGACCATCGGACCGCTGCCGCCACCTTCGCGGTCAGTCCCGCCGCAGAGGCGCGCGGAGAGCGTGCCCAACTTGAGCTCTTTCATCGACGCGAACTTTAGCGCGGGAGCGCCCCGAAGGGGTAGCGAGGCGAGCGTGGTTTGACGAAGGCCGCCGCTCGTGATTCCTTTTGCTCGGCGTATGGATCTCAAGGGTTTGATGAGCGAGCTATTGAGCGAGCTGGGCCGCGTCTCCAAAGCGGACGGCGTGGTTGGGACGGTGCGCGACGCGGGTCCAGCCAAGGTCTTACCCCTGAGCAAGATCAGCATTGCGTTCGGAACCGCGATCGGTGACGTCGGCGGCACGCGCCGGCGTGACAACGATGAAAACGGCGCCGACGCGGAGCTGGGCGGGGCCGGCGGCGCGATCGTGGTCGAGCCGCGTGCCTTCGTGGTCGTCGGCGAGGACGGCGTGCCCCACCTACTCGCGCTGCACCGCGGAAAGACCGCAGTCCTACGTCGCGGCATCGAGATTTTGCCTGCCGCAAGCGCGCCCGACGCCCTTCTGGGCGCGGCGGCGGCGCGCTTCGAGCCCCGGTCAGACAAGTAGCGCCACGCCGGGCCCGATGCTGCTGTGGTTAGCCGCGGTCGGCGCGCTGATTGGACTGCTGGTCGCGCTCGCGCTGCTGCTGCTGCTGCCCGTGTCGCTGACGAGCAACCTGCAAGCGCGCGCCGAGCCATCGGGCGGCTGGGCGCTGGCCGTCGGCTTTGGATTCGGTCCCTTGGCGGTGAGCGCGGTTGCGGCCGCCGCCGTGCCTGCGTTCGTCACCTGTCACCTCTACGGTCGGCAACTGTTGCGCGTGCCGCTGAAGCGCCGGCCGCGTCGCAAGCCGGAAAGTTCCGCACCCGGCGCTCAGGCGAGCCACGCTCTGGGTCGTTTCGTTCGCTCGCTCGACCCGGTCGAAGTGGCGCTGGCCTGGTGGGAACAAGAGCGCGTGCTCGCGGTCGACGCATTGCTCGTCGACCTCGACTATTCGTTTCGCGACGTGGCGCTCACCGGCCGCATCCTGGCCGCGCTATATATGCTCTCGGCGCTCCTGCCCGAGCATTGCCAGATCAACCAAACTCCATCGTGGGCGTCCGAAGACCGTGCAGAGCTCATCGTGGACGGTCGATTTCGGATCTGGCTCGGCCGGCTGGTGCTGGCTGGGACGCGATTCGTGCTAAAACATCGCCGCCGGATGCGGGCAACGCAGCAAGCCGGGAGTGAGTGACGAGCCATATGAGCGAATCCAAGATCGGCGACATCGTCAGCAGCTTGCTCTCCGGCGTGCACGGCATCTCCAAGAGCGAGACCATCATCGGTGAGCCGCAACAGGCCGGTGACGCCACGGTAATCCCCGTCCATCGCCTGAAAATTGCATTTGGTGCCGGCAGCGCGGCGGCCGGCGCCAAAAGCGGTAAGGCTGGTGGTAAATCGGGCGCCTACGGTGCAGGCGGCGCGGTGGAGCTCGATCCCGTGGCCGTGATCGCCATCAGCAAGCAAGGTCACGCCCACTTGCTGACCGTTGAGGGTGAAGAGACCAGTACCTGGGCGCGGCTCCTGCAAGAAGTGCCGGAGATCGTCGGCCGCGTGGCGCAATCGGTGGGCGATCGCCTGCGGCTCGAGCTGAACGCCCGGAGCACGTCACAAGCCGGGGCGAGCGCGCCCGCCGAGGCGTCACAGGCGGCGTTGCCTGATCCAAAACGAGACTAGAAACCCGGTCCGGGCGCGCTCGGCCGGCGTTTGGCCTGCGCCGGTTGTTGTGGCTTACTGCCCGAGTAAAGCATGGATGCACGGGCAATCGCGGGCGCAATTGGCAGCTACCTGAAAGATCACCCGGAGGAGCTCTGGCGCGTACTGCGCAACGCCCTAGCGCTCCGCTTTGGGCTTCCGATCACCGCCCTCCGTTGGCTCGCGGTCAAAGGTGCCGGCAAGAAAGCGCCCAAGGACGTGCACATCGAGGCGGTGCCGCCGGGTGTGCGCCTGGCTGCGTCACTCGATCTGATGGGCACGCCGGTGCGTGCGTCGGCGGTAGTCTACGTGGAGCGCGTGCGCCTGAACGAGCAGGAGTTGGTACTCGAGATCCGCTTGGCCGAAGTATCGTTGAAGGTCACGGACGAGCGGTCCGCAACGCCGATCGCCGCGCTGTTGAAGTCGGGCGCACTCGATCTCAGTAAGCCCGGTAACCTGGCCGCTTACATGCCTAAGCGCCCGGCGATCTTGGTCGACGCCAAGGATGACCGGATCGTGATCGATCTGATGAAACACCCCACGTTCGCTCGCAGTGAGAAGGCGCAGCGGCTCGTGCGCGTGCTGGCCCCGCTGATCACGGTCTCGGGCATCGAGACGGGCCCGGCGCACCTGGATGTCGCGCTCCGACCTTTTCCCCAGGGAATTGCCGAAGTGATCGCGCGCGTTCGCAAGCTGTTCTAGTCGAGGTGGGTGCGGGTTCGGACGAGCCCGCGCCCACCTCGACGTTAGCCGAAGCTGCGTCAGGGAGATCGGGGAGCGGCGGGCCACTCCCCGATCTGCCTCGCGCTCATTCAGCTGCGGGCGCGGCGTTGGCGGGGGGGAGGGCAGCCGGAGGTTTGAGCGCCTTGGGCTCCGGTTTTCCATCCCACCAGGCCTTCAAACGAGCGAAGCTGAACGGACGAGAATATGCGTAGAGCGCCATGAGGCTGAGCGCGTAGAACAGCCAGGCCTGCGCCGTGAATCGGTCATCCACCCAATAAAATCCGCTCGGCGCGTACAGTAAAATCGTGCTGATGCCGCTCACGACCACGATCGGCGGCCCGAGCGAAGGCCGCACCGCCACCAGCGCAGGCAGCACCAGGAACAACGAATAGTAATAACAGGTCAGATTGGTGAAGGAGATCACCAAGCACACGCTGAGCGATAGCCCAACCCAGAGCTCCTTCGTGCGTCGCAACGCCCACGCCGTCCAGGCGAAGACGCCCGCGCAGATCAGCAAGAACAAGGGCTTCATCGTCTTGAAGCGGTCGAGCCGGCCTTGCTTCCAACCCTCGAACGGGTCGTCCATATTGTCGTCCCGCAGGAAGCGCATGCGACCGCTCCAATTGTGGACGAGCATGGTTTCAAGTCCCATGTGGTTGGTCAGCGGCGTCGCGTTGTGAACCTTGATGGTGTGGCCGAAGAACTGCTTGTACGAATCGAGGCCGCACACAGCGACGCTCGTTGGAACGAGCACCGCAAATGCGACGAGCGCGCCCGCGATCAGGCGGCGGTGATCGGGGTGCAGGTACCCGAGCAGGCCCGGCTCCCGCCGAATCGATGGCCGGCCTGCAATGGCGAGCGGTTCGCCAGTGGTACCGAAGCGGACACGCCGGATGATCTCGAAGACCACCATGATCGCCCATCCGCCGAAGAAAATGATCGGAAACACGCGCAGCAACGAGGACCACATGAGCGCGCCGCCCGCCAAAAAGTACTTACGCTTCTTGGCGCAGCACAGGGCCGCCACGAGGAAAAACAACCAGTCCTGACGCAAGAAGGCGCCGCCCGTCCAATAGAAGTTCGCGGGCGCATTGCAGCCCCAAAAAACGATCGCCACGGCCATGACTCGATAGCCGAAGGCCCAATAAAACAGCAGCACGATGCCGATGTGAAAGGCCACGTCGATCATGGACAAGATCTTGAAGTAGCCGTCGCCCGCCGGCGCAAAGCTACCAAAGAACTTACCCGTCATGCCCCAGACCGGCGGCGGATTGTAGCCGTGGTCCTTCTGCATGTTGTCCCAATAACTGCCCACCGAGGAGTGGTAAAACCAATCGACGTCCTTCTTCCAGGACTCCCAGCGTGCGGCGGTGAAGCGGTTCTTGCACTGGCCCGGGTCGGACAGCACGTAGGTGTCCTTCACCGGCGTGATGAGATTCTTGCGCAGATCCCTCAAATCACGGCCGGCCACCGCGGCCCCGCGCCCCAGCTCAATCTCGGCGATCGCCGTGCATTCGTAGAGCTGGTTGTAGCCAATCTCACGGAAGTACTTCGACCCTAGGTAGTAGTGGTAAAATTCGTGGCGGTGATAGTATTCGCTATACCGAACGTTCGGGTTGAAGGCGTCGAAGTAGGTGAAGAACGCCGCCACGGTGAGCGCGATGGCAACCCAGCGTTTGGTCTTTTTCGAAATGCGCTCGCGCAAACGTCCGGCACGCATCTCGTACATGAGCAGCAGGGCGGTCGCCATCGTCAGAAAGACGCGCGTGCCCTTCATGAAGCCCTCCCAGTGGGTCTTCTCGAAGATCGTGTTTTGCCAAAAGAAGTCTTGGCCTGGAGCCAATGAGGCCAACGCCGCATTCAGCGTAGAAAGCAGGGTCATCACGAGCAGGGTCGTACACTAGAGAAGCTGGGTTGTCAGCGGGTAACCCCGCTCGGCTTCTGCGAGACTCTGACAAAAAACTACCCGGGCAATCCTTGGATTACCCGGGTAGTCGTAGCGAGCCCCAGTCTCCCGGAGGGGGTGAGGGGCGTTGGCAGCGCTTGGCCGCGCGGTCGACGCGCAGCTCAGGACGTACCTAGCCGTAGATACCAAAGCCCAGATCGCGCTCTCGCGACCGGCCTTGCTCGGCTAACCTCGAGGGTCCACCTCCGGGATAAAGGTACAACTACTAATCATGCCTGTCCTCCTCCGGCCGTAGCCGGACGCCCGGCGCACCCTCACGCGAACGAAACGAGCCAATCGACAGGCTCTCGCTCGGTAAGGCGTGTTGTGGGCGCTTCCGAAAGGAGACCGCAAGGCGGTCTCGACCCAAGAGTGCAGGGCGCGGGGGTGCTCCTCCACCGGACAAGCCCGGGAACGATGATTCCAGCCTGCACGTTGACTCAAAAGCTAGCACGTGATTTTTGAGGGATCCAGCAGTTTGTGCGGCCATTCATCCATCGGTCGAAGAAGCTTGCCCGCAGCAGGCGTCGCGTCGTCTCGTCTCGTCTCGTCTCGTCTCGCAGCTACTCCCTCGCTCGCTTTGGCTCTCTTACGTATTTGTTACCTAGTTGGCCGGCGGCAGAGCGGTGCGCTTGGCCGTCAGCGCGTAACGCACCTGACACGGTAAGCTTTCAAAACCGCCCTCCACGCCCACAAACCCGGCGCACGCAGCGTTGCTGCCTTCTGCGTACTCGAAGCTCATGTCGACGCTGAACTTGCCCACGTCTTCGGTGCTCGAGCTGAGCCTGCCGTTCGCCAGGTCGCTCCGGTCGATGACGCAGCCAAGGGCGGCGCCGTGCGCGGCCTCGAGGGTCACCTGGACGCCGCTCTGGAAATCGAAGGTCCTGCCGTCAGCGGCGATGGAACCCGGAATCGCTTCTTGTCCGTTCAGCCAATACAGCGTGTCACCCTCCCGCGACAGCTTCACATCGAACTGCCAATCTGAAGTGACACCGAGCAGCGGCGCTTTACAGCTGTCCGCTACGAGCGCCCCGGTGACGTGGTAGGTACCGAGTCGATCGCCCGGCTCATGGGCGTCCTGGCCCCGGCCGAAGCAACCGAAGCACAAACACGAAAACGCGCACGAGGCGACGAGCCGCATGCGCGTTCTGTTAGCAAGGGCCCTCGCCAAAGGCCAAAGTTCTGGAGCCAAGGGCCCTGAGATGGCTACGCCGGCCGATGGCCGCGGTCGAGGCTCCCGGCCAGCGAGGCGCGACGACGGCGCACACGGCTGGCACGTCGCTGAGTCGCAACGAGGCCACGCGAGAGGCATCAGTCGCGAGGGCCATCGACTCAGCCACGGGCGGGCCTAGGCGCCGGGGGGGCTCAGGACTGCGGCGCGTCGCTGGCGGGGCCGGCCTTGCGAGCTAGCGCCGCGGCCAGACCCACGCGAATCTTGGCGCGTTGCTTGACCCGCTTGCCCTTCAGCGGAGTGGTGAGCCATTCGTGGCGGCGGCGGACGTTCCAGAGTGCGCGGTTCGACATTGAGCGCCTGACTTAGCCGACCTCGCCCGAGCGCGCAAGGCCGGTTCCCGGGTAAAACGCCAGATTTTGACGGGTACACGCGCCGCTTAGGATTTCCTGACGCAAACTAGGGGCCAAAGCGCAAAGCGCTAGTAAGTAGAGCCGCGCATCGCACAAGCTATGGCCCGCATGATGACCCCTCCCGCGGGCCCCGCAATTCCCGTCACCGGTGGGGTGGTGCGCTCACCCCGCGGACCCAGTTACCTTCTGGGTCGGCGCCTGGGCAGCGGGGCGTTCGGAGCGGTTCACGATTGTATCGGGCCGTTCGATCAATCGTTCGCGCTCAAGGTCTTTCTGCCCGGTAACAAGCCGTACGAGGAAGTGCGCGCGGAGTGGTTGAAGGAAGCCGAGCGGCTCTACCGCTTGCGCCACCCGAACATCGTGTACGTACATGATTACTTCGAGAGCTCCGGCCTGTTTTATCTGGTCTTGGAGCGCTGCGACCACAGCTTGGACGAGATGCTGAGTGGCCCCTTCACCGACCGCTTGGTGGTGGATGTCGCACGCCAACTACTGTTCGCCGTTCAGTACCTTGCGGACAATGAGTTCGTGCATAACGATCTGCACGCTGGCAACGTGCTGGTCGTGCAAGGCGAACGGTTACAAGCCAAGCTCAGCGACCTCGGCATCGCACAGGAGCTTTACGGCTACGGAGGCGCCCGCCCGTCCATCGTGCAGCACCGGCTGATGTCGCCGGAAGTCGCCGCCGGCGGCTATTCCACGAAGCAAAGTGATCTCTATCAGCTCGGTTTACTCATTTACCAAATGCACACCGGCGTTTATCCGATCGATACCACCGCCGGCTACGACGGTATTATCCAGCAAATTCGCGATGGCGTGCCGCGCGCCAAGGCCGAAGCCCTCGGCACGCCGATTGGAGGCATCGTTAGCATCATGCTTCGCCGCCAAGAGCAGTACCGTTACACCTCCGCCGCTCAGGTTTGGGAGGACTTGCAGAAGCTGGACGTCTGGTCCCGGGACCGCGTGGAACGCGCGGTGGACTCCCAGGCCATGGCGGCGCACGAACCACCTTCGAGTCAGGCCGGCTGATCGAATGCGCGTGGTCATGGTAAAAAAACGGCTGTTGAACGGCGAGCCGTGCAAGAAATGCGCAGATGCAGAGTCGCTCTTGAAAGCGAGGGGCCTGTGGTCTCGGATCGACGAGGTGGTGTGGGCCGAGGAGGGCAACGCCGAGTCCCGCGGCATGAAGCTCGCGGCCCAACACGGCATAGAGCTCGCCCCGTTTTTCATCGTCGAAGACGAGGGCAGCGCGCCGCGCACGTTTACGAGCACGCTCTCGTTCGTCAAAGAGGCGTCGGGCGGGGGAATGAGGGGCGCCGTTGCTGCGCCAGAGGCAGCCCGGTTGACGGTCGAAGAGGTGCTCGCGCTCGCCCTAGAATTCGACAGCGCTCCGCCGGAACGCACGATCAAATGGCTGCTGACGCGCTTCGGCGGCGGCGTGGCGATCGCGTTCAGCGGCGCTGAGGACGTCGCGCTGATCGACATTGCCGTGAAATCCGGGGCGCCGTTTTCCGTGTTCACACTCGACACCGGCCGGCTTCACCCCGAGACTTACCGCTTCATCGAAAAAGTGCGGGCGCACTTCGGGGTCACGGTCGAGATGATGTCGCCTCAACCCGAGCCCCTCCAGGCCATGGTGGAGAAAAAGGGGTTATTCAGCTTCTATGACGACGGCCATGGTGAATGCTGCGGCATCCGCAAGCTCGAACCGCTGCGCCGCGCACTCGGCCGCCAACAGGCGTGGATCACCGGCCAACGCCGCGACCAAACTCCGACGCGCACGGACGTGCCCGTGCTGCAGCTCGACACCCATCAAGGGCTCAATGGTCCACTCCTGAAGTTGAACCCATTGGCGGCTTGGAGCTTGCAGAAGGTCTGGAGCTATATCCGCGCCAACGACGTCCCTTACAATGCGCTTCATGATCAAGGGTTCGTCTCGATTGGTTGCGAGCCTTGCACCCGCGTACCGCGCCCCGGGGAGCATGAACGAGCCGGCCGCTGGTGGTGGGAAGAAGCCACGAAGCGCGAGTGTGGGTTGCACACTTGACGCGCTAGTCCATCACCTTGGTGCCGTTCGCACGCAGCGGCGCGAGCGTCAGTCCTTCTTCATCGGCCGGCGTACCCGCGGCGTACAGGATTTTGAGCTTCTTCAAGGTCTTCAACACCGAGGCGTCCTTCACCTGCGTGTGCTGAATGCCAAGCTTCTCGAGCTTCCCTAGCTCGGCGAGCGGGGTCACGTCGCTGATCGGCGTGTCGTCGAGGCTCAGCTCAGTCAGGCTCGTGAGCCCTGCGAGCGGGCCCAGGTCGGAGATGCCAGTGTGGCTCAAGTCCAGCCGATCCAGCTTCTTCAGCTTGGCCAGGGGAGAAATGTCCTTCACTCCGCTGCGGGCGGCGCTCAGCGACTCGAGCTCATGCAGCCCCGCGAGCGGCGTCAGATCGTCGTAATCGCCGGGGCCCAAAAATAGATCCTTGAGTTTGCCCAGGTGCGCAAAGAGGCATGGGTCCAGTTGATGGGTGTGCGCCACTTGCGAGAGATTCAGCGAACGCAGCTTGCTCAGGTCCCCCAGAGTGACGGCGCCCACTGGCTTCTGTAACTTTTTGCGAATCTCCGCCTCGGCGGCGGGTTCCTCGAACTCGGCGTTCGGGCCCTTGCCGCACTGAGCCAACGTCTTTTTAGCGGCGGTGGGGGGAGACGCGACGCTCGCTACGGCAGCGGGCGGCGCCGTAGCGACCGCCTCGCGGGCGCTGGCCGCTAGCGGCGGCTGACGGGTGGCGGGCGGCGGCGGATCTTCACAGGCAGCGAGGAAAAGCGTCAACCAGAGCCCTCTGATCGAGGCGCGAACGAGCATCATCGATGAGGACTTTAGCCTCGAGTCGCCTTGCGATCGACACCCAAGACGCGTACCAGATCCAAGAATTTATGGAGCGCGGGGGACGGATTTTGGTGGCGCCAGACGATCGACAGCTCGACTTGCGGTGCGCCCAAGATAGCGCGGAAAGCCAAACCGGGCCGACGGAATTGACGCATCGACGAAGGCATAAGGGCGACGCCGAAGCCGGCCGCAACCATGCTGATGACGTCGAGCTGCGGCGCTTCTTGCACGATTCGCGGCGCGAAGCCCGCAGCGTGGCAGAGCCCCATGAGCTGGTCGAAAAATGCCGGCCCCCGAGGGCGAGGGAACATCACGAACGGTTCTTGTTTGAGCAGAGCGAGTGGTATCACTCGCCGCGCTGCCAACGGATGGTCATCCGGAAGCACGACCATCAGCGCCTCTCGGCGAACGAGCTCCGCGGCCAGGGCCGGATCGTCGAGCGCGGAGCGAACGAAGCCCACGTCCAAGCCGCCCGCCTTGAGCGCTTCGATCTGTTCGCCGGGAGACAGTTCGCGGAGCGCCAACTCGACGGCGGGAAAGCGCGTGCGGAATGCGCGCAGCAGCTCCGTCAACCCGCTGTAGGCGAGCGAAGACGGAAACCCGATGACCAGCCGCCCGCTTTCGCCCTTGCTCGCACTCTGCGCGTCGTGCACGGCGGCATCGAGCATGTCGAACACCTGTCGAACCCGGCCAAGCAGCGCGCTTCCCGCGGGGGTGAGATCCACCCGCCGGCGCGACCGTTCGAACAAGCTGAAGCCGAGCTCGACCTCCAGCGCCTGAATCTGACGGCTGAGCGTAGGTTGCTGAATGTGTAAGCGGCTAGCAGCACGCCCGAAGTGCAGCTCCTCCGCCACCGCGACGAAGTAGCGCAAATGCCGGAGCTCGACGCGCGGACTGCCCTCACTGAGCACGGGCCATGCCTAGCAGGTATCACAGGATGCGGAATAATGCATTGGACGATCGTAGGCCGCGACCCTAGAGCTACGTCCGCCGCCGCTCTGGCACCGAACAAGGCAAGCAGCTCGCCAACCCGCTGATACCCCCATGTGGCTCGTACGCGTCGCGCTCCAGCGCCCCTACACCTTCGTCGTGATGTCGATGCTGATCGTCATCTTGGGGGTGTTCACCATCTTGCGGATGCCGACGGACATTTTCCCCGACATCGACATCCCCGTGATCTCCGTGATCTGGAATTACGGCGGGCTCCCTCCCGAAGAGATGGAGAAGCGTATCGTCACCAATTACGAGCGCGTCCTGACCACGACCGTCAACGACATCGAGCACGTCGAGAGCCAAACCCTGAGCGGCGTCTCGGTGATCAAGATCTTCTTTCAGCCGGGCGCGAGCATCGACGCCGCCACCGCCCAGGTCACCGCGATTTCTCAGACCATCGTCCGTCAGCTGCCGCCCGGCGCCACGCCTCCGTTGATCATCCGCTACAGCGCCTCGAATGTGCCCATTTTGCAGGTCGCGCTCGAGAGCGATTCACTCAGCGAGCAACAGATCTTCGACTACGGCATGAACTTCATCCGCGCCGACATCGCGACAGTGCAGGGCGCTCAAATTCCATTCCCCTACGGCGGCAAACAGCGTCAGGTGATGGTCGATATCGACACCAAGAAGCTGTATGCCTGGGGCCTCTCGCCGCGCGACGTCAACAACGCCCTCGGGTTGCAAAATGTAATCTTGCCTACCGGTACGGCCAAGATGGGTGTCGAGGAATACCCCGTATTGATCAACTCGAGCCCCGAGCTGATCAAAGATCTCGGTGACCTGCCGGTAAAGACCGTGAATGGCACCACGGTCTACATCCGAGACGTGGCCAACGTGCGGGATGGGTACGCCCCGCAAACGAGCATCGTGCACGTCTCGGGCGGCAAGTCCGTGCTGATGACGATCCTCAAAAACGGCAGTGCCAGCACCCTGGATGTCGTGGGCAGGATTCGCGACATGCTACCGGGCACTTTGGCCAAGCTGCCAAAGGAGCTCAAGGCGTCGCTGCTGTTCGACCAATCTGTGTTCGTGCGGGCCGCCGTGAGCGGCGTGGTGAAAGAGGCCGCGATCGCCGCCGCGCTGACCGCGCTGATGATCCTTCTCTTTCTGGGCAGCTGGCGCAGCACCTTGATCGTCGTGATCTCGATCCCTCTCTCGATCTTGGTCTCGATCGTCGTGCTGCGCACGCTAGGCCACACGCTCAACGTCATGACGTTGGGCGGCCTGGCCCTCGCGGTGGGCATCTTGGTCGACGACGCCACCGTCGCCATCGAGAACATTCACCGCAACATGGCTCAGAGAAAGCCGTTCATCCGAGCCATTGTTGACGGTGCGCAAGAGATCTCGGTCCCGGCCCTGGTGTCCACGCTCTGCATCTGTATCGTATTCGTGCCCGTGGCGTTCATCGTCGGCGCGGCCAAATCGCTGTTCGTGCCGCTGGCGCTGGCCGTCGTGTTCGCGATGCTGACGTCGTATGTGCTGTCGCGCACGCTCGTGCCGACGCTGGTGCGCTTTCTGTTGGAAAAAGAAGCCAAAGAGCACGAACACGATCACGAGGCGGGGCCGCCCGGGCTGGCTCGGCGCTTTTTCGGGGCTTTTGACCGCGCGTTCGTCAGGGTGCGCACCGGGTACGGTCGCCGTCTGGCGTGGGCCCTGGAGAATCGCGGCCTATTCGTGGCCGTGTTCTTGGGCTTTGTCGTCATCTCCGTGTTGGCGCTGGTCCCGCTCTTGGGCCGAGACTTTTTCCCCAGCGTCGATGCGGGTTTGATCAAGATCCACGTGCGCGGTTCGCCCGGGCTGCGTATCGAGGAGACTGAGCGGCGCTTCGCGGCGATCGAAGAGACCATCCGCACCGTTATTCCGCCGCATGAAATCGCGACCATGATCGACAATATGGGCGTTCCGACCAGCGGCTTGAACTTGTCGCTCAGCGAGGGCGCGCTCATCTCGCCCTCGGACGGTCAGATCTCTATCTCCCTGAAAGAAGATCACGCGCCCACGGCGGAGTACGTCCGCAAGCTCAGGCGAAGGCTCCACCAGGACTATCCGGAGTCGACAATTTTCTTTTTGGCACCGGACATCTCCACGCAGGTGTTGAACTTCGGGCTCGCCGCTCCAATTGACGTTCAGCTAATCGTCGCCCCCGGCAAAGAGAACGAGACCTTACTCGCGGCCAACCGGATCATGAGTAAAATGGCGGCAATTCCTGGCGCCGTCGACGTGCATCTGGCTCAGGTGCTGACCAAGCCCGAGCTCCGCATCGATGTGGATCGCACGATGGCCTCGCTTTCGGGCATGACGCAGAAGGACGTGGCCAGCGACCTGTTGGTATCATTGTCCTCGAGCTCGCAGGTCGCGCCGAGTTACTGGCTGGACAACAAGCGCGGCGTACAATATTTGGTCGCGGTTCAGACTCCCCAATATCAAAACGATAGCTTCGACGCGGTCAATAGCACTCCGCTTTCGACGCCGGGTGAAGGCGGCCCGCAATTGCTGTCGAACGTAGCGTCGATCTCCCGCACGGTCGGCCCCGCCAACATCACTCATTACAACGCGTCGCGCACGTTCGACGTGCAGGCCAATGTCGACGGCACGGACTTGGGGTCGGTGGCGAGCGCGGTTTCGCTGATCGTGGCTGAGGTCACGCCGACGTTGCCGCGCGGCACCAAGGTCAAGATCAAGGGCCAAGTCGAGAGCATGGAGTCGTCCTTCTCGGGCTTGGGGTACGGGCTGATCTTCTCGGTCGTCCTCGTGTACTTGCTCATGGTCGTGAACTTTCAATCCTGGCTGGACCCACTGGTCATCCTGATGGCTTTGCCGGGCGCGGTCGCCGGCATCGTTTGGCTATTGTTTTTGTCGCACACCACCCTCAGCGTGCCAGCGTTGATGGGCTCGATCATGTGCGTGGGCGTGGCCACCGCGAACAGCATTTTGGTCGTCACTTTCGCCAATGATCAGCGGGTGGTCGGTCGCGACGCGAAGCACGCCGCGCTAGCTGCGGGCATGACACGCCTTCGTCCGGTGATGATGACGGCTCTCGCGATGATCATCGGGATGCTACCGATGTCGCTCGGGCTAGGGGAGGGCGGCGAGCAGAATGCGCCGCTTGGGCGCGCGGTCATCGGCGGCCTGCTCTTGGCGACCCTCACCACGCTATTTTTCGTGCCGGTGATGTACAGCGTTCTGCGTCGCAAGGCGCCCGTTACCGACCCGCTTTTGGAGGACCTGTGACTTCGTCCGAACACCCGAGCACGCCCGTTCCGCCTCGTTCCGCGCCCCCGGCGGCAGATGACCTGGGCTTCGATTTGCCAGTGGCGGGCTCCGTATCTCGTACGCGGTTGGTCGTGGTGGGCGCGCTGGGGATCGGCGCCCTCGCGGCGCTTTTTTTGTTCGGTTGGTTGCCGCGGCATCACGCGGCGAAGGAGCTCGTCGAGGGAGCTCGAGCCGACACCGCAAGCGCCCCCATCGTGGTGGTCGTGACGCCGAAGCTGATGAGCAGTGACCACACCATCGTGCTGAGCGGAAGTGTGCGCCCGCTCGAAGAGACGGTGATTTATCCTCGAGCAGATGGCTACATCTCGAACTGGCTCGTCGATATCGGCGCCAAGGTCAAGGCCGGCCAAACGCTCGCGGAGATCGAAACACCGGAGCTGGACCAGGAGCTCGACCAAGCTCGCGCGCAGCTCGCGCAGGCAGCGGCTGGCGTGACCCAGGCCACTGCCAACAAGGATTTCTCGAAGGCGAATTTGGACCGTTTCAAGCAACTGGTTCCGGCCGGCGTGGCAAGCCAACAGGAGCTCGACAAGAGCCAGGCGCAATCGGTGGTCGATTCTGCCAGCGTCAGCGTCGCCAAGGCGGCGGTCGCCGTGCAGGAGGCCAATATTCGGCGCCTGATGCAGCTCAAGTCGTTCGCGCACGTGACGGCGCCGTTCGCGGGCACCATCACTTCTCGCACGGTCGATCGCGGTGCGCTCGTCAGCTCGGGCAACGCGACGCCCTTGTTCAAAGTGGCGGCCGTCGATCCCGTGCGCGTCTTGGTCCAAGTGCCGCAGGACGTTGCGGCCGGGATAAAGACGGACCTGGGTGCCAAGGTTACCACGCGTGAGTTCACTGGCCGCGTGTTCGTTGGCAAAGTGGCGCATACGGCGGGCGCGCTCGATCCACAGACTCGCACCCTATTGACCGAGGTGCGCGTGCCCAATCCAAACAATGAGCTCTTGAGTGGCATGTACGCGGAGGTCTCGCTCACCTTGCCGTCTGCGCACCAAGTGTACGAGTTGCCGGCGACAGCCTTGTTGAACGACGCCAAGGGCCTGCGCGTCGCCATCGTCGACGCGCAAAACCGGCTGCGCCTCGTGCCCATCGCGCTGGAACGCGACACCGGTGCGACCGTGCAGATCTCCAGCGGCCTCAAGGATGGGGACCGGGTCGTCAAACTAGCCAGCGCCGACATGGCGGACGGTCGGGTCGTCCAGATCAAGAAATAGCGAGTTTCCCCGGTCGAGACATCATGGCCTTGGGATTCTAGCGAAACGCGGGCGACACTCGCGGCGTGCCTGCTCGGCGAGTGACTCTAGCGCAAACGTTTCTGCTGGCGGCGCTGGCTATCGTCAGCGTGGTCGGCGTCTCCTTCTGGCTGTTTCTCCGGGACGCCCGCGCTTCGGTCCTGGCCTACTCCGAGCGGCTTCGGCAGAGCGCCGCCCGGCGAGTGGAGCAGAACGTCGCCCGGGCGCTGGGTAATGCGCAAGATGGCCTTGCCGACGTCCTACGCAGCGTCCACTCGGGGGCGGTGAGCGCCGACGATCTCGAAGCGATCGAGGTGAAGCTGTTCACGGAGCTCCAAGACTCACCGCGCCTTGCAGAAATGACCTTCACCCGTGCGAAGGTAACGGGCTACGACGGTCAGGGCGAAGCCATGCTGGGCGAACAAGGTCGAGCGCAGGTCTCGGTATTTCGGCGCGCCAGCGGCGCCGTGGTCACTCGGCTGGTCTCTCAACGCGGCGCGGACTTGTACGTCCAGGCCTTGGAGCGAGAGCCCGGAGCTCTATTCGAAAGTGCTCTGCATGCGCCGGCCACGGCCTGGCGGGGCGCGGATCCCGTCGAGGCCGCCACGTTCTCCGTTCCCCTTGCGCGCGCTCGTACGGCAGTGCCCGTATGGAGTGATCTTCACTACTCCGAGCTCGACGACGGGCAAGTCG
Source organism: uncultured Polyangiaceae bacterium (assembly GCA_964236865.1). Lineage (GTDB taxonomy): Bacteria > Myxococcota_A > Polyangia > Polyangiales > Polyangiaceae > PMG-095. The sequence continues at coordinate 40,293 of CAXSGJ010000046.1, forward strand.
GGCGGCGAGTCGTCCTGAGCGTGCAGCAGGCCGTCCACGCCAGCACGGGTCAGGTCGTGGGCGTACTTCGCGTTGCGCTGCTGACGACCGACCTAGACGCCATCTCGCGCCTGAAAGTGGAGACCGAACCTGATGACCCACACCGGATCGCCCTCCTGGCTGTCGATACGGGCGGAGCACACGAAGCCCGGCTGGTCGCGCGCATCAATCCGAGCGATCGCATTCAGCGCGTCGGTGACGACCTGCGCGTCGCACCCGACCACCCGCCGGCGGAGATCGCCGCTTTGCTGGCGAGCCCGCTCGTGCGCGGACTCGATCCCACGCATCCGAACGCGGCGGGGGTGCTGAACGTTGGGGGTCGTCGTTACTTGGCCACGCTGCGTGAGCTCTCCGTCGCGCAGGGCGGTACCGCCGGTTGGCTCGTCGCGGTACTCGTGCCAGAGCTTCATTACACCAAAGATCTATTGCGTTTCGAGCGGCTGTTCCTGGTTGTATTCGGTAGCACGTTGGTCCTCGTCCTGTTGATCGGCATTCTCGCCTTGCGCGTCGTGCAACAGGGGCTGAATCGGGTCGTGCGGACGACCGCGCTCATGCGTCACTTCGACTTCGAGCCCGACGCAGGTCGCAGCCGCGTGCGCGAAGTCGACGAAGTGATCCTTGGGCTCGAGCGCGCCAAGACGGTCGTGCGGACCATGGGGAAATACATCCCGTTGGGCGTCGTGCGGCGCCTGTACGAACAGAACGAAGAGCCGCAATTGGGCGGCGAGCTTCGGACCATCTCCCTGATGTTCACGGATATCGAGGGCTTCACGACGCTCGCCGAACAGTTGGCGCCCGACGAGCTTGCTCGCCACTTGGGTGACTACCTGGAAGCCATGGCAACTGCGGTCGAAGCCACCTCTGGCACGATCGACAAGTACATCGGCGACGCGGTGATGGCGTTCTGGAACGCACCTCTGCCGGTCGAGCGGCACGCAGAACGCGCTTGCGAAGCGGTCTTGACCTGTAAGTCCGCGACCGCTGCGCTGTACTCATCCCCGGCCTGGCGCGGGCTGCCAGCGCTCGTGACGCGCTACGGGGTACATACGGCAGACGTCCTGGTCGGTCATTTCGGATCTCGCTCGCGCTTCAATTACACCGCGCTCGGCGATGGCGTAAACCTGGCGGCACGGCTCGAACCGCTGTGCAAGCAGTACGGCGTCAGCGTGTTGGTCAGCGACGTCATCGCCAGCGCAGCCCGTCACCGGTTCGTGTTTCGGCGCGTCGATCGCGTGGCCGTCAAAGGCAAGGCGGCCGCAATCGACGTGTATGAGCTACTCGGCCGGGTCGGCGACCAAATTGCCAATCTCGAGCGCGCGCGGCGTTATGAAGCCGCCTTCAACGCTTACCTCGAACGTGACTTTGCGGGTGCGCTCGACCTGTTACAGGGCGATCGGGACGGCGATGCACCCAGCGCTGTGCTGCATGCACGGTGCGCGCGCTTGCGCGCGGATCCGCCGCCGGCCAATTGGGCAGGCGTCCACGTTGCTACGTCCAAATGACCCTTCAAGACAGTGAGCCCATTCTCACCGCGTTTCGCTGGCCCCGCGACAGCGTCGCCCTTAGCCGCTAGAGTCCTGGCTTCTATGGTCCAGCAAGTCACTGCGATCTCACCCAAGGTGAGAGTCGTCGAGTACCAAAAGACTCGGTTGGTGGTGATCAGCGGCCCGGACGCCGGACTCTCGCTCGAGATTGCCGGCACCCCGGTGCGCATCGGCACCGCACAGGAAAATGACCTGGTGTTGACGGACGACACGGTGTCGCGCCGGCATTGCGAGGTCACCCCGACCCCTAATGGGACCCGGATTAGGGATGACGGCTCGACCAATCTGGTGCTCGTAGGCGGCGTGTTGGTCGCGGATGCAACGTTCAGCGGAGCACTTCAAGTCCAGCTCGGCGATACCGGGATCGCCATTACGCCGCTCACGGAGACGGTCTATCGTGAACAGCTGGATATCGACCGCTTCGGCGACCTTCTGGGCAAGGCCCCGCCGATGCAGGAGCTGTTCGCCGACCTGGAGCGTATCGCCCCCACCGAGCTCAGCTTACTGATCGAGGGCGAGACGGGCACCGGCAAGGAGCTCGTGGCCGAGTCGGTGCACCGCGCAAGCGCACGGGCCGACGGTCCGTTCGTGACCTTCGATTGCAGCTCGGTTGCTCCTTCCTTGGCTGAGAGTGAGCTCTTCGGGCACGAGCGGGGCGCCTTCACCGGTGCCGTGCAAGCGCGCGCCGGCATCTTCGAGCAGGCTCAGGGGGGGACCATTTTTCTGGACGAGTTAGGTGAGCTGCCGAAAGATCTCCAGCCGAAGCTGCTCCGGGTGATCGAAAAGCGCGAGGTACGCCGCATCGGCGGCACTCGTACCATTGCCATCGACGTGCGCTTGATTTCGGCGACGAACAAGAACTTGCGCGCCGAAGTGCAGCGTGGCTCGTTCCGCGAAGATTTGTACTTTCGTGTGGCCGGCGCTCGCGTCCACGTGCCGCCGCTCCGCGAGCGCATGAGCGACCTGCCGCGTCTGATCAGCGGCTTCCTCGCGGCCTGCCATCCTCCGCGCACGCTCGACGACGTTCCTCAACACCTTTGGGAAATGCTGCGGTCGTACCGCTGGCCAGGCAACGTGCGCGAGCTGCGGAACGCCGTGCAGCGTATGCTGGTGACGCCAGAGCGAGTGCTCGAGGCCGAGACAGAGCGCTCTGAAGAAGCGCCCCGCGCCATCGAGGAGCTTTCGCCCCTACGCGTGGCTCGGCGGGAAGCTGCTGACGACTTCGAACGGCGCTACGTCCAAGCACTGTTGCTGCGTGCCGACGGCAATATCACACGCGCCGCCGCCTTGGCCGAAGTCTCACGACAAGTCATCCACGCGTTGATCTCCAAACACGCCCTGTGAGACCCAAGGCCGCCCGAACGACCCTCCATGGCCAAACGTAGCGGCGCGCCGTCGTCGCGCCTCGCCAGCCGCGCGCCTCGACCGCAAGTGTCGGCCGACTTAGCCATTCGCGAGCCCCAAAAGCACGTCCGCCGACTAGGCGGGCAAGCGAAATCCGTTTGACCCTCATCGCGAAGACGTCGAGGGTGCCCCCACCATGACCGAATACGTAGTGACGAAGCAGGGCGCAACCGCGGACTGGGGTATCAACGCCGAAGGCGAGGTCCAAGAGATGCCGCTCTCAAAGCCAGATGGCACCGGTTGGACACTGCACTCTGTCGTGCCCGGCCAATACAACGTGATGGCCGTATGGGAGCGCGAAGACACGCGCAAAAGGAAGTGATCGATGGGTCGGGGTGAGAGGATTTGAACCTCCAACAGCCGGCACCCAAAGCCGGCCCTCTACCAGGTTGAGGTACACCCCGAAGGGAGGCGGAATATAGCAGCGGGCCTCTGGGTCACAAGACAAAAGCCCGCTTTCTGTGCGGCTCGGGCCCTCGCGCGGCTCAGTCTGGGATCGGCTCCAGGCTGACGTCGAGGTGGATGGCGTCGTGCCCGGCTTCGACTAGGTGATCCCAGGGGAAGTAGCCGGGCTTCTCCACGCTGATGCGGTGTTTGCCCGCGGGTAGCCGAACGCCCCGGGCAGCAACATAGCCGAGTGGCCCAATGTATTCTTCGTCGATGGTTACGGCGGCGTCGCGTGGTGACTCTTTCGCACGCGTCAAGCTGAGCGACACTCCCGGCTGTTCGGAGGGCGGCTGGCAGCTAGTGAGCGACAGGATCAATAGCAATGCGAGCGCCGCGGCCGCAGCGAACGCCACGTATGCGGTCGAGCGACGAAGCAGGGCTGCCAATGCGGACTCGGAGGGCTCCGGTGGCCCCGGCGGGTTCACTCCCATTCGATCGTCGCCGGCGGCTTCGAGCTGATATCGTAGGCGACGCGATTGATGCCGCGCACCTCGTTGATGATGCGCGCGCTCATCGTCGCAAGAACCTCGTGCGGTAGGCGCGCCCAGTCCGCCGTCATGCCGTCACTCGACTGAACCGCCCGGATCACGCACGTCTCCTCGTAGGTGCGATCGTCGCCCATGACACCCACGCTCCGGACCGGTAAAAGCACAGCAAATGCCTGCCACACGCTGGCGTAAAGCCCAGCCGCGCGCAGCTCTTCATCCACGATCGCGTCGGCCTTGCGGAGCACCTCCAGGCGCTGGTTCGTCAAATCGCCGAGGCAGCGGACGGCGAGGCCTGGGCCAGGGAAGGGGTGGCGCCACAGCACGTCGTGGGGCATGCCCAACGCTTCGCCGACGGCGCGCACTTCGTCTTTGAACAGCTCGCGCAGGGGCTCGATCAGCTTCAACTTCATGCGCTCGGGCAAGCCGCCCACGTTGTGGTGACTCTTGATCACCGCGCTCGGACCCTTCACGCTCACGCTCTCGATGACGTCCGGATACAGCGTGCCTTGCACCAAATAGCGCGCATTTTCGATGCGGTTGGCGTGTTCATCGAACACGTCGATGAAGAGCTTGCCGATGACTTTTCGCTTCTTTTCCGGATCGGTCACGCCTGCCAAGCCGTCGATGAAGAGCTTGCGCGCATCTACCGGGATCAAGTTGAGGTGAAAGCTCTCGCGCATCGTGTGAACGACGCTTTCGAACTCGCCCTGACGCAAGAGGCCGTTGTCGACGAAAATACACAACAGACGGTCACCGAGCGCCCGGTGACACAGCACCGCTGCGACCGACGAGTCCACCCCGCCGCTCAGGCCGCAGATGACACGTTCGTCCGGCCCGACGCGCTCAGCAATTTTGGCGATCGCTTCGTCCACGAACGAGCCGGGCGTCCAGCTCGGTTCGAGGCCAGCGACCTCGAATAAGAACGCGCGCACGATGTCCAAGCCCCGCTGCGTGTGCGCGACCTCCGGATGAAATTGAATGCCATATAGTCTTCGGGTCGGATTGGCGATCGCGGCGAGCGGCGCGTTGGGGCTCGTTGCGATCACGTGAAAGCCGTCCGGTAGGCGAGTCAGTCTGTCGCCATGGCTCATCCATACGCCGGTTTCCTCAGCCGCGCGGAAAGCCGAGAAAATGCCGGTGTTTTCGGCCACGGTCAGCCTCGCCGGTCCATATTCGCGCTCGTCACTTGGTTCGACCTTGCCCCCGAGCTGCAGCGCCATCAGCTGCTCGCCGTAGCAGATGCCGAGTACAGGAAGATCCAGGTCGAATAGGCGTGGGTCACTCTTCGGCGAGTCGTCCCCGTATACGCTTTGTGGTCCACCGCTTAGGATGATGGCCTGCGGCGAAATGGCCTGTATTTGTTCGAGTGAGATCGTGCCCGGATGAATCTCACAGTACACATGGCATTCCCGGATCCGGCGCGCGATGAGCTGCGTATACTGCGAGCCGTAGTCGAGGATCAGGACGCTTTGCCGGCTTGCCATGGCACCCCGCTAACATGGCGTGCCGGCGCGGCAAATCCATGCGCGGCCACCGGCCAAATTGCGCTCAATCGCGCCGTGTGACGCTGACCACGACTTGCGCAGAGCCCCCGAGGGTTGCCTGAAAAGCCCGCACACTGTTCCGGCTGAGGGGAATGTCGGCCGGCATGCCGCGCCACAGGTCGACGATCCGACGCCGCGGATCGAGCGACGCGCCAAGCGCACGCTGCTCACTGACCCGTTGCGCCTCTACTAGCTCCTCATTGGACAGCGGACTGTCCAGGACGCGCTGTAACGCGCGGCGCACTTCTAGCGTCGCCCGGCGCGCGTCGTCCTCGCTGGCATGAATTTCTATGATCAAGGCCGCAATGCGACCGCCGCCGACGATCGAGGCGCGCGCCGACGCGTCGAGGCGCTCTGCGCTCAGGGCGCCGACCATCGCTCGATTCAAAGAGGCGGCGATCGCCTGCGCTTCGCGCTCGTTTTTTAAACGCGACGCAAAGGGAATGCCTACATACGAACTTTCCGCGTTTGTATCGCCGCCGACAGACAGCGAGATTTCGCCGCTGTGAGACACGCGCTCGGTCGTCGCCTGGCAGCGTCGCGGGTCAGCGCGCCAAGGCGCGAGCCAGCGCTCGAGCGCGTGGGTTGCGGCGATGGCCTGCGCGTCGTCCTGATTGGCGAGGGCGGCCACGCGTAATGGTCCGCGCAGCAAGTCTCGGCCGCGCGCAGCGACTGATTCTCGGTTGGCCTGGGAAAGGGAGGTGAAGCTCCCCCGCGGCTCGAGCCAAGCGCTGTGCTCCGGCGACAGCGCGTCGAGTAAACGCACGAAGGCCGGTCGAGGCGACCGGCCAATCGCCGTCAATAACTCGCCCTGCGCGGTCGCCAAGGCATCGCCACTGGCATCTCTTTCGGTGAGCGCGCGGCCGAGCCCGCGCGCTATTCGCTCGGCCTGCTGCATCGGTCCTTCAGCGGGCCTGCGTGGCGCGTGAGCCAACAGACCAACAGCGTCGGACGTCAGCCAGGGCTCGAGCGTTACGTCGTCCGTCGACGCGTGCGCAGCCAAGGTCAGCGCGAGCGCGGTCTGGCCCGCGTCGTCATTGCTTTCGCCCAGCGTGCCGCAGGGGCTGCCCAATAAGAGCCACAGCTCACCTTGCCCAGCCTCGGCCTGCACGCGGGCTTCTAGCGGCGCGCGCGACGGGCGGGTCTCGAAGTCGTTCAGCGCTGTTGCCAGACCTGCAAAAGCCGGCCGCTCCGATGCGGGCACAGCTAAGGCCACGAAGCGCCGCTCGCTGCCGGGCTCTTGCCTGCCCGTGACGGCTCGCCAAGCGGCTCGCGCCGCAGCTCTTCGCGGATCGGTCGGCTCGACGATGTTTTCGTCGAGCGCAGTGCTGCTCGGCGTGAAGGCTGCTCGCAGCTCCTCGCTCACGATGCTCGCCGCCTCGGCTGCCTCGCGTAAGCTGGGCGCGGGGTCGCCCTCGGGCAAGCGCAAGTCGACGCGCACACAGGCTCCTCGGGGCCGCGCCTGAAACGCGGCGCGCTCGATCTTAAACCCGGGCAAAAAACTGCGCAGGCGGGAGCTCAGCGCGGCATCCTTCGCCGTCAGGCTCGTGAGGGCAGAGAGCGCCGCCGTCGCATCCCCGACGCGCAACGCGACGGACAACCGGCGCGGTCCGTCGGCGGCGTCGACATCGACCGCGTCTGCGTTCGGCCATGCGTCCACCGGTGCCTCTCCCTCCGGCCAATCCGGCACGTCGCTCAGGGCGCCGGCGGCGGCGTCGACGAACTCACGGGGACCGATGGCGGAGAACGCGCTGGCGCGCGCGCCAAAGGCAAACACGCGGTAGGCCTCGAGCTGCGCACGGCCAGCGGCGGTTCGCACGTCCAAGAGGGCGGCGCCGGGCAGTTGCCCGAGGTCGCCCGAGCACAGCGCGACTGCTGCCTCGCCGCGGCCTGCCATCGGCCGACTGGCGAGCGCCGCCAAGTGTTCCTGAATTTCCGGGAGAGCTCGATCGGCCTCAGCGAGGGGGGCGGAGAGCGCTGCCGTGACCTGGGTCATGAACGCGCTGGCTGCGCGTGCGTCCGAGCACAGCGTGGACAGCTCGAACCCAGTCTGCGTAGGTAGGCTGACCACGTCCTGCACGCCACGGGCGCGCAGGCGAGCCAAGAGCAGCGCAGATAGCGCGACGGAGGCGACGCCGCCGCTGTCGTGCGCGCTCGCGAACGCCACCGCCGGCCGCGGGTCGCCCATGCGAACCAGGAGGTTGATCGGCGGATGATGGGACGCCTCCCGTCGTTCGACTCGCGAACTGCCGCCGCCCGGGCCGAGCCCCGGGCCGGCGCCCGCGGCTCCGCCAGCGAACACGTGGCAACCGGCGCTGAGCGCGCAGGCGCCCAGCGCCGGCCAGCGCGAGACGAGGCTTGGGCGAGGCGGGACGCGCACGGCGTTCCGTTTACCACACCCTCCGCAAATCAAGCTGCCAGTTGCGCCTCGGACAACAGGGCTTGAAGGCGCGCCTGAATTTTGTGGCGTTTGGAGTAGACCGTCTTCACGCTGATATTCAAGTGGTCGGCGACCAGCTCGGGCGCCATGCCCTCACCAAAGTACAATTGGATGAAGGCGCGATCCTTATCCGAGAAGCTCGCCAGCAGCTGGCTAACCAGGTCCGCTCGTTCGCGCATCAGCGCGCTCTCGCAGGGATCGGGTAGGGTAGACGACAAGTCCTCAGCTTCGCTCAGGGCCGCGCGGCGCGGCTCGCGCCGGGCGCCGCGTAAGAAGTCATAAGCGGTGTGGCTGGCGAGCAAGCCGAGCCAAGTGCTGAGCTTGCTGCCACGCTCGGGGTCGAAGCTGCGCAGCTTGACCTTGTCGTTTGCCAACAGCTGCACGCAAAACGTGGCGTAAATTTCGCGCATATCTTCGGCGGAAACCACGCCACTGAAGCGCACGGTGACGCGGCTGATGGTGCTCAGCACCAAACGCGAAAAGCGGGAGTTGAATTCGCGCCAAGCGCGCGGGTCATCCGCGATCAGGGCGCTCACCAGCGTCGCGTCATCGGTGACCGACGCGCTTTGAAGCGTTGTAATGGCTTCCTGAGTAGAAGGGCTCGGGCGACGTTCGGCGGCTACGGTGGACAACATGGTCAAGGGCATCCTCGCTTTCGAAGAGCCTCTTCAGCATGCTGCGTGCCAGGCAATTATTGCAATTATTACGGACACTTAAGGCGGCGTAACCGTGCGTAACACCGTCACTTGAGACGCGTCACAGAAGGCGTCGATACGCCCTCCAACCTGTCAGTTACGCTCGGGACGGTGCTAGTTTCCCCTCGCCTATGCCGCCGCGCTTCAAAGCGATCTTGCTCTTGGCCCTGTACCTCGTGAAGACCGTCTTTCGTCGGCTGTTCACGTCGCGCAAATCAGGCATCGCCGCGTTCCGCGCGAACTACGATGCCGACGGCTTGCCCCCAGTCTCTCCGGCCGAGCGCCAGGCGATGCCGGATTTCAGCCGCTGCATTGCCTGTGGTTTATGTGACCGCGGCGAGAGCGGTCGGATCGCCGCCTCGGGTGGCGCGTACCGCGGTCTAATGGCACTCGTACTCGCCGGCTCGCGCAGCATGCCGGACTACCGCGCAGCCGCGTACAGCTTCAGCTTCGTCACCGATGAGGTACTGGCGCAAAAGGAGAAGATCTGTCCGACGCAGGTTCCATTTCGGACGATCGCCCGCTTCGTTCGTGACAAGGCCGGTGCCGTCGGCGGCGCGTTACCGCTTCCGCCACGCTTGAATTCGCTGCCGCCGAAGAGCGCCTAAGTCTCATTTCACGAGCGTGAGGCGAGCTGCGACGCCGAATGCGGCTACGTGCCCGCTCTCCTCCGCGACGTACACGTTGCAGTGCTCGTCCACGCGCAATAGATCGGGGATCAAATCCGAGGGGATGGTGCCGATCACTTCGCCGTCGCGCGGGCGAACCACGTGAACTTGATGCTGCGGCACGAACAGCGCGCCATTGCGCAGCACTGGCTCTAGGCGCCGCGGTTGGTCAGCGTCGACGTGCCGAGAAAAGACCTGATTGTAGCGCAGCGTGCCGTTGCTCGCGTCCAGACACAGCAGGGCGCCGGAGGCGGAGTTTGCGATTAGCGTTTCGTCCACGGCCAAGAACGCAGTCGTCGGAGAGGCAAGGCCTGGCGCCTGCTCCCAGGCCAAGGTACCCGTCAGGCGATCGTAGGCCGACACACCCGTGCCGCGGCGGTCTCGGGTCGGAATGGCCACAACCGCGGCGGCCAGCAACGGGCCCTGACCGGGAGCTGGCCGTTCGTCGACTTCCTTCGACCAGCGCACTTCACCGGACCATAGGTCCACGTGATGCAACCGCGTGGGGCCGATTGGCCCCCCGGAGAGGGCAAAGACCCCGTCGTGATCGATGCTCATCTCGCCCGAGAACGGCAAGCGATCGCGCACGCGCCAGACGACTTCACCCGTCGTCACGTCGAGCGCCAACAAGGCGGAGTCGCCCCCTGCGACCAAGATCAATTTGCCAGCGCGTCGCACGCGGTAATTAGCCGGACGGCGAGCGGTGAAGCGCCAGCGCACGTCACCGGACACCAGATCGATGGCCGTCACCGAGCGATCCCCCTCCGCGAGCACCAGCAACTTTGGCAAGCCAGCGGCGTTGACGAGCGCGCCGGTCGCGCCTCCATTCGCACGCGGCGCGACATGGGTCGTGAAGCGCGCCTCGCCATTGTTCAAGTCGTGCAGAACGATCGTCCCGTCGGGGTGAAGGCGGGCCAAACCGAGCGGCGTGACAACGCTCGCCGCACGCGGCGTGGGGATCCGCCAGAGCACCTGGCCGGTGGCGCGTTCGATGCTCGCGGTCTCGCGCTGCGAGCCCACGATCAGCCGCTCACCGCACTGAAAGGTCGCGCGCAAATCGATGTTGGGCACGGTCGCGACCCAGCGCGGCAGAAAGCGCATCTTTCCGCCCGATTCCCACATTCCGCGCTCGCTGCGGGTGCGTGGCAGGCCAAACGAACGGTAGCTTTCCGGTTCTGGATTCTGGACCGAGTCGTCGGCGATGCTGTCGGCAAGCGAGTCCGACAGCGCGCCGCCAGCGCGAAGGAGCGCTTTGAGTCGCAAGTTGCGCGCCTGACTGGGGTCGTTCGTGCGGTACGCCTCGGCCAGCTCGAGCGCGAAGCGAACCGCGGCGCTCACCAGCGTGCGCGCATCGAGCTCGGGAAACGACAATTGCTCGTTCTCCGCGGCGTGGGCGGCCCGCACCGTGAGCGTGATCGGTCCGTCACCTGGGCCGCGACGTACTGAAAGCTGTACTCCGTCTACGCTGGCGCGCCGGAAGACCGCCCGCTGCGCGCGCCAAGCGTCGAAGACGTCGTCGGCCAACATTAGCAAGCGCTCCGCGAGCAGAAACAGGCACGCTTCGCCGAGCGCGACCGTCTTATTTCTGCATATCAGCGCAAACGAGCCGCGCGCCAACAGTGAATGCAAGTCCGAGCGCTCGAGCTCCGAGCCGTGCGCGCTGAGCGCACTGTCCGTGCCGCAACGGAGTTGACTCACCGCCAGAAAGCTGAGCCCGCCGACCGAGCGCGGGGCGATCGATGCGCGCGCGCGGGTCACTGGCCGCCGCCCAAAGCTAGGATAAGGCGTATCGAGCAGTCGGCGAGCGGTGCCCAGCGCCGCCACGATGGCCGCCGGAGCCTGCCGCACGGGTGCCTCGGCCAAGGCGCCCAAGATCGCTCGGCGCAGCTCGAGCAGCTCGACGCGCCGCTCGTGGACCGCCACTTGCGGTGAGGGGCCCGAGCGAAAGACGCTAATCAGCACGTCGCCGCCGTCGGCTTCGAGCCCGATCTCCCAGGCTTCATCATCCGTGTACAGCTGCAGGGTCTCGCGGTCGCGCTTGCCGCGCGCGAGCGAGGACACCGCCGTACCCAAATCAGAGAGCAAAGCGAGCGCCTGACCCTCCCCGAGGCGGGCCGTGATATTCACGCCATCGACGATGACATCGAACAGCCCGTAGAGTGGCGCAAGCGCCAGGCTCGGGGCAGTTTCGGGGCGGGGGCGAACAACTACCTGTATGGCCGACATCCGTAACCGCAATCGTATGAATCATCGTCGAAGAACGACACTTTTAGGCGCGATTCGCACAAGAGTGGACAGAGGCCGACGGCCTAGGTAGGGCCCCCCGCCGGGGTTCGAAGCTTGCTTTCGAAGCGCTCGAAGCCGGCAATGTTTGCTGAAACCATGAAAAATCCAGCCCGCGGTTCGGGCCCCGCGCGGTCAAGAATTCGGATCCATGGCCCGCTTTGGGGCCTGTTCGCGGCGTTGCCCGCGACGGTTTGGCTTTGGGGCTTCACGGTCGACGACGCACTCATCACCGCCCGCGTCGCAGGTCACCTTGCGCGCGGCCTAGGCGCCCGCTTCAACGCGCACGGGCTCCGAGTCGATGCGGTCACGCCGCTCGGGTACGCGGGCCTCCTGGCGCCGCTCGGGCACGGCGACACTCTAGCCAGCTTTCAGGCGGCGAAATGGCTCGGGCTAACGGCATGGCTGACGGCGGCGGCCATATTAGGCCGCCTGATCCAGGACGCTGGGCAGCACCCGCGCCGTTTTGCACCGCTCGCGGTCGTGGCCGCGAGCGCCCCGCTCGCGGCGTGGAGCGTGTCGGGCATGGAGACCGGCCTCGTCACGTTGCTGATGACCCTCGGGCTGTCGGCGGGGTGGGGCGGCGCGCTTGCTTTGGGTGTCGCCGCCGCGTGGCGACCGGAGCTCGTGCCCTTTGCAGGGCTGCTGGTGGCCCTTCGCGCTTGGCGCGAGGCCGCCTTCGCGCGCCGCGCGCTACAGGGAGCGCTGGTCAGCTTACCCACCTTGCTCGTGGCCTTGCTGAGGGTCACGGCCTTCGGTCGCGCCGTACCATTGGCGTTTTACGCGAAGCCCTCGGACTTCGCGCACGGACTGCGCTACGCGCTCGGGGCGCTGGCGTTCACGGGCTTGCCTTGGCTGCTCGTGGCGACGCCGGGCGAGCTCGCGCGCTGTGCGCCGCGCATTCGTCCGATGCTGGCCGCGCTCTGCGCACACTTTATCGCCCTGACGGTTTGCGGCGGGGATTGGATGGCCATGTACCGCTTGGCTGTGCCGGTACTGCCCTGTGCGGCACTGGCGGGCGCGCTGGTTGCCGAGCAGGCTCGGCCCTGGGCCCATACCGGGCGGCTCGGGCTCGGGCTCGCGTCCGCGTTGCTGTTGGCGGTCGGTTTGGGGCCCGCTGCACGAGGCGTGGGCGCGGACCGCGCCCGGCTGATCGCGCTGGCGCGACCCGTGTTGGCGCGTGATCCGCGCGTCGCCGCATTGGACGTGGGCTGGGTCGGAGCACTCGGCGACGCGGAGGTGATCGATTTCGCGGGCGTCACCGACCCGCAGGTCGCTTTCTTTCCTGGCGGCCATACCTCCAAGCGCATCCCCGCCGCGTGGTTGCGGTCGCGCCGCCCTACCGCCATCGTGCTCCTCCTGGCTGCGGGCAGTCCGCTGGAAGCGCCCTACGAGAATAGCCGATTTGCGCGTGCCGTAGAGCAACGCGTGGCGAGACTGACGAGCGACGATTTTCGACTACGGACCACGCTTGCGCTGGGCGATCAGCGTTACGTCGTGCTCGAGGTCAAGCCCTGATGAGCGCGGCATATCACGCCAGCTTCGGTGCCAGTTCAGACGTGTGCCGCCTCTTACCGAGCTCGAGCAAAGCGTCCCGGACGGCTCTTGCGTCGGCAAATCGCTCGCGAGGCAAGGGCGACATCGCGCGCTCAATCACCGCCCGAAAATCGCCCGGGATACTCTGGAGCGCGCGTTGAACACCGCTCTCTGCGCCGGACGCCGCGGCGTGGCGCTGCCACAACTCACTTGGGCGCAAGGGCGGCGCAATGCCGGTCAAGCACTCGTAAAGAACCCCGCCCAGCCCGAATAAATCGCTGCGGTGGTCGATCTCCTGGCCCTGCTCTTGCTCGGGCGACATGTAACCGGGAGTGCCCAGCGGCGCGTTGGCATTCGTCAGGCGGGTCTCTGCCCACTCCACGCGGGCGATGCCGAAATCGAGGACCTTGACGCGCGGTGTGGCGCTGCCCACTTCGCGGGCGAGGAAGATGTTGCTCGGTTTCACATCGCGGTGAACGATGCCCGCCGCGTGCACGGCCCCGAGCGCGTCACACAATTGTAAAGCGAGCGGCAGCAGCTCCTCGGGGCTGATCGCGCCTTCACGTCGCAAGCGCTCGGCCAGCGACTCGCCGTGCAAGCGCTCCATCACCAAGTAGCTGGTGCCGTCTGGGAGGTGTCCGTCCTCGTAGACTTCCACGACATTTGGATGCCAAGCCAAGCCGAGCGCCGCCGCCTCGCGCCGCAGACGGTCGGCCGCGATCGTGTCGTGGGCCACTGCGGCGCGCAGCATCTTGACCGCAACTAGCTCGCCATCGGAGAGCCGTTCCGCCTCCCAGATCGTGCCGTTGGCGCCTACGCCGACCTTCTCGGTCACCCGATACTGGCCGGCCAACACCATGCCCTCTTGGAAGCCGAGCGACCCGCGCTCGCGTCGCTCACGAAGCGTAGCGGTGCGTTCCAGCGCGTGAATCCGCATCAGTTGCGCGCGCGACTGCGCCCGGCGGCGACGTTCGTGCGCGCAGAGCGTGCCCGCGAGCGCGCCCAGCCCCGCGGCCACGCACACGTCCAGCGCGCGATCGAGCGAGCCGCTCGCAAACCCTGCGCCGAGGCCCCCGCTCAGCGCGCCCAGCGCGGCCCCGCCCAGGATCAGCCGCCGATTAGGCACCTGAAAACGCACCTCAAACACGCGTTGATCGCGCGCTTCGCGATCCAGTACGCGCGTGACGGTGCCGGGCGGCAAGCCGAACAGCATGGGGATGGCGCTGAGATCCGCGGCGCGCGCCAACGAGCACAGGCCGTCTTGCTCGTGCGCCGCATTTTCACGCTGGCGAATGCTGCCGCGCCACACCCCGGGCGCCGAGGCCAAGGTGCGCCAACGCTCAGTCCAAATCTGGTCTCCGCCGAAATGGTCGAGCCGATTGAACGCCTGCGGCGGCCCCTCGGCGCCGCGCAGCACGTGCGTCCAAACGCCCAGGTTGTCCGCGCTCACGACGTGGGGCGCGGTCTTCGCGATCGCGTCCTGGCCGCAGCGCGACGCGAACGCCACGAGAGCCCCATGCCAGAGCTCGACCGGGATCAGCCGCGTCTCGTCGCTCAGATAGTCACGATCGAGCTTGGTGCGGAGCAAAAAGGCGTCAGCGTCGGCTGGACCGTGCTCGCTCAACACAAAGGCGTACAGGCTCTTGATCCGCGAGGCGGTCGTCTGCCCACCGCTGCCCGATCGACGTTGCACCTGACACGAAAGTAACGGGTCGCTCACCGGCGTCAAGCCGCGCGTCTCGGCGGCGACCCGCCCGTGCTCCTTACTCCGTCACGTTTCCGCGCGGATTCCAGTAGGTTCTAGGTCGATTCGGACGCTGCGAAGCTCCTACCATCGCGCGCTGACCCGCGCTTAGAGGAAGCAATTTCAGGGTCTGGTGGTATAGTGGGTGAACAAATGGACCGCACTTGGCTCCCGAGACGGCAGCGCATCGCGATCGCGGCGTCGTGCGGCTTCGTGGCCCTGGTGTTGTTTCAGGTCCCGGCGCCGGCCAGCGCCGGCCCCTTGGGTGTCATCGAGGGGCAAACGCTGGACGTGGGCGCTGACAAGCTCGACGTCGATATCGAGAAAGGCTCCGCCACGCTCGAGGGGCACGTCCAAGCAACGCTCGGCGACATGCACGTCGGCTGCTCACGTATCGAGCTCAAGTATGATGAGGCCCCGAAAGTGCGTTGGGCCAAGGGCAGCGGCGGAGTCAGCGCGAAGCTCAAGGGAATCGAGGCGACGGCCGCCCAGTTCGAGGTCGACGTAGCCCACCGAACCATCAAGCTCAGCGGCAGCGTAAGGCTCAGTCGCGGCCGCGGGTGGGTGACCGCCGACACGGCCGCAATCGATATCAACACCCGCAAAGTCACGTTGGAAGACGTGAAGGGCTCGATCCCAGTGCAGGCGCCTGAGCGCTGATCGAGCGCTCATCTCGTTGGCGTTACAGGGTGTGGCACGTGTGCGCAGGCGACCTTTTTCGGCCGCATAGGCCCGCATTTCTGAGGCCCGTTTTTTGCTTTCAGTGCTAGGCTGTTCTTCGACTGGGGTTTCTGGAGCCCAACTCTCGTAGGACGCCATGGAAATCAAGCAGCAACTCCGCCTGTC
>CAXSGJ010000047.1:0-54726 GCA_964236865.1 uncultured Polyangiaceae bacterium
CCTTCTACGCCGCGTGCGCCTTCTTCGCCGCGTGCCTCCTTCTACGCCGCGTGCCGCGACGCCGCGTGCCGCGACGCCGCGTGCCGCGACGCCGCACCGCCATCCACGCCGCATGCCCGCTTTCCACGGCGGCGCGTTTCGTGACCGCACCTCGCCCGCACGAGCCGAATGAGCGATAAAAACTGACCGCGGAGCATTTTAACAATTACTGCCCTAATACGTGCTACGTTCTCACCATGCACAAGCGCTCTCGGAACGCCCAGCGGCCGGTGCAACTGACTTTGCCCCTGCTTTGCGCGGCGAAACAGCCCGTCAAAGCGCGCGGCAGAAAGTTGGGCGAGGGTCGAAGGCGAGTACGTCATCGAGAGCGGGAGGCGCATTTTCCGGCGCATCCGGTGCATGTCGTGCTGCGCAGCCGGCTGCGCTCGCTGCGCAGCCAATTCATGTTCGCCACGATTCGGCTCGCGCTCGCACGTGCCACCCGCTCCCGCGCCGATTTTCGCGTCACCCAATTTTCTGTGCAGGCAGACCACTTACACCTGATTGTTGAGGCAGGCAGCAAACAGTCGCTGGCGCGCGGCATGCAGGGTCTCGCTATTCGTATCGCTCGCCGCCTGAACGCCCTGCTCTCGAGATCCGGCAAAGTCTGGGCGGATCGCTTCTACTCGCGCGCGTTGAAGTCCCCGCGCGTCGTGCGCAACGCCCTGGCGTACGTGCTCAACAACTTCCGCAAACATCGCGCGCCAGGCGCCGCCCGCATCGACCCTTACTCCTCCGCTCCCTATTTTACCGGCTTCAGCGGCCTTCACGGTCGAGCGCCGTGCGACCTTCACCCAAGCCGCGGTTACCCCATGACCCCGCACGGCGTGCCGCCGCCCGCAGAGCCCGAGCACGTCCCTGTCGTGCTCGCCCAAACCTGGCTCGGCAAGGTCGGCTGGCGTCGCTCACCCGCGATCCCGTTTCACGACCTCGGCCGCGTCGCGTAAGGACGCGTCGCAGGTCGTGCACAGCGTCGGAGCCCTTGTCGAACAAGTAATGACGCCCACCAGCACACGCTCACGGCCAGTCGAAGCCCTCGCTTGCGACGCAGAGTCCGCAGCGGCGGACCAGCTCAAGCCGGCACACCGAAGTGGTGCGAGCACGCGCCCGCGCGACCCGAGAAGAAGAGGAAAAACACCACGGGAGAAGACGGTCAGCGCTCGGCGCCGTCGCTCGCGAGCTCGCGGTGAGCGTTCAGGACCGGCAGACGTCGAAGGCTGGGCGGTCGAGCTCACTGAGCTCGAGTCGCCGCACGCGCCGCCGCCCTGTTGGCAACCGGCCGTGCGCAGGTCGCCGATGACTCGAATCTGGCTGAGAGACCCCTGCCCGGTCGCAAGTCTGGCCTAACACCGACGTCACCAGTCGGTCGTCTGCTGCATTAAATCCCGCAAGCGTGAGGAGCTTGCGATGCTTCGGCGCCCGATCACGACGGCTGAGCGTGTCCACCGCGCACACGATGGAACCGACATCTCGAACGCTTCAGTCACAACCTTCGTAAAAAAGAGCGTGATCGCCCGCGAAGGGCGAAGTCGGTCGATGATCGCGGTCGAGGCGGCCGCCGGCGACGGCCCGACGAAGGCGCAGACAGCGGGAGTGTACTGAGGAGCAACGAAGCCAGCCTTAGGATGCATCGGCGGACAGAGCGAGCAACTTAGCCGCTCGAGGGCCTGATTGCGCCCGATTGCGGCTTCGTCGCGGCGAGGCCGCGGGCTTCCCGGTGCGCGTCGTGGCTCGCCCGCTGCTCGCGCTCGAACTGTTCCGTATGCCCCGCGTCATCGCAGTGGCAAGGCGTGGCCGAAGGCCCGGACCTTGGCCGACCCCCGCCCGATACTAGTTCGCAGCGACAAGGATGCGCACTCGTCGGCAGCGTCGGAATCGCGAACGCGCGCGCGGGGCGTCGTGATCGACAGCACGACGTGGCGACGCCCGCAGAGTCGACGCCCCTCAGCCGGCAAATGTCCGCGCGCCGGCAGCACTTCCGCACTGTGTGATTACCGGCGCGCCTCGACGGGCATCACCGAAAGACTCGTCCTCGGGCCTGTCTTCCGAGGCGCCGCCGCCGCGGTCAGTCCGTGCCGCCCCTCGCGTTCGCTGCGCGCGGGGTTTTGTGGTTCAGGTGGTGCAAGTAGCCGCCGTCGCTGCTCGGCGTTTGTTCCGGCAGTGGCTCCCGCGCTCGGGAGCCAAGAACAGCGGCGCAGCTCGTCTCAAAGCACGCGGTGCACGAAATGATGAACATCGGGTGCGGTGCCGTGTTGAATCGCGAGTAGGGCGTCCCGCAGGCGTTGGGCTACGGGGCCTGTTTGCCCGTTGTTGACGAGCCAGCCGCCGCCGTTGAACTTCACTTCTCCGACGGGGGTGATGACGGCGGCGGTGCCGCAAGCGAAGACCTCCGTTAGGGAGCCGTTTTGTACGTCACGGGCCCAGTCTTCAGTGCTGATGGTGCCTTCACCGGTGGTGTAGCCGAGGTCTTTGGCAATGGTGAGCAGGCTGTCACGGGTGATGCCGGGGAGCAGCGTGCCCGTGAGCTTGGGCGTGACGATGCGCGACGTTGCTCCGTCTCGATAGACGAAAAACAGATTCATGCCGCCCATTTCTTCAACGAAGCGCTGGTGCACCGCGTCGAGCCAAACCACCTGTTGGCAGCCGGCGTCCAGCGCTTGTTGTTGCGCGATCAGGCTCGCCGCGTAGTTGCCCGCGCACTTTGCTTCTCCGGTGCCACCCGGCGCCGCACGTACGTACTCTTTGCTCAACCAGACGGTGAGCGGCTTTACGCCGTGCGTGAAGTAGGAGCCCGAGGGTGAACCGAACAACAGAAATAAATACTCCTTCGCCGGGCGCACGCCCAACGCGGCCTCAGTCGCGATCATCAACGGGCGCAGGTACAGGCTCTCACCCACGTTGGGGGGCACCCAGTCGCGCTCCTGACGGATCAACAAGTCCGACGCTTCTACGAAGCGCTCGATGGGCAGCGCCGGCATGGCTAGACGAGCTGCCGAGTTGTTGAAGCGCTGACCGTTGGCCGCGGGCCGAAACGTGGCGATCCCGCCGTCGGGCTGTCGGTAAGCCTTGAAGCCTTCGAAGATCGCCTGCCCGTAATGGAGCACCGAAGCCGCCGGATCGAGCGAGATGGGCGCATACGGTGAGAGCACGCCCCGGCCCCAGCCGTCGGGCGCACGGTAACGGATGGTCACCATGTGCTCAGTGAAAACGCGCCCGAACCCCAAGTCTGCCATCCGCGCGGCGCGGTCGGCGGCAGACATAGGGGTGGATGTCGGCTTGAGCTCGAAGCCAGGATCGGGCGCCATGAATGCCGCCTCGGAATACCACAGAACCTCGCCCGGGTCCGCCGAACCCTGGTCCCGCCCGCGCCCCGGCCGTTGGCATCGCCCGTCGCGTGGCGGAGAAAACCTCGCTAGTCTGCGGCGTGGCTGGGCCGGAGCGGGGCTCGCGCAGCCTCAAAGCCGAAACGAGCATGCGGACCAAGCCCTACGCGACCGCCGTCGCCGTTTTCGACGAGGTCGAGCTGTTGGATGTGGCCGGACCTCTGAGCGTTTTGTCGAGCGCGGGGCGACAGTGGAACTTCAAGCCCTTCGACGTCGACCTCGTCGGGCGCTGCGCGGGGCCGGTCACCACGCGGAGCGCGGTGTCGCTGCATGCGAGCCGCGCTTGGGCCGCGCACTCCGGAGCCGAATGTCTGATCCTACCCGGCGGCTATGGCGCCCTGCGCGCCGCGGAAGACGCCGAATTGCTCGCCTGGCTGCGCCGCTCGGCCAGCGAAGCCACGCTGATCGCGGCGGTGGGCAATGGCGTTTGGCTGCTTGCCAAGGCCGGCCTGCTCGATCAGGTACAAATCGCCGCCAATGCCGAGCTAGCCCAGGAGATCCTCGCTCTTTGCCCCAGCGCCCAACCCAACTCCCGGGATCGAGTCTGTACCTCGGGCAAGATCTTGAGCGCGAGCGCGAGCGCGCTGAGCCTAGACCTCAGCTGCGAAATCGTTGCGCGCTGCTTCGGTCAGAAGCTCGCGTCCGCGCTCTCCTGGAGCCTCGGGATCGATTGGTCGGGGGAACTCCGCGGCATCGAGATCCTGACGCCCGGGCTGCCCTGAGTCAGTCCGCGCAGCGCACCAGCGATAGCTCGGCGGCGGTGCCGTGTGCCCGAGATAACAACAGATTACCGTCGCGGCCTGCAATCAAGTCGGCCCCGCGCACGGCGGAGTCGGCGGCCAGGGTCGTATGCTCGCCGATGCGACCGAACCAGCTGGCACCGTTTTCGCCAGCGGCGGCCAGCCAGACGCGCGTGGGATCGCTACTATCGACGAGCAACGAGGGCGTGCCCGTGCCGTTGGAGTCGCCGCTGAGCTCCACTTTCGCAAAGCTGCCATCGGGCCTCACCTGCACGAGCTCGAGCGCGCCCCCGTCGGCCCCTGGGGTGCTGTCGTCGGCGCGAAACGCCACGTAGGCTCCGCCATCCGGCGAGGCCGCGATCTCGAAGCTCATCGGACGGGCTCCGACGGCCGTTACCACCAAGGCCGACGAAGCAACTTTGCCCTGCGCGTCGAGCTTCGTCAGCTCGATCCGGCGCGCCCCGAAGTCGATCAGCGGATCGTCCCCGGAGGGCTCGGCCGCGCCGTCATCGGAGTGCGCCGCGGGCTTCGCCTTGGGCGCATCGAGCGAGCGCGCCACGGCCAGCCAGTAGCCGCCCTTGCGCACGGCCAAGCGCGGGGACTCCGCGTCCGCACCCGCCGCACTGAGCGGCTCGGGCGTGAATTTTTTTCTCAAATCGTTCACGTCGAGTGAAGCCCCGTAGACGCGAACCTTGCCGGCGCTCTCCGTCGCATAGGCCAAGAGAGCGCGGTCGCCCGTGACCTCCAGCGCGAAGGTCGAATCGCGCCGCACGCCGGTGATTTCCGGTCCCCAGACGAGCTGCCCGGCCCCGCGTAGGTCGCGGATCGATCCCAATTTGAGCATGGTCCCGCCCGCGTCTGCGTCCGAGACGGCGACCAGCAAGTCTTTCCCGTGCGCCGCGAACGACGGCGGATCCGGATCGCCGTGCACTACGCCCAGATCGATGACCTTGCCCGCCCCGGCATCCGCATTCAATGTTGCAATGAGCGCGTGGGCTTGGCCCTTGAGTGAGCGCATGGCGCCGATCACGAAGCCGTCCGCGTCGGAGCGCGCTGGGCCGAGCTCGACCGAGAAGGGCGCCGGCACTTCGTCGTCGTCGTCCGGGCCGGCATCGTCCGCGTCGGCTAGCCCGGGTTGCGACGGCTTGCTCTCCGACAGCTCCCCGATGCGAAATGGGCTTGCGCCCGAACGCTCGTGGCAGCGCGTAGGAACCGGCCCAGGAGATGGTGGTGCGGGCCCTGCGGAAGGTGGCGCCTCCACTATCTCTGGGTTTTCTGCGCTCGATTCGGGCGGGGCGGCAGGCTCGGGCGGCTTCTTCTTGCAGGCGGTGAGCTGTGCACTGCACAGTGTGACCGCGGTCAAAGCGATGACCGCCACGTACTCGCCTGTACCCGCCATTCCGAAGAGCCGTTGCTTGCGCATGCCGCCCGCGATCGACTACTCGCGTGGGCTCGGCCGAGCAAGTATGATCGGTCACCGATACCCCGAGCACTCTTCCCTCGATGGCGAAACGTGAACTGACCCGGCCGTATGAACCGAATCCGGCTTTGCGCGCGATCTACCGGCGCTTCTTCGAGAAAATTCAAATCGACGACGCGTGGGTGCGCAAAGTCCTCGACCTGGCCGCCGAAGGCTCCATCGTTTACGTGCTGCGGAACCTCAACTTCATCGACTTTCTGGCGCTCGATTATCTGACCAAGCGCCACCGCTTGCCACAAGTTCGCTTCGTCAACGATCTGGGCCTCTGGATCTTGAACCCGATGGGTAAGGGTTGGCTGAACGCGATCATGCCGCCCAAAACCATCTCCCGCTCGGCGGAGCTGGAGGACGCACTCGAGCGCGGCGGATCGGCAGCGCTCTTCCTCAAGCGCCCGCCAGGAGTGCTGGACCTCGCGGCCGGCGCGAGCGGCGGTCGGGGTTTGAACGAAGGCGACGGCCTCGTGCGCACGCTGTTCGAGCTGCAGCGCAAACGTGACCGCCCCATCCTGCTCGTCCCACAAGTGTTCGTGTGGACGAAATTCCCCGATTCCCGCGGCACCGAGCCCTTGGACTTCGTGCTCGGTCCGCGCGAATGGCCCAGCCCGCTGCGCACCGTTGCTCAGTTCTTATACAACTACAAACACGTGGAGCTGAAACTCGGCGAGCCGATCGATCTCTCTGCGTTCCTGGCCGCCAATCCGGGGAGCCCGGATCCGGTGTTGGTGCGGCGCCTGACGTACGCGGTACTTGGCCGTTTGGAGCGCGAACGCCGCAGCGTCACCGGCCCCGCTGACAAGCCGCCCGAACGTGTGCGCCAAGAGATCATCCGCAGCCCGAAGATGCGCGCGGTGATCGACGACTTGGCCGACGAGCGCACCGACAAGTACATGCTTCGGCAGCGCGCGCTGGAGATGCTGAAGGAACTGCAAGCCACGCCCGACCGCACCACCATTAAGGCAATGGAGGTGGTGTTCGACCGGATTTTCACGCGCATCTATGCCGGTATCGAGTTCGAGAAGAGCGACATCGAACGCTTGCGCGGCGCGGCCAAAGACGGGGTGCTGGTGCTGCTGCCCAGTCACAAGAGCCACATCGACTACCTGATTCTGAGTTATATTTTTAATCAGCACAATTTGCCGCTGCCCGTGATTGCGGCGGGCGACAATTTGAATTTCTTCCCGATGGGCGCGGTGTTCCGGCGCGGCGGTGCCTTTTTCATCCGGCGCTCGTTCCGCGGCGATCGCTTGTATGCGGCCGTCGTGGACGCTTATGTCCGCCGTCTGCTGCGCAGCGGCTACCCGGTGGAGCTATTCCTGGAAGGCGGCCGCAGCCGAACCGGGAAGCTTTTGGCCCCCAAGTTCGGCCTGTTGAACATGGTCGCAGACGCAGCCCTGGCGATTCCGGACAAGGAGTGCTTCTTCGTACCGATCAGCATCGGCTACGAGCGCGTGATCGAGGCCCAGGGCTACGAGCGCGAGCTGCGCGGCGGCGAGAAAACGAAGGAGGACGCCGCCGGTCTGCTGAAGAGCCGCGAGCTCCTGCGCCACCGCTACGGCACGATCAACATGCAGGTCGGGCAGATCCTGACCTTCGGCGAGATTCGCCGTGAAATTGCCATCGACGCCGCGGTTCCATTGAGCCCAGCCAAGCGCCGCAGCTTGGTCACGCGCCTCGGTAATCGCGTGATGGATGAGATCAACCGCGTGACGGCCATCACCCCCGGCGCGCTCACCGCCCTGAGCCTGCTGTCGCACGAGCAGCGCGGCATCGGCCACGGGGAGCTCGTGGACTACTGCTCGAAGCTGCTGTCCGTGGCCGAGGGCATGGGCGCGCGCACCAGCCAAACTCTGCGTACTTCCGCAGGCCGCCTGCGGCCGGAGGCGCTGCGTGAAGCGTGTCAAATGTTCATCGACGCGGAAATCGTCGAAGTTCAATTTCTGGACGACCCGGGAGCGTCCGGCAAACGGGCGGGCGCGGGCGCGACCTACAGTGTGCTTCGGAACAAGCGGCTGTCGTTGGATACGTCGAAGAACATCATCGTGCATTTTTTCGTGGAGCGCGCCCTCGTGGCCATGGCCTTGCTCACCGCGCCGGACAGCGGCGGCGCAGGCTCGGCCACCTTTCCCTGGGTGCGCGAGCGCGTGCAGGCACTGTCCAAACTGTTCAAATTCGAGTTCCGGTTCCGCGCGGACGCGCCCTTCGAGGCCATTTTCGAGAGCACGGTGCAGGCGATGGCGGCGGCCGGGGAGGTCGTGCGGGAGGGCGAGACGCTCGCGGCGGGACCGGGTCACGACGGCTGGAGCGGCCACCTGTGGCTGCGAACGTACGCGTCCATTTTACAGAATTTCATCGAAGGTTATTACGTGGCGGCGCGCGCGCTCGAACTGCTCGAAAAGTCCCCACTGGCCGAAAAGGAACTCACCAAAAAGGCGCTTTCCGCCGGACACCGCTTGTTTCTGGAGGGCAGCATCGAGCGCTCAGAGTCGGTCAGCAAGACCATCGTTCAGAACGCATTCCAGGCCTTCATCGATCATGGCTACCTGACCGTGCGCGACACCAAGCTCGACTTGGCCGACGGCATGGCCTCGCGCGAGGCGTTCAGCGCGGTGGCCGAAAATTTGCGCGCGTGGATCCCAGGGCGCACAGCTTGAGCTCGGGAGGACAGCGCGCAGCGACCGTACTCGCGGGGGCGTGGCTGCTGAGTGGGTGCTTCAGCACGCCCACGCCGTTGGCGCCGGGCTTGCAGGGCAGCGTGGGCGTGCCCAACCAGGGCGTGCTCACTGATGCGGAAGAGCTGCCTACGCGGGGCGATGGCTTCCTACGCTATCGACCACTGAGCACCCATTACTTCGCCCGGCCGCGCTTGGTCCACGCCCTCGAAGCGGCCGCCGCAAGCGTGGCGTCGCACGCGCCCGGCGGAGCGCCCCTGGTCATCGGGGACCTTTCGGCAAAGACCGGCGGGCGCATCCCCGGTCATGATTCCCATCGCACTGGTCGCGACGTGGATTTGTTGTTTTTGGTGATGACGCCCGCCGGCGTTTCGGCGCAGAGCCCAGGCTTCGTGCATTTCGAGGGGGATGGGCTGGCGCTACCGGAAGGTAGCAAAGAGTACGTTCGCATCGACATCGATCGCGAGTGGTGGCTGCTGCGCTCCTTGCTCCTTTCGCCCGAGATCGGCGTACAGTTCATGTTCGTCTGCCACGAGGTCGAGGCACTGCTGATCGACCATGCGCGCGCCTTGGGTGAATCGGATGATCTCGTGCTGCGGGCCGAAACGGTGATGCTGCAACCGAGCGACAGCTTGCGGCACGACGACCACGTGCACCTGCGCGTCGCCTGCGCGCCGGATGAAGCCGCCTCGGGCTGCACCGGCGGCGGCCCGCGCTGGCAATGGCTGCCGCCGTACCCGGTCGTGCACCCGCTGGCGGCGCAGGACTTCGCCGACATCGCGCGCGAGGATCCGTTTCCGAACGAGAGCGTCCCCCGCCCTACCCCCGCCGCTCTGCTTGGCGGCGTGTCCGATGGCCACTAGCACCCGCATCGGCCACGGTGAGCTGCTGCGCGGAGATTGCCTGGACGTGCTGTCGGAGCTTCGGGTCGCCGGCAGCGTCGACCTCGCGTACCTGGATCCGCCATTCAATGCCGGCGGAGCGCGCAGCGCGCGGCACGAACAGGGGGCCCGCGCGGCTGGCCGCGTCGCATACCGTGACGCGTGGGGTGGCCTCGACGCCTTTTTAGCCATGCTCGAGCCTCGGTTGGCGGCAGTGCGCGAAACGCTCAGCGCCATGGGTAGCCTTTGGCTACATCTCGATCATCGTGCCGTGCACGACGCCAAAGTGCTCGCCGACCGCGTGTTCGGCCGCGCCGCGTTTCAAGGCGAAGTGATCTGGGTCCCGGGCAACGGAGGCAAACGCCGCAGCGGGCCGAGCGTCACCCATCAGACGATTCTGATCTTCGCGCGCGGCAAGGATATGATTTGGAACGGCGATGACCCCGCGCTGCGCGAACGGCACGCTGCGACCAGTCTGCGCATGCACTTCAAAAATGTCGACGCGCAGGGCCGGAAGTACCGCGATCGAACGGTATCCGGAAAAACCTATCGCTACTACGCCGATCTCGGTCGCCGCATGGGCAGCGTGTGGACCGACTGTCCGTCCATGCGCGCGAACACGCCGCTGATCAAAGAGACCACGGGTTACCCCACCCAGAAACCCGAGTCACTCCTGGAGCGCATCCTGCGCGCCGCTACCTTGCCCACGAGCCGTGTGCTCGATCCCATGCACGGCTCGGGCACCACGCTGGCCGTTGCCGAACGCCTCACGCTGTCGTGGCTCGGCATCGACCAGAGCCCGCTCGCGCACCGTACGGCAAAAGCACGCCTCGGCGTGCAGCTCCGCGAACGAAGCTAACGGAGTGAAGGCGGCCAGGTTCGCGCCGGCACCTGGCGCTGGCTTGTTGTTTGCAGAGGGCCGCGCATGCTGATTCACGTCGTCTTGGTGTTGGTCGTGGCTGGCGTCGCGCTCTGGCTGATCGAGTCGTTTATCCCGATGGACGCCAAGGTTCTGCGGCTTTTGCAGGCCGTCGTGATCATTGCCCTGGTGGTCTGGCTGCTGAACGTGTTTGGCATCGTCAACCTGTTGCCCGGCTCGCGCGTCTGAAGCGCCTCACTCGCGGCGCGTTGCGACAGCTTGCTACAAACCCTGGGGCCGGCTTTTAGTTTCGCAGGGCCCGCGCAAGCGCCGCAAACTCCTCCAGTGCCTCTGGGTTAGCCAGGGTGTCCTGGCTCGCTACGCTCGAAACGGGCGCGCCCAATAGCAGCCGCTTCACCGGAACTTCCATCTTCTTGCCGTTCAGCGTGCGCGGCACGGAGCGCACGCTGAGCATCTGATCGGGCACGTGGCGCGGCGACAGCTCGCGGCGGACCAGAGCGGCGATCCGCTTCTCCAACGCGGCGTCCAACTCGATACCCGGCGCGAGAACGACGAACAGGTACAACGTGCCCGTGGCGTCCGTCAGTGAGCCAGTGTCGACCACCAAGCTGTCGACCAGCTCTGGAATTCGCTCGACCACGCGATAAAATTCGCTCGTTCCCATGCGGACGCCGCCGCGGTTCAGCGTCGAATCAGACCGCCCGTAGATGACGGCGGAGCCAGCGGCCGTGAGCTTCACCCAGTCACCATGCCGCCAGACGCCGGGGTACGTCGCAAAGTAGCTGTCACGAAAGCGCGCGCCGCCCGCATCGCCCCAAAAGTACAGCGGCATGGCGGGAAACGGCGCCGTCAGCACGAGCTCCCCCACTTCATCCCTCACGCTCCGCCCGTGCTCATCGAAGGCTTCGACCTTGGCGCCAAGACCGCAACATTGGATCTCTCCCGCTCGCACCGGCAACAGCGGACACGACAACAGAAACGCGGTGCACACGTCGGTCCCTCCGCTCACCGAGCCGAGCAGCAGCTGACGAGAGACGTGCGCATAGACCCAACCAAAGCCGCTTGCTGGCAGCGGTGCGCCCGTGCTGCCCAGGCCGCGGATGCGACGTAGGTCGTGGGCGAGGCCTGGCTCGAGCTTGGCCTTTTGACAGGCGAGCAAGTAAGGCGCACTCGCGCCGAAATAAGTGACCTGCTCTTCTTCGGCCAACTTCCACAGCGTATGCAGACCCGGGTGCGCCGGGCTGCCATCGTACAGCACGATGCGCGCGCCGACCAAGAGCCCCGAGACGAGCATGTTCCACATCATCCAGCCCGTGGTCGAGTACCAAAAGAAGACGTCCTCGCGCCCAAGATCCAGATGCAACGCCAGCGCCTTCGAGTGCTCGAGCAGCATGCCGCCATGGCCGTGCACGATGGCCTTCGGCGGGCCAGTCGTTCCCGACGAATACAGCACCCACAACGGATGTTCGAAGGGCACCTGTTCGAACACGAGCTCCTCGTACTCGCGGAGCAAGTCCGCGAACGTGATCGCGCCGCTGAGCGCGTCAGCGCCAACGCAGACCGTCCCGCGCAGGCTGGGCAACCCGGCGACGATCTGCGCCACATCCGCCGCGCGCTCGAATCGTTTGCCGCCGTACGTGTAGCTCGTGACCGTGAGTAAGACGACCGGCTCGATCTGCCGAAAGCGATCGAGCACGCTGCTCACGCCGAATTCCGGCGCGCAGCTCGACCACAGCGCTCCTAAGCTCGCGGTGGCCAAAAATGCGATCAGCGCTTCCCCGCCGTTTGGTAAAAGCGCCGCCACCCGGTCCCCGGGCCCCACGCCCAAGCGGCGTAAGCCAGCGCGCGCTCGGGCCACGTCCTCTGCCAAGCCTCTCCGGGTCCAGGTTCGGCGCGGGCCGAGCTCGCTGCGCGCGACGACGGCAACCTGATCGTCGCGATCGCGCAGGGCGTACTCCGCATAATTGAGCGTTGCACCCGCGAACCAGCGCGCATCGGGCAGCGCGCCGTTCGGGCTCTCGGCGCCGGATAGGTCCAGCCTCAGGGCAAAATATTCCGCGATCGAACCCCAAAACTCGAACAGCTCCGTCACTGACCAGCGCTGCAAGCTCGCGTAGTCATCGAAGTGAAGCCCACGCGTACGGGCCAGCCAGCGCAGGTAATCCGCGATCCGGCTCTGGGCTCGCTGAATCTCCGTGGGTTGCCAGAGGAGCTGGCCTTCCTCCACGTCCTCCGCAGGCACAGCGCTCCGCGCGTCATCGGTCATGCTGCTCCCACGAGCGGTACGCTAACGCAAAAACGGCCGGCGCCCCGGCTGAAAACCGGCTAAATCACCGGCGCTCATGGAAAACCCGCTGCTCCACCCCACCTTTCCGATCCCTTTCGATGCGATTCGCGAAGCGCACATGGAGCCTGCCGTGCGCGCGCTGCTCGCCGAGGCCAATGCGGCGGTGGACGCCGTCGCTGCCAACCAAGGCCCGTACACGTACGACAACACGCTCGGCGCCCTCGAACGCACTTCGGAAAAGCTCGAGCTCGCGATGTCGTTGATCGAGCACTTGGAAGGCGTCGCGACCACACCGGCATTGCGCGAGGCGTACAACACGGTGCTACCGGACGTGAGCGCGCTCTGGTCTAGCATTCCGCTGAACCCGGGCCTGTGGCGGGTCATGACCGAGTTCGCGAAGACCAGCGAGGCCGCGGCCTTGGACGCGACGCGCC
Source organism: uncultured Polyangiaceae bacterium (assembly GCA_964236865.1). Taxonomy (GTDB): domain Bacteria; phylum Myxococcota_A; class Polyangia; order Polyangiales; family Polyangiaceae; genus PMG-095. The sequence goes on from CAXSGJ010000047.1 coordinate 12,794, forward strand.
GGCGCTTTTTAGATAAGAGCTTGGCCGATTTTCGCCGCAGCGGCGCCCAGCTGGACGAGACCAAAAAAGAGCGCCTCAAAGCCATCGACCGCGAGCTCAGCCTGATCACCACGCGCTTTTCGCAGAACGTGCTGGACTCCAGTAACGAGTTCGAGATCTTGATCGAAGAAGAGGCCGAGCTAGCTGGCCTGCCTGACTCCGCCAAGGCTGCCGCCGCCGATAGCGCCCAGCAAAAAGGCAAAGCCGGTTATCGGTTTACGTTGCAGGCGCCGAGCATGATCGCCGTGCTCACGTACGCGGAAGACGCGCGCCTCCGCGAGCAGATCTGGCGCGCTCAGAACACCCGGGCGACTTCGGGCGAGCACGATAATCGCCCGATCATCGCCAAAATCCTCGAGCTCCGCAAAGAAAAGGCAATTTTGCTGGGCTTTCGTGACTTCGCGGATTTTCAGCTGGACGATCGCATGGCCAAGAAGGGCGCCGACGCGCAACGGTTCATCGACGAGCTGCGTGAAAAAACCCAGGCCGCGTTCGATCGCGAGAACCGCGAGCTGTACGCATTCCGTCAAGAGCTAGAAGGAAACGGGGCCCCTAGGCTTCAGCCCTGGGATGTCACTTTTTACTCGGAGCAGCTGCGGAAGGCGCGCTTCGCGCTCGACGAAGAGGAGCTCCGCGCTTACTTCCCGGCGGAGCTCGCGCTGGAGGGAGCCTTCAATCTGGCGCAGCGCTTGTATGGCGTGCGGATCGAAGCCGTGAGCGGCGTGCCGGTGTGGGATCCCGAAGTGCGCGCGTATCGCATCGTGGACGAAGCCGAGCGCGAGATCGGCACGTTCTACGTGGACCTGTACCCGCGTGAAAACAAGCGCAGCGGCGCCTGGATGCACGGCTTGGTCGCCACGGTTCCGCCGCAGCCAAATTTGGCCGTGTTTTGCTTGAACGCGAGCCCACCCGCGGGCGGCAAGCCGTCGCTCTTGTTGCATCGCGACGTGGAGACGCTGTTTCACGAGTTCGGGCATTTACTGCACCACTCACTGAGTCGGGTCAGCGTGAGGAGCCTAGCGGGTACTCGCGTCGCGCAAGACTTCGTGGAGCTCCCGTCGCAGATCATGGAGAACTGGTGCTCCGAGCGTGAGGCGCTGGATCTGTTCGCGCGCCATTACGAGAGCAACGCGCCGCTGCCGGCCGTGCTGCTCGAGCGCATGAACGCGGCGCGTACGTTCCGCGCCGCCAACCTGCAGATGCGACAACTCGGTTTTGCAGCCGTCGACCTCGCATTACACATGGACTACGACCCGAAACAAGATGGCGACGTGCTCCAGTACGCGCGGCGCATCTTGGAGAAACACGCCGTTGCGCCCCTCCCGGACGACTACGCGATGCTGGCCGGCTTCTCGCACTTGTTCGGCCACCCAGTGGGCTACGCCGCGGGGTATTACTCGTACAAATGGGCGGAGGTGCTGGACGCAGACGCATTCGGCCGCTTTAAGGCCGAGGGCGTGCTCAGCCGCAAGGTCGGCGAAGAATTTCGAGATCGCCTGCTCTCCCGAGGTGACAGCGAAGATCCGATGGATTTGTTCGTGGCGTTTCGCGGGCGCAAACCGAGCGTGGATGCGCTCCTTCAACGCCAAGGGCTCGTCTAAGTGGCAGCCCGCCTGGCCAACTGGCTTGCCATCGCGCTGGGGGGCACCGGCGGCAGCATTGCGGCCGTGATTGGCTCTTCGGCGCCGTCGGCTCTGCCGCCAGCGCTGCCGCTCGGCCCGCTCGCCGTAGTCAGCGCGCCCATGCCGGCCGCCGTCCCGGCCGTTTCGAGCACCCCTGAGGCGCCGAGCGCTCCGGCCGCTGCCGGCAGTGCGTCCGGCGCTGAACCGGCCCATACCGCGGCGCCCGAGCCGGCCAGCAGCGCGTACAGCGCGCCGCTGCCCACGACGCCCGAGAAGTTACTCCGCGCCGAGATGCACTGCGACCAAGGCAAGTCGGAGTCCTGCATCATCGCCGCCCGCAGCTACGAATCCGGTAGCGCCGGTCCGACAGACACCACCAAAGCGGCTAAGTATCGGCGCATCGCGCTCACGATGTGGATCAGCCACTGCGATCACAATTCCGCCGCCGCGTGCATCACCCTGTCGAAGTTGTATCGCGCGGGCGAAGGCGTCCCCCAGAGCGACCGCAACGCCGACGCGCTCATCCTGCGCGCGCGCGAGCTGTGTCGCTACTCGGACATGCCCGTTTGCCACGACCTGCCGAGGCCCTGACGACACCCCGACGCTGTTGAAACCACTAAGAAGGCTTGGGGCCTTGCGCGAGCTGCCGCTCTGCTTCGGCGATCAGGCGAGAGTACGGATCGAACCGGTCGTCCCCGGCGGCCTCGCGCGAAGACCGCGGCGCTTGCGAGCTGGGCGCCCCGCCGCGTTGCAAGAGCACGGAGGCGACGCTCGACGCGCGCACGCCGCGATCGACGCGCACGCCGGTGCGCGCGGACAGCTCGTCCACCAGCAGGTCGAGATCCGCGGCCGGGCTTTCGCTGGTTGCGCCGAGCGCGGAGAAATCGAAGCTTCGTACATCGATGCGGGCGACCCAAAGCACGGTCGTGAAATGCAGGTCAGCGGCCGCATAAGCCTCGAAGTTGCTGGACGATTGCGATTCGCGAAACACCTGTACGTCGCTGTTGCTCGGCACGACGGCCCGAAACGTGGAGCTGCTCGGCGTGATGGAGCGCGAAGGCACGTGACCGAGGTGCACCTCCCCGCGCACGATGCAGCACAGCGCGCCGAACGGGATCGGCATCTCGCGCTCGCGCAGGTGCAGGAGAAAACGGTCGGCGTGAATCTCGAGTGAGCGGATGGCGACGATGCGCCGGTTCGGATCGTGGGCGACCTCGCGCGGAACGACGAAGACCGGAAATCCTTCGGCGAGTAAGCGCTCGGCTAGGGCCGACGCTTGGGCCTCGTCGGCGAGGGCCTTGACCACGCCCCACACACCAGGCTTTACGCGTGCCTTCAAGTCGTACAACACCAAGCCCGTGGCCTTGGCGAGTCGCAGGTAAGCGTCGCTCGAGCCGTCGAAGCTCGGAGCCAACATCACGAGCATGGGGGCGCTTCGGAGGGGATCACGGCCGTTCGCTAAAAATGACCATTTTTTCGGACGCGGGCCAATAAAACTACGCGCTTTAGTAAGCAGTTCGGCAAGCGGGGGGCGAGTGAGCTATGAAATTGCGTGAGCCAAGAGTTCCGCGAGCGCGCGGTTGAAGACGCGCTGAGCGACGCGCGGGCGATCTTAAAGCTGGAAAGCGAGCTGTTTGGCCCGAACGCAGCGGCGCGCCCTCCCCCCGAGCCACAGCAGCTCGAAGAGCTCGGGCGTCTCAGCGTCGAGCTCGCCCAAAAGCTCGATTTCGACCTCGGGCGCTTCGCCGCACTCGACGCGCGGCTGGGCTCGGCGCGCTTGCTCGAACGCACGCTCGGCCTCCCGCTACAGCTAGCCAGCGCGGGTGCAACGGACTTGGCGCTGTCCGTGGCGCGCGCCTGTGCGTTTGTCGCGAGCGACCTATTACGCGGGGACGAAGCGTTGATCTTGGCCGGCGCCGGTCGACGCGAAGAAGCGCTAGCCCTCGTGGCGACGAACCTGGCCGAGGCCCAAGATATTCCCACCGCGGAGGCCAAGGCGGGCGACGCGTACCGAGCGCTCGGCGAAGCCGACTCGGCCGAGGCCTATTATCGGCGCGCCTTGGCGCTGTCCCACACCCCGAGCGAGCGAGCGGAAGCCGTGCTGCGCTTGGTGAGCTTGTTCTCTGATGAGGGTCGCGAACGCGACGCCTCCGATCTGCTTCGTGCCGAACATAGGCTGGCGCTGGAGCGCTCCGCGCTCGCGGCGCGACTCAGCGCGAAAGTAGGCCGGAACGATCGCTGCCCGTGCGGCAGCGGCAAGAAGTACAAGAAGTGCCACGGCGCCGAGGTCTGAGCGCGGGCCGCGCTTGGCTTGCGGCACGAGCGTGGTAAGTGTCCGAGCCATGCGTACGTTTGCTCCTCTCGTTTGCCTGATGTGGGCGAGCATGACCGCGGCCTCCGCGCCCTGCTTCGCCGCCGCGACTGCGGCCTCTGCTGCCGCGCCCACGGCCGCCGCCAAGGACCCCGCCGTCGTTTCACTCGAGCGTTTCGGCCTGTCGATTCAACGCGCCACGCTGGCAAACGGGCTGAAAATCGTGATGAACCCGGATCACTCCGCGCCCACCGTCGCGGTATCCGTAACGTACGGGGTCGGCTCGAGCAGTGAGGTCGAAGGGAAAACGGGCTTCGCGCATTTGTTCGAGCACATGATGTTCCAAGGCAGTAAGCACGCCCCGAAGGGCGAGCACTTCAAGCTGATCTCGGACCGTGGCGGAAACTTGAATGGCACCACCAACACGGACCGCACCAATTACTTCGAAGTCCTGCCGGCGAACGAGCTGGAGCTTGCCCTGTGGCTCGAGTCCGACCGCATGCGCTGGTTGTCGGTCACGCCCGAGACCTTCGAGAACCAGCGGGCGGTCGTGGAAGAAGAGTTTCGCATGCGCATTCAGAATGCGGCGTACGTCCCGGGTCAGCTTCGCCTGGGCGAAATCGTATTCAAGGGCTACGAGCCGTACGCACACCCGACCATCGGCTCCATGGCGGATCTAGACGCGGCCAAGTTCGAGTGGGTGAAGGATTTTCATGATCGCCATTATGCGGTCGACAACGCCGTGCTGACGATCGCCGGCGATTTCGAAGCCGACCAAGCCATGGCCTTGGCAGAGCGCTACTTCGGGCCAGCCGAAAAGAAGAACCCGCCGGCCCTGGTCTTCGCGGCGCCACCGGAGAAGCCGAACACCGGCCGTGAGCGTGTAGACGACACGAACGCGCGCACGCCGGGCTTCATGTTCGGGTTCTTGATCCCGGCCTCCCGCACGCCCGAGCACTACGCGCTCGAGCTAGCCGGCCTGATCTTGGCCGACGGGGAGAGCTCGCGGCTTTATAAGGGCCTCGTGCACGACCGCGCCGTGGCCGAGCGAGTGTCGGCCGGCACCGACGACCACCGCGGTCCCGATCAATTCACAGTGATGGCCGTCCTCACGGACAAGGGCAAGCTCGCTGACGTGGAAGCTGCAGTCGAGGCCGAGCTGGTCCGCCTGTCCAAAGCTCCACCCAAGCCAGCCGAGCTCGAAAAAGCCAAGCGTCAGCTGCGTTCTAGCTTCGTGTTCGGGCTCCAGACGAACATGGGCCGCGCTATTCAGCTCGGTGAATTCGAGTCCTATTGGGGCGATGCGCGCGAACTCCCGCGTGAGCTCTCGCGCTATCTGGCCGTCACGCCCGAGGCCGTTCAGCAAGCGGTCGCTCGCTACCTCACTCCGGAGCGACGCTCACTCGTCGAAGTTTATCCGGCGACCGAGGGAGGCAAGCCGTGAGCATCTTTCCATCCGCCCGTCGATCGCGCCCGCAGCTCATCGGCCTCGGGCTGTTGCCCTGGCTCGCCGTCGCGTGTGCCGGGCCCGCTCAGCCTGCTCACGCGCCGCTCGCGAAGACGGCGCCGCCCGCGCCGGCGCCCGTCGCGGCCGCTGGCGATCCGTTGAGCACGCCGCCCCCGGCGGGCGTCGCCGTAGACAAACCGTTCCCCAGCATCAGTCACAGCCGGCTCGATAACGGGCTCGAGCTGCGCATCGTGCCGCGCAAGAATTATCCGATCATCGAGCTTCGTTTGGTGATCTTCTCTGGCGTAGCCAGTGACGGCGCCGAGCCGGGTGTCGCTTCGGTCGCGGGAGAGTTGCTCAAGGCAGGTGGCGCTGGCCGATGGAACGCGGCGGACCTCGTGGAGCGCGCGGAGTCGTTGGGCGCGAGCCTGAACGTGAGCACCGAGCGCGACGCGACGCGTCTCTCGATCGCCGTCACCACGGCGGATCTGGACGCGGCGCTCGACTTGTTGGGCGCGGTGGCCCAAGAGCCTCGCTTTCAGCCCGCTGAGTTCGACAAGCTGAAGCAACGAGAGCTCGAGCGGGTGAGGAACGCGGCCAGGGCCAGCGCGGGCTGGGCCGCTTCCATGGTGCTGTACCGTGAGCTCTTCGACTTACCCACGGCCGTGCACCCGTATTCCCGCTACGACGCCAAGCCTTCTGACCTTTCCAAACTCAGCCTCGCTAGCTGCAAGCGCTGGTACCAGGCGAACGTCACGCCCAAGAACGCGGCCCTGGTGATCGCGGGCGATGTCGAGCCGGCGGTGGCCGAGGCCGCGGCAAAACGCGTGTTCTCGGGCTGGAAAGGCGAGAAACCGGGTCTCCGAGTGTTCAACGCGCCCGTTCCAGGCGAGCAGCACATGGTCTGGTTGGTCGATCGCCCCCACGCCGCGCAGAGCCAACTGTACGTCGCCGGGCTGGGCCCCGAGCGCGCGAGCCCAATGTGGCCCGCGCTGGCCGCGACCAACCAGATTTTGGGCGGCGGCGTGGCGGGTCGATTGTTCCTCGATGTGCGCGAAAAGCGGTCGCTCGCCTACGGCACGAGCTCCAGCGTCGAAGAACCCGCGCACAGCCCGGTGCCGATCGTGCTCTCCGCCGGCACACAAACGGCGAAGACGGGGCTGGCCTTGCAAGCGCTCTTGGATAATCTGGCAAAGATCTCGAGCGCGCCGCCCACCGACGCCGAGGTCGGCATGGCTTCTCGCTACCTGTCTGACAGCTTCCTGTTTCGCACCGAAACCCTGGCCGCAGTCGCCGATCTGACGGTGAAGCTCGCCGTGCTGGGCCTGCCCGACGATTACTTCGACGATTATCGGCACGCCGTGCGCAAGCTCGACAACGCCGCCGTGTACGACGCGGCACGGCACTACTTCAGCATCAAGAACCCGGTGATCGTGGTCGCTGGCGATGCCGCACGCATCGCTCTGCCCTTGTCGCACTTCGCCAAGGTCGTGATCATCGATCCGGAGCACGACTTTCAGCCCGGCAAGGAGCTGCCGATGGATCCGAGCCAAGCTCTGGAAGCCGTCGCCGAGCCGCCTGCGCCTATAGGGTCAGGGTCCACGGCTGGGCCCCCCCCGGCCTCCGGACGTGACGCCCGACCCGTCTCGAACGGCCCTTCCCCGCATCACTGAGCCCCCCGTTTTCAGCGAAAGGTCGGGCCGCGCCGCCGAAGGCTTGGCCGCCAGCTGGCGGACGCGCGACCATTTAACCCTCCACGTTCGGCAGTTATCCCCAAAGCTGGGGACAAGCCTGTGGATGCGCCGGGGACAACCCGTTCAGGCCCAGTGAACGGCTTGGGTAGGAGCTGTTCAGCGATTTTTTGTTCAGTACAAAAAGCTGTTCTGGGTCGTACATTTAGGCTTGTGGATCTCACCCACCGCGGCCTGTCTGACGCAGCCGACGCACAATCCCTAGTGGTTTTTGCTTGCCCGAGCCCAAAGGCTTGGGGTAGAGCAATCCTTCCCCCAAAGCGGGGGGCTCTGTTCGGGTCATCAGTAACGGGCACCAGCCCGGAGGCACTTCGGGCCCAGAGCCTGAACAGTTTTTCACGTAACGAGTGTTCACGTCCGGCGGTCTGGCTCGTTCAACCGAGCCGGCCCAGCCGAAGGAAAGTGAGCTGGCCAGGTTCGAAGGTGCTGGGCAGCGATTGCTGGTGATCTGCCCTGCGTGGGGGCGGCTCGCCGTGGCGTTCGAGGAGGTATCCAGATGGCGCAGTCGACGATCGTGGGTCAGGAAAATAGCCGAGTGAAGAGCGCAACCACGAGCCACGCAGAGCCGTCGGGCGCGGTAACGCCGCCCGCGGTGGCGCCGCACGGCAAGCGCGCCAAGAAGAGCCGGGGCTTGAGCTTCGAGCGTCGGTACACGACCACGGGGGGCGACGCGCTCGGCGACATGACCTGGGAGGGGCGCACCAGCGTCATCACCAATCCGGACGGCTCGGTCGTGTTCAAGATGGAGGGCGCGGAGATCCCCGCGGCCTGGTCACAGCTGGCGACTGACATCGTCGTCTCGAAGTATTTCCGCAAAGCGGGCCTGCACGGTGACAAGGCCCAGGGCGAGACCAGCGTGCGCCAAGTGGTGCATCGCATCGCGCATACCATTCGCACGGCCGGCGAGGCGTCGGGCGGGTACTTCGCGTCCAAGAAGGACGCCGACACGTTCGAGGCCGAGCTCGTTTGGATGTTGGCAAACCAGTACGGGGCCTTCAACTCGCCCGTCTGGTTCAACTGCGGGCTGTTTCACGAGTACGGCATCGAAGGTTCCGGCGGCAACTGGGCCTGGAGCGAAGCCGCGCAGAAGTGCGAAGAGACGGCGAACGCCTACGCTCGCCCGCAATGCTCGGCTTGCTTCATTCAATCCGTGGACGACGACCTGATGGCCATCTACGACCTGGCCAAGAACGAAGCACGACTCTTCAAGTACGGCTCTGGCACCGGTTCGAATTTTAGCCATATCCGCGGTAAGCAAGAGAAGCTTTCGGGTGGCGGCACTTCCAGCGGCTTAATGAGCTTTCTGGAGGTGCTGGACCGCGCGGCCGGCGCGACCAAGAGCGGCGGTACCACGCGCCGTGCCGCCAAAATGGTCTGCCTGGACATGGACCATCCCGAGATCGAGAGCTTCGTGACCTGGAAAGTGCGCGAAGAAAAGAAGGCCAAGGCGCTGATCGCCGCTGGCTACGAGAGTGATTTCAACGGCGAAGCGTATCACACCGTCAGCGGTCAAAACTCGAACAATTCCATTCGCGTGACCGATGACTTCATGAAGGCGGCGCTCGCTGGCGGCAAATGGCAGACTCGCGCGCGCACGACCGGCGCCGTGATCGACACGCTCGACGCCGCCGATTTGTGGAACACCGTGGCCGAGGCCGCTTGGTCCTGCGCGGATCCGGGCGTGCAATACGACACCACCATCAACCGCTGGCACACCTGCTCGAACACCGGCAAGATCAACGCCTCGAACCCGTGCTCCGAGTACATGTTCTTGGACGACACGGCCTGTAACCTTTCGTCTTTGAACCTGACCAAGTTTCTGGACGAGCAGGGCACCTTCGACATCGCGGGCTACCGCCACGCCATCGACGTGTTCTTCTTGGCCCAGGAGATCTTGGTCGATTTGTCGAGTTACCCGACGGATCGCATCGCCAAAAACTCGCACGATTTCCGCCCGCTGGGTCTGGGTTACGCGAACCTCGGCACCGTGCTCATGTTGCTCGGTATCCCGTACGATTCGGACAAGGGGCGTAGCATCGCCGGCGCGCTCACCGCCATTTTGTGCGGGCATGCCTTCGTGGCCAGCGCCGAGATCGCCGCCAGCAAGGGCCCCTTCGCCGGCTACGCCAAGAACCGCGAGCCCATGCTGCGCGTGATGCGCATGCATCAGGACGCGGCCTATGCCATCAACCGCGACCAATGTCCGGAATCGTTGTACCGCGCGGCGGCGGAGGATTGGGACAACGTGGTGCGTCTGGGCGAACAACACGGCTACCGTAACGCACAGGCCACCGTCCTCGCTCCCACCGGGACCATCGGCCTGTTGATGGACTGCGATACGACGGGTATCGAGCCCGACTTCGCGCTCGTGAAGTTCAAAAAGCTCGCCGGCGGCGGTTACTTCAAAATCGTCAATCAGTCCGTGCCCGAGGCGCTCAAGCGCCTGCGTTACTCGGAGGCGCAGATCCACGAGATCGTCGCCTACGTGTCGGGCACCAACACGCTGCTTGGCGCCCCGCATGTCAGCCGCGCTTCGCTCAAAGCCCGCGGCTTGACGGATGAGGAGCTGGCCAAGATCGAGGGAGCTTTGGCCGGCGTCTTCGACTTGAGCCTAGCGTTTGCCCCCTGGGTCGTCGGGCGCGACACCTACGAGCGCCTAGGCGTGACCGCGGAGCGCATCGGTCAGCCCGGCTTCAGCTTGCTCAAGTACCTCGGCTTCTCCGAGAAAGAGATCGAGGAAGCAAACGAGACCATCATTGGTCGCATGACGATCGAAGGCGCCCCCTATTTGCGTGACGAACACTATGCGGTGTTCGACTGCGCGAACCGTTGCGGGCGTATCGGCAAGCGCTTCCTCGCACCCATGGCGCACGTGAAGATGATGGCCGCCGCGCAGCCGTTCTTGTCGGGCGCGATCAGCAAGACCGTGAACCTGCCGAACGAAGCCACGGTCGAGGACGTGCGCCAAATTTACGAAGAGAGCTGGAAGCTCGGGCTGAAGGCGGTGGCGTTGTACCGCGACGGTTGCAAGGCTTCGCAGCCGCTCACCTCAAGTTCCGAGGACAGCAAGACGGCTGCCGAGGTAGCGGCGCCGGTGGTTCAGGCCGTCGTGCAAGCCTTGGCTCGGGCGGTACGGCCCGAAGGCACGCGCGTCCGTTTGCCGAAGAAGCGGCACGGCTTCACCCAGGAGGCCCACGTCGGCGGACACAAGGTGTTCTTGCGCACCGGCGAATACGCAGACGGCTCGCTCGGTGAGATTTTCATCGACATGCACAAGGAGGGGGCCGCCTTCCGTTCGCTGATGAACTGCTTTGCAATGGCCGTCTCAGTCGGGCTGCAGTACGGCGTGCCGCTAGCGACGTACGTGGAGCAGTTCACGTTCACTCGCTTCGAGCCGCATGGCGTCGTATCGGGCCACGCCAACATCAAGTTCTCGACCTCGATCGTCGATTACATCTTCCGAGTGATCGGCGTGGAGTACCTGAAGCGTTACGACTTTGCGCAAGTGAAGCCAGCCGAGGACGACGTCGCGATCGAGGATCCGACGCAACCGAAACACGTGCCCGCGGAGCCCCCCACGGCAAGCCTCTTGCCGCCGCCTCCGCTACCGGTGGCGGCAAACCACGCCGGCGCCGAAGCACACGGCGCGCTGGACGCCCAATTGGAGGAGATGATGGGCGACGCGCCGGTCTGCGACGGCTGCGGCCACATCACCGTCCGCAATGGCGCCTGCTACAAGTGTTTAAATTGCGGCAATTCAATGGGTTGCTCCTGAGCCGCGCCCGCGCCGCTCACCCTCGCGCCCGAAGCTGAGCTCGTGGCTGAGCCGCGTGCGGGGTGCGTGGTTCAGCCGATGCTGGAGCCAAACGCGCGCCCTCGCCCTTGCCACCAAAAAGCCAATGATATCGTGGACTAGGGCCAGTTCCGCAGGGTACGGCGTGGCCGCGCGGTTTGAGTTTCGCGTGTAAGAATTCGGCAACCCGCGCGCGTTCTTCGAGTAGAAGAGGCAGCGAAAGTATTTCGACCGGTAGCAAGTCAGCGGAGGAATCGGAAATGGTGCAAGCGTCAAAGGTGGCTTCGTCGGTGTTCGGACCTGTTGTGCTCGGGGTCGTCGTGTCGTTGCTCACGACCGGCTACGTGGGCTGCAAGAAGGACGAGGCGCCGCCACCCCTCCCCTCGGCAGCGCCTGCGGCTGTACCCACCCCCACGGCTCCCCTGGAGCTCGCGCCGGAAGAGCCGGTTGCCTCGGCCGCTCCGGTGGACTCGACGAAGAAGGTGACCGGGGGCGCACCGGCGCAAAGCTTTGCCAAATGTTGCGCGGCGCTGAGCCAAAACGCCGCCAGCGCACCGGAGCCTACCAAGACGTCGCTGACGACGGCCGCCGGCATGTGCACGAGCATGGTCAAGGCGGGCCAGACCGGGCCCGGGATCGTCAGCGCCGTGCAGGGTCTGTTGCGCGGCGTGGGCATGCCCAGCGCGTGTTTGTGAGCACGAGCTCGACCCCGCTCGGACGCGGGCGCTGAGCGGAGGGCGGCTTGAAGCAATGGGTGAAGTGGTCCGCCGCGCTGATCCTGGCGTGTCTGAGCACGGCTTCACCCGCTTATGCCGACAATGAGCTGATCGAGCTCGATTACCGGCCCGGCCTGGGCTGCCCGGATCGCAAGCAGTTCCTCGAGCTCGTGCAGGCGATCACCAGCAAAATGGAGATCGCAAACGACGCCGGCGCGCCGCGCCGAAAGTTCGGGATCCGCGTGTCGCGCTCCGGCAACCTCGTGAACGGAGAGCTGACGATCGACGATCAGGCGGCTCAGTCGACGCGCAGCGTCGTGGGAGCGACCTGCGACGAAGTGATCTCTGCATTAGCCTTGGCGACGGCGCTCGCGGTCGACCCGGATGCCCTCGGCGCGCCCGCGGTGGCCGTCCCCGAGCCGCCGCCGGTCGCGCCGATCCCCGCACCAGAGCCTCCAAAGCCGCCGGCGGCCAAGCCAACGCCCCCGACGAACGCTGCGCGTGGGCCAGCGGCACCGGCCAGGCGCGATCGCCCACTCTTCGATCTGGGCGTCGGCGCACGCGCCAGCGATAACCTCGCCCCCTTCGCCAAGCTCGACCTGTTCGCCGAGCTCGGGAGCACGTACTACGCGCCACTCGAGCTGCATTTCGGCGTGGCCCTCGGCCCGCAGCAACACGACCGCCAAACACAGTTTTCCGATTGGTTGGGTTGGGCCGGGGTGGGCTATCGGCTTGCGGATCTGGAACCGGTTTCAGTTTGGGCCGAGACGAGTTTAGAGCTCGGCCGCGTGCAAGCGCAGGGCCGGAACATCAGCCCCGCATCCAGCGCGGACAAAGCCTGGGCCGCGGTCGATGTAGGTCTGTGCGCGCGTCTCGATGGCCCTGGGCGGCTGTTTTTGCAGGTGGTCGGCGGAGGGCGTGCGCCGCTCTTGTTACAGCGCTATGTCGTCCTGCAGAATACTGGGAAATTGCGCGAGTTGCACCAGGTCGGGCAGCTCGGCTACCTGCTGAGCTTATCCGTCGGCATGCATTTTTTGTGATCAAGCGGGTCAACCTTGGAAACCGCATGAGGGATGGCGCGGGCTCAAACAGTGGCAAATGATCGTGAATACGAGCCCCCGCCGGCTTCGGGTGTCGCTGTAAGCCCCGGCCCCGACAGCAGCGAACCCACCGAAGAGGATCTCGAGTTGCCGCTCGAGATGCCCATGGTTCGTAACCCGGATAGGTTACGTCGGGTCGCCACCACCCATTTGGATTTCGTGTGGCGCTGCTTGCGGCGCTTCGGTGTGCCCGCCGCAGACGCGGACGATGCCGCGCAGCAGGTGTTCCTGGTCGCCGCTCAAAAGCTCGACGAAGTGCCCGTGGACAAGGAACGGAGCTTCCTGTTCGCCACGGCGGCGCGCGTCGCCGCAAATGCGCGTCGTTCGATACATCGCCGAAAACAAGCGTACGACAATTTAGCGCACGTTCCCGAAGATCCGGTGGTGACCCAAGATCAGTTGGCCGATCAGCTGCGCGCTCGCGCACTACTCGATCAGGTGATGGAGAGCATGCCCGTGGACCTGCGAGCCGTTTTCGTCCTCTTCGAGATTGAAGAGATGTCCGTATACGAGATTGCTGATTCCATCGGCATTCCACTGGGCACGGTTGGGTCGCGCCTCAGGCGTGCGCGCAAGGCCTTCCAGGATGCCGTGACCCGGTACCGGGCAAAGCATGATTTTAGGCGAGGAGCCGTGTGATGAAAGAGCCAAGTCGGTTGCTCGAAGAGCCAGGAACAGACGCACTGCAAGCGAGCCTGTTACGTATCGCGCGCGGTGAAGGCCCGAGCGCGGGGCTCGCCGCCGGTACCTTGAGTGCGCCCTCGGACGCCGCGCAGACCACCGCCAGCCACGCGCTGGCGAGCTCGGCGGCGGGCAAGTGGGGCGTGGTCGCGCTCGGCGCCTCGCTGGCCGTTTATTTCAGTGTGCAGCCCAAGCCGCTCAGCTTACCCCGGGCGGTGGCCCCGGTGACCGCCAGTGTCCTCGCGCCTCCATCGCGTGCAGTAGAAGTCGCCAGCGCAAACTTGGTGCCCGTCACCAAGCTGGAGGACTTACCCACCTTGGCCGAGGGGGCGGACGCTCCGAAGAGCGGCGGCGCGCCGACTTTGGCCGAGGAGGTAGCGGCGATCAAGAGCGCGAAGGCCGCGCTCGCGTCGGCCAACGCCACCCAGGCGCTGCGCGAGCTGGATGCGTACAAAGGGCGCTTCCCGCGCGGCCGGCTGGCCCAGGAAGCCACCGTGGTGCGAATCGAGGCGCTCATCAGCATGGGCAATCCGGTAGCCGCCGGAACCATCGCGGATCATTTCCTCGCCTCCCATGCCGATAGCCCCTACGCGGCGCGCGTGCGCACGCTCGTCAGCCGCTGAGTCCCGCTCGCATCGTTGCGAGCGGAAATAAGCCGATCGCTCCGTGCGGCACCGGACATGGGACGGCGCACCATGATCCGTTTTGTTTCGGCGCTCGGCGCGCTGACCAGCGCGCTCGCGTTAGTTGGTTGCAGCGCGCCGCCGGCTGAGTCCGGACCCGACTATTGGGCTGGCCCCGAGGGCCGCTGGCAGTTGGTTTACGCGGACGACTTCGATGGGCCTGCCGGCAGCCGCGCCAACGCTTCGGCTTGGAACGAACGCGTGGTTGCCGCGCCCTACAATGGCGAAAAACAGTATTACACGGACCGACCGAATAACGTCATGTTGGACGGCACCGGCAACCTGCTGATCACGGCTCAGAGTGAGTACTTCGTGAACACGGCGGGCGTCGCCAGCACGCAACCGTATACCTCGGGCCGGCTAGATACCCAGACTCTGGTCCAGCCCAAGTACGGGCGGATCGAAGCGCGCATCAAGGTGCCCTCGGGGAAGGGCTTGTGGCCAGCGTTCTGGTTGCTCGGCAGCAATATCGACGCGGTAAGCTGGCCCAAGTGCGGGGAGATAGACATCATGGAGCTCGGCGGCAGCACGCCGAACGCGATCGCGGGCAGCGTTCACGGGCCGGGCTACGAAGACGGCTCGACCGGGCGTTATAACTTGCCGTCGGGCTCCTTCGCGGATGCCTTCCACGTCTTCGCGCTCGAATGGACCGCAGACGGCATGCGCTGGCTGATCGACGAACAGCCGTATTTTTGGCGCACACCCGCGGGCATGATCAACCTCCATCTGACTTGGATCTTCGATCAACCAATGTTCATTCTGCTAAACCTTGCCGTCGGCGGGATCTACGACGGTGAGCCGGATGCCACGACGCCGTTGCCGGCGCAAATGTTGGTCGACTACGTGAAAGTGTCGACGTTGGTCGCTGACTGAACCGGCAGCGTTGCCGCTACTTGACGGTCGGTTCGACCGGGACACACACGTGACCGTCGGGTGGGCCTTGGTCGACGCAGTTTTCCTCGGGACCGCACTCCAGCCCGGGGTCGACATCGGTCCGACAAGGCACCTTATCGCACCAGTAGGCCATGTGGTTTTTCTGTCCGAAGCTCTGGAACGGTAACCACACCGGCGCGCTAGAAGGATCGTCCGGCAAGCGCTCGAAGTCGAGGACCGAGAGCCACAGCTGCGCCGGACTGTTGTCGGGCACCTCGATGCCATAACGCATCTTGCTATTGAAGGTGATGAACAGCTGGTTATGGCCATTCGTCGGCAAGGGCGCGAACTTCGGCAAGGTCGAGGTCAGGCCGACGCCCTGAGTGGCGCGGTTCAGATCGTACACGCGGCCGTCGGGAAAGTGCGCCAAACGCAGGCGAGCATTGCGTTGATCATAGCTGATCACTTGGCACTTCGAAGCCTTGGGATCCGAACAGCCGCGCGTGGGATCGACGCCCCGCGGCGCCGACGCGAAGACGATCCACTGATTGTCAGGCGACCAGCTCGGGTAGAAATGAAACTCCTTGTCCGTCATCGGCACTAGTACCTTCGCTGGCGAGAAGTCACGGCCGTCGAAGTCGAGCGTCGCGATTGAGCCGGTGCTCACTGCCCAAGGCGTGTCCGGGCGGTCGGAGAGGGTGACGGCGATGTGCTCGCCGTCCGGTGAGAAATCGGGGAAATAGCCATGGCCCTCTTCCCCGAGCAGCGAAGCCGGTATCGGCGTCGATGTTCCGTCCGAAAGGTTCTTTAGTGACAGCTCGCTATCGAAGCCAACCACGCCCAGCGTGCCCGTATAGTTGAGCGCGATCATCGTGCTGTCAGGCTTGCTCGACACCGGGAACGAGACAAGGGTGGGGTCGGAGGTATCCCTCGCCACGAAGTTTCCCGCCTTCGGCCCGACCAAGCTGTCGGTCGCCGTAAAGGCGATCAGGTTGCCATCCCCGCTCACCGAATGGCACCCTTCGCAGCTCTTCGGATTCTCTTGATTGGGCCGAATGAAGGGCGCTGCGCGGCGCGCACCAAAGGCCAGACGATAGGTCGTGCCTTGATCCGGGGTGCCCGGCGGAGTGTTGGGCGGATGGGCGGACCAGTAGTACAGGCCACCTGGCACCGGTGCATACGTGAAGCGGAGATGCACTGTGGGCGAGACTGAGATCTCCCCACCCTTTCCGTCACTCGCGGCCACTGTCAGGAGCGCGTCCGCGCCGCGCAACTGCGCCGTGACGTTCGCGGACCACGCTTGCTCGGGCACGTTGTAGTGGCAGCCATCGTTCTTCGGAAAGCAACGCGTGTACAGATCGTAGCGCCCAAAAGGCAACGCTGCGCTCTCGACCCGAATCCGGAATAGCTTCTGCGCTGCGCGCGGACGCCGCCACTGCACGTCCAGGTCGTAGATATTCGACGGCTCGGTCGTTTCGTCCAACGGGTAAACGATGCTCGGCGCTTTTGTGAGATCGGGATCCACGGGCGCGTCGAACTGCGCGCGGGCGGCGCTGGCACTGGACTCTGCCTTCAGCGCGCTGTCGAAAAAATAGCAGGCGTCGGCATCGGCGTCCGGACAGCTCCACGCGCCGCCCAAGTTTGCGTCTTCCGGCCGGCACCCTAGCGGCAGACTCAGCAAGCCGAGCGCCACGCTCGCGCAGCCGAGGCCGCGCCGTGTCACTCCCACCTGAGGTCGTCGACGTAAAACTCGATGCGGTCGCCATCCTTCGGCATCTTCGCGGTCCAACCGAAGCCGCTCATGACCTCCGAGCCGTAATCTTTGGCGCCGAACGAGATCTGGAACAACTTGTATTCCGTCGTCAGCTGGACCCGCTTCGAGACGTCGAGAGTATCGCTATGCGGCTCGGTGCACCGCGCGTCCTTGCACGAGCCACTCGAGCAGAGGGCGCTGTCTTCACAGGCCTTGCCGGTGTCCGTGGGAACCATCCCACCGACGAGGATGTCGAGGAGTTCCCCCCCGGCCTTGCCGGCAGCGTAAAAATGCATGCTCGTCGCGCCGGGAGCCACTGCGCGACCGGGCAGCGAGCCCCAGTTTTTTTCAATGGTTTGCCAGAGCACGCCGGCCCAGCCCCATGCACCGGCGGCCGTGTTCGCCGTGAACACAAAATGATGGCAATCGCCCTGCGCGTCGGCGGAGCCCCGCTCCGGACAGTCACTGTCGATGATGACGTTGCTAGCGCAGTCCCCCATGCATCCGCTCGGGATGAACTGATCGTCCACCAGGAAGGGGACGCTCACCGTACGCGGGTCGTAGTCCGGCCCTGCGTCCGAACGCGTGCCGTCGACTGGCTCATTGACCTGGCGCGCCGAGCACGCGCCCAGCAAAAGCAGGAACGGGAACAAAACGACGACTCGCACGGGACGAAACCCAATCTGTTTTCTGGCTGGGGCCTGGTGACGGCAAACCACGACGCGGGTGACGCTTTCAGCGTCCCACGCCCGAGACCTTACGTCCACCGACGTGCTGGAAACCGGGGGCGGGCCGAGTGAGGTGGTCACCGTCCCTCAGCCACACGCCACGGCCCTTGCGGACTCGGCCGATGACGCGCGCGCCCGCCGGGCGCTTGCGCATCGGCCCTGCCGCCAGGAGCGCGTAGTCTTCCCCGCCGTACAGCGCCAGCTGCAACGCCGGCGCGCCGACGAACTCGGCAAGGCCGACCAACGCCGGGCTCAAGCTAGCGGTCAGCGCCGGCACCTCCAGCACGAGCTGTACGCCGCTGTCTTCCGCCAGGTGCAGCGCGTCCCCGGCGAGACCGTCCGAAATATCGATCGCAGCGTGGGCGCGGCGCGCCAGCGCCAAGCCGGCGGCAAGCTGGGCGCACGGCCGACGGAACGCCGCCAGCGCGCGGCGCACGCCAGCGCGTGTCGCTCGTGCCTGCCCGCGCTGCAACAAGCGCAAGCCCGCCGCCGCCCAGCCGAGCTCGCCGTACAGCCACAGCTCATCGCCGGGCTGGGCGCCGCTGCGCAGGATCGGCCGCGACGCGGACCCGAGGAGCGAGCTCGTCACGCTAAGCTCGGCTCCGCGTGACAGGTTGCCACCCGCGACCGTACAGCCGAGCGCGCGCGCCGCCGCGCGCTGGCCGCGCGCCAGCTGAGTCAGCTCGTACGCAGCGAAGCCCACGGGGAAAATCACGCTGGAGAGCGCGGCGATCGGCGCACCGCCCATCGCGCAGACGTCGCTCGCGGCGGCGTGCAAGCTGCGCCAGCCCAAGTCGGCCAATGACAGCCAGGCGCGCTCGAAATGAACGTGCTCGACCGCCGTGTCGATCGTCCATACCAGGCGCCCCGCCGGCGCCAGCACCGCCGCATCGTCACCGATGCCGAGCTCGACCCGCCGGCTCGGATCCCGAAAAATCGCCTGCAACTGGGCGATCGACGCAAATTCCTGGATGAGCTGCGGACGAGCCATGGCGGCGCAGCTTACACGAGCCGGTCTCGGCTAGCCGATGGTCGCGCGCTTCACGGGAATGGTGATCACGAACACGGTGCCTTTGGGGGTGTTGTCCGCGATGTAAACCGTGCCGTCGTGGCCGTCGATTAGGCGACGCACGATGGATAAGCCTAGCCCCGTCCCCCCCGCCTCGCGCGTCGAGCTCGAGTCGACCTGGTAGAACGCGTCGAAGACACGGCTACGCTCGGCCTCGGGGATGCCGATGCCGGTGTCGGCGACCCGAAATTCGATGGCGGTGCGGCGCGCGCTCAAGATCACCAAGCCGCCCGCATCGTCGGCATGTGGTGCGTCGACCGCGGTGATGCGCGCGGACAGCGTGACGCGCCCGCCTCCCGGCGTGAACTTGATGGCGTTCTCGGTCAGGTTCAGAAAAACCTGACGCAATCGCTCGGAATCGGCCCAAATCAGGGGCAGCCCGCGCTCCACATCCACGGCGATCTCCACTTCCTTCTTACGCGCAGTTGGGCTCATGGTCTGCGCCACGTCTCGGAGCACGCTCAGGATGTCGGTCTGGCTCTTGCGCAGGCTCATCGTCCCGCTCTCGAGCTTCGACAGGTCCAGAAGGCCCTTGATAAGC
Organism: uncultured Polyangiaceae bacterium; assembly: GCA_964236865.1. Taxonomy (GTDB): domain Bacteria; phylum Myxococcota_A; class Polyangia; order Polyangiales; family Polyangiaceae; genus PMG-095. The sequence goes on from CAXSGJ010000047.1 coordinate 31,901, forward strand.
TGTAACAGCTGCTCGCCCTTGTCGCGGATGGTTTGCACGAACTCGTGCTGCTCGGTCGTCATCTCGCCGGCCAAACCCTCGACCAGCATTTCGCTGTAGCCGATGATGGAAGTGAGTGGCGTGCGGAGCTCGTGCGAGACCGTGGCCAAGAAGTTGCTCTTCAGCCGATCGAGCTCTTTTAGCCGGTCGAAGGCGGTCTGGAGCTTGTCATTCTTGTCCTCTAACTCGCGGAAGCTTTCCCGGACCGAGGCCAGGTGCATGTTGCTGGTGAGGAGCGCGCGGTGGCCGCTGAACAAAAGCAGATCGAGCGTGCGCTGCAGATGGCGCACGAGCTTCAGCACGGCATCGGGCTCGGCGCGCGGCAGAGCCAGGAAAAGCTGCTGCAGGCGCGGGGCCTCGAGCGCAGGGTCCAACGTGAGCAGCCCGCGCGGCGCCGCCGTCTCGCTCGGCGAAACGAACGGTCCGAGGATCATGCGCCCGATGCGTTTGCCGTCGTACTGAATGGCGGCCACGACGTAGTTCTCGCCGGTTGCACACGGGTAGCTGGCCAAGCCGTCTTCGCCGAGGGCGATATTCTTCACCTTGCTCGCGACATCCGAGAGCGCGGCCCGGCCCGCCTTGGCGGAGTTGAGGTAGGCATAAAGCGGGTTCTGATCGGCGGCGTCCCCGAGGAGCTTGCCCTCTTCACTGAAGATGCGAAGCGGCACGCCGAGCAGATCGTAGAAGCTCTTGACCATCTCGCTCAAGGCGTCGCGGTCGATCAGATCTTCGAGGCCGACGCCGTGACCGAGCGTGAGCTCGTCGAATGTTTTGTCGGCAGCAGGCGGGATCATCAGCCGGCCTCCGGCCGCAGCACGTCGAGCGCTCCGCCCACGCAGGCCTGCAAAATCTCCGGAATGGGCTTGGGATTGCCGAGCTTCTGCGCGACCTGGGTCAGGAATGCTTTGGAATCGAAGCCGAACTTCTTGTTCAGGTCATGTTCCGCGTCGAGCGCGCTCCAAGTCAAATGCAAGAGTCCGATCATGCTCTCGACCACACCGATGCCGCGCGTCGCCACCGCCAAGTACACCGGCTCACGCCCCTTCGAAGCAAGCTCGGCCAGCTCTGCGTCGCTGCGCACGTCCGGCATATCACGCTTGTTGAACTGAATGATCAGCGGCATCTGCTTCAGAGTCAGGCCGTGCTGCTTCAAGTTTTCACGCAGGTCCATGAACGATTCGGTGTTGTGCTGAGTCTCGTTCGAACGAGAGTCCGCGATGAAGGCGATGCCGTCGGCGTTTTGCACCACCAACCGTCGAGTGGAGGCGTGGATCACCTGGCCCGGCACCGTGAACACCTTCAAGCGCACCGCCAGGCTGCCTTGATTGCGGAAAGTCAGCGGCAAGAGGTCAAAAAACAGCGTGCGATCGTCCTTGGTCTCGAGCGTCATCAGACGCCCGCTGGCCCCCGGCTCGGCCGCTTTGTGCAAGGCCTGCAGGTTGGTGGTCTTGCCGCTGAGGGCGGGGCCGTAATAAACGAGCTTGATCGTCAGCTCGCGGTTCACGAAATCAAGCTGCACGGGTTCCTCGCCACTTCCACGCCGCACGGCGCCTCTCGCGCTCGGAGATTTGCGGCAAATTAGCCATCTTTAGCCTATCATGGGGCATCCATGAGCCAAACGGCCGCTCTCGTCTGGCTTTCAGCGGCATCTGCATTGCCTACATTTCATGCGGACCTCGCCGCGTTCGCGCAGAGCCGGCTCCTCCGCTTGGAGGCACCTCACGAAAACGCCGCCGCGTTTCGAGGCTCGGCCTACGTGCCGGCGGTCGTGGCCGAGGTCGAGAGCTTGCTCGAGAAGGCTCGCAACGCGGCCGGAGCACTCGAGCAAAGCGTCGCTTTGTCCGCGCTCCAGCGCGCCGACGGGCTCCTGCGCGAGCATCCGGAGCTCCCACAATCGGCGTGGTTGATGGCCGAGGCGTGGCAGCTCGAGGGGGATGTAGAAAGCGCTCCTGCCGCGCTCGGCGCCGCGACGGCGCTCCGACAACGGGCCGCCGCACTCGAAGGGCAGCGCGCAACGCCGTTCTCCGACCGCGCAGCGGAGGTCGCGGCGGCTACTTCCGAAGCGACGGCCCTCGTTCGCATCACCGGGCTGGAGCCAGGCGACCGCTTGGAGTGGGACGGCCGCGAGAGCCTGAGCCCGGTCAGCACCCGGGCCGGCGAGCACCATGCGCGCGTGCTGCGCAATGGCCGGCTGCTGTGGGCTGGCTGGTCGGTGGTCTCCGAGTCGGAAACGGAGCTGCGGGTGCCGGTGCCCGAGATCGTCGCCTGCAGCCCGGATGATATCGCGGCGGGTCGATTCGCGGCTGGCCGCGCCGTGGCGGCACCGCACGCACGCTGCGAGAGCTACGTACTGGCCCGCACCCACGTCGCAGGCGGCATCGAGGCCGCGGTCTGTGAGCGGGAGATCTGCGGTCAGGTCGTGGTTTGGCCCGAGGCTTCGCGTTCGCCCGCGCACTCGGCGTCGAAGCGCATCTGGCCATACGCCGTCGCGCTGTCTGCCGGCGCCTTGGCCGTGACGGGCCTCGTGCTCTGGCGCGCGGGCGTCTTCGACCGACCGGACGCGGCGACCACCACGGTTTGGGTACTGAACCCGCAAACGCCGCAAATGGGCATGCACTTCTGAGCGGGCACGGGCGGCTCAGTGAAGCGCGGGCCAACGGCCGCGCGCGGCACCGATGGCCGCAAGCACGGTGGCTTTGGCGGGGCCGCCTACGAGCGAACGGCGTTCGACGGCGGCTTCCGGATCCAAAGCCAGCGCAAGCTCCGGACCTACCAGCGACGGATGCGCGGCGCTCAGCACGCCTTCCGGAAGCTCGCCGATTTGCACGCCACGTGCCTCCGCCTCGCGCACGAGTGCGCCGACCACGTGGTGCGCTTCCCGGAAGGGCAAGCCGCCCTGCACCAAAAAGTCGGCTAAATCAGTGGCGCACAGGTGACCCGTGGCCAACGCGGCCTTCATACGCGGCGCGTTGAACGTAGCGCTCGCGATGGCGCCGGTCAGCGCGCGTGCGCTCGTCAAGGCGCACTCGAACGCGTCGAAGATGGGGCGCTTGTCTTCCTGGAGGTCTCGGCCATAGCCGAAGGGCAGCCCTTTTTCCAGCACGAGCAACGTCGTTACGCTGCCGATTAAGCGCGCGCACTTGCCGCGCACGAGCTCCGCGACGTCTGGATTCTTTTTCTGCGGCATCATCGACGAGCTCGTCGAGAAGGCATCGCTCAAGCTAATGAAACCAAATTCGCTCGTCGACCAGATCACGATTTCCTCGCCGATACGCGACAGATGCACGCCCAAAATGGCCAGCGCAGACGCCACCTCCATCAGGAAGTCACGGCTGCCGGTGGCATCGATCGAATTTTGCATCGGCTGGCGAAAATCCAGCGCGCGCGCCACCCCTTCGCGATCGAGGGGGAAGCCGCTGCCCGCGACCGCTCCCGCTCCCAGAGGCGACTCGTTCAAGCGCTCCCGAGCGTCTGAAAGCCGGCCGCGGTCTCGCAATAGGAGCTCCTGCCAAGCCAACAAATGATGCGAGAGCCGGCTCGGCTGCGCGCGCTGCAGGTGGGTGTAGGCGGGCATCAGCGTGTCGATCTCAGAGGCCGCGCGGTCGATGATCGCCGAAGCCAGTGCGTCGATGGCCTGCATGGCCTCGTCACATCGGCGCCGCGCCCACAGCCTGAGATCGGTCGCGACTTGGTCATTGCGCGAGCGACCGGTATGCAGCTTGCCGCCGACCGGGCCCACGATCTCCGTGAGCCGCGACTCGATGTTCATGTGCACGTCTTCTTTTTTTCTATCCCAGACGAGCTCGCCGCGCTCGATCTCGCCCTGGATCTGCCGCAGTCCGCCGACGATCGTCAGCGCTTCGCCGTCGCTGAGCACGCCGGCCCGGCTTAGGCCCTCGGCGTGCGCGATGGAGCCCGTGATGTCCTCGCGCCAAAGCTCCCAGTCGGTATCGACGCTGGTGTTGAGGCGCTCCATCGCGGCATCGATCGCGTCTGGAAGCCGGCCGCCTCGGGCGCCTCGCGAAGTGATCATCGGCCTATTCTTTCGGGCTGCTGGAGGCGAGGGCGAGGGCGGGGCATTGGTTAGCGGCCCGACTTTTAGCACGACTCGCGCTTGACTCGACGACGCGCCGAGCGAGACTGGGCGGCGCATGTCAGCCCGCCTCTCGGTCCCCGGGCCACGCGCTCTGCCGGTGCTGGGCGCAGCGGTCGAGCTGACGCGTTTCCTCCGCGACCCGATAGAGGCGGTCGGGCGTCTATTCCGCGCCTATGGGCCGATCACCGCCTTGAGCGTCGGGGCGCGGACCCGCATCGTTTCGACCGAGAACAATGTACCGGGTACCGTGTTCGTGTACGGGCCCGATTTGAATCGCGCCCTGCTCACGAACCATGCCGATTTTCACAAGTGCGGGCTGCCGGGCCCGCTCTATCCGCAAAGCCCCGTAAGCCCCCGTCAGCGGCCGGTTACGCGCATGCTCACCGGCCTCTTTCACGTCAACGAGCAGGCGCACCGACAGCAACGCCGCTTGCTCATGCCGGCCTTCCACCGGAGCCGCATCGAGAGCTACCGAGCGGAGATGGTGACCACGACCGAAGAGTTACTGGAGAAATATCGCCCGGGGACGATCCGAGACATCCGACCGGACATGACGGAGGTTACCTTACGCATCGCGACCAGCACCCTGTTCGGCGCTGACCTCGGCGCACTGGGGCTGAGCATCGGCCATGATTTGGAAGCGTGGGGTGTGCTGTTCCGGGGCGCCGCGATGTTTCCGTTCGATCTGCCTGGCACGCCGTACCGTCGCTGGCTCGACATATCGCACGCCATCGACGCGGCCATCCTCCAGGTGATCGCGGACAAGCGCAGAGACACGAGCGGCCGCGACATGCTGTCCATGCTGCTCGAGGCACGCGATGAGGCGGGCGCGCGCTTGAGTGAGGACGAGCTCGTGGGGCACGCGGGGGTAATTTTCGCGGCCGGGCATGAAACCAGCAGCAACGCCCTGAGCTGGACGCTGTTCTTGCTCGCTCAGCACCCGCAGGTGATGGCCGACCTATGCGACGAGCTCGACGCCAAGTTGCACGGCGACGCCCCCAGCTTCGACATCCTGCCTGAGCTCGTGCTCCTCGATCAGGTGCTGAAGGAGAGCCTGCGTATCTTCCCGCCAGCGCCCATGAATCATCGCATCACCGCCCGTGACACGGAGCTCGGGTCGTTCGGCATTCCGGCTGGGACGGAGGTGTTGAGCAGCATTTATCATACCCACCGCATGCCCGACCTGTACCCGGACCCACTGTGCTTTCGACCCACACGCTGGCAAGGCTTCGAGCCAGGGCCGTACGCGTTCAACCCGTTCAGCGCCGGTCCACGCATGTGTATCGGGGCAAGCTTCGCGATCTTCGAGATCAAGGTGGTGCTCTCGTTATTGCTGCAGCGCTTTCGCTTCGAGCTGGTGCAAAATCAACGCATCGATCGAAAGTTCACCATCACCATGGCGCCCGCGCCCCGCGTTTTGATGCGCGTCGAGCGGCGGGGCCGTGCTTACGCTCAAGCGGCGCGCGTGTACGGCGACGTGCAAGGCATGCTCGCTCTACCCGGCATTTAACGCCGGGCGAGCGGGCTTTGGAGAGAAAGCTCCGGCAGCGGAGCCGTACCCAGCGGCAGGAGAGTACCCTCCAACCAAGCCTGCAGGCCTTGGCCGTAGCCCGGGCCGAAACGAGACTCTGAGGCGCCACCGGGCATGTTGTACCAAGCGCCCCGCTGACTCATATCCATCAACAAATGAAAGGCGGGCGCGTACACCAAGCGCTCGCCCGAAATGGGTGAGAACCGGCATTGAAAGACGGCGACCGGGCTACCGGGTAGCGTGACCCGCTTCGAGTCGAAGCCCAGGCATGCGGGCGACCTGCCGCGCGCGAGCAGATGCGAAAAACGCGTGCGCACCGGCACGTCGTGACTAGCGTGGCTGTGCCGTGCGATCTCGAACGCGGCGCGCACCAGCTGCCTGAGCTCACTCTCAGCCAACAACTCCGGGCACTCCAGGGCCAGCACTCGGTCGAGTTGATCTTGATAGAAGCCAAGCGCCGACCACTCCCGAAAGCGCCGTGCCAGCGGGCGTTCCAGGTCTTGCTCTAGGAGCAAGAAGCAGGTCTCCTCGTACAGTTTGCAGAAGACACTCACTAGCCCGCGATCGGCTTGCTGCTCGGCCCACGCCAGCAACGCCGTGGTCAGCGGATCGTCCGGCAGAAAGCGGCCCCAGATCGGCAGCAGCCGGCGGGCGCTACCGTCCAGCGTGTCATAGGAAGCGCTCAGGAGCGACCGGGGGTCGTGCTCGCGCTGCGCGCCCAAGAGCTCGCTGATGCGCTGGAATCGATAGGGCGCCTCGGGAAACGTGCACCAGCGCGGCCGGTGTATCCCCTGGCCACCCTGATTGGCCGACACCAAAGTCCCGGCAGCGGAACCGAGCGCGATCGGCCGCTCCGCCTCCGATACCGGCTGGGGTTGGCCGTCGGCGAGCGTTGGGCCGAGCAGCGGATAGGCGCCACCGAAGCCCATCGGGCGCTCTTCGATCATCCCGGTGACGCAGCTCGCGATTCGGCCGCTGCGGTCGGCCAGAATGGCCTCCAGCGACACACTCTTGATTTCGCGCTGCACCTCCAGCAGGTCCTCGACGGTACGACAGTCCATCAGCCGGCTAGCCGCCGAAAAGGCGCGATGCGCTTGATCCACGCCAGCCACTCGCACACATGGCAGGTCCGTCTCCAGGCTCACGTCTCCGAGCACCGTGCCCAGCTCGTTTTCGTGAAAGACCCATTTTTCTGGGGCTTTTCCTCGAATCCGCACCGTTTCCTCACGCCGCGTCAGGGGGCGATAGCCCCCTCGCCGTAGGTAACAGCCGGCGCGCACGTGCTCACAGATGAAGCGCACGTTGTCGGCGTGGGCAAAGGTGTAGGACCAGCCCACGTGCTCGGTGCGCCCCGCGGCGAACCATGGGCAACCGGGGATCGTGATGCCGCTCAGATAAGAGTCATCCGCGAACGACAATTCCGCAGCGTACAAGAGCGGAGGGAATTTCCCGACCTCCATGTGAAACTCGCCCATCAAGAGCGCACCACCCGTGCTCGAGCGTTCGGCAGACACGGCGAACGCGTTCGAGCCGTACTGCGGTGAGCCGAAGCCCGAGTCGAAGAAAGAAAGTTCCTTCGGAATGCGGAGCGCCTTCAGCGCCTCCAGGTCGATGCCTTGCGCGTTCGGGCCGAGCAAGCGATCGAACACGCGGCGCGGCGCGCCCCTCGCCGCCAGCTCCGCAATCAAGAGCTGAGTCGAGACGGTCATGCTGGTCAGCCCGAAGTAAGTGATGAAGCGGTAGATCTCGAGCACGCGTTCCGCGCTGAAGGGCGTGGCTCGTAAGCCGAGCAGGCGCAGAAGCCACGGGTGGCCGCGCTCGCGCGCGCCGGCGTTGAAGCCGGCCGCGTAGGCGTCGAGTAAGCCGCGGCTTTCCGGAGTGCACCGCGCCACCTGAGTCGAGAGATCGCGGCCCAAGCCGAGCGCTCGCGAGCTGTGGTCGATCAAGCGCGCGATGGGCACGTCGCCCAACACACTCATGAGCTCGCCGCGTGCGGCAAGACCGGTGAACGTGATCTGCAGCAGGCGATCCCGCGCGTGCAGGTAGCCGAGCGCATACGTGCCGTCGTGCAAGTCGCGCGCTCGCACGGCGGGGTAGCCCCACGCGTCTCGAGTGAAGGCGATCTCGCCGTTCGGGCCTGGTAGGTGTTGCACTCAGGCGCCCAGCGAGGCCATACAACCGTCCAACGCGCCGTCTTCGATCGCGGTCCGGCGCGCCAAGAATCGCTCAAAATCACGCATGGGCGGCGCACCTTCGGGCACGCGCAGTGAAAAGTCCGTGAGCCGCGTCGTGGCAAAGCGCAGGCAGGCCAGCGCGCCTTCGACGCGCAGCGCGTCGATTTCCGCCGCGGGCATGGCGCGTACGCTCCGATAGCCATCGAACAGCGCTTGCACGAGCGTCAGGTCGAAGCTCGGGCCGTAACACCAGGCCAGCGTCGTCACCATCAAGTCGTAGGCGAAGTTACTGGAGCAGGCACTTTCGAAGTCGAGCAGCGCAGAAAGCTTGGCGCCTTGCCAGAGCACGTTGTCGCGGAACAAGTCGCCGTGGCAAATGCCGTGCTCGAGTTGTCGCGCGCGCAGCGGTTCATATTGGTCGAAACCACGCTCGATGGTGGTCACCGCCGGTACCAGCGAGGCGCGCCCGGAGCGCGTGACCCGCTTCAACCGCTCGCGCAGATCAGCGATGCGGAAGCGCCCTTCTGGCAGGGCCGGGGCTCGCGCCGAGCACAGGTGCACCCGGGCCAAGGCGGCCCCCAGCTCGAAGCACGCGGCGGCGCTGACCCGCGCCTGGCACAAGATCTCGCCCTCTCGCCAGGGGAAGAGCGAAAAGGGTCGGCCATGGAAATCAGCCAACGTCCGACCTTCGCGGTCGACCAAGGCACGGACTACGGGCACGCCCGCCTCGTCGAGGGCGGCGACCAGCGCGTGCTCGCGCAGCGCGCCCGCGTGATCTTGCTCCTCGTACAGGCGCGCGAAGTAGGCGTCACCGGCCGCGTCGGTGAGCCTGAAGTTGGAGTTGACCGAGCCCGCGGCGAGCGGCTCGATTCGAGCCAGACGCAGGCCGAAGGGCTCGATCAGTTGCGTCGCGTCGGCCAACGAAAGCGGAGTCAAAAGCGCCATGCGCGGCGTACTATGCCCCACGCCTCGGCCGCTCGAGCTGTTTTTTGGCGCGGGCGACCCGGCACGCGTGCGTGAGCAAAGGGCCGTGTTAGCCTTGGTCTGCGCGCCTGCGCCGCATACATGCCTGAGCTGTACGGAAATACCACCGGCCTTCCACCGAGCGCGATCAAGACGCTCGAGCGCATCTATCGGCGCCGCGTGCCTAGCGACCGGATTGCGACGCCAGAGCTGATTCGCTCCTTGGCCGACGCCTCGCGCGAGTGTCGGCGCCAAGTGGGCGCGCTCGTGCACCGCTCCGGACAGGTCGACTACGTCGTGGTCGGGCACGCCACGGGCCTGATGTTGCCCGACATCGGACGCTTGCGCGCGGCAGAGGGCCGCTTTCGCGCGCTGCGCTTGGTGCATACGCATCTGTTCAACGAGCCGCTGACCAAGGACGACCTCGTCGATCTCACGCGCTTACGGCTGGATCTGGTGGCCGCCGTGCTGCTGAACCCCGCGAGCGAGCCGCAACGAATGAGCTGGGCCTACAACGTGCCGACGTTCGAGGGCAAGGGCACGCCGTATCAAGTGGTCGGCCCTCACCCCTACGGTCAGCAGGAGCCGAACTTCGCCGAGCTGATTGGCGGATTAGAGGCGGAGTTTGCGCAACACGAGCGCACGCGCAGCGTGACGGCCAAAGACGGCCGCGCAATCTTGATTCACGTTGGCGAAAAACGCCGGCCGGGCGCCGTGTTGCGCTCGAAATCGCGCCTCGGCGAGCTCACCAGCCTGGCGCGCACGGCGGGGGTCGAGGTGGCGGACACCGTGGTGCAAATTCGCGACCAACCCGATCCCAAGTTCGTGATCGGCGCCGGCAAGCTGGAAGACGTCGTCATGCGCGCCATCGATCTAGACGCCGAGACACTGATCTTCGATTGCGATCTCAGCCCCGCCCAGGCGCACGGGATCGCTGGGCAAACCGACTTGAAGGTTTTGGATCGCTCGCAGTTGATCCTGGATATTTTCGCCCAGCGCGCGGAGACTCGCGACGGCAAGTTGCAGGTCGAACTAGCGCAGTTGAAATATACGCTGCCCCGCCTCGGCGCGAAGGACGACTCACTGAGTCGGCTCACCGGCGGCATCGGCGGGCGTGGACCGGGCGAGACAACGCTCGAAATCGGCCGCCGCCGCGCGCGCGACCGCATCAACCGGTTAGAAAAAGAGCTGAAAAACTTGGGCCGGCAACGTTCGGAACGGCGCCGCCGGCGCGCGCAGAGCGACGTGCCGGTAGTGGCCATCGTCGGCTACACCAACGCCGGCAAGAGCACGCTGCTGAACGCGCTCACCGACGCCGGCGTACTGGCCGAGGACAAGCTGTTCGCCACGCTCGATACGCGCGCGCGCCAGCTCACCTTGCCAGACGGCCGGCACGTGGTCTTGACCGACACCGTGGGCTTCATCCGCGGCATGCCCAAAGACTTGTTCGCGGCTTTCCGCGCCACGTTCGAAGAAGCCAGCGAAGCGGACTTGATTTTGGAGGTGGTGGACGCCGCCGACCCCGAGCAAGAGGAACATCTCGAAACCACCAGCCAAATTCTGAGCGGGTTGGACCTCGACCGCACCGCGCGTTTACGCATCTACAACAAAATTGATCGCGTGCCGCCCGAAGAGGTCGCGGGCTTCGAAGCAGAGCCGAGTTCGGTGTGCATCTCGGCGCTCGATCGCGGCACGCTGGCGGCGCTGCTCGACCGGGTGGGAGACGAGCTGGCTAGAGTGCTTAGTGAGCGCGCCCGCGAGGCCCGCGAGGCCGCACAATACGCCGAATTCGCGGAGAACGAGCTCAGTCTGTAGTGGGCTCAGGTGGCCCGGCCGCACCGCGCGCGGCGAGCTTTCCGAGCGTGGCGGCAAACGGGGAGCTCAGCTGCGCGTGGCCGAGCAGCAAGCGGTACCAGAAGGCGCCGAACAACATGTCCACGAGCGCCGACAACTCACTGTCGTCCACTACCCGGTGTCGCGCAAGCACGCCGTGTAGTGCTGCGCGTCGTGTCTCGATAAAGGCCGCGAAGCGGGGCGCGAAGGCGGCGTCGAGCTGCGCCGCTGCCATCAACCCCTTCAGCACCGGCCCAGTCCCGCGCGGACCCCGCACCAGACGAAAGGTTGCCTCGAAGAAAGCGCGGACGTCGCCCTCCAAGCTGCCTGTTCGAGGTGCGGTGACCGCGCGCGCGTGCTCGGTCAGTGCATCCAGCACCACGTCGGCCTTGTTATTCCACCAGCGATAAATCGTCTGCTTGCCTACGCCCGCGTGCGTCGCGATCCGGTCGCAGCTCAAGTCTGCGTAGCCCTGGACGCGCAGCAGTGAGAGCGCTGCGTGCAAGATCGCGGCGCGCGACTCCGCGCTCCGCTTTCGTCCCGCGGTCGCGCGCGGCGTGTCCATGATGCAAGCAGCATAGCCAATTCGCTTGGGCTTGACGAGACTAACCGTCTCGTAATAAATCGAGACGTCTAGTTTCGTAATAGGAGGTGACCGTTGACCAATAAAGCCGCGATTGTGTTCGGTGGAAGTTCGGGAATTGGCGAAGGCGCGGCCCGCGCCCTGCTTGCCAAGGGCCATCAGCTGACCATTACGGGCCGAGACGAGGCCAAGCTCTCGGCCGCCGCACAACGTCTGTCGGAGCTTGGGCAAGTCCGGACCGCGGTCGTGGACGCGCTCGACCGGGACGCGGTACAGCGCGCCTTCGACGCCAGCGGCCCCGTAGACGATGTGGTCATTTGCGTCAGTGGCGGCAAGGGCGCAGGCCTGTTTCGCAAACTCGCGCTGAACGACCTCCGTGAAGCATTCGAGCAAAAGACGATGGCTCAGCTGACCGTGGCCCAGGTGGCAGCGGCCCACGTGCGCGACGGCGGCTCAATCACCTTCGTCAGCGCCGCTAGCGCGCGATCAGTGGTCCGTGGCACCGCCGGGCTGGCCGCCGTCAACGGTGCCATCGAAGCCCTCATCCCGATCCTCGCGCTGGAGCTTGCGCCGATCCGTGTGAACGCAGTCAGCCCGGGCATCATTCATACGCCGTGGTGGGACGCGATGCCCGCCGCGACCCGTGATTCAATGTTCAAAACCGCCCAGGCCACCCTGCCCGTCCGCCGCGTCGGCACTCCTGAAGAAGTCGGCGAGCTGATCGCCACTATCGCGGGCGCAGGATTTTTGACCGGCTCTGTGTACGAGATAGACGGAGGGAGCCACCTGGTCACCCAGTGACCGGCACGCCTTTGGGTGAGCGAGCGGGGAGCGATCGGCGTGCTCGCGCCGCTCGCCTCCCGAATGCTTGGGCTCAGGCCTTTTCGCTCTTATCGCCGTCGCGGCGGGGGCGCTTGTTGCAGTCGAGCACCCGCTTGCGCAGGCGGATCTGATCGGGCGTCACTTCGACCAGCTCGTCGCGGTCGATGAACTCGAGCGCGGCATCGATCGAGAGCACGCGCGGTGGAATGAGCACGACGTTCTCGTCTTTGCCCGCGGCGCGAATGTTGGTGAGCTTCTTTTCGCGCACGCAGTTCACGTCCAGGTCGTTGTCGCGGTTGTGCTCCCCGATGATCATGCCCTCGTACACGTTGGCGCTGGAGGTGATGAGCAGGGTGCCACGCGGCTGAATGTGGAACAGGGCGTACGGCGTGGCGACGCCCATGCGGTCGGAGACGATCGCGCCATTCGAGCGACGGAGCATGGGCCCGCCGTACGGCTGCCAGCCGCCGAACAGCGAGTTGAGCAGGCCCGTGCCGCGCGTTTCCGTCAGAAACGCGGAGCGAAAGCCGATCAAGCCGCGTGACGGCACCTTGAACTCCATGCGCGCTCGGCCGAAGCCCAGATTCGCCATCTTCATCATTTGACCGCGGCGCTCGCCGAGGCGCGTAGTGACGGCCCCGACGTACTGGTCCGGCACGTCGATGATCACGAGCTCGACCGGCTCGGACTTCACGCCGTCGATTTCCTTGACCACGACCTCCGGCATCCCGAGCGAGAACTCGTAGCCTTCGCGCCGCATGGTCTCGGCCAAAATGGCCAGCATCAGCTCGCCGCGCCCGTACACTAGGAACGTGTCGGCATCGACCGTCTCTTCTACGCGCAGGGCGAGGTTTCGCGTCGCCTCCTTGAACAGGCGTTCGCGCACGTGCCGGGACGTCACCCATTTCCCGGATTTGCCGGCCAACGGTGAGGTGTTGACCATGAAGCTGACCTTGATCGTCGGCTCTTCCACCGTGATGCGGGGCAGCGCCTCTTGCTTGTCGACCGCGCTGATGGTGTCGCCAATTTGCACGTCTTCCATGCCCGAGAGGGCGACGATGTCACCGGCCTCCGCCGACTCCACCTTGACGCGCTTGGTGCCTTCGAAGCTGAAGATCGCGCTGATGCGCTGATTGACCGTGCTCTTCTCGCCGATCATGGCGACCGTCTGATTGACGGCGATTTTGCCACGGTTGACCCGGATGATGGCCAGGCGACCGACATAGTCGTCGTGCTCGGTGTTGTGTACCAGCGCCTGCAATGGGCCATTCTCGTCGACCTTGGGGGGGCGAACCTTCTTGACGATGGTCTCCATCAGCGGCTCGAGATTATTCGAGGTGTCGGCGAGCTCGTGCTTGGCCATCCCCTCTTTGCCGATGGCGTAAAGCGTGGGGAACTCGGTTTGCTCGTCGCTTGCCTCCAGCTCACAGAACAAGTCGAAGACCTCGTTCAATACATCGTCCGGGCGCGCGTCTTGGCGGTCGATCTTGTTGATCACGACGATCACCGTCATGCCGAGCTCGAGCGCCTTGGAGAGCACGAAGCGAGTTTGCGGCAGCGGGCCTTCGGCCGCGTCCACCAAGAGGAGCACGCCGTCTGCCATCTTCAGCGTGCGCTCGACCTCACCACCGAAATCCGCGTGGCCGGGCGTATCGATGATGTTGATCGTAAACTCTTTGTACTTGACGCTGCAGTGCTTGGCTAAAATCGTGATGCCGCGCTCGCGCTCCAAGTCGTTCGAGTCCATCACGCGGTCGGTCACGGCCTCGTTGGCGCGGAACACGCCGTTTTGACGCAACATGGCGTCGACCAAAGTGGTTTTGCCGTGATCGACGTGAGCGATGATGGCGATGTTTCGAAGGTTCGCAGCGGACATGGGCGGCGCATCGCTAGCCCGGAACCGTGGCCTGCGCAAGGCGACGGTCGGTTTTGGGCCGTAGCAGAAGGCGGTTTCTACGCGCATTCGCGGCGCCCGAAAGCGGCCTCGCGGCACGACCTCTGCCGCACGGCTGCCGCCAACCTAGCGAAAATAGCGATGGATCGGCGACGCCGTCAGCCGGCGGCCGAGCCCTCCGTGACGCTATACAGAACGACGCGGGCGACGCCGGAGTTCGTGCAGCGGTGGCCGACTTCTCGGAGAATGGCGGCCACGTCGCCGCGATTCATCCGGTGCGTCTCGCCCCCCGCCTCCAAAGTCAGCTCGCCTGCCTCCAAGGTGACGAAGCTCCGACCGGTGCGTGCTTCCGGCAAAGCATCGTAGCGCGCCCCCGATGGCAGCTCCACCCGTTGAAAACTCAAGCCAGCGAAGGCGCCCGGCGCAAGCTCGGTGAGTCGCGCTCGGCCGCGGCGCTCCTCGCCAAGTAACTTACACGGGTGCATCGTGATCGCCGGCTCGATACGACCGATCAGGTCTTCGATGCTGGTGCCTAGGGCCTCGGCCACGCGTACCAGCACGCTGAGCGTGGGATTGGCCTCTCCGGATTCCAGATGCGCGAGCGTCGGGCGCGGCACTCCAGACCGCTCGGCCAGCTCCTGCTGGGTCAGCTTTCGCCGCTCACGCAGGCGCCGCAAATTAGCCGCCAGCATGGTTGACGTATGGTCCGCCATGTTGACAGATTATCAGAGCCAAACCCTAACGTAAACGCCAGCGCATGATCGAACGGGCTGAACGGGTGGCGAGGGCCGGGCGGAGAAGACTCAAAGGTCGAAAGTTGATCGTTAGGCACAAGCGCGCCGAATCATGAGCTAGGCTCTGCGGCTTGCTGACCCCGCTCAAACTCGACGCTCGCGCCGGACAACGGACGCGCCAAGACTGCCGCGCGCTCATCATGGCTGACGCGGCTCGCACGCGACTCGCGGGTACACCCGGGGCACGGCGCGCGTGATGCGGTCGAACGAGGCGACCGCGCTGCGCTGGCTGGTCGGTATCCTAGCCGCCGCCGCCTTCGCAGTCCTGGTGCCGTTTTGGGCGCCAGTCCTCCTCGCGGCCTGGGCCGCGTTGATCGCCTGGCCGCTTCAGCAACGCCTGACCAAGGGTCTGCATCGTCGGAACATTGCGGCGGCGGTGATCGCTGTGCTGCTGGCGCTGGCGTTCTTGCTGCCGCTCGCGTTCGTGTTTGTGTCGCTGTCCGGCGCGGCCGTATCTCTCGCGCAAAGCATTGTGAGCTCAAAGAGCGGAGTCGACGCGCTAAAAGCCCTGTCTCAGGGCGCAGACGGCGGTTTTCAGTGGCGGCAGCTGAACGTAAAATATGCTCTGGAGTTGGCTCGTCAGTACGGCGCCAACGCGTTTGGCGCGGCGCGCACCGTGTTCGGCGCCGCGACCTTGGTTGTCATCAGCCTGGTGGTCTTTAGTGGATCGTTCTTCGTCTTTCTGGTCGATGGCAAACGCCTCTCGACATGGCTTTTGGAACGGTCGCCCCTCTCGCGTGGCAATCACCAGCGCCTCGCTAACGTCTTCGCCGAAGTCGGCCGCGGGCTTTTGGTCGGCGTTGGGCTCACGGCGCTCGCACAGGCCTCCGTGGCCACGGTGGGCTACCTCATCACGGGCGTTCCAAGAGCGCTGGTCCTCGGCGTCCTCACCCTGTTCGCATCGCTCATCCCTTCAGTCGGCTCAGGCCTGGTCTGGGCGCCCGTGGCCGCTGGGCTTTGGCTGAGCGGTCGCACGGGCGCCGCGATCACCATGCTGGTCATCGGGCTCGTCGTGTCGCTTACGGACAATGTCGTCCGGCCCCTCTTGTCCCGCTATGCCGCGCTCCGCATGCACGGCCTGCTGCTCTTCATTTCCATGCTCGGCGGCCTCGTCCTCTTTGGCGGCTCGGGCCTGCTCATCGGTCCGCTGTTCGTGCGCGCCGCGGTTGAGGGCCTGGACATGCTGCGCGAAGAGCGCGAGCCCGCGCTCTGAATCGGCCGCGGCTCACGGCGCGGGCCGGCTGAGTCCGAATCGGCAGCCAACACCCCCTAGCCCGGTGCGCGCTTCCCTGACGTCGGCTTCGCCGCCGTGGGCACCCGAACCGCCTTCGCCCGACTCACGAGCGGCCGAGGTTGACCGTTTGACGGGTCCAGGCCGGCTCGCTGAGCGCGTGCAGTAGGCAGGCGGCACAGTCGGCGATGGAAAGCGGAACGAGTGGCGCCACCGGTGCGCGTGGGGCGGCCAGGTAGTGGCCGGCCGCGGGCGCGTCGCGGAGGACCACGGGGCGGACGATCACCCACTCGAGCGCGCTGGCACGGAGCACGCGCTCGCCCTCCGCCTTGTCCTGAAGGGCGGCGGCGAACAGCGGGTGCCATATGCGGAGCAGCCAGCGATTAGCGCGCGACAGCTCGGCCCCGTCGCTGAGCCCGATGCCGCTTTGGAAAACGAAGCGGCGCACGCCAGCGGCTTCCGCGGCGGCGACCATGTGCGTGGTGCCGGCAGACATCACCGTGCCCGGGCGAAGGTTGCTGCGCGGGCCGACGCAGCTCACGACCACATCCCCGCCTCGGCAGCTCTCACGCAAGCTGGCGGCGTCGAGCACGTCGCCCGCGCGGGCGAGCAGACGCGGGCGGGGCGCGACCTGGTCAGGGCGGCGCGCCACCGCGATGACCTCGTGCCCGGCCAAGAGCGACTGGTCCACCACCTGACGGCCCGTAGCGCCAGTAGCGCCGAATACAACGATCCTCATGGTCTGCTCCGATCACGTATGTGCTTCAACGGCCGCCCCCTGGCCTCTGAAGCACGATCTGAATGGCGAGGCGCATGCGGGCGCGATAAGAGGCCCGGCTGGGGCCGCGGCTCTTGATGCCGTCGGATGCGGCAAGGAGGTGCTCGGCGAGTTGCTTCGCTGTCACCCCGTGCTCGTTCCAAGCCGCGCCTGCATCCGCGGCTTGGAACTCCGCGGCTACCGAGCGGACAAAGTCCAGACGGAGCTGTTCGACCAGCTCGGGGCCGTTCGTGACGGCTGCCTCGAGGAGCTCGTGCATCTTGCCGGTCGAATCAAAATCGAGCTCCTTCGGGTGGAGCGCCTCGAACGCGGCAAAGAGTCGGGCGGCGAGGTCCAGATCGGCCCGCTTTAGTGCCAGGTGCACCGCCGACTTGATGCCCGCCGTCACGCGCTCGAGGGCCGCCGTGAAGAGCTGTTCCTTGTTCGCGAAGTGAAAGTAGAGCCCGGGACGCGACAGACCCGCGCTTGCCGCCAACTCATCCATTGAGGTTTTTTTGTAGCCTTGGCGCAAGAAAACTTCGATCGCGGCGTCGAGGATCTGCTCGGTAGGCGTCGACCGCGACTCGTAGCCGGGCTTCGGCCGCCGCATCAACGCGCCGCCTTCCCAGCGGCGCCGAGGGGAAAGCAGACATCGGACAGTCGGTCACTCGCGGCCCAGACGCGGCGCTCGCACGCGCGCTGGATGCCCGTCACGAAAGTGAAACGGCCAGTGAAACCGCTCGCTCGCGAACGCGCACCAGGCATGACAAGCGCTGAGCCAAACTATACATACAATGCATAAATGATACACTAAGTATCGTATGAAGCAAGCCTCTTTCAGCTAGCAGTGTGACTCTTCCGCCGGCCACTTCGTCAAGTACCAGCGGCAGCGGCCAACACAGGACTAGCGCTGCCCCGCGAACGCAGGCCTCCATCCGCTCCGGCCCACCACGCGCGCGTGTCCCTCGAGTGCCTCTGTCGCGAGCCGACGCAACTGGTCCGGGTCGCGTGCCGAAGCAGGACCATGCGCTGGCTCTTGCTCGTCTTCTTGCCTTGGCTTGGCCTGGGCTGTCACTCGGGGCTCGACGACGCCATGGATTCGTACGCGGACGCCCGCTACCCAACCGCCGCCGCCCAGTTTCGCGCCGCCGAGCCGGCCGCGCGCGATTTGGACGCGCGTGACTTTGCCGTCTACGCCCTGTACCGGGGCCTCACCCACTTGGCGTTGGGCGACGCGCGCGCGGCGGCGCGCTGGCTCGGCTATGCGAAACAGCGCGCCGATCAGGATCCCGCGCTCTTCGACGACCGCGATCGCGGCGCGCTGATCGCGGCCTGGCGAAGCATGGGCCACATGCCCGGCGAACCAAGCCCCTCAAGCCCCCCGCCCGCATCCAGAACGATGGCCACGCGCTAATCCGCAACTTGTCCGACGCGTGCCCGTGCCCGTGCCCGTGCGCGACCCTCAGCCGAGCTGCTGCACGATGCGCTCGGACTCTTCCCAAAGGCGCGTGGCCAGAGCTGCATCGTGCGAGATCGGGCTCGAGGCTGCGATGTTGCAATCGGCAAAATATTCGCCGCTCACGCCGGCGAGCTCTGGGCGCGTGGCGACGTAGCACTGGGTTGCGGCGCCTTCGGGGATGTTCTTGAGTACGAGCGGAGAAGCCACGATGAAGGCGGCACGCACCGCCGCTAAGCCGCGCGTGAGCTCGGTCTTGATCACCCCGGGGTGGACGGCGTTGGCCGTTTTTGCGGTGCCTTTCAGCCGTTTGGCGAGCTCCTTGGCGAACAACAGATTGGCGAGCTTCGATTGCCCGTAGGCTTGCCACGGGTCGTAGCCGCGTGCTCCGGATAGGTTCTCGAAGTCGATGCCGACTTTAGGTGCGCGCTTATGCGCCGCGCTACTCAAGATGACCACGCGCGCATCGTCCTTGAGCTCGGACAACAGCTCGGTGATCAACAAGAAGTGCCCGACGTGATTGGTGAAGAATTGTAGCTCGTAGCCGTGTGCTTGTTTCAGCTCGGGCAGCGCCATGATGCCCGCGTTAGCGATGATGGCATCGAGCGTCACGCCCTCGGCCTTCAAAGAGGCGACGCAGGCACGCACGGACGCGGGGTTGGCGAGCTCACACTCGAGCGGAACGATCACGCCGGGAACGCGCTCGCGCGCGGCGGTCGCTTTTTCCTTGGTGCGGCCGGTCGCGAACACACGCGCCCCGCGTTGCGCCAACACGCGCACCGTCTCTAGGCCGAGGCCGGTGGTGCTGCCCGTCACGAGGAAATCACGCCCCTTCAGGGCGATGCCCTGAGTGACGACCTCCGCGGTCGAGCCGTAGCCGTAGCCGCTCGGCCCGTTGGGTTTGACTAGTGCGAGTAGGCTCATGACCCGGAGACTCGCCCGGGCGGCCCGTGACCGCTAGCAAATCGCCGCGCGCGCGTGGAATTGATGCACTCCGCGGCCAAACGAACGCCAAACCGCCGTGGCCGTCGACTCTTGCGGTCCCATCACGAGCGCAGCCCCGACCCAGCGAGCGCGAGGCCGCTTTGCCCGGCACACCTCGCCGGGCCACTCGCTTGCGATACAGAGACGCGCTCCAGGCGACTCAGGGGCGCTTGCCGACGATGCGATCGAGCGCGACGGTTTCGTCCCACGCGGACTCGAGTCCCTCGTAGTGAACGAGGAAGCGGTTTTTGTCGATCACCTGCAGCACCGTGGCCGAGTACACGGCGCCCCGCCAGGTGACGCGGACGTGGTCGTTGGCTTTGTAAGCCGCGAGGGCGACCACCGGTCCCGAGCCGCTCGGTGCCGCCGCCGCATGCGCACAAGGCAGCTTGCCGGGCGCGGGCAGAGGCACCGGGCCCGTCACGCGGCCCTTGATGCGCTCGAAGCTGACCTCTTGATCGCAATCGTAACCGTCGAAGTGCACGCGGTAACGGGAAGCGCTGACCTTGTCCGTGATGAAGGCGGCAAAGGGCCGGTTCTCCTCCCAGTCCACAAGCACGAGCTCACCCACTCGGTAAGGTTTTTTGCACGCCGGAAGCGTCAGCAGCGCGGCAGCGAACAGCGCGGCTCGCAACCCGTGCACGTTACGGCGCGCTCGCCGGAAAGACCGAGGACGGCGCAGGCCGCGGACGCAAGCCCGCCTCAGCCAGCACCCCGTCACCCGCCGCGAACGACTTGGCGAGCTCAGCTCGGGTGTGGCGATACGCGTACTCGAGGATCGCGCGGCGCGCGTCGAAGCTCGCCGGATTGTACATGAACAAGATGCAATCTTCGGGCGAAGGCTCGATCAAGATCACCTTGGCGCGCCCCTCGCGAGCGATGCGCGCGCATTCCTCCCGCACGATCTTGTGAATCCCGATGCGGATCGCCTGATTGAGCACCCACATCATGCCCTTGTCGCGCAAGCTATCGCGGTGACCGTGGCCCGTGGGCACCGTGGCCACGGAGGAAGCCACCATGGGGTTTACGACGACGAGCACGTTGGCGCCTTGCTCGATGGCCACTTCCAAGTGCGCAATCTGACCGGCACCCGCGTTGATGTAGTGCCGCTCCCCGATGCGCACCGGCGAGAAGAACGGCGGAACGGCCATGGACGCGATGCAGGCGCGTGTCACCGAAACGTCGGCCATGCCTGCGTGTCCGAAGATCGCGAGCTGCCCCGAGTCCAGATCGTGAGCCATGATTCGGAGCGGGCGCGGCGTGCTGTGAAAGCTGTTGGACACGCCGCGGCGCACGAAAAAATCTTCCAAGAAGCGCTCATATCCATCGAGCGTGAACAAGCCTGCCGGCAGCGAGTCGTACAAGCGGTCGAGTTCTTCCCAGAGCGCAGCCGGGGCGGGCGCAGAGCCTCGTGACAATAGGGAAGAGGCGCCGTGCCGTATGGCGCTGAACGCGGAAACCAAGGTACGCCGCCACTCACCAAGGTCGACACGCAGCAAGTGTTTACGCTCGAGGCCGAAGTAAACGTCCGCGGGATCGAGGAAGGCACGATAGATGCGCTGGACGGGCAAGCCACCGGCCAGTGCGGCGGCAACGCTCGCACCGCCGGAGCTGCCGACATAAAAGTCGAAGCGGTTCACTTCAACGCCCTCGACCGAGTCCTCGAAGGCCGCCAGCGCGCCGATTTGAAACATCGCGCTGGTCGCGCCGCCGCCCGGCAAGCACAGGGCTATTTTTGTTTCCCTAGGAAAGACGCTCACTACGCCGTGCGTTTTGTGCCACCGGGCTCGAAAGCGCAAGAGAGCGCATGAGGAGCGATAAGCCGAGGGCGAGCGCGCAGCCAAAAATAGCGACGAAAACCGGGATCGGCGGCGGATTACCGCTGGGCAGCGCGCCCTGGAACACCGCCACGAGCGTCGTGCTGTTGAACGCCGCGTGCAACGCAAAACCGGGCCACACAGAGCCGGTCTGCTCACGAACCTGCCCGAGCGCGAATGCGGCAATGAGCAACGGAAAGAACAGCCGCACATCCAGGTGACCGAGCACGAAGCAGAGCGCGGTCACCCACAGCGTAACTAGAGCCGAGTGCCTTTGCCGCAAGGCGCCGAACAAAGCCCCCCTAAAAAAAAATTCCTCGAGCATCGGACCGAGCCCGGCCACGAGCCCAAAAATGACGACTCCGTGCGCAGTCGAATGCGGCGTGATGCGAGCGAGACGGCGCGCGAGTTCCGCCGCGGGCGACGGATAGAAGTGTTCGACCGCGTTCGAAGCCAATGTGGCTGGGATTTGCAGCGCCACGCCCAGCAGCGCGGCGACTAGGCAAACCGCCGGCGAGGCGGCGCGCAGAGCCAGCAGCGCGCGGAGCGGCACGCCGAGCGAAAACGCAAACGCGCTCAGCACCAAGGCGTAAACGCCGACCTGGGTCAGACCGAGCAACGCGATGTCGTTGCCCCGCTGACCGAAAGCCAGGAACACGAACGCGAGCGCCAGCCACAGGCAGGCCGTGATCAGCACCGTCCACGCCAGGGCGAGCAGCGGCGAGAAGCGCCCCGGACCAGGCAGCGCCATCAGTGACCGCGCAAGTGCGGCAACACTCCGCGCTTGGTCACTGTATCCTCAGCGCAGCTGGCCAGGGTCTCGGTGTGGTCGATGGTGAAATGCAGGCCGCGGCTTTCTTTGCGGCTGGCCGCAGAAGCGATGATGAGCGAAGCCACATCCGCCAGATTCCGAAGCTCCAGAAGATCCCTAGTCAATAAGTGCTTCCAGTAATATTCGCGGATCTCTTCTTCGAGCAAGGCAATGCGGCGCGCGGCGCGGCGCAGGCGCGCGTCGCTACGCACGATGCCGACGTAGTTCCACATCACCCGTCGGATCTCGTCCCAGTTGTGCGAGACAACCACGGCTTCATCGGAAGGCGCCGCCGACCCCGTTTGCCATTCGGGCACGCTCGGCCACGGTGCGGCGCGCAGCTCCGCCGCTTGCTGCGCCAGCCGATCAGCCGCGCGACGCGCGAACACCAGGCCCTCGAGCAGCGAGTTGGAGGCCAAGCGATTGGCGCCGTGAAGCCCCGTGCACGCGGTCTCGCCGAGCACCCAGAGACCGGGCAGGGAGCTGCGGCCATGTAAATCCGAAGTCACCCCTCCGCACATGTAGTGCGCCGCGGGCACCACCGGGATGGGGGTAGTCGTCATGTCGAAGCCGTATGCTTTGATCTCCGCATAAATATTGGGGAAGCGCGAACGAACGAAATCTGCCGGGCGGTGCGTAATATCGAGCAGCACGTGCTCGGACCCGGTGCGCTTCATTTCATAGTCGATGGCGCGGGCCACGACGTCACGCGGCGCTAGGTCTTTGAGGGGATGGTGACGGACCATGAACGCGTCGCCATCCGGCAAACGAAGCACCGCGCCCTCACCGCGCAGGGCCTCACTGAGCAAAAAACCCTTTGCCTTGGGCTCGTAAAGAACGGTCGGATGGAATTGATAAAACTCCATATTGGCAATCTCCGCGCCCGCGCGAAAGGCCATAGCCACGCCATCGCCGGAGGCCACGTCCGGGTTCGAGGTGTACAGGTACACCTTGCCGGCCCCGCCCGTGGCGAGCACCGTGGCGCGCGCGAGCACCGTCTGCACGGTGCCCGTTTGCTCGTCCAGGATGTAGGCGCCCACG
>CAXSGJ010000048.1:0-36197 GCA_964236865.1 uncultured Polyangiaceae bacterium
GGCCACGGTCAGTACGGCAACGGCCCACAGCGTTGACGGGGGCACGCCTTCTGCGAGCGCGAGCGCGGCAAAAATCATGGCTTCTGTCGGGCCCGTCGCCGCATCAGGAACGGCGCGTGGACTTGATCGTCCTTGTAATCCGAGCACAGGACATACATGGCGATGTTTACGGCCAGGCGAATGGCGTGCTCGCGCTGCTCGATGCCTCCCGGCTCCGTCTCGAACGCGAAGCCCTCCCCGCTCCGCGCGAGCGCGCCCAGCAGATCGTGCTGCAAGAAAATGACCTGGGCGTTCTTGCCGCGCACAATCGCCGTGACCTCCGCTGGGCCCAAGACTCGCCCCACTGGGCGATCCACGATGTAAAATGTTTTGAACAGAACGTGCGCTGGATTCAGGCTCACTGGCGCAGACTCGGGCAGCACGCGCGCGAGCTCGCGCCGCGCCCCACGCCCGAAGCTGCCTGCCGCGGGGTTGCTGTCGTCCACCAAGAGCACGCCACCCAGGCGCACGAAGCGCGTCAGGCCCCGAACCTCGGCGGCGGACAGTGGCCCCGGGTCGGCCTCACCAGCCCAAATCGCGAAAGGCTCGGCTTGCAATTCGGGTTGATCGGCGGCGACCTCGGCTGGCACGAGGCGCGCGGGCGCGCTTGTGCGGCGCACGAGCTCCCATGACCAACGTCCGGCGCCCGAGCTACGCACTCCAAGCGGCGCCTGATGACCGGCCCGCAACAGCCGCGGATTGAAGGCGCCGCCGTCCCCGAAAGCGCGGGCGCGGGCCCCCCACAGCGTGAGTGGTAACGTCAGCGCTGCGCGGCGGGTGAGGTTGCGGCGGGTCATCAATCGAAGTCCAAAATCTGCCACACGCCGGCGACGCGACGAAGCTTGACCTGGTGCCCCCCCGGAACATCGACCACGGCATTGTCGCCAGAGACCGAGATCAGGAGTGTGTCCGGATTTTCTAGGCCTTCGACCATTGATTTGAGGTCGGCCTCGAGCGCGCCTCGCGTTTCGGGGGACAGCACGCCGAGCAGCGCCGGATAGCTGCGGCGAGCGAGCGCGCGGCGAAAATCTCCAAGCGCCTCAGCCGGGCTGCGGGCTCGGCTGGGGACAGTGCCCAGCGAGCTGAGGCGAAACGCGCCGCCCTGGAGATCGAAGAGCGCGGTCTCACCGTCCGCGAAGGAAATTTCGGCCGCGGCTTCGACTTTGCTTCCGGGCCCGAGCAGTGCGTTGCCTTGGCGCGCCAGCTCCGCCTTCGACATCCGGACTAGGTCGCGGGTTCCCTCACGACCGAAGTCGCGCTGCGCCTCACGGCTGAGGAGCGCGTAGATACGCTCCGAGTCGCCGCTGCGTGCGGCTGCGGCGTACTGGGCCACGGCAAGCTTCGGGTCTTGGATCCGCGGCTCCGCGCAGCCAACGGCGAAGCCTGCGAGCAGGCCGACCGTCACGCGCGAAGCCGGGGTTGGAAGCCGCATTTCGTGAGACAGCTAGCGAAAGCCGAAGCACTTGGCTACCTTTTGCGGCAGATGATGGCAATGGTCGGGTATCGCCCTGCGGTCGCGCTCAGCGCCGCGCTCGTTTCTTTCGCCTGCGGCGGCTTGCCCCCCCGTGTCGTCAATCCAACACTGCCCCTCGACGAGCATCGCGCCACGCAGCTGATCAACGAAGCTTTCCGCGCCGATCACGAACACCCGGTCCAAGGCAGGGATCTGCCACTTTCAGAAACTGAGGCACTGCACGTCGACGTCAACGCTCAAAATCGCAAGTACGGTGTCGCGTACGTAACCGGCCAAGAACGCAGCCTGCTCGGCGCCATGCTGCCGCCGCGCGATCCGGCGATGGGCGACGCGCTGCAGCTGGTCTCCGGCCTGGGGCCGGACGACAACGCGCGCGTACTGGTGCTCGAGGACAGCGATTACGTCTTCGATGATCACGTGGGCGGAGCTCACGAAGCCAGTAGCCTCTCGGCAGAGCTGAAGCTAAAGCGTGACGTGCACGATTTTCTGGTCCGAGCGCACGCGGAAAAATGGCCCTGACCGTCAGCGCGCGGTCCCGCTGGACCGGCCCGAGCACATCCGCCCTGATCCGGGGCGCGGCACTGGGTGCGGCGGCGGGCGTGGGTCTTTCGATCACGGAATATACCGAGCTCGGCAAGTGGCTGACCGTGGCTGGCGTCCTGGCCATGATCGTAGGCCTGCATCGCTTCGGGCGGAGTGGAGCCGACGAGCCCATCCGCTTCCAACTCGCGCCTCTAAAGAGGAAGAAAAAGAAGAAAAAGTCGTCGCCAGTCGCGGCTGAATCAGCCGAAGCTGAGGATCCGGTGGCCGGCGCAGCGCCGAGCCCGGGCGACGGCGAAAGCAGCGACGGTCTCTAAGCCCGCAGCTCAGGTCTCGCTGCGTAGGACAGCGATCGCCACCGCCTTGCCGAGCTCCGGCACGAGCTCGACGGCAAGTCCGAATTCCCGCCCCGCAATTTCCAACTCGAAGGACGTGGCAGCCGTCGCAGAGGCGCTCGCCAAGGGCGAGAGCGCCGCGATCGCCTGGGCGTTCACCTCAGGGGCGATGGGGGTGCCGTACACGTTCTTGTCGACGACCAAGTACACGTACACGAGCGGCATCTTCTCATTCTCCGTCAACGTGCTGCGCAGTTCCGATGACAAGGCCCGCTCCAAGCGGTACGCATAAGCGGACCAAGACCAGCCCGTCACGTACAGCCCCTTCACCTCGCTGCCCTGCAGCACCGGCTGCGCCGCGACCCACTGGCCGTCACTCCGCCCCCGCACGCCGGCCACCTCTGGCATCGAACCGCGTGTCTCCACGTACTGGCCGGCAAGCGCAGGCGCCAGACCCGCAAAGGCGGGCAAGAGCGCGTGCCCGGCCAGGGTGTCTGGCTCGTCGTCGTCTCGAATCACGACGCCCCGTTCATCGGTGACCGCGAAGAAGGTGCCCTTGGCCACGCGCAGGTCCTGGACCTTGCTGCGGGCGGTCTCGAGCGCGCTGCGCGCGGCGTGCGGGTCATCGCTAGCCGGCTTGCCCGTGCCAAAAAGAGGCAAAAAAAACTTCGCGCCCTGCGGCAAGCCCGAGCGCACTTGCGACACGTCCTCGCGGGCGGCCTTCGCCAAACCCACGACGCTCGGCTTGGCCTTCTCTGCGCTGACCGCGGCTTGGCTTTTACAGGCCGATGCGATCAGTAGGACGACAACGGCAGACCACGGACGGCTGCAGCCAAGTGTGGGCAAACGTCGCACTTTCATCTTTGAAAGGCGGGCATACGCCGATGCATCGAGCGCGCAAATCGAAATCGGGGAAGGTCGCGATGATCAATCGATGGTCGGCCACGGCGCACCGGGTGACGCACGCGTGTCGTAGCCTGCTCATCCATCGCGGTCGCCAGAGCGGGACGGAACTCTTCGTGACCCGCGCCACCATATAATTCCTATTACTCCGAAGGGTGATGGTGCGCCGTGGGGCCCCCGCTGTGGCTGAAAGCCGCAAACATCCCGGCGTCCCAAGATTTCCCACCGGTTGAAGGGAACGAGTAAGAATGATAAAATTGATGTTCGTAACTAATCGGTCTACACGTTCCACTTCCAATCGCTGGAGCCGCCCACGTTGAAGTCAGACGCCCACCCGCGTGCCCTGCCGCGCTCGAATCGCTTGTCCGACGCTCCGCGTCCGGTCGAGCCTTCGCGCACGCGTAACCGCTCGCAGTCGGCGCTCGCGCGCTTGGTGTCGCCGGCGGATCTGAGCGTCGTGTTCCAGCCCATCGTCAGCATGGCGGATGGCAGCCTGTTTGCGCATGAGGCCCTGGTCCGCTGCAGCGCGCCCGCGCTCGCCAATCCGCTGCACCTCTTCGAGCGGGCGTTAGCAATGGGCTGCGCGGGACGACTAGGCCGCATGATCCGCGAAATTGCGGTTCCGCTCAGCGCGGGGCGGCCGCTCTTTCTGAACGTCCATCCGCAAGAGCTTCACGAGTCCTGGATCGTGCGCGCCGACGACCCCATTTTTTCGCACGATGACGTGCTGTTCCTGGAGGTGACGGAAGCGATGCCGCTCACCCAGCACGAGCTGTGTATGAGCGTGCTCGAAGAGCTGCGCTCCCGCTGCAACGTCGAGCTCGTCGTCGATGACCTGGGCGCCGGCTACTCGAACCTGAAGCGCATTTTGGATCTGGAGCCGAAGGTCGTGAAGCTCGATCGCCAATTGATCGTTCACCTCGACCGCAATCCGCGCCAACAGCGCTTCGTCGCGAGCATCGTTCGGATGTGCGTCGACCTGGATGCCACCGTCGTTGCCGAGGGCATCGAGACCGAAGACGAATTCAGCGCGCTCCGCGACACCGGCGTTCACTTTGGGCAAGGCTTCCTGTTCGCTCGCCCTGCCTATCCCATGCCCGTCGTGAGTTGGCCGCCCGCGGCGCACAGCGAAGAGGCCCCCGGGGTGGTCCGTGCCAGCGGTGCATCGAGCTACCCGCCGCCGGCGGCTTGAGCGAGCGCGGCCGGCGGAGCGCCCGCTCCGCGCCTGATCTTAGAGCGTCGCAAGTACCGCGGTGACATGGCCGGGCACGCGCACGCCCTGCCAAACTCGAGCGATTTTGCCCTGCATGTCGACCAAGTATGTGCTGCGTTGCACGCCCATGTACTCGCGCCCGTAGTTGAGCTTCTTGGCCCAAATGCCGTAGGCCTGGATCAGCGTCTTTTCGGTGTCGGACAAGAGCGTAAACGTCAGGCCGTACTTTTCTTTGAATTTCGCATGGCGCTTCGGGTCGTCCGGGCTGACCCCGAGTACGCGTACCTTTTGAGCGTTGAAGGCGCGCAAGTTATCGCGAAAGTCGCATGCCTCTTGCGTGCAGCCGGGCGTGTCATCCTTGGGATAGAAATAGATCACGTACGGCTTGCCGGCCAAGCTCGCCGACGAGACCGTCGCGCCTGTCTCGTCGGGCAGCGAGAATGAAGGTGCCGTATCGCCCACGCCGATCCCGGCGCTGGACGCGAGTGCCGCCGGCTTGAGCGCGGTGGCGACCTTCGCGGCGACCTGTTTAACCGCCACCTTCGCCGCTGCCGCTGGGCTCTTCGGCGTGTCTTTCAGAAGCGTCTTTTTGACTGCCATCGTCGGCTCCTCGGCGACCATCGTGAGTGTCGCCCTCGCGTAGCGGACGCTATCACGGCCCTCAGAATCGAAAACGGGCCGCACGTGACTTCGCTTCCGCGGACTTGTTTGCCGGCTCGATTCGAGTAAATTGCGCCGCGATGCTCGACCTACCCGATCCCGGCCTGTATCGCACCACGCAACCGATGCCCGGTCACGAAGACACGTTCCCGGTGGGCGTGCTCGTGTACGTGGGACAACCTTCAAACGGCGGCGTCAAATTCGTGGTGCGGCCCGCGGACAACCGGCGCAACCGCTGGTTTTGGCGGGAGCCCATCACCCCGTTGCGCTCGCCCAGCTGGGCCAAGACACTCCGCCAATTGCCCGCTGAGGGCTTTTACAATTTGCCCGACGCCGTGGAATTTGAGGGGGGCGGGCGCTGGTTGAAGAATGCCCTCGTCCAGCTCGGATACAACGACAACGGACAGGGCATCTTGTTCGTCGCGGAGTGGGCGGAAGATGGCGAGGAGAACGCGCTCCGTTTCAGCGACCGCGGTTTGCTGATCGACGACACGCTGCTTGGCCGCCTGGTGTGGGCACCGATCCTGCCGGTCAAGCCGGCGGCAGCTGCGAACACCAACGCTTGAGCGCGCGGGCCGCACGCGGCTGGGATGCTGGCCGCCTGTCGTAGGATGCTCCGCGAGCCCGCGTCTCGACGAGTGTGCGGGCGGGTCGGGGGCGGCTTCGACTGGGTCCAAGCGCTCCTTCGTGCGTTGGACCGCCCCGCCAAAGCCGCCGGGTTCAGTGTTACTTTGCCGCCGCCAGGTTCTTGGCCACGAAGTCCCAATTCAAGAGCTTGTCGCAGAACGCTTCCAAGAAGGCCTTTCGGTTGTTGCGATGGTCCAGGTAATAGGCGTGCTCCCAGACATCACACGTCATGAGCGGCGTGGCAGCGGTGGTGAGCGGGGTTTCTGCGTTGGGCGTTTTCAAGATCGAGCCCTTGCCGCCCTCCACCACCAGCCAAGCCCAACCCGAGCCGAACTGCGTCATGCCGGCTTGCACGAAATCGGTGCGAAACTTGTCCCAGCCGCCTAGGCCTTCAATCAAGTCCGCCGCAGGCCCGGCTGGCGGCGCGCCACCCCCCTCCGGCTTCATGCTCTCCCAGAAGAAGGTGTGGTTCCAGACCTGCGCCGCGTTGTTGAACACGGGGCCAGAGCTCGACTTGATGATCTCGACCAGGCTCTTGGACTCTTCCGGCTTACCGGCGATGAGCCCGTTCAACGTCGTGGCGTACGTCTTGTGATGTTTCTCGTAGTGATAGTCGAACGTCTCTTGCTTCATGACCGGCTCGAGCGCGGTCTTCGCGTACGGGAGCGGGGGGACTTCAATTGCCATTGCTGACTCCTAGGGTTGGCCGGGTTCCGGCGCTGAAATCTCGGGGCGGAGCCCGGCTCTGTCAACGCCCAAGCGTCCAATTCATCGTTTTTATCGAAGCCCTGGAGGCCGGCCATCAGCCCTAACACCGGTATTGAGCCGCTGACCGTGCTGCGAGCGCTGTTGCGCTACGACGTGGATGTCACCGCCTTGCTGCCTCGTCTTCGGCCGCTATTCGTCGCACTCGAGTGCGACGCGGCTACCGAAGCCTTCTTGGCAGCCGCGCAGCGCGGGCGACACGGTTGGCTGCGCACTCGCGTGCATCGCCTGCTGCGGTCGTTCATGTCGGACTTCGACGCGAACGGGTTGCTCGACATGTACCACCTGCACGTCGCTAGCAGCGCCCAGTGGCGCGTCCTGCTCGGTCCGGAGAGCGTGGCGCGCTGGCTCGACGTCGGGGCGGGCTCAGGCGGCGTCACACGCACGCTTCTACCCTTGGCCAAAGTGATCGTCAGCACGGAACTGTCGCCGCCGATGGCGCGCTCACTCCGCCGCATGGGCATCGTGTGTCACGTCGTCGACGTCAGTGTCGACGACGTCCCTGGGCCGCGCTTCGAGCTCATCAGCTGCCTGAATGTGCTCGACCGCACCGCGCGCCCGAAGCGCATGCTGCGTCGCTTGGTCGAACGCCTCGAGCCCGGAGGGCGGCTGCTGATCGCGCTCGCGCTGCCTTACCGCCCCTTCTATTACCGAGGCGCCAGCACGCCCGAGCCACTCGAACGCTTGGACTGCTCACACGCGACCTGGGAGGGCGCGGTGAATCAGCTGGTCGAGCGCGAGCTCGAGCCGCTCGGGTTGATGCTGCAGCGTCTCTCGCGCGCCCCCTACCTGTCGTACGGCGACGCGGAGCGCGGCTCGTACGAGCTCGATGACGCGTTGCTCCTGATGAAAAAACGCTGAACGTTCGGTACAGCGCGCCGAAATCCGGCTCGCGCGGCTTTTTAGGGGCTGTCCCTTGCCGGGAGCGCGAGCCGGCACTAGTTGGTGTGCCGTTCCGGCCGAGTGCCGATAACCCTGAGGTCCAAAGTGTCCAAGACTGTCCTGCTCGCCTGCGAAAAGCCGTTCTCCGCTGCTGCCCGCGACGAAGTCGTCGCCATCATCAAGCAAGCGGGCTACACCGCCAACGTCCTCGAGTCCTACAAGGGCAAAGCCCCGCTGCTCGATGCCATTGCCAGCGCGGACGCGGCCATCGTGCGCAGCGACGTGATCGACGCGGAGGTCTTGGATGCCGCCAAGCAGTTGAAGCTCGTGGTTCGCGCGGGCGCCGGATACGACACCATCGACACGGCCACGGCCAAGGCCAAGGGCGTTGCCGTCATGAACACGCCCGGACAAAACGCCAACGCCGTCGCAGAGCTCGTGTTCGGGATGCTGGTTTACACTGCACGCAGCAAGTTCAACGGCAAAGTCGGCAGTGAGCTCAAGGGCAAGACCCTCGGCCTGCATGCCTTCGGCGCCGTCGGCCGCGCCGTCGCCGCCATCGCCAAGGGCTTCGGCATGGTCGTGTATGCCTTCGATCCGTTCGTGACGCCGGAGCAAATGAAGGCCGGCGGAGCGGAGCCCGCCGCTTCGCTCGAGGACCTGTACGCGAAGAGCCAGTACGTGTCCCTACACATCCCGGCCACCGCCGAGACCAAGGGATCCATCGGCAAAGCCTTGCTCTCGCTCATGCCCGCCGGCGCCACGTTGATCAACACCGCCCGCAAAGAAGTGATCAACGAGGCGGAGCTCTTGGAGGTCTTCGAAGCCCGCAAAGACTTCCGGTACGTATCGGACATTGCCCCCAGCGACGCGACCGCGGCCGCCCTGAAAGAAAAATTCGACGCGCGAGTTTTGGTCAACCCCGTCAAGTCTGGCGCCCAAACCGAAGAGGCTAACGTGAACGCCGGCCTGGCCGCCGCGCGGCAAATCGTCGGCTTCTTCGAGCGCGGCGAAAAGAATTACATCGTCAACAAGTGACGTCGTCGGCCGGGCGGACCGCGCCGCTCGGCCCCTGGGCGCGCGGCGCGCGAGCTGCGCCGCCCCGCCCCGGCGAGCTCACTCGAGCTCGCAGCTCACGACGCCCACGCGGTCCACGAACCACTGCTCACCGTGCTTGAAGCAGAGGGTCGCCGTCACCGGCACGGCGCTGGCGGACGTGCTGAGCTTGAAATCGTCGAGCTCCGCGCGCTCCCCCACGACGTGGAGCGCGCCCGCGCAATTCAAGTTTCGAAATGAGCCCGTGCTCGTCTGCCCGGCAAAGCCGTTGCTCAGCAGATGAAGCTCCGCCAATGCGCAAGCATAGGGATGATCGAGCGTTGTCCCCGTATGCTGGGCAATCTGCTGCGCCAGAGCCGACTTGCGCGCGTCCACGCGCGCGTTGTCCGCGCGCACGTCGGTGATCATCCAGGCCAAGAACCCGACGAACAAAAGCACGTTCAGCGCCGCGCACGCCAGCCCGAGCTTAGCGCGTAGCGGAAGGTCCACCCCACCCTCGCGCGCGCTCCGCTGCGCGCGATTGAATGCCAAGTAAGACAGCACGCTCGGCATCGGCAAACACACCACCACGAAACCCAGGAGGCCCCACATCAGTGCTCGGCTCGATGCTTGCTCCGTGACGCTGAACGCCTGCTGGCGCAGCACCGCCAATTGCGCCGCCGTCTGATTCGAAACCTGAAGCTGCCGCGCGCGCTCCGCCCATAACGCCGCCCGCGCCGGCTCGGACACCGTCCCACAGTAAGCGCATTGCTCCACGTTCGGCGGGATGCCCGCACCGCAGCGTTCACAAGTCAGCATGACGAAGCCCCAAGGCTACCGCGCTCTGGCTTCGGTCGGAACCGGCTCGGGCGCGTGCGTCCCGAGCCCGGGCCACTGTCCAAACTCACGAGACATCCGCCACTGACCTGTCAATGCTCGGCACCTGAGGTGGTCGCGAAGCGGCTCGGAAGCTCAATCGCGGACAAGATCGCCATCGCGCTCGCCAAATGCGCCGAGGACCCGCGGCTCCACGGCCTCAGCGCCCGTGCCCCCAGGTTACGCCGCCGCCCTCCCGGAGCACAGAAACAGTAGACAGCGCGAACCGACTTAACTACAGGAAACCTCACGACAAGCCGAAGTGGCGGAACTGGCAGACGCGGCGGACTCAAAATCCGTTATCCTAAACAGATGTGTCGGTTCGACCCCGACCTTCGGCACCGCAGGAATCATGCTCGATTCGACGCCGCGAGGCGAAAACGAGCGGGAGGGAAACCAGGTTACTGGCCAGGCAATTGGCCGGGATCCTGGCCAGGGCGGCGCGAGCCCGCGGGCCGCGCTCATAGCGGCGCTCACGAACGCGGTACGCGACGCCGCGAACGCGGGCGACCTAGTAGCGGCGCGCGTCGCTTACGAGGCGCTGGGGCGGCTGCTGGCTGAGCCGGGGGCCGCGGCCATGGTCGTCGACTTGCACGCGGAGCGCGAGCGGAGGCGGTAGCCCGCGGCTCCGCATCTTGCGCCGCCCCACAAGGGGGGAAAGTTCGGTAGCGAACCTTGGCGATACTGTCAGCGATTCGGTTTGCGGTCGTGGCGTAGGCGGACGGCTTCGCGGCGAGGACGCACGCTTCGCGTCTACTCCTCGCACAGTGCTTCCAGCTCGTGCAGTGTGCCGATCGGGCATAGCCCGCAAGGCTCAAACGCAGACGCGGGAACCACAACTACGGAACGGCCGTAGAAGTACGTTGGCTTGGACAGGCCCAATACCTTCCCGGCGCGGCAGCGACTGTCGATGCGAACGTGCGGGTACCTGAGCGGTGGGTTCCGTCCCATAGATCACAAGTAAATCGTCCGCGGATCGTGTGGGTGCTGGGATCGGGGTTTAGCGTACCGTTGGGAGGGCCCACACTCGGCGATCTGTTCGGACCGAAGGCCACTACGATTTAGTCGAGATCTACCGCGACCAACCCAAAGCCAGCCTGGTCGGTCAACATACCCTTCTGGCCCGCCAGCTGTTTCTGTACGGCACGAGATTCGCGCATGGCTCGCTGGACCCCGAAGGAGGCGCAGAGCGCGCTTTCGGCGAGCGGCCGGCTTTCGAGCCACCTGGCCGCGCGCCGCGACGGTTGATTAGGTTTTAAAAAAGCCGGCGGTGTGGATTAGGCGGCCTTGCTCGTTGAAGCGAGCGAAGGTGTGACCGCTCGTTATTTCGGAGCCGTCCGCTTTGTGCATCGTCCACTCCGATAAGAGCTGGCCGTGGTGCGTCAGCAGGTTGGTGCTTTTGAAGTACGCACCGGGCAGCTTGGTTTGAAATTGAGCGACGTGATCGCTTAGTTCGCCGATACCGTGGCCCTCGTTTCCGGTCGGATTGCTGAATGCGACATCGTCGGCCACGCTTTGTTTGAGCAGACGCTCGCGCTCGTCCGCCGTGATGCCGGCGTAGGCGCGGAGGTAGTTATTCCATAGCTGCTCGATGGTTTCGAATGTCATGCGATTCCTTGTTCGATTTTGCTGTAAAGGCGCGGGGAGGGTGCCGTTCCGATGGCGCTGGTTCGCCGAGGCGTTGACCTGATTCTGATCACGGCACCGTGATCACGAGCTTGCCGACGATGTGACCCACGGCGCTCGCCGCTTGTGCTTGCGCGGTGTCCGCGAGTGGGAATGTCCTGGCCACGGGGATCGTGAACGCGCCGAGTATGAAGAGCTCTGCCGCTTGCGCGAGTGCCCCGGCGCTATTCTTTGGCGTGTGCGAAACTTGTGCACCGTGCTTGGGCGCACTGAAGTCGGCTATCGACAGCACCCTCGCGGCGTTCCCGGTAAGCGCGATCAACTCCGGGATGACGCCGGAGCCGGCAATATCGAGGGCCGCGTCGATCCCCTTCGGGGCGAGCTGGCGCACGCGCTCGACGAGCCCGTCGCCGTAGGTCGTGGGGGTCGCGCCGAGCGAGGCGAGATAGCGCTGGTTTCGCTCACTGGCCGTGGCGATGACGTTGATTCCGCGGTGACGCGCGATTTGAAGCACCGCCGAGCCGACCCCGCCTGCCGCACCGCTAACGAGCAGCGTTTCGCCGGGCTGCACGCCCACCTCATCCACGATCCGAATCGCGGTCTCGACCGCAACCGGGTAGCCCGCCGCTTCCTCGAAGGACAGCGCGGCGGGCTTCGGAGCCCAGCTCGAGAGCAGTGCGTACTCCGCGCATGTCGCGGACCCGCCGCCGAATACCGCGTCGCCGATGGCGATGCCACTCACCCCCTCGCCAACCTCATCCACCACGCCGGCCGCTTCGTGGCCGGTCCCGGTCGGCAGCTCAACCGGCATCATCTCACGCATGTGTCCTGCCCGAATTTTCCAGTCGATGGAGTTTACCCCCGCGGCACGCACCGCGATTCGCAATTGACCCGCACCCGCGTGCGGCTCCTCTACGTCGACCAGATGCAATACCTCGGGCCCGCCGTATTCCGCGAACTGCACAGCTTTCATGTTCGTTCTCCTGTCTCATGATCCTAAGCGTTGGTAGAGTGGCGACGAGCAGGCAAAATTGAGACTCTTAGTTCCAAAACGGACAACCGTCGGCCCGGAGATGGCGGACCTGAGGCTGTTGGCTGCGGCAGCAGAGCTCGGTGGCCTGGCGGCCGCCGCCCGTCAGCTGGGGCTCCCCAAAGCCTCGGCGACGCGACAGCTGCAACGCCTGGAGGGCGTCGTCGGCCTGCCACTGGCTCATCGCAATGGGCGCAAGTTCTCGCTCAGTGAAGCCGGGCGAGCGCTGTTGCTCGAGGCTCGGCCCGCGGTCGAGGCCATCGACAACGCCGTCAGCGCGTTGCGTGAGAGTGAAGACGCGCTCTCGGGGACGCTGCGCATCGCCGCGCCCTACAGCATCGGATGCACCGCCATCGCGGATGTGCTCCCAGACTTCATGAAAGCGCACCCGGACGTGCGGGTTTCGCTCGACTTGAGTAGCCGCACAGTGGACCTGCTCGCCGACGAAGCAGACGTCGCCATTCGAGTGGGCGCGCATGGGTCCGACCGTCTCGTCGTCCGGCATCTGTTCAGCGAGCGGGTGATCCTGTGCGCGGCGCCGCGCTACCTCGTTGGGACCGCCGGACCAACCAGCCCCAAAGCACTCGTTCGCCACCGCTTGCTCGATTTCCGAGCTGGGCCCGGCATACGGGAACTCGAGCTCGTGCGCGGCGGTAAATCAGTGACAGTGCGCATTGCGCCGGTTTTCATCTCGAACGATCCCGAGCCAGTTCGGAGGGTCGCCGAAGCCGGCGGTGGCATCGCGCTAATGCCCCGCTCCTTCGTGGAAATGGCGCTGAAGACAGGCGCCTTGGTCGAAGTGCTTCCGGGGTGGGCTCTCCGCGGCGCCAAGGTCAACGCCGTTTATCGAGTCGAGCGCGGCCGCTCGCGCAACGTGCGCGCGTTTGTCGATCACGTGATGTCCGATCTATCGAGACGCAATCGTCAAGAGCTACCGTAGTTGTCCCCGCGCACTTCGCTAGTACCGCTCCGTGAGCCGCTGGCCCCAAGCGCTGACGAAGACGCGGGCGCTGGCGGCTTCCTGGCACAACGCTTCGGCCAACAGGAGTAGGCCGCGTTCGGCCCATACGCAGGCGGCCCGACCGATGATGCGATCGCTCGAGACGCGCGCGGTGGCCAGGCTGGTCACGAAGGCCTTGGCGGCGGCCTCGAGCTTGCGAAGCTCGCCCTCGGACGCGCCGTCCGCGGCGCGGGCGGCGTGCAGCACCTGGCAAATCACCAGGAGATCTCGAACAACGGCGGTGGAGACAGACGGCTCGGTGGGCACGGGCGAGCTATGGCGTACTTCGGATACTGAATCAATGTTCAGTGTTGAAAGACCTGCAATTCGACGACGGTCCTGGCGATCACGCGGCAGCTTGACGAGCTTGGGCGCCGTGCTGGGCTTCGCGGATGTCTAGTTGCGGAAAGCCAATCGTCACCAAGCTGAAGGGCGTGCTCGCGTGCGCCGCGGGCCATCACTTCCGTGTCGCCGAAGACGCGCCCGACCAGATGACCGCGGTCGATCCCGACAAGCCCGACGAGCCGAAGCCCGACGGAGAGATGTTCCCGATGGGCGAGGTCTGTCCGCATCCGGATTACTTCGCTGAGGAAGGACCGAAGAAGCCCGTCGTGTGATGCGCCATCAGTGAACGCTCGAACGGGCGGCGTGAGCGCGCGTTACATGATATGAGCCGCGCCATGCGAATCTGCATTCTTGGTGCAACCGGGCTCGTTGGCCGCGAAAGCCTGGATCTGGTGCAACGCGCGTGGCCCGGAGCGGAGCTCCAACTCTTTGCCAGCCGCGACCAGACGCTGGAGCACGCCGGCAAGTCGTACAAGGTGCGCGCCGCCTCGGCGCTGGAAGCCGCGGATGCACCGCGCGGAGAGCTGGCCCTAGTTGCGCTGGATGACGACCACAGCCAACGCTATGTGCCTCGCCTGCTCGAGCTCGGCTACCGCGTGGTGGACAAGAGCAACACGTATCGCCTCGACCCCAAGGTTCCGCTGGTGGTCGGCGGGGTAAACTGTCGTGAAGTCACCGAAAATGTGCACTTGGTTGCCAATCCCAACTGCACGACGATCCCGTTCGCGCTCGCCATGGGCCCTCTCAAGCGGCGCTTCGGTCTTCACTCGGCGACCGTCAGCACCTACCAAGCGGTCAGCGGCGCGGGCATCGGCGCCCTCGATGAGTTTTTGGCGGAGTCGAGAGCGGGCTATTCCGAAGCAAATCGCCTGGGCAGCGCCTTCCATGTCACGCACTACGCGGGCAACGCCGTACCGCACAACGCCAAGACGGATGACAGCGGGTTCTCCGCGGAAGAGCGCAAGCTCGTGCAAGAGAGCCGCAAGATTTTGGATTTCGCCGATTTTCCTGTGTCGGCACAGTGCTGCCGAGTGGCGGTGGCGGTCGGCCACTATTTGAACAGTTGGCTCACGTTGCGAGAGGCCGCCGATCTCTCTGAGATCGAAGCCACGCTCGGCGACGCCAAGCAGAGTCCATTCGTGCGTTTCTATCCAGGCTCGTCCGGTGACGGACTCAGCGCCCTGTCCTGCGTGCACGAGCGCGACCGCGCGCTAGTCGGGCGCTTGCGCCGTGACGCGCGCGACGCGAGCGGGAAAAGCGTGTGCTTGACGATGGCGGCAGACAACCTGCGATTGGGCGCCGCGACGAACGCGATTCGCATCGCCAGCCGCTGGTTCCCCGGAAAAGATCTCGAGCTCAACGCGCCCGGCCTGTGAGCGTTGGCAGTCAACTCGGCCCGAGCGGTGTAAGCTCGGCCGGGTGAGCTCTTCGCCGCGCGATAAGCCCGCTTCCCTGGGCAAACTATTGGCGAGCTCGCGCGACGCAGCCGCGCGCCAAGCGGGCACCGCCATCGACCGCGAGCAGTGGCGCCGCATCGTGGGCGAGCGGATCGCCGAGCGCACCGAGCCCGGTGCCAAGCGCGGCCGTGAGCTGATGGTGTACGTGGCCTCGGCCAGCTGGGCCCAAGAGCTATCGCTCTTGGTCACCGAGATCGTGGTTCGGCTCAGGGCGGCCGGCATCGCCGTCGACACGGTGCGCTTTGGCGTGCGTGAAATCCGGCCGCGCGCTCGAGACGCAGCCGCAACGAGGCCGCTGCCGCGCAAGGCGGTCCTACCCCGCGCTCTCGACGAACAACTCGCAGGGATCCAAGACATCGAGCTACGCGACGCGATCGCTGAAGCCGCGTCGCTCTGGCTCGCGCTCGATGAAATCGCCAAAGGGCCCGCGAGACCCGCGGCTACCTCAGGGCGGCCAAGCGCTCGAGCCCCTCGAGCCGCTGAATCGCAAAGCGCTCGTTCGGGGCAT
This sequence comes from uncultured Polyangiaceae bacterium, assembly GCA_964236865.1. GTDB lineage: Bacteria > Myxococcota_A > Polyangia > Polyangiales > Polyangiaceae > PMG-095. Next base: position 15,316 of record CAXSGJ010000048.1, read on the forward strand.
ACGTCGCGGCCTGGGCGTGGAGCATCGAAAGGTAAGCCCTGAGGGCCAGCAGGTTTACGGCGTCCACGCGCCGCAACACCCCGTACATCTGGTCGACGAGCTCGATCGGCACGGGGCGACGGAGCGACGCATAGAGCTCGATCGTGTAGTCCAGCCACTTGCCGTGCGCCGTCGCTTCCGCAAGCTTTCCAGCGTAGCTCGCCGCGCGGCCGAGCACGCGCGGCGAGGGTGGGTGACCGCGCTTGACCTCGGAGAGCACCCGATGCAGCGCCGCGGACAGGACGCGCTCGGCTTCTTCACCGCGGCCCAGCGCCAGCACCTTGTCCGCCACACCACCGAGCAGCTCGAGCGCCTCTTCACGGTGCGTGGGCTCTGCCTCGTTCGGCGAGCCCAGGCCTGATGTGGACTCGGCGGGCGGGTGCGCCCCGGAAACGGTCATCAAATCAGCGGCGGCGCGAATGCCGTGTAACGTCTCGGCGCTAAAGCGGTCAGATGCCTGCGTGGCAAGCGGGCGCGCGCCGCGGCGCAGCACGAATTGTTGCAGACCAATCTGCAGCTCGTCGCCCGGAGCGAGCGGCTGGCTGCCCGCCACGCGCCGCCCGTTGACGAACACGCCGTTGGCGCTGCCAAAGTCTTCGACGATCGCGCGCTCCTCCAGGACCACGATCCGCGCGTGGCGGCGAGACACGAGGCCGTCGTCGAGCACCAAGTGGCAACCCGAGCTCCGTCCAATCAAGACTTCGCCGGGACGAAGCTCGAAGGTTCGCCCTTGGAACTCGAGCCAGAAACGCTGCGCGACCGCCGGCGGTTCAGCGGCCATGAGTCGGGCGCCGCGGGGTGCGACGAAAACCCTGAGCGGGATCCAAGGCCGCTAACCATAGCCTCCGCTCCATTTGCGGTCGAGTGCGCGGAAGCCTATCTTGCCGCTGCCAGGCGCTCGAGGCCTTCGATGCGGCTGAGCAGAAAGCGGTCAGCAGGCCCGAAGCTGCCCGACAGGTCGCGCAGCGTCTCCAAATAATCCCGGAGCACCGTTAGGTTCACGGCCTTCACTTTGCGGAGGAGGGTATAGAGCTCGTCCACGACCGGCGCCGGACAGGGGCGGCGTAGCGCGCCGTACAAGCGAAAGAGGTAGTCGACCCAACGGCCGTTGCTCGTTGCGCTGCCCAGCCTGAGCGCGTAGTCGCAGGCGCGGTCCGTCGTCGCGAGCGAGATGTTCACGCCTCGCTGGGCGTCCACGAGCAGCTGATCGAGCTGCTCGAACATCAGCTTTTCGGCTTCCTCGCCTTTGCCCATGGCGAGCGCCTTGTCGGCTAAAATCCCAAGCAAGCCGAACGTCGCCGCCCGCTCGGTCGGCACCTGGATCAGGGTCTCCGCGCCCATCTCCCGGCGCGCGAGGATCGTCATCTCTTGGCTGCCGATGGTGATCTGGTCGCCGTGCGCCAGCGCCCGCTCGCTCTCGATCCGCTCGCCGTTTACGCGGACGCCGTTCCTGCTGCCTAGGTCGGCGATCAGCACCGCATCTGGCGACACACTGAGCGTTGCGTGATTGCGCGAGACCAGCGGATCATCCAACGAGAGCTGGCAATCGGCGGCGCGACCGATCACGAACTGACCGTCCGGTAGGTTAATGTCCTGCTGGTCGTAGCGCAGAGAGTGCTTCATGCCGCCAAATCACCCAGCGCAAGCAGGCGCGGGCGGGCAGGCCGCGCTCCCTTCCGGCCGCGCTCAAGCGGATCGATCTCCGAAAGCGGGGAGCGCGGTCGAGAGCGAGCCAAGACGCAAGCCTAGCCCCTGCAAGGCCAGGCCGTCAAAGCACTAAACAGGCACGAAAGAAGCGCCGCGCGCGGAGTCGGTCGCACGCGCGGGTACTCTTGCTCGGCCGCTCAGGCCTTGAACTTCTTGATCAGGTCCGCGAGCGTCGCCACGCCCTCACGCGGCACGGCGTTGTAAATCGATGCGCGCATGCCGCCGACTGAGCGGTGCCCCTTCAGGCCTTCCATCTTCAATTTCTTGGCCTCGGCCAAAAACTCCGTCTCGAGCTCGGGCGTCTTCAGGGTGAAGACCACGTTCATGAATGAGCGCGAATCCTTGTCCACCGGGCAAGCGAAGACGTCCGACCGGGAGTCTATGGCGTCGTACAACAGGCCCGCCTTCTCGCGGTTCAGCTTCTCCATCGCGCTCAGGCCGCCGTTGGCCTTCACCTCCGACAACACGTTCCGGAGCATGTACACCGAGAACGTGGGCGGCGTGTTGTAGAGCGAGTTGTTCTCCACGTGGGTCCGGTACTGGAAGATGACCGGGATGTCCTTCCTGCCCGCCTCGACCAAATCCTTACGCACGATCACGACCACGAGCCCCGACGGCCCGAGGTTTTTCTGAGCGCCCGCGTAGATCAGCCCGAATTTGGAGACGTCGATCGGGCGCCAGGCGATGTCGGAAGACATGTCCGCGATCAGGGGCACCGAGCCCGTGTCCGGGAACTCTTGGAACTGCGTGCCGAAGATGGTGTTGTTGCTGGTGATGTGGACGTAGGCCGCATTCGGATCCAGCTCGAGCTCGCTCGGCTTGGGGATGCGGGAAAACTTCTTGTCTTTTTCCGTGGTCGCGGCGACACGCGCGGTGCCCAAGACTTTGGCTTCTTTGTATGCCTTCTGCGACCAGGCGCCGGTCATGACGTAGTCCGAGCTCTTGCCCTGGGCCAGAAGGTTCATGGGCACCACGGCGAACTGTTGGCTGGCGCCACCCTGCAAGAGCAAGATGTTGTAGTCGTCGCTGATGTTCATCAGCTCTTTGAGCAGGGCGATCGCCTCGTTGTGAACGGCCTCGTACACTTTGCCGCGATGGGAATGCTCCATCACGCTCATGCCGCTGCCGTCGATGTCGAGCAGCTCCTTCTGAGCGCGTTCGAGAGCGCCCAACGGAAGGGCTGCCGGGCCTGCATTGAAATTGATTACTCGAGCCATGGTCTCCTCCAAGCGGGCCTGAGCCGCGCGGCACTCGAGCTAGCGCCAGTGCTGCGTCGCGTCAAGCGAAGCCCGCGTGTTTCGCGACCGCCTCGAGCTTGGAGTTTGCGATCGCGCCAGGGCGCGCCACTGCGTAGCCGCTTTCGCTCACGCTCACGACCGTGGAGGGCGCGCCACCGGGGCTTTCACCAGCCACGACCAAGAGCACACCCTGGGCGATGGCGAGCGCGAACGTTGCCACGACGGCATCCGACGTCACCGCCGGCGGCAGGCCCGGCAAGTTCGCGCTCGTCGCGCTGAGCGGCTGACCGAAACGGCGCACAAGCTCCGCTGCCGGCGACGCACCAGGCAGCCGCAGCGCCAGGCTACCGCCGAGCGCCACTCGTTCCGAAACCGACGGCGCAGCGGGCAGCGCGATGCTCAGCGCGCCGGGCCACAGCTCGTCGGCGAAGGCCTGCGCCAGCGGCGGGATCTCGCCGGCGAGTAGCGCGCGCCACGCCGCACGCGTGGGCAATAGCGTGGGCACGCCCTTATCCGCGCCGCGCGGCTTCAATGCAAACAATGCATGGAGGGCATCCGAATTGCTAATGTCTGCCAGCAGGCCAAAAAATGACTCCGTCGCGGCCGCCACCACGCCGCCTGTCGCCAAATGAGCGAGCGCGCGCTCGATCTCGGAGGACATCAGGCCGGGCCCAGCGCCCGCGCGGCAATGTCATGCCGAAATTGGCGACCTTCGAATTGAACCAGCTCGGCCGCTCGGTAGGCAAGCGCATGCGCTTCGGCGAGCGTCGCGCCGCGGCCGGTCACCCCCAGCACGCGCCCACCCGAGCTGACGACCTGCTCGCCCTGCCGCCGGGTGCCCGCATGAAACACGGTCACGCCCGGAATGCGCGCGGCATCGCTGAGCCCGGTGATGACGTCGCCGGTGCGAGGCGAGTCCGGATAACCGCTCGCGGCGAGCACGACGCACACCGCGTGGTCGCTCGAGACGCGCAATGAATCCGGCTGAAGCTCGCCGCGGGATGCCGCCGATAATGCCTCGGCAAGGTCGCCTTCCAGCACCGCCATCAGGACTTGCGTCTCTGGATCGCCGAAGCGCACGTTGAACTCGAGCAGCGACAGTTCCGCCTCTGGCGTGATCATCAAGCCGGCGAACAAGACGCCGCGGAATGGATGGCCGTCTGCCTTCATGCCTTGCAAGGCTCGCTCGAAGACATCGTGGCGGATGCGCCGTTCGAGCGCCGGGGTAATGAGGGGCGCGGGCGCATAAGTTCCCATGCCGCCCGTGTTTGGTCCGCGGTCGCCGTCGAAGATGCGCTTGTGATCTTGCGCGGCGGGCAGGAGCACAAAACGCTCGCCGTCGCAGATGGCATGAACGCTCGCTTCGGCGCCCGCCACCCGCTCCTCGATGACGACGGTCTGCCCGGCCGCTCCGAAGGCCGCGCCGCTCAGCATGCGCTCCGCTGAGGCCAAGGCCTCCGCATGTGTTTCGGCAACGACCACGCCTTTGCCTGCGGCCAAGCCGTCGGCTTTGACCACCGGTGGGACTGAAAAATCCTGCACGGCATGGGCGGCCGCTGCCCGGTCCGTCACGACGTGGAAACGCCCAGTCGGGATACCGTGGCGCGCTGCGAAGCGTTTCATGAAGGCCTTTGAGCCCTCGAGCTGGGCCGCGCGTTGAGTCGGGCCAAACACCGCGTGCCCGGCGGCGATCAAACGGTCGGTCAGGCCGTCGCACAGCGGCACCTCGGGGCCGATGACGACCAAATCCGGCGCTTCCAGCGCGGCGATCTCGAGCGGGTCGCCAGCGGCAGAGCGCATGCACTTGCCGACTACGCCGTGCAGCACGGTGCCCGCATTGCCGGGCGCGACGATCACCTCGCGCACGCTGGCGCACGAAAGGAGCCGCGCCGCCAGCGCGTGCTCGCGTCCGCCCGAACCGATGATCAGGATTTTGCTCACCTTTGCCATAAGGCGCGGATATCCGCGCAGTGCACGTGGGCTGTCAATCGGCGCCCGTCCAGGCGCACAATCAGCCGTCGAAACCTAGGCCCTCCGCTCACCTTGTCGTACTCCGAAAGCACACGCAAAACATCACCCGCCCGGAACGAGCAGCGTATATATTGGGAGCTCACTCTCGTCCCGCCCTAGATCAGAAATCACATGCCATATCTAACGGAACCTCCCCGCCTCTGGGCAGTTGGCGCGGCATTGAGCTTGGCCTTGGGCTGCGGCTCCTCGACACCCAAAGGCGCGAACACGGGCTATGGCGGCGACGTCGGCGCGTCCGGGACGGTCCCCGCAGGCGCGTCCGGAAGCACATCCGCCGGCGGATCGGGTGCTGAACCCAGCGGCTCGGAGGGCGGCAGCGGCGCCGTATCGGTCGGGGGCGCCGGCTCTACTCCCGGCGGCGTCGGCACCGGCACCGCGAGCCCAAGCACGAGCACCGCCGCGCAGCTCGCGCGGAAGCTCGGCAGGCCCGCGCAATTTCTGATTGGCATGGGCGCAGATCTCGATCCGACCAGTGATCACAGCAAAGACGGCGCCTACCTGCTCGGCACGACCCTCGATCTTCACTACGCGTACCTCGTCGGCCTACAAGGCAAAGGCGGCTGGCCCGACTGGAACGCGGGCGGGACGTTCGTCAACGTGCTGACTGACAGCGCGGACGCCAAGGGCGTCGTGCCGATGTTCACGCTTTACTCCATGGCCGCGAACGGCGACGGCAATTTGGCGGGCCTTTCAGACGACGCTTACATGAAGCCCTACTTCGACGGTCTGAAGCTCCTCTACCAACGCATCGGCGCGTTCGGTAAGCCGGCCATGGTGCACTTCGAGCCAGACTTCTGGGCGTATGCTGAACTGAAATCGAAAGACTCGCCCGCCAGCATGAAGGTGAACGTCAGCGCGAACGCCCCGGATTGCGCGGGCCTGAGCAATGATCTCGCGGGCATGGGACAGTGCATGGTGAAACTCGCGCGCCTGTACGCGCCCAAGGCGTTGATCGGATTCCACGCATCCCAGTGGTCAGCCGGAGACCCAAAGGCGACGGTCGCGTTCCTAAAGGCCGTGGGCGCAGACCAAGCGGACGTGGTGTTCGCGGACCTGCTCGATCGCGACGCCGGTTGTTTCGAAGCCGGCACCGATCCGGTCTGCATGCGCGGCGGCAGCTTCTATTGGGACGAAAGCAACACCACGAGCCCTAATTTCCACGACTATCTGGCCTGGTCCAAAGCCATCGGCAGCGGCCTCGGTCGACCGTTGGTCTGGTGGCAAATTCCATTCGGCGTGCCGAGCGCCACCAAGGGCGGCAGTGAGGGGCACTATCGCGATAACCGAGTGCACTACATTTTCTCGCACGTGCAAGAGTTCGTGGACGCGGGCGGCTTAGGCGCCGTCTTCGGCGCTGGGGCCGCGCACCAGACCACCCCGGCCACCGACGGCGATCAATTCAAGAAGGCGGTCGCCGCATACTTTGCCCACCCCGTACCCCTCCCCTAACCCGCAGGGGTACCTAACCCGCGTATTAGGCCGGCGGCGCCACAGCGGCTTCACGCGGGACGCCCTCGATCGGCAAGTGGTCCAGCTTGATGCCTAATTTTTCGCTGAGCTCGAAGATCCGCGCGTCGCGATAGAACTCGCCGAACACGATGCGCGTGAGCCCGCTATTGGCGATCAACTTATAACAACCAAAGCAGGGCGAGGCCGTCACGTAGATGTCCGCGCCGTCCAGCCGTACCCCGTTCCGAGCGGCTTGCACGATGGCGTTGGCCTCGGCGTGCACAGTGCGCACGCAGTGGCCGTCTTCCATCATGTGGCCCTCGTCGTCACAGTGGCCGAGGCCGCGGATCGAACCATTGTAGCCGGTGGTCAAGATCATCTTCTCGCGCACGATTACCGCGCCGACGTGCTTGCGATCGCAGGTGGACCGCGTGGCAACGACGCGCGCGATGGCCATGAAATACTCGTCCCAGCTCGCCCTCAAGCGCTGCGTCATGGTGGTCTCTCCTCCGTATGCCGGTAGTCCGTATAGCGCGGGCGAGCAGGCGGGACGAGCGCCTTGACGCGCTTGACCCCGGCGCCGGCACGTGGCTTCGTTCGCTCGTGAAACGCGCCCGACTCGAGGCTGCTCTGGCCTTAGCAACGCTCACGACGCTCGGTTCTCTACTCGGGTTAAGCGGCTCGGCACGGGCGGCGGGTCCGGACCCGGCGGCCGAGACGGAGCGGCTGTTGAGGCTCGTAGCTGCGCCCGAGACGCGCGGCGTCGTTCAGGACCCCGTCATCAAATCCAAGGCCGCGCTGCAGCGCGCGCAGAATGCGCGCGGCGCGGGCGACCTGCAACACGCGACCGAGCTCGATGCGCTCGCGCTGACCTGGGCCCAGGTGGCTGAAGATCTGGTGCGCGCAGCCGCAGCCGAAAAGAGGCTCGCGGATCTGCAACAGTCCGTCACGGACCTCGAGCAAAAAGCCGTACGTACGCAAGCGCTGATCGAGCAAACCATCGCGCGCAAAGGGCGCGCCGAGCAAAACTTGGCGAACGAGACCGCTCCGAATGGGGTGAAGAAAGCCGCTCCGGTCAAGCCGAGCAACGCCAAGCCCGCCAACGCCAAGCCCGCCAGCGCCAAGCCCGCCAGCGCCAAGCCCGCGGGGAGTCAACGGTGAGGCACACCCTGCGGTTTGGCTGGGCAATGAGCTGTTTAGGAGCGGCCGCCTGCGCGCCCACGCCCCGGCCCGAAATCATGCGTGAGGTCGAGTCGGCGCGAGTGAGCGCCGCGGTGCAGGCGGCGGCCAAGGCCGCGCCGCAAGCGTACGCCGACGCGGAGCTCCGCCGAACGCACGCCGAAGAAGCGTTCCGCAACGACCATGTCGCGTCGGCGCAGATCTTGAGCGAGCAGGCGTTGGCGGCGTACACCCGCGCCACCGTGCAGGCGCGTTTGGCGCGCGCTCAAGCAAGCTTGGCGGACGAGCAAGCTCGCTTGACCAAAGCCAGCGCCCAGCAGGCCGACCTCGACGCGCAGCAGCAACGCTTCCTCTTGGAGGCGGAGACGCTGGAAACTCGCCTCAAAGTCGCGCGCGATGCCGAGCCCCTGCCGGTGAGCGGGCCGGCCTCGGCAGAACGGGAAGCCGCGCGAGCCGCCGCCGTCCAGGCTTTGCTGTCGCAAGCGAAGCTTTTATGCCTATCGGCGCGCCTGCTCGAACCCGCGCGTGAAAGTGTCCCGCCCCTCTTGGCTAAGGTGAGCGACTTGAGTGGCAAGCTCGCGACGCCGCCGGCGCCCATCGACGACGCCGTCGCGGTACGGAGCGGCTGCCTCAAAGAGCTCACGTTGGCCCGGCGACCCGCTACCGGAAAAAATCCCGCTGCCGGCGTGACCGACGCGCTGCTCGCGGAGCTCAGTGCTTCTAGCTTGTTGCCCTTCCGCGATGACCGCGGGGTCGTGGTCACGATGCGCGCGCTGTTCAACGGAAGAGACCAGCTGAACGCGGACGCCTCGACCGAGCTCGACACGCTCGGCAAAGTGGCCAAGGCCCATCCCGAGTTTCCGTTGCTGTTGGTCGTCCATGGCGCAAAGGGCAACGCCTCGACGCGGGATGTGGCGCAGGCCGCAGCCGTCGCCGAGGCGCTGCGCAAGTCCGGAGCGCCGAACGTGGCCGCGGAGACCGCGGGGGCAGCGCTGCCCGTGCTCGATCCTGCGCGGCCGGGGGCGGGCGAGCGCAACGCTCGGGTAGAAGTCGTGTTCGTCGCGCCTTCGAGCTCCTGAGCGCTCGAAAACCGCGATTGGACACGGGATCTGCACCGCCCTTCTCTGTAGTGCGACTGGAACGCTGGACGAAGCTCGCCGGCCGGCGCACGCTTGAAGCGAGCCTCACACTGAATGAGCTGAGACGACCACGTGGCGAGAGACCCCCTATTCGGTGAACGAATCGTTTGGGCCGCGAGTCCGACCGTCCTCGCGCCACCCCCGGCGGCTCGCGCTGCCGGCTTCGTGCTGTTCGTCCTGTCGGCGATTTCGCTGAGTTTTGCGATCGTGATCGCGCTGGCCCTACGCCGCGCCCCGGCCGGACCAATGCTCTTTTCGGCGTGGTGCGCCGGGCTCGGCATGGCCGCGCGCCAGGTGCCGCGCCTGTGGCTAAAAAAGGCGCGCTACGTCGTCACCGAGCAGCACGTGATCACCTACTTCGGCCCGTTTCGACGCAGCATCGATCGTCGGGCGATAAGCTTCGCGCGTATTTTTTGGAGCGACGCGGACCGCAACGCGGGCGACTTGGAGCTGGTGCGCGCCGTGCCCACCGGCGCCCTCCGCCGGCGCTTGATGCTCAAGCTGTACGGCGTGCGCGCACCGGACCGCGTTTGGGCGATCGTCCGTGGGGCCGAAGCCATCGCGCCTTCGGGCCAGCACGCCGAACGCCCGCTCGCGCAGCGCCTGGACCACGGCGAGCGGGTGATTTGGTCGGCCCGGCGCCACCCGCAATTGCGCGCCTATCTGCCCCACGGGCAGCGCGAATGGGCGCTGCTCGGCATCGGTGGCTGCTTATTTTTAGGCGCTTCACGCATGGTCGAGCACGGTGTTCCGGCGCTACAGCGCGTGGCGCATGGCGGGCTGCCGGTGCTCTCCTTCCCGTTCGCCGCGTTGACCTTTGGGCTGTCCTTGGCCGTGCTCTTGGTGTTCGCGGTCGGCTGCTACGTGATTTACGACGCAGTCATTCGTCAAGGCTACGCCGCCAAGCACACCCGCTACCTGATCACCGACAAGCGCGTGCTGATCCAACGCGGCAGCGAAGAGCTCCACGTGGACCGCGGCATCATCGTGGACGTGATCGATGCCCCTATCGGCGACGGCCTGCACGATGTGTTTTTCGTGCTCGACGGCCCGCGGGCGCGCGCCCTGGCCGCGAGCGGCGCATTCGGCGAGCTCGGGCGCGGTCCGCACCTGCGCCCCGTCTTCGAAGCCGTGAACGACGCGGAGGGCGCGACGCGCGTGCTCGGCGAACCGCCCGGGCCCGACCTGCCGCGCGCAGCCTGAACCGCGGCATCAAAGCAGGGGCGGCTGATCGTCGCGCCGCACGCGCGGCTTTGCCGACTTCACGCTCAGCGCCGCGAGCTCGCGCGCAATGCGCGCTTGGTGCAACCGTGCGCGCGGGGCCCAGGCCGCCGGCTCGGCCTCGGCGGGCACGAGGTACGCGGTCCACTGCTCGTCGGCTTCCGTCAGCGCCGCGCGCTGGGCCGCTTCGTCTTTGGCCTCACGCGCATCGGCCATCGCTGCCAGCGCCTTGTAATAGTGGATCTCGTAACTGGGCGTAAAAAATGTGCCCGGCAGATCCAGAACGCTGCCAACCGGGAAGAGCGTGGGGGGCAATTGAACCGCGCTCGCGCGGCGCGCCGCATCGAGCGCAGAGGGCAGATCCCCGGAGCGGTCGAGCGCCACCGCGAGCCCAAAGTAAGCCGACGACAGCGCGTCCGGTTGATGCGCGTCGGCCAGGGCCAACCGATAGTCGCGCAGGGCCGCTTTCAAGTCCCCGTTGCCCATCTCGCTCTCGGCCAAGTTGGTGCGCAAAATCGCGCGTACGTCGGGCGCCCAGGTCACGTCCAACGCGCGCACGTACGCGGCGCGTTCGGCGCTTCGGTCCCCCAAGATAGCCGCGGCGATGCCCAGGCGAAACCAGCCGCGCGCAGCCAGCGGGCTGTCCGGCGCGGCACGTAGCGCACGCTCCAGAAGGCAGCGCGCGCTCAGCTCGCGATTGCTGTGCGAGTCGAGCAAGGCGCCGCCGATCAGATAATCGAAGCGCGCTTGCGCGGGCGTCCGCGGCCGCGCGGCATCCGCTGGCCCTCGGCACGCAGGCAGAGCCTGGCTCAGCACCGACAGGGCGATGGCGGCCGCGGACAACTCGGGGTCGATTTCAGAGAGCCCAATGACCCCGAGCGTGCGCTCAATACGATTCAGCACGAGTTGTTGGGCTGCGCTCGCGGGGTCCTCGGCGCGCTGCCACAGATTCAGGTCGGCGTGAGCCGAGCCCGGCAGCAGCAGCACGCAGGCGAAGGCTGCTAGGGGCGCTCTTCTCACCGCTTGTTCAGCCTGAAGAGAGCCGGCTCGTTCATGACTGCGGTCATGCGTTCGAGCATGCCCGCAGGCAGCAGAAGTTGATCTAGGACGGGGCGCGCCGGAGCGCCCGGCGCAGGGGTCACCGCCCGCAGCTCGGCCGGCCCTGGTCCGCCGCGCCGCAGCGCAATCCGACGCAGCGCCTCCACCCACGGCGCGAGGCCGAGCGAGGCGTGCCGCACTTGCGCCAAGTAACCGAGCGCTTCATCACTGCCCGCGGGCGCATGCGAAAGCACGTGGGCCGCGGCTTCGATCTGAGTGAAGACGGCTTCACGCGCGTCGTCTTGCAACGCCGAGCGCGAGACGAGCAAGCGATACAGGCGCACCGCGTCTGCCGATTTGCCCGCTAGGGACGCCGCTCGTGCATAATCGTGAAGCGCCCTGGGCTCGATGAACGCCTGCGCATCTTCCGCTTCCACCGCTGCCAAGTGCGCGAACGCGAGGGCCGGCTGCCCGAGCCGTAACTCTGCACGTCCGACAACCAACCGCACCGAAGGCAGTGGGCCAGCGACCGACTCTGCGGCGTGGGCGGCGCTCAACGCTTCCGAGGGCGTCTCGTCGAGGCGCGCGTAAGCGCGCGCCAAGAGCTCGCAGTAGCGCTCAACGTCGCCGACGCGCAGCCGCGACCAAAGCCCGCCTCGAGTGGCACGACGGCACTCGCGCGGCCGCGCGCTGGCAGCGGCGGCCGTGACCAGCGCAGCGTCGGGCGCGACGAAGCGCGTTTGCAGCAGGACCGTCAGGGCCAGCGCGAACATTCCCGAAGGCTAGCAGCAGGGCGCATCGCGCGCTCTGCTCATGCACCGTTTGCTTGTGCTTGGGGCCGCCCGCCGCCCGAATCAGTCCTGGCCGGGGTACAGCTCCGCACCCCAACAGCGCAGTCGCGCGTTCTGACCCACCGCGCACGCATAGCCGTGGTAGCCGACCGAAATATTGGTGAATGAGCCGACGGGCGTGCCGCTGACCGCCGTCCCCCAGCAAGCGAGCATGCCGTCGCTCCGGAGGCCGCAGGACTTGTCCTGACCGGTTGCCACGCTGCTAAACGGTGCAGCGGGGGCAGCGAGCTGAGCCTTCCCCCAACAGCTGACTCCGCCATCTGCCCTCACTCCGCAGCTGCGATCGTAGCCTGCAGCCACGCTCTTGAACGGGCCAGCTGGAACGTTCAACTGGCCGCTCGCGTTGCTGCCCCAACAGCTCACTTCACCCCCCACGCGGAGCGCGCACGTGTGCTGATACCCGGCCGAAACGCTGCTGAACAAGCCGCTCGGCGCTACCGCTTGTCCGGCATCGTTGTTGCCCCAACAGGCCAGCGCCCCGTTGCGCTTCACCCCGCAGTTGTGCGCCTGGCCCGCCGATAAGCCCAAGAACGTGCCGGGCGGGGCGCGCGTCTGACCGTCCACCGAGTAACCCCAGCACAAGGCGCTGCCATCCGCGGTGATCCCGCAGCTGTGGTAACCGCCGCTGGCCAGGCTCTGGAAAGCCACCGCGGGCGGCGTCGACTGCCCAAACGTGTTGTCGCCCCAGCAGTGCGCGGCGCCCGCCGTGTCCAGGGCGCAAATGTGTAGATTGTCACCGACCGAAACCGCCTTGTAGGCACCAGCGGGCGGATCCGACTCGCCAAAAGCGTGGTCTCCCCAACAGCTCAAGCCACCGTCCGTTTTCACGCCGCAGCCATGAAACTCGTCACCCACGGACACGCTTTGAAAGAAGCCCTCCAGCGCGCTCCGGCCCGTGCAAGCGAGCGTGCCGTTGCTGCGCACTCCGCACACGTTCGCTACGCCGGAAGAGAGACTCACGAAGCTGCCCTCGAGCGGCTGGACGTTGGCGCCGACCCCCCAACACAGGACGGTGCCGTCCATCTTCAGCGCGCAGCCATAGTAGGCGCCCGCGACGACGCTCTTGAACGTGCCGTCGGGCGCCGTAGCCTGCCCGTACGTGTTGCTGCCCGCGCAGGCGATGGTGTTGTCGGTCTTCAATCCACAGTTGTGATAGCGACCGAGCGCCAGGCTCTGGTAGCTGCCCAAGAGCGGCGTCGATTGCCCAAAAATGTTGTCCCCCCAGCACGCGACGTGGCCATCGGTTCGCACCGCGCAGCTGTTGTTCTCGCCCGCGCTGACCGAGCTGTAGGTGCCCGTCGGCGGGCTCGACTCACCCGAGCCATTGTCGCCCCAGCAAGCGAGCGTGCCATCCGTGCGCACTCCGCAGCTGTGAACGAGCCCCGCAGAAATGCTTTTGAACGTGCCCGAAGGGGGATCCGCCTGGCCGTGGCTATCGTCGCCCCAGCAACTGACGGTCTTGTCGCTCTTCAGGGCGCAGGTGTGCTTGTCGCCTGCGTCGACCAGCAACGTCGTTTTCTCGCAAGCGTTGCCCCAGGTGCCCGCCGGACAACTGCACACCTGCACACCGCTTGGCAACGTGAGCGGCGTGTCTCCGTGCAGGCAGCTGATTGCGCAGGCCGCGCAGCTCGCCATGCAGCTCAGCGCGTTCATTGAGCTGCTCGCGCCGGGCGCGCACGGAGCGCACGCGCGGTCGGACACCGCGGAGCCGGCGCTCGTCACGTAATTTCCAGGCGGGCAGTTCGACCAAGCGCGGCACGGAGTGGCAGCATCGGCATCGTCCGCCCAAAAGCCATTGGCGCATGGCGGAGGCGCATCCGGTACGCTTGCGCCGCCGCCCGCCGTGACCGGGCCGATGCCGCCTGTTCCCCCGCCGCCACTGCTACTCAGGCCGTTAGCGCTCTGCCCCGCTGCGCCGGCGCCTGCATGAGACGACTCAGAGGCGCCGCCCGTGGCGGCGCCCGCGCGCGCGCTGGCGCCAGCCGCGGCGGACGCCGCGCGTCCGCCGCGGCTGGCGCCCCCCACGCCCGCGGTGTCGGCCAATTCCGGGTCGGCGCCCGCTTCCGCACCCCCCGCGGCGAGCGGAGCCACGCGCTGGCTCGAGCCGCAGGAGAGGGCGAGCCCGCAGCACAGCGCAACCCTAGCAGCGCGCACGCTCACGCTGGCCCGCGAAGAGCGCGCCGCGCACGACGCGCGAGCCAGAGCGCCAACAACAGGGTCGCCGCCGCCCGGTTCCCCTGTTGCACGCCGTGAGCCACGTTGCACCCGGCAGCCGTCGCGGCGGGTTCGGGCACAGCAGCGAGCCCGCCGCCGAGCGACGCCGTGTCACCCGCGTCGGAGCCAACGAACGGCACGGCGCTGCGCGCACCGCCGGCAGGTGACACGGACGGCGTGGTCGCGGAAACGCCCCCGGACGTGGGAGCGCCAGCCTCCGTGGTCACGCCGATATCGGGTCCTTCCCCACCGCTCGCTTGAGCAGTGCCCCCCGCCCCGGCGGCAGTGGGCGGCATGCCGGTCTTACCCGCGGCGGAGGCGGAGGTACTGCCGCCCACGCCCGCGCCCGCGCCCGCGGGTCCCGAGCCCCCGACCCCGCTCGCGTTGGCCGTGCCGATGTTCACTACGGCGGTGTCCTCGTAGTTGTGGCCCCGGTTGATCTGCGTCACACGCAAGTAGCAGCCCACGCAGTTGACCTTCGGGATCAGCCAGGCATAGCTGTGCGTATTCGTCGACAGGCCGTGGGCGACCGTCATCGCTTCGGGCTCGGAGAGGCTCGGCGGTAACAGGTCGAGGTCGTAACCGATGCCTTCGTGCAGGATCAGGTCTTCCCAGGTCACGAGCACAGTGCTGCCGACCGCCAGCGTCGCACCCGACTTCGGCGTATCCAAGCCGACGTGCGCCGAGCCTGGCCTCGCCCACACCAGCAGCAGCGTGATGACCAGCGCCTTCCAACGTGACAGCCGAAGTTGCGTACCAGGGAATTGCCGACGCATGGCAGGAGCTTGGCGCAGGCTGTGTTTCCGCGCCAAGTCCGCGTTCTTCGTTCGACCTGCTCAAAGAAACAGGCGCTCGGCCAGGTACTGCACGACCTCAGCCAGACCCTGATGCGTGGCCGCGCTCACCAGCAGCAGATCCACGCCCAGCTGTTCGAACTCGAGCTTGAGCGCGTCGTAGGTCGCCTGCACGTCGGGTAAATCGGCCTTGGTCAAGGCTACGACCTCGGGCCGGCGCGCCAGCTCCGGGCTGTAGGCCCTCAGCTCGCGACGAATCACGTGATAGTCCTCGAGCGGGCTTCGGCCTTCTTCACCGGTCACGGTGATCATGTGCAGCAAGAGCCGCGTACGATCCAAGTGGCGCAGAAATCGAATGCCGAGCCCCGCGCCCTCGCTCGCTCCGGGGATCAAGCCGGGGATATCGGCGACCACGAAGCTTCGCCCGTTCCCTTGCCGGAAATCCCCAAGAGTGACCACGCCCAGGTGCGGCACGAGGGTGGTGAACGGATAGTCGGCCACCTTGGGCCGCGCCCGACTGACCGCGCTGATGAAGGTGCTCTTACCGACGTTCGGAAAACCGAGTAAGCCGACATCCGCCATCACCTTGAGCTCGAGGCGGAGCGAGCGCGCTTCGCCCGGAGCGCCGGGCTCGGCGTGGCGCGGGGCGCGATCCTCCGGCGTCGTGAAGTGGCGATTGCCGCGGCCCCCCTCCCCGCCCTTGGCGATCACCACACGCTCCTGGGGACGCGTCAGCTCACAGAGCTTCTCTTTAGTCTCGCTGTCGTAAATGATGGTGCCCACCGGTAGCCGGATTTCGACCTCCTTGGCGGCGCGGCCGTAGCAATCTTTGCCCATACCGTTTTGGCCAGCGTCGGCGCGCACGACCCGCTGATGAATGAGGTCGTAGAGCGTGCCAAGGCCAGAGTCTGCGACCAGCACTACGTCTCCGCCGCGCCCGCCGTCGCCGCCCGCCGGGCCGCCAAACGGGATGTACTTCTCGCGCCGAAACGCGACCGCGCCCTTGCCCCCGCTGCCCGCCTCGACGCGCAGCTCGCATTCATCGATGAAACGCATGACTTCGCGCCTGACCTAGCACTATTGCAGCAAAGTCGCGCCGAGATCCTAACGGGGGGGCTTGAGCGGCAAATTCGGTCGGTTGGGCGAGCTCTTCCGCTGCGGCGCATGGCTCGCGTGCTCGTCCAGCGTATCGAGCGCGGCCAACACGGCATCCATACCGAATTGAAGCGCCGCGGGTTCCAAAAAGACACTGGCAATGCGCGTCAGCTTGAGCGCCGTGGCCTTGCCGAGCTCGAGCTCCCGCTCGGCGAAGGCCTCAAAAGAAGAGAACCCCTTGGCGTCGTATAGCTTCTGCTCTTGAATGCGTTTCAGCTCCAACCCAAGCTTGAAAAAGCCTTCATGCAGGTTTTTACGCAGCGGCTTAATGTGCGCGAGCAGCGTGTGCAGCTCGCCGATCCGTTGCTTGATGCTGTCGGCGGCGTCCGGCGTGCGCAGCGTGGCGCGCGCGCTGCCGGGCTTGGGGACTTCCAAATTCCGAGCGGCCGCCTCCTCGGCGTGCTTGGCGGCGTGGCGGGCGGCCCAGGGCGCCGCGCCGCGCGCGCCCAGACGCCGCGTACCAAGGGCTTCAGGCTCGGCGGGCTTTTTGGCAGCGCGCGCGCGCTTACCGGCGGGAGCCGGAGGCGGCACGGACTGGCGCGCTTTGGGCGCGACCGACTTCCGGTTGGCTGGAGGAAGCGAATTGCGGGCGATTTTGACCCGGGATTTCATGGCAGCGACTCGCCCTAGCATGGTGCACCCGAATCATGCGGATGCCCCCTAAGCCTGTGCTTTCCAGTTTAGTATGAGCGCTGCCCGCGATGCAAAAACCCGAACCCGATCCATCGGCGCGCCCGCTGAGCGAGCCGTCAGCGCCTGCCTCCCTGCCGGGGAATGGCAGCCTTTTCCCACAAGATCTTCGCACAGCGGTGGTCGTCAATGGCAACGCCAAAAGCGTCACGCAAGAAGTGATCTCGACGCTCGACCGGATCTTACTGGGCGGGGATCTGTTCGTTTCGCGGAGCCTCGAGGACGCGCGGCACATCGCACGCACGGTCGTCAGCCGCGGCTATGGCACAGTGCTCACGGGCGGCGGTGACGGCACCTTCACCGTGATGGTTACCGAAGTCGTTCGCGAAGGGCGCAAGCAAAACCGTCCGCTGCCGCGGTTTGGCTTGCTGAAGCTCGGCACCGGGAACGCCCTGGCCTGGGTGGTCGGCGCGCGCGATCCTAAAACCGGCGAGCTCGGGGCGGACATCACACGTCTCACGCAGGACGCGGGCAGTCGCAGCATGCGCCTGATCGAGGTGGAAGGCTTCATCGCGCCGTTTTGCGGCTTTGGCACCGACGCGGATGTGCTGGCGGATTACGCCAAGGTCAAGGCTGGGCTGCAGCGCACGCCACTCAAACGCATCGCGCCCGGCCTGCTCAGCTACGGTTTGGCCGCGGTCACGCGGTCCATCCCGAACGCGCTCCTGAAGCGGATGCCCCATTGCCGAATCGTGAACCAGGGCGGTGAAGCATTCCGGATAGGAGCCAAGGGCGCCGTGCTCGGGCAACCCATCGCGCCGGGCGCGGTCATCTACGAAGGTCCGATGCGGCTGTGCGGGCTGTCGACCATTCCCTATTATGGTTATGGCTTTCGCATGTTCCCGTACGCCGAGGAGCGCTCGGATCGCATGCATTTGCGCGTCGCCACCATGTCCCCGCTCGAGTTCGTCCGTCACTTCAACGAGATCTGGCGCGGAGACTATGACAATCCGCGCACCTTGTTCGATTACCTCGTGGAGTCCATGAGCATCGAGCTCGACCCTCCCACCGACTTTCAAATTGGTGGAGATCCGCGCGGCAAGCGCGCGAAGTTAGAAGTGCATTTGTCGCCGACGCCGATCCAATTGGTCGACTTCTACGCGCCTCCCACGGTGCCCTGATGTTCCGCACGGCTTGGCTCGCGCTCCCGCTCGGCTGGTTGCTCTCCGCCGAACGCCCGCTGCTTGCGAACAGCCCGCCCGCGCCATTGGCCGCCCAGCTGATCTGTGAACCTGCGGCTCGGCCCGGGCGGGTGCTATGCGAGCTTCGCACGCGGGCCACGGAAGGCACGTTGGTCTGGAGTGACGCGCTGGTCGTGCGCGCGCCGAGCTTTGCCCGGCCTCTCCGCTCACGCGTCGCGGCTCGGTTGGGCGACACGTCCGCGCCGAGCGCGGCCCGGGCCAAGCTCGCCTTGGTGGCCTCCGAACCGGGTGAGGGCCAGCTGGAGCTGCTCGCGCGGGGCGTGGTCTGCGGCGTGGGCCGCGCCGAAAGCCCGTGTTACGCCGCGGCGGTCGCCGTGTGGGCTCCGGTCAGCGTCACGGGCGCCGCGGACGCGCCCTAGAATTTGCCCACGCTTTTGGGCAGCTGTTATGGCACCTGGCATGCAGCTTCCCGGTCGACTGCGTCTGACAACCCTGGGTGATGTGCTCGGTGAGCTCCATCGCGCCTGCGCGAGCGGCATCTTGGAGCTGGTCGAGGTGGAGGGTGTGCGCGCCGGCAAGAGCCACCGCGTGTACTTCGACTCGGGCTTGGTGGAGGACGTAGACACCTCGCTCAACCACCCGCGGCTCGGCGAGATTTTAGCGCGCGACGGCGTACTCAGCATGTCCGGCCTGGCCCGCGTCGCCCGCCGATTGGGCGAGCAACCCGGCAAACGGGTGGGCGAAATCTTGGTGGAAGAGGGCCTAGGAAATGCGGACCTCGTGGCGTCGGCGCTGCGCCGGCAGCGGACCTGCCGACTCGAAGCGCTGTACGGTTTATCGGAGGCGCTGATCCGGTTTCACGTGCCCAGGCCGCGTGCCGGCTACCGCCCTCTGCCGCTCTCCCCACGCGAATTTCTACACGGCCGACCCCGCGCTCGCGGTCAAACGCGTGCCCGAACCGGCGAACGCTTCACCTTCCGTTCATCGCCGCAAAGCGCGTCCCCGTTCAGTGAGCCACAACGGGCCGCGTACCGCGCGTTGGGCTTACCCGTGGGCGCGTCCGCTCGCGAGGTTCAACGCGCATTCCGTAAACTTGCGGCCGAGCAACACCCCGACCGCTTTCCACTCGCATCGCCCGCGGAGAAAACTCAACATCTGACCCGCTTCGCGCGCTTGAGCGCCGCCTACCACGCGCTCCAACACTGAACCGTCTAGCTCGAGAGGGTTTGGGCGATCGCGGCCGCGGCAGCGCAGCTCCGAGCTGCACGCGTGGCCGCTCGAGACGAGTCACTCTGTTACGACTGATTGACCCAGTCCTCGATCACCCGCGGCAGATCCGCGAGCGTCCGCAAAAACACGTCCGGCTTGGCTTCGAGCATGAGATCGCTCGCTTGCATGCCGCCATCGACGCCCACGCTGCGCGCGCCGGCGGCCTTGGCACACCGTATGTCCTGGGCGCCGTCCCCCACCATCACGAGCTCGCTCGGGTTCAACGATAACAACTTCGCGATGTGCTGCAGCGGCAATGGATCTGGCTTGTTCTTCGGCAAATCCCCGCCAGCGACCACGACCCGGAACTTGGCCGGCAAGCGCAGCTGGGCCAGCACCGCGTCCGTGACGGCGCGCGGCTTGTTCGTGCACAGCGCCAGCGGCAAGTGGCTCAGCTGAGCGAGCGCCTCGTGCGCGCCCGGGATCAGCAAGGTGTGGTCGGTGGGGTGCGCCGTGTAGTAAGCAAGGAAGCTCGCGAGCAGCGCTTCGAGCTCCGCAGATTCAGGCTCGAGGCGCGCCGCGCGCGCCATGAGCAGACGCGCGCCGTCCCCGACGTAGCCAGCGATCTCGGCCGGCGTGAGCGTGGCCCGGCCCTGCGCGGCCAGCGCGTGGTTGGCCGCGTTCGCGATGTCTGCCCGCGAATCGATCAAGGTGCCGTCGAGATCGAACACAATGCCCAGGCGAACGGTGATGCCGAGCCGGGCGGGGCCGCCGGGATCCTGCTCGGTGCTCATCCGCCTGCGTGACGAAAGGCGGCCCGGCCGACGAAGAAAGGGCCCATCTGATTGATGAACTCGGAGGTTTGACGCGTGGCCCGCATGGCCTGCACCACGTGCGACAGCGGGTGCAGATCCTTGCCGATCAGACCAATCACGAACTCGTTGTCGTTGGCGTCTAGGCCGTGACAAGCCAAGCGCACATCGTGCGCCAGGTCTTGTTCGCCGTACGCCCGACCGATACCCGCATGCTCGCGCATGATCGCGCCGCGCTCCCGCGCCTCCACCCGCTCGAACGCTCCCGAGCGACGGAGCGGGTACCAGACGGCCCAAGGCCAGGCCGGGTTCAAGACCGTCTCGCGCGGGCGACGGAGCAGCCAATACTCGAGGTCCGTCTCGAAGCCGGTTGAGTAACTGCGCCCGAGCATCGTGTACTCGCGCACCAAGTTGAGACTCGACGCTTCCGGATCACCAAATACCGGCCGCACCTTGTCCGCAAAATCGAGCGGCTGCTCACTCCAGGTGAGTAGACCGAGCCCATGCGGGTTGTTGACGTCCTCGTACACGACGCTCGCTACGTTGCGCCGGAGCAGAGCCACGCCCAGGCTCTGAATCGCCTCCGCCGGGGCGAGGCTCTTGTCCGACTCGAACACCATCAGCTGCATGAACAGGCGGCGCTCCAATACCTGCGGAATTCCATCGCGATCGCCGCCGCGCTCGCGAACGTCGATCGTTTGACCGTGTGCGTTTTCGCCCATGCCGGCAATGCTAACAAAAAGCGGGCCGCCCGCCCTCGCTTTCGTCGAATCTCTGATAAAGTCCGCCGGCTTTGCCGCGCTCCACGCCGTCTTCCGTCGCGCCTTCCGAGGCTCCGCGCGCGCCGTCCCTCCTCGCGGGGCTCGGACCCAAGCCCAATGGCGGCGCGCTCGAGCACCCGTTGCCCGCCGGCATGCGTGACCTGTTACCTCCGGTCGCGCGCCGGCAAGGCGAGCTCGCGCGCCGCGTCACGC
>CAXSGJ010000048.1:36207-53923 GCA_964236865.1 uncultured Polyangiaceae bacterium
TCGAGCTCCACGGTTATGAGCTGGTGACCCTACCCGTGTTCGAGTACGCGGAGGTACTCGAGCGCGGCCTGGGCGCGCTCGACTCGGATGAAGTATTGCGCTTCGTCGAGCCGGAGAGCGGCGAGGTCGTTGCCTTGCGGCCCGATATGACGCCGCAAATCGCACGCATCTTGGCCACGCGCTTCCGCGAGCTACCGGGCCCGGCGCGGCTTTGTTACCACGGCTCTGTCGTCCGGCGTCGGCGCCAGCGAGCGCGCCGGCATCGCCAGATTTTTCAGGCGGGCGTGGAGCTCTTGGGCTCCGAAGGTCCATCGGGCGATCTGGAGCTTTTGCGCTTGGCGTCAGAAGGCCTGCGCGCGGCCGGGCTATCCTCCTTCGTCTTCGACTTGGGCCATGCGCGCATCGCCGCCGCGCTCTTGGAGACAATGCCCGCCGCGCCCACTAGCGAGCTGATCGACGCGCTCGCGATCAAGGATCAGTCCGAAGTCTCGCGGCGCGCGCTGTCGGCGGGCTTTAGCGGGCGCACGCTGTCGGCGCTCTCGGAACTGTGTGAGCTGCACGGCGGCAGCGACATTTGGCCGCGCGCCGAGCGCTTACTCAATGGCACGGCGGCCGAGCCTGCGCTCGCAGAGCTCCGTCAAATCTGGGACGCCGTGCAGCACGCCGAGCTCGCGCCCGAGCTCTTGGTGGATCTCTCGGAGACGCGGAATTTCGCCTATTACACCGGCCTGATGTTTCAGATCCACGCGGACGGGCCAGGCAGCCCGATCGGCGCGGGCGGGCGCTACGACGGCCTCTTGGGGCGCTTTGGCGCGCCCCGCGCCGCTGCCGGATTCGCGCTCAGCCTCGATCACTTGGCGTGGGCGCTGGAGCGCATCGGGCGGGAAGAATTGAACGAGCAGCGGCTGCTCACCGTGGGCGCGAGCGAAGGCCTGCTGGCCGCCCTTCGCGGGCTGGGCGTGGCGTGTGCCTCCGCGCCCGCTTCGGGCGCAGAAGCACACGCCTACGCGCGCGCTTGGCGCTACAGCCACGTGCTGGAGGTCAGCGGCGCGAGCGGAACGTTGGTGCGCATCACCGATCAGCACGAACTGTCGGTGCCCCTGGAGCCCGAAGCCGTAGCACGCGGCCTCGGTCCGCCGTCCAAGGGAGCGCTCCTGCCTGCCCGCTGAGCGAGGCGCGCGAGCCGCGACGCCGAAACGAGCAAAATGATTTTAGGAAGAGACTTTTGGGCGAACGCTTCGCCACTAACCGAGCGAGTGAATATGTCTTCTGTGGTCATCGTGGGCGCGCAATGGGGCGACGAAGGTAAAGGCAAAATCGTCGACATCTACATGGAATTTGCCGATGTCGTCGTGCGCTACGCAGGCGGCCCCAATGCCGGCCACACGCTCGTCGTGGGCGACGAAAAGATCGTCGTGCGGCTGTTGCCGAGCGGCATTTTGCGCAAAGGGACGCACTGCATCTTGGGCCAAGGCATGGTCATCGACACCGAGGTCCTGCTCGGTGAAATCGACGAGCTGCACCGCCGCGGCCACGAGAACTTGGAGCAACGCTTGACGGTGAGCGACCGCGCGCACCTGATTTTGCCTTATCACGTGCTGATAGATACCTTGCGTGAGGGCTCCGCTCCCGCCGACAAGGCCCTCGGTACTACGAAAAAAGGCATCGGCCCCGCCTACGAAGACAAAGTGAAACGCGTCGGCGTTCGCTGCGGCGATCTGCGCGATCTCAAGGCCATGGCAGCGCGCGTCGCGTATGCCATGCAAGCCTGGGCTCCCACCGTCAAGGCGCTTGGCGGGGAGCTACCCGCCGTGGATACGGTGATGAGCAAGCTGGAAGCGCATGCCACGCGCATCGTACCGATGCTGGGCCACACCTCGGAGCTCGTGGACGACGCGATCAAAGCGGGAAAGCGCGTCATGCTCGAAGGCGCACAGGGCACCTTGCTGGACATCGATCACGGGACGTATCCCTTCGTCACGTCTAGCTCCGCGGGCGCCGGCGGCGCCTCCAGCGGCGCCGGCATCGGGCCGAACCGGATCGGCACCGTGATCGGCATCACCAAGGCCTACACCACGCGCGTTGGCACGGGGCCTTTCCCTACCGAGCTCGACGACTCCGACGGCAAGCACTTACGTGAGGTGGGCGCCGAGTTTGGCTCGGTAACGGGGCGCCCACGGCGCACGGGCTGGCTGGATCTGCCCGGGCTTCGCTATGCCTCGCGCGTGAACGGAATCGACGGGCTGGCCGTCACCAAACTCGACGTGCTGACGGGCATGGACAGAATTCGAGTGTGCGTCGCCTACGACACGCCCCAAGGCCGCGTCAGCAGCTTGCCCATCGACGACCTAGACGTGCCCGGCAAAGTCACGCCCGTGTACGCCGAGATGCCCGGTTGGAAAGAGCGCCTAGAGGGTGTCCGCGTGCTCGACGACCTCCCCGCCAACGCCCGCGCCTACGTGCGCTTCATCGAAGAACAAGCCGGCGCCCCGGTCTATCTAGTCAGCGTAGGCCCGCGCCGCAGCGAAACCATCATGCTGCACAATCCCTTCGTCGGCCGCGCCGCGGCGCCCTAGTTTTTCTTCGTTCCATGCCAAGGGTGAGCAGGAGCTCAGCCAACGGTGCGGCACGCTCCAAATGATCGAGACCTTCCCGATGCGCGGCGCGGACGCCGCGCTCGACCACACGCGACAAGGCAAGGCGCGCTTCCGCGCGGTACTGGCGGCTTGAGCTCAAATGGAGCACGCGCGCGGCAGGACGTGATGAGTCGCGCTAGCGATCATCGTTGCGCGGCGACAAGCAGTCTAGCGAAGCCTTTCGCGAGCGGAATCCTGATTTCGCGAGTCGGGCTCGCGCGGAACGGGATCCGAACTTTCTCGATCGACCTTTGGTAGCGCCACGCTCGACCTCACACTCTCTGCGATTTCATGGTCGCCCGCTTCTCATAAAGGCAGGTGCACCGATTCAACGCGCGAGCGCTCGCCTCTTCAACCGCACCGCGACGCCGAAGGCTGGGACGGCCTTCAGCGTTCAACATGATCATCAAACCCAATTGCTCAGGGTCTTTGAATGCCTCAGGCGCCGGGGCCGCCTCCGCCGCTGAAGTCGTCGAAGTCGCCGAAGTTGTATTCTTCGGGGGCCAGGTTATCGAAGCGGGTGTATTCGCTGGTGAACTTGGTGCGCACGAGGCCGGTCGGGCCGTTTCTTTGTTTGGCGATGATGAGCTCGGCGATGCCCTTGTCGACGCTGTCTTTGAAGTAGTACTCGTCGCGGTAGATGAACATGATCGTGTCGGCGTCTTGCTCGATTGCTCCGCTCTCGCGCAGATCGCTGAGTTGCGGGCGCTTGTCTTTGGTGTTGCGCGTTTCGACCGCGCGGTTCAACTGGCTGAGGGCGATGACGGCGATTTTCATTTCTTTCGCCAGCTGCTTCAGACCGCGTGACAGCTCACTGATTTCTTGCTCGCGGCTGCCGGCGTCCTTGCGGCCTTGCATCAGTTGCAGGTAATCCACCGCCACTAGGCCGAGGCCCTTGCTCGTGCCCGCGCCCTCCCCACGCTTCAGCTCGGCTTGCAGCCGGCGAATTTTCGCGCGCAAATCCAACAGGGTGAGCGCAGGCGTGTCGTCGAGCCAGAGCGGCAAGCGCCCCAAGCGGGACGCCGATTCCGTCAACTTGTTCCAATCATCACGCTGAAGCTTGCCGGAACGGATGCGGGACATGTCGACACGCGCTTCGGAGGCGAGCATGCGCGATGCCAGCTGTTCGCGCGGCATTTCCAAGGAGCAGAACAGGACGCCGTGGCCCGGCTCTTCCACCGCCGCGTCGAAATACGCTTCGTTGTCTGCGTTCACTTCGACGCGCCGGGGGCGCGCCACGTTGGTCGCCAAGTTCAGCACGAAGGACGTCTTGCCCATGCCGGGGCGCGCGGCGACGATCAGCAAGTCCCCCGGATGGAGCCCGGCAGTTTGCTTGTCGAGCTCGGTGTAACCGGTCTCGATGCCGGAGATGCCACCGCCGCGCCGCGCCGCATCGCCCAGGATCTCGAACGCGCCTTTGATCGCTTCTCGTACCGAGACCACGTTCGACGACTGCGCGATGCGCGCGATGTCGAACACCGACTGCTCGGCTTTATCGATGAAGCCCTGCACCTCACCCGTATCGCCGTAGCCTTCAGCCGCGAACTTTTGGCAAATGGAGATCAGCTGACGGAGCCGCCACTTTTCGCGAATGACTTGAGCGTGGGCCGCGACGTGGGCCACCGCGGGCGTCGCGTCGGCGAGTTGCGCCAAATACGGCGTGCCGCCGATCTGATCCAGGCGCCCTTTGTCGCGCAACAGCCCGGCGACCGAGACGATATCCACCGGCCGCGAAGTACTCTGCAGCTCCAGCACCGCCTCGTAGATCCGGCGATTGGCGTCGGCGTAAAAATGCTCCGCGACCAAGATCTCCTGCACGGCGTCGAACGCGTCGCTGTCCAGCAGGGTGGCGCTCAGCACGGCCGCCTCGGCGTCCAGGTCGCTGGGCGGCACGCGGCCGGGCATCGGCTCGAGGCGCGGCGGATCTTCCTGTTTCCGGAAACGCTCAGCAAACATCGCCATCGTTTACCTCTCGGGGGCTACGCCCTAGATCTCCGTTACCACTCGCCCTGACAGAAAAAGTCCGCGCTCGGCCCCAGGCAATCCCAGGCTTGTCCACCGACGAAACCATAGGTTGTCCACAGGGCCCCAAATGCACGACGCCCCGGTCGGTCGAAACCTTCCGGGGCGCTCAGGCGAGGCCACTCGCCGATGCAACCCTGCGCGCGAGCGCGGGCTACATCGTCTTTCTCTACGACCTCGATCGTTCTGTCAATTCACTTCTTAACGACTTCCACTTTCAGAGTCACGGACACGGCGCCGTGAAGCTTGAGCGGGACGTCGAACGTGCCCAGGGCCTTGATCGGGTCGGCAAGCTGAAGGCTCTTCCGGTCGATGGTGATGCCTGTCTTTTCGAAGGCTTCGGCGATGTCCTTGGTGGTGACGGAGCCGAACATCTTGCCCTCATCGCCTGCCGAGCGTGCGATTTTCACGCTTGCGCCCTCGAGCTTCTTGGCAAGCTCCTGCGCGGCAGCGACGTCTTGGGCTTTACGTGAGGCGGCCGCTTTCTTGAGCTCTTCCACTCGCGCCAAGTTGCCCGCGCTGGCCGGCACGGCCAAGCCGCGCGGCAGGAGAAAGTTGCGCGCGAAGCCCGGGCGCACTTTGACGATTTCGCCGCCGGAACCTAGATTCTCGACGTCGGTCTGAAGCAGAACTTTGGTGGCTGTGGCCATCTGTGATGCTCCTCAGTCGTTCGTGGTGAAGGGCAAGAGGGCGATAGTGCGCGCGCGCTTGATCGCGAGTTGTACGGAGCGTTGGTGCTTGGCGCACACCCCGGAAATGCGGCGGGGCACGATCTTGCCGCGCTCCGTCACAAAGTAACGCAAGCCCTGCGGGTCTTTGTAGTCGATGGGCTCGGCGTCGTCCGAGCAGAACGAGCAGCCGCGACGCCGACCGCGGGTGCGAAACCCCACGTTGTCCTTGTCGCCCATGCGGTCCATTCCGCGGTCACCGCGGTCCATGTCACGAGTTTGCTCTCTCATTGTGCATCCTCCTCGTCGCCACCGGCACCGTCTGCGTCGCCGTAATCGTCCGCGTCGTGATCGTGGCGCGAGTCGCGGTGACGATCACGATCCGGCGAATCCACGAGACCGAGCTGGCGCTCGAGCGATTCTTCCGGTTCATCCTCGGCCGGGGGCTCGACCGCTTCGAACTTGAGGTTCTCGGGGTTCACCTCCAAGGCGACCATGTTTACGTCCTTACGGACGAGCACGGTCTGATACTTGAGCACGTCGTCGAGCAAGCGGAGCGTGCGCTCGAGCTCACTGACCAATGGGCCACCGCCGACGTACTTCACGTAGACGTAGACGCCGCGCCGGTGTTTTGCCACGGGATACGCCAGTTGACGACGACCCCAGTTGTCTACCTGAGTCAGCTTGCCGCTCTCGCGACCGACGACCTCTTCCAGGCGCGTGGCGATTTTTTCTTGGGTCTCGCGGGTGACGTCCGGTTTGAGGACGTAAATCGTCTCGTACTCGCGAGCTTTATGCGTGCTCGCGACCTGTGCTTCTGCCATTTCGGTTTCTCCTTTTGGGCGTGAGGCCCCCAGATCGCGAAGAGCGTCCGGGAGCAAGGAGCCATCAGCGCACCATGCGTTGATTGGTTCGGTTCATGGTTTGGGAAAGGCCGTCGCGGACGACGGACTCCACCACCTCAGACGCGCGCTCGAGCACTTTGGAGAGCTCGAAGCGAAGCTCCGGGGCGACGGCTTGTAGCACGAAATCCGCGATGTCACCCTGAAAGTCGGGTGCCGGGCGGCCTATTCCAAGGCGCAGGCGGCCGTAGCTCGGGTCGCGCAATTCTGCCGAGATCGACCGCAGGCCGCGGTGCCCGCCGTCCCCGCCCCCGGACTTGAGCCGAAGCTCGCCGAAGGGCAGATCGAGCTCGTCGTGCACCACCAGGAGAGCGGCCGCTTCGATGTTCAACAACGACGCCGCGGCCCGCACGCTTTGTCCGGACAGATTCATGAAGGTCTCCGGCTTCAGCAGACCGACGGCATTGCCGTCCAGTTCGCACTCCGCGTACAGACCCTGAAAACGCGGTCGAAACGGCGTGACGCGCTCGCGCCGGGCGGCGAACGCGTCGAGCGCTAAAAACCCGAAGTTGTGCCGGGTCGAAGCGTAGCGTGGCCCCGGATTGCCGAGGCCAACGACCAAGATCACTTCTTCGCGGGCGCCTTGGCGGCAGCCGCGGGAGCGGCCGCTTTGGCGCCGCCCTTGGCGGGGGCAGCCGCAGCCGCGGGAGCGGCGGCCGCGCCGGCGACGGGTGCCCCGGCGACGGGCGCGACTTCTTCCTCACCGCGCATGATTTCGTGCACGATGGAGACCACGGTCTGCTCTGCGGGTAAGCGTACCGAGACGCCCTCCGGCAACGCGAGATCCTTCGTCGCCACGTGGCCGTCGAGGGTGAGTGCGGTCACATCGTGAACGACCTTCACCGGGATCAAGCCGGGCAAGCAGCGGATGGGCAACTTGCGGAACACCTGACGGAGCGTACCGCCCGCGGCGACGCCAGCCGCTTTGCCCGTAAGCTCGAGTGGCACTTCCACATTGACCGGCTGATCCATCAAGATCTGCACGAAATCGGCGTGTAGCAGCTCGCGCGTCAGGGGGTGATACTGAAAGTCC
Source organism: uncultured Polyangiaceae bacterium (assembly GCA_964236865.1). Classification (GTDB taxonomy): domain Bacteria; phylum Myxococcota_A; class Polyangia; order Polyangiales; family Polyangiaceae; genus PMG-095. The sequence goes on from CAXSGJ010000048.1 coordinate 43,469, forward strand.
GACAGCAATACCGTGAGGCCAGCTTTGCCGTCGACGTCCAAGTTCACGACGGTGTTTCGCCCGCGCTCGCTAGAGAGCACGGCCTTGATCGACTCCGGCTGCACCGCGAGCGCTTGCGAGGGCAAGCTCTTACCGTAGGCGATGGCCGGGATGCGACCCTCGTTGCGCAAGCGGCGCGCGGCGCCTTTTCCGTGTTCGTCCCGTCGGCTGGCAGTGACTTTGATTGCTTCCATTTGTCTTCTCCTGAAGGGGCTGCCGCTACACGAACAGCGAGCTCACTGAATCACTATTATGAATGCGCCGAATGGCTTCGCCGAGCAGGCGGCCGATCGACAAGAATTTGATTTTCTTCGAGGCGCGCGCCTCTTCCGAGTGCAGAATCGAATTGGTCACGACGACCTCACTGAGCGAGGATTCCTCGATGCGCTTCACCGCCGGGCCGCTCAGGACACCGTGGGTCGCGACCGCGACCACGCTCTTGGCGCCGCCATCCATCACGGCGCGCGCGGCGTTGCACAGGGTGCCCGCGGTGTCGATCAAGTCATCGACGATGATGCAATCTTTGCCCGTCACGTCGCCGATCAAGTTCATGACTTCGCTCACGTTGGCGCGCTCGCGACGCTTGTCGATGATGGCCAGGCCGGCGCCGAGGCGCTTGGAGTAAGCGCGCGTGCGCTCGACGCCGCCGGCGTCCGGCGCCACGAACACGGCTTCCTTATTGAACCGAACCTTCAAATAGTCGTCCAAGAACACGGGCAGTGCGTACAAATGATCGAGCGGGATATTGAAAAAGCCTTGTATTTGCCCGGCGTGGAGGTCCACACACAGCACGCGGGACACGCCCGCGGTCACCAAGAGATCCGCCACCAGCTTGGAGGTGATGGGGGTCCGCGGCGCGACTTTTCGGTCTTGGCGCGCGTAGCCGTAGTACGGGATGACCGCAGTGATGCTCGAGGCGGACGCGCGGCGCAGCGCGTCGCACATAATCAAGAGCTCCATCAGGTTGTCGTTGACCGGCGAGCACGTCGGCTGAATCACGTAGGTGTCCAGGCCGCGCACGTTTTCGCGAATCTCGCAAAACGTCTCCCCGTCGCTGAAGCGCGACACGCGCGCCTCTCCCAAGGGTGTATCGAGCACCTTGGCGATTTCGGCGGCTAACTCCGGATTCGCATTGCCGGTAAATAAGCAGAATCTCTTGACTGCCACGGGGTGCTCAGGCTCCAGTATTTGGCTGGCTCATCGAACAACCTCGCGAAAACACTGAATTTGTTTCGGAGGAGCTACAAGGCGCGGGACAACTAGCAGGCGAGCCAGCGGCTGTCAACGGAGCGCGCGGTGGGCCGCCTTGAGCGACCGTGCCCGGCCCGACGGAATTGGAACGTGGCGTTTAGCGGTACGGATTTCGCAAATCTACGTCGTCGTCCGTCTTCTTCTTCTCTTCCTTCTTAGGCTCTTCCTTCTTGGGTTCTTTACGGCGGGCTCATCGGTCGCGGTCTTGGCCGACGCCGCTTTCGGATGCGGCTGCGGGACGAGCGGCTTGGCCACGGTTTCGAGCGGCATGGCATTGACGTCGCTGGCCACGGGCTCGGGGCTCGGCGCCGGGCGCAGCGGCGGCGCCGGGAGTGCGACCACCGGCCCGGGCGCCGCGGCCGCGGGCGGATGAAAGCCGGTTTGGCGTGCGAACAGGAAGCTGCCCCCGCCGACTGCCAGGAGCAGCAGGAGCAGCAGCGCGGCCATCCCAAAGCGGCGCCGTGCTCTCGGTGCGGAGCTCTGCGTGAGCGTGGCGGCCTGCGACGGGTCTGCACCGGACAGGCTCATGGCCGCGGCTGAAACACTGGATGACAGGGTGGTGGACGGAGCAACGCCCACGAAGCTCGGCTCGGTGCGGGCGATCCAGGCGCGCACCGCATCGCGCTGAGCCGAGACTTCTTCTCCCAATACTTCCGTGACGTAGGCGGCGAGCTCTCGTGGGGTCGCGATCCGCTCACGCGACGTGGCCGCTGCTTCCAGTGCATCAGCGAACTGTGCGCAAGTGGCGAAGCGTTGATCCGGTGAGCGATCGAGCGCGCGCATCACGACGTCCGACAACTCCTTGCTCAGGCCGGGGACGATCTCCGTGAGCGGTGTCACGGGCTCGGTCATGACCCTGGACAGTGTCGCCGCCTCGTTCTCGGCCTTGAACAGCCGCTTGGCGGCGAGCTCTTCCCAAATCACGATGCCCGAAGCGAACACATCGGCGCGGCGATCCAGCGACTCTTCACCCGCGGCTTGTTCGGGCGCCATGTAGGCGATCTTGCCCTTGAGCTGACCGACACGCGTCGCGGTCAAGCGGCTGGCCGCGCGCGCCACCCCGAAGTCCGTGATGCGCGCGATGCCGTCTACGCCCACGAGCACGTTTTGCGGGGACACATCGCGGTGCACGAGCTGCACGGCCTCCCCCGCGTCGTCCCGAAGCTCATGCGCCGCATGCAAGCCGGAGAGCATGTCGAGCGCGATACGGAGCGCAATCGGGATCGGGAGGCGTTTGCCCCGCGTCGCCGCGCGCGCCAAAAGACGCGCCAACGTGTCGCCCTCGATGTACTCCATCACCAGGTAGTAACCAACGGTGCTGGCGCCGACCTCCAAGATGGGCACCACGTTCGGGTGATGAATGCGGGCTGCAATGCGCGCCTCGTCTAAGAACATTTCGACGAACTCTTTCTCGTTCGCCAAATGCGGGTGCAGGCGCTTCATGGCCACGAAGCGCTGGAACCCGCCGACTCCGGTCAACCGCGCCAGGTACACCGTCGCCATGCCGCCGGAGGCGATCTCGCCCACTAGCTCGTAGCGATCGACGCGCTGCCGCCCCGCGCCCGGGTCGAAGAGTTTTGCCACCTCCTAGAACCTTCCGAGCGCCCCGACGCTTGCCCCTGAACCCACTGAAAACCAGGGCTCGACGTGGAGGCCCGTGCGCTCCGAACGCGGAGCTCGCGAGGCGGCCTCGGCTTTCTTCGATCCGCCCCAATTCGTAAAAAAGGCGCCGACCACTCCGGTTGCGACTCCCACGCCGGCTGTGACGCCGATCAACAAATTGGTTCTGTGCTGCTTGTCGACGCCTTTCTGATACAGGCTGTTGCAGTCACTGGCTTGCGCCTGGCACGCGTCGCGCACCTTGTTGGTGCCGGGGTTGTTCTGGGTGTCTAGCCCACTCCACACCGTCACGATGCCGGACACGGCCGTTAGCCCAACGCCCACGAAAAACAGCGCCGGGCTGAGGCCGCCGGACCTCTTCCGCGACCCTTGATCGGAAGATTGTTCGCCCGAGGTCATGGCAAGCGCCGGTTGTGCAGCGACGGGCGCAGCAACCGGCACGGCGGGCGCCAGAAATTCGAGCGTGCCCGAAGCGGCGCGGGTAGCGTCGACCTGCTTGGACGCCGAGCGATCCCCCGACCAGCCGGCAAGCACTGCGTAGGTACCCGGAGCTACGAAAATCGTGCGCTCGGTCGCGCGACGGCCCGGTGCAAGCTTGCCTGCCACCGTCACGTCGCACGGATCGTCGCACTTCAAGTCGACCTCGTACAGCTCGGCCTTGGCGCGTTGGATGATCCCCGGAGCGACCTTCTGGATGCTCGGGTCGTCGGGATGCCGCGCCAGCGCCAGAGCGGCCAACGTGGCAGCGCGATCGAGCTGACCTGCCTTATCGCGGGCGCGAATGGCGAGCTCGAGCGCGGCCGCGCTCGGCGCATTGGCGTCCGCGCTCTCGAACTGCTCGGCGGCTTCGAGATAGTCTTCGGACTTGTACGCTTCACGGCCGCGATCGAACGCCTCCGCGGCGCTGCGCACTTGCGCGGGCGTGGACTCCACGGCTTCCTCTGCGGCGAGTGCGGGCCCCGCGACCTGTAAAACGATCGCGGCCACGGCGACGCTAAAAAGACCCTTCATGGTGCTGGCAAACTCCCGAGCAAGCCCTTGTTCCGACACGACGTTACACCTTTGCATACGGCCCGGCGAGCGATCGGGCCTTCACTATTTAATAGCGTGAATGGGGCACGCTTGCCGCTTTGTTTTCGGTGCGCCACGCGCAGCATGGCCACAAAGCGAAAGCGCCGGCAAAGCCGGCGCTGTACGCAGATGTAGGAGCCTGTCGGCTGCCTAGACGCCAGTTACGCCATCTCTACGACGAGGCGATCGGGCTCTTGCAAGTAAGAGATGATCTCCTGCGCGAAGTTCGCGCCGACGTCGCCATCGATGATGCGGTGGTCGAAGGAGAAGCTAAGATTCATGATCTCTCCGATCACGATCTGGTCTCCGCGCACGACTGGCTTCTTTTTGATGGCGTGGATGCCAACGATGCCAACCTCCGGGTAATTGATGATCGGCGGCGCAAACAGGCCGCCTAGCTTGCCCAGTGAGGTGATCGTGAACGAAGAGCCACCGAGATCTTCCTTCTGGCTTTTGCCGTCCCGCGCCGCGCGCGCCACGCGATCGATCTCGCTCGCGATCTCGAGGATGCTGAGGCGATCGCAGCCGCGGACGACGGGCACCATCAGACCAGCCTCCGTCGAAGTGGCGATGCCGATGTCGTAGGTCTTGCGCAACACGAGCTCCATGGCCGCTTCGTCGACGTGAGCGTTGAGCCGCGGATGGCGCTTTAGCGCGGCGACGACGGCTTTCACGATGAAGGGCAGGAACGTGAGCTTCACGCCGGCCTTTTCCGCATACGGCTTGGCGCGGTCCTTCAGGCCGACGATGGCCGCCACATCGACCTCGTCGATGTAATGAAAGTGCGCGGCGGTATGCTTGGACCGCGCCATGTTCTCGAAGATGCGCTTGCGCAGGCCGCGGATTGGCTGTCGCTCGTCAGCGGCATTTCGCGCGGGCGCGGGCGCGGGCGCAGGCGCGGGCTTCGCGATGGGCTCGGCCGGGGCCGGGGCGGGCTCCGCCGCACCGTTGGCCATGCGCTCCACGTCTTCTTTGGTGACGCGCCCGGCAGAGCCGCTCGGCTCGACGCGACGCAGATCCACCCCTAACTCACGCGCGAGCTTGCGCGTGGCCGGCGCGGCCAGCGGCCGGTCGGCGTAGTACTCGGCGCTGCGCGCGACGCTCGCCGAGGTCGACGCGGCCATGCCCGGCAAGCTCTCGCGAATGTCGCCCACGGCGCTCGCCACTGGGCCGTCACTGTTGGGCATCGGGGCGGGCGCCGCCGCGGGGGCGGCCGTGGGAGCGGGAGCCGCGTTGAGAGCCGGAGCCATGGTAGGCGGCGCCGGGGGCGGCTGCGGCTCAGCGGCATCGCTCGTGTCGAACACAATCAGCACCCCACCGACCGGCACCGTGTCGCCGACCTTGAAGCGGAGTTCGGCGACTTTCCCCGACTTGGGCGCCCCGATGGTCACGGTGGCTTTGTCGGTCATCACCTCGACCATCTCTTGGTTCTCGGTGACGTCATCGCCGGCCGCTACCAACCAGTTGACGATCTCGCCTTCGGCCACACCTTCGCCGATATCCGGCAACTTGAACTCGAACTTCGCCATGGACGGTTTATCTCACTGAATCGCGGGTTTCGGTCAAGTGCGCGAAGTCTAAGACCTGGCGCAGTCGAGCAAGGCCGGTAAAATGCGGTGCGAGAGCGGCATATACTCCATCTCCAGGGTGTACGGGAACGGCGTATCGAAGCCGGTGACGCGCACGGGCGGCGCTTCCAAATGGTAAAAGCAACGTTCCACCACGAGTGATACGAGCTCCGCGCCGAATCCGCACGTGCGCGGCGCCTCGTGCACCACGACCAAGCGCCCCGTGTGCTTGACGCTGGTGACGATCGCCGCGATGTCGACCGGCCACAGTGTTCGGAGGTCGAGCACCTCCGCCTCGACGCCCTTCTCCGCGGCCTTCGCCGCGGCATCGAGGGCCTCGTACAGCATTGCGCCGTAGGCCAGCACCGTAACGTGCCGTCCCGGCCGGACCACCTTGGCGCTCTCCAATGGCACCAGGTAGTCGTGCTCGGGCACCTCCCCCTTGGCCGCTCGATAAACGCGCTTAGGCTCGAAGAACAACACCGGATCCGGATCTTGAATCGAGGCCAAGAGCAGGCCTTTGGCGTCATAGGGGTTGGAAGGGCACACCACCTTCAAGCCCGCCACGTGAATGAAGGCGGCCTCCGGATGCTGCGAATGGTAATGGCCGCCCTTGATGCCACCGCCGACCGGCGTCCGAATCACGAGCTTCGCCGGATATTCCCCGCCCGAGCGGTAGCGATATTTAGCAAGCTCATTGACGATCTGGTCGTAGGCCGGCCAAATGAAATCCGAAAATTGGATTTCGACCACCGGCACCATGCCGTACAAGGCCATGCCCACCGCGCAGCCCACGATGCCGTTTTCGCTGAGCGGCGTGTCGATCACGCGCTCCTCGCCGAACTCTTCGCTGAGGCCGGCGGTGACGCGGAATACGCCGCCTACCTTGCCCACGTCTTCACCGAGCACCACGACGCGCTTGTCGCGCCGCATGGCGGAGCGAAGCGCCTCATTCACGGCCTGCACCATATTCATCTGAGGCATCTAAAGGAGCTCCGGATCAGCCGCGTTCAAGACGATGAATCGGGGGGCGCCAGATCGGCAAAATACCTCGGCTACGGCCATGACGGACTGACCACGCTCAGGAATGTGACGATGGAGCGCGCGCCCCACGGAGCAGCTCGGCGCGCTGCTCTTGCAGGTGCCAGGGCGGTTTCTCGTACACGTCCTCGAACATCGTCTCGAGCGCGGGAGGCGGTGCTTTTTCGGCAACCGCGACCGCCGACCGGAAGCGTTGGTCGATGTCGGCGATCAGCGCCTGCTCTTTGCGATCGTCCCACCACGCGCGCCGCTCCAGATAGTGACGCAAGCGCTCGAGCGGGTCGCGTTCGGCCCACGGTTTGAGCTCGTCCGTAGCGCGGTAGCGGTTCGGGTCGTCGCTCGTCGAGTGACCGCCCATGCGGTAGGTGATCGCTTCCACCAGAGTCGGGCCGAGGCCTTGCTCGCCGCGACGCACCGCCTCACGCACGACGCTGACCACGGCAAAGATGTCATTGCCATCCACGCGCACGCCGGGAATGCCGTAGGCCGGACCCTTTTCGGCGAAGGTCCGGGTCGCGGTCTGACGTTCTACCGGCACGCTGATGGCCCAGCCGTTGTTGCGGCACAGGAACACGACCGGCACCTTGAAGACGCCAGCGAAGTTCATGCCGCTGTGAAAATCGGTGGAGCTGGTCGCGCCGTCCCCGAAATAGACCAGGCTTGCCACGTCCTTGCCGTCGATTTTTGCGCCCCAAGAGAAGCCGACCGCCTGCGTGATTTGCGTGCCAACCGGGGAGCTCACCGACGCGTAGCCCGACGCGCGGTGCGTGGAGTGATTGGGCATTTGCCGGCCGCGCACGGTGTCGTTCGCGTTGCCGAACATGTTGTCGACGAAGGTCTGTAGCGGCAGGCCGCGCATCAGAGCGGCGCCGAACTCGCGGTAGCACGGGAACAACCAATCCGCGGTACGCATGGCAAAGGCGGCCCCGATGATGGCTGCCTCTTCGCCCAACGACCCGACATGAAAGCCGATGCGACCTTGCCGCTGGAGCGCCACGAGCCGCTCATCGAGCTGCCGGGTGGTCACCATCCAACGGTAGATCTCCAGCACCTCTTGCTCGCTGAGACGAGGGTCGTGGCGCGGATCGAGCGTGCCGTCGTCGGACAAGACGCGAACGACCCTTGCCGGCTGTTCCGATCGGAAAGTCGCAGGAATATCGGGCATCATATCCATTCTGGGAAAACCGCGCTCGCCGGCGAAACGCTCACACCGCGCGGATCACTCACGGAGCGCGTGGCAAGCTTCCTCGATCGCGCGTTCGACGGCAGGGCCACCCAGTTTGAATTCCGTCGCCAGCTTGTCCAGCACTTCACGCTCCACCTCGCTGACGCCGCCCGACACGTGTGCCAAAAGAGACGAGACGCGCAGGACCTCGAGCGCCTGGTCCTCACGCAGCACGGTGCAGCCGACCCGCTCGATCCGTTTCCGCATGCCGTCTTCGTCCAACTGGTCCTTTAGATCCGCGAGCAACGCCGAGACCTGGTGTTCGGCGACGGCCCCGCCGCAGGCCGTGACGACCACATGCTGGAATGCAGCGCGCTCCATAGCGTCAAAATCCCCATCGGCATTCGCGACCAGGAATGCGCCTTCCACCACTGCCTCGAACAGGCGTGCCGCCTCCGGGTCGAACCCGGTCGGCTGCGTGACATCAGCGTCGGTTCTGTAGCCGTACGAGCGCGCGGCCATCGCCAACAGGGAGCGCGGTCGCTCCGCCGCCGCGTACGCCGGGGCCTGCGTGAGCTGGCGGGCAACCTTCCCGATCAGGCTGTGGTCCGGGGCTGGCATTCGGATAGAGTCGATGAGCGGCGAGGCTATCCGAAGATCGCGCACACGTCATGTCGGTCGATACCGAAGCCGAGGCGCGTCAACGACGCACGAGGGAGGCCGGGCTAATCAGGCCCTGGGGCGCACTGTCCTCGAGCTCTAACGGCCGCGCCGTCCTCGGCCGAGCGTCATCGCTGGTGCGCGTGCTTGTGGCTTCTTCCGGCCGTAAACGCGCCGCTACGAAGCCTTCGGCCGCATGATAGCTCGAACGCACGAGCGGCCCAGAGGCGATGAATGCGAAACCCATTTCGCGCCCAGCGCGCGCGTATGCGTCAAATTGTTCGGGCGGAACGTAGCGCTCGACCGGCGCGTGCTTGGGAGTCGGGCGCAAGTACTGACCGAGCGTCAGGATGTCGACCCCGACCGCCCGCAGGTCGCGCATGGTCTCGAGCACCTCGTCGTCGGTCTCGCCGACGCCGACCATGATCGAGCTCTTGACGAAGCGCTCCGGCATCCGCGCCTTGGCATGTGCCAGTACGCCGAGCGACAAGTCATAGTCGCAGCGCTGATCGCGGATGGTCGGCGTCAGCCGGCGGGTCACCTCGATGTTATGCGCGAAGACGTCCGGCGCGCTGTCGACCATGGCGTTCACGTCACGTTGGCGACCGCCAAAGTCACCGACCAAGGTTTCCACTAGCAGGCCTGGGCTATGCTCGCGGAGCGCCAGGACCGCCCGCGCCATGTGGGAGGCGCCGCCGTCGAGCAGATCGTCGCGATCCACCATGGTGAGCACGACGTAGCGGAGGCCTAGCTGGGCGATGGCCCGCGCCACGTGCTCCGGCTCACGCGGGTCCACCGCGCCGCGCGGGTTGCCGGTAGTCACCGCGCAGAAGCGGCAGCCACGCGTGCACGTGTGACCGAGCAGCATCACGGTGGCCGTGCCCGCCGCCCAACATTCGGCCACATTGGGACAGCGCGCTTCTTCGCACACGGTGTACAGGTCGAGCTCGCGCAAGGTCTGCTTCAGGCGCGTGTAATTCTCACCGCCGGGTGCGCGCACCTTCAACCAAGCCGGCTTGGGATCGTAAACGGAGAGCGCCCGCGAGACGCTCACGGTGATCCCCCGAGCAGCCGCTCGAAGATGTCGCTGACGAGCTTGGGGCTGGCGGAGCCGCCGGTTTCCTTCATCACTTGGCCCATGAAGAAGCCGATCAGCGCTTTTTTGCCCGCGCGCACCGACGCGGCCTGGCTCGGGAATTTATCGATCAGCGTCTGACACAAGATTTCCAGCGCCGCGCCATCGGAGACGACTTTCAAACCGCGCTCGTCCACGATCGAGCGCGCCGTACGCTCCGTTCCTTCCAGCGCCGCAAACACCTCCTTGGCCTGCTTGCCGCTGATGTCGCCGGACTCGACCAACGAGAGCAACTCGGCGACCTGAGCGGGCGTGACGCTGAAGGTCGCTTCCAGGCCATGCGACTTGGCGCCGCGCAGCACCTCATTGGCGACGAAGTTTGCGACCTTGACCGGCTGATCGAAGGCCTGGCAAACGGTCTCGAAGAACGTGACGTAGAGCGGGTGCTGGCTCAGGGTCTGCGCAATGGCGGGCGTGAGCCCCAGCGTCTCGACCCAGCGCTTGCGCACGGCAACTGGCAACTCACGCAAGCCGTCGCGCTGCGCGGCGATGAAGGCGGCGGTCACACGCAGCGGGGGGAGGTCCGGCTCCGGAAAGTAGCGGTAGTCGTGCGCGTCGTCTTTGGCGCGCAGGGTGTGGGTGAGGCCCGTGTCCGGGTCGAAGCTGCGGGTCTCCTGCTTGACCTTACCCCCAGCGTCCAAAATCGCCGTTTGACGGATGATTTCTGCGTCAATCGCGCGTTGTACGAACTTGAAGGAGTTGATGTTTTTCAACTCGCAGCGGGTGCCGAACTTTTCCGTGCCCACGGGGCGAATGGAAACGTTCGCGTCGCAGCGAAAGCTGCCCTCCTCCAAGTTCCCGTCGTTGACGCCCACAAAGACCAGCAGATCGCGCATGGCGCGCAAGTAGGCGGCCGCCTCGACGCTGGAGCGCAAGTCCGGCTCACCCACGATTTCACAGAGCGG
>CAXSGJ010000049.1:0-645 GCA_964236865.1 uncultured Polyangiaceae bacterium
GAAGCGACGCCGGTCACCGGCTCCAACGTGCTCGCGCACGGCAGCTCACGCATCGAGGTCGCGCCGACTGGTTCGGGCGGTCGTCGCACGCTACTCCTCACCGGCGGGCTGGCGCTGGTTTTTTTGGCCGCCTCCGTGCTGCGCCCAGCCCGAGTGAGCACGCGCGGGGTGAGCGTGGGCGCGCAGGTGGTGGTGCTCGTCGATCAATCTCGGCGCCTCCTTCTACCGAGCGACGGGCAGACTCGTCGCGAGCTTGCCCTTGGCGCGGCGCGCGACTTAGCCAAACACTTTGCCTCGGCGCGGGTGGTGATGCGAGGGTTCGGCGCGGGCCCGGCCAAGCCGCTGATCATCGATGACGCGCTCCAACACCCGAGCCCGGCCGATCTATCGGATGAGACCGACCTGGCGGGCGCGTTGAACGCGCTGGCGCAAGAGCCCGGCGAACGCCCGAAAGCGATCGTGGTCGTCAGCGATGGCCGTTTCTCACGTCCCAGCGCGGGCGCGGACGAAGCGGCTTTGCACGAGTTATCGGCAGCGCTCGGCGCGCCCATTCACACCGTCGCGGTGACCGAACGAGCGCCGCGCGACGCGAGCATCCGTTCCATTCGAACTTCGGGCGCGACCGTGGCCCACCCGCCATCGGCC
>CAXSGJ010000049.1:655-16421 GCA_964236865.1 uncultured Polyangiaceae bacterium
GACGATCGAGATTGGTTGCTCAGGCGGCCTCCGTTGTGAGGATATTCCGGTCACGGCGCGCGAGCTCCGCCACGGTGTCGAGCCCTTCGTGCTGGCGAGCGGCGTGGCCAAGCTCTCCGGGGAGTCCGCGACAGTGGAGCTCAGTATCACGCTCGAACGGGCCGGCGCGCGCTTGGTGGAAGTGAGCATCGGTTCCCCCGAGGGCGACACCATCCCCGAGAACGACCGGCGCATCTTGAGCTTCAGCGTGACGCGCGATCGTTTGCGCGTCCTGCACGTGGCTGGCCGCCCAACGTACGACGTGCGCGCGCTCCGCATGTGGTTGAAGAGCGATGAGTCGATCGATTTGGTGGCTTTCTTCATCTTGCGGACCGACCGAGACAACACCGAGACAACGGACGACTCGGAGCTGGCCCTGATCCCGTTTCCCGTCGACGAACTCTTTACCGAGCATTTACCGAGCTTCGATGCCGTGATCCTGCAGGACATCGACGCCGTCACGTACAAGCTCGCGCGGCATTTGCCGGCGCTGGCCAACTACGTGCAGAGCGGGGGTGGGCTGATCATGGTCGGCGGCCCGTCGGCATTTGCGGGTGGGGGATATGCGCGCTCTCCTTTGGAAAGCGTGCTGCCCGTGGAGCTCCGCGCGAGCGAGCAGCCCTTCGACACCGCGGACTTCGTGCCGCGCTACACCGAGGCTGGGCGCTCGGCTCCTGTGCTGCATGGTGTGACCGAGCTCTTCGGGGATGAGTTGCCTACGTTCAGCGGCTCGAACACCCTGGGCGCCGCACGCCCAGGCTCAATCGTGCTTTGGGAACATCCAGAGCGGCGCGCAGGGCAGGGCGCGATGCCGGTCTTGGCGCTGGGCGAAGCGGGGGACGGCCGTTCAATTGCCTTGGGCGTAGACGGCACGCACGCGCTCGCGTTCAGCGAGTTCGCCGATCGGGCGGCGGGGCGCGGCTACGGCGCGCTGTGGGACGGCCTTGTGGGCTGGCTGATGCGCGACCCCCGCTACGAGGCGGTGCGCCTGGAGTTGGCGGGCCCGTGCATCGCTGGCTTGCCCGCAAGCTTGCGACTCGTCCGTTCGCCGGGCGCCACTGGGGACGTGTCGCTCGAGCTCACGCGGCTGGGTCCACCCACTTCTCCGCTGCTCCGCAAAGTCGTCCGAAGCCCCGCGCCCGGTCCGCTGGAGATCGACCTGGGTGTGCTCGAAACGGGCGGTTATTCTGCCGCGGCGCACGTGGGTGCGGCCCCCCCCACGCGCTTCGACTTCGCCTGCGAGCGTGGCGGACCTTCGTGGAGCGATTCGCGGCCCGACCCCGACCGACTAACGCGCATTGCGCAGGCGAGTGGCGGCAAGGCCGTGTCCCGAGCAGACCTCTCAGACTTGCCCATCCCAAGCCCCATGCAGGTGGCCGCCGAACGCAGTAGCACGCCGCTGCTGCCGGCCTGGGCCTGGACCTTGGCGGCCGCGCTGTCACTTGGCGCGCATTGGTTCGCGCGCCGTCGTCAAGGGCTGCTCTGACAGGTGGCGCAGAAGTAGGTCGAGCGGTGCAGGGCGCCTTGACGCTGCATACGCACCACGCTGCCGCAGATGCGGCAACCCTTGCCGGAGCGTTTGTAGACCCAATAAGGGCTGTCGGTCTTGGCCGTCGTGGTCGTGCGCCGATTGGACGTGGTGTGCGTGTTGAGGCGCAGCAGCGCGCGCGCTTTTCGTACGATGCCCTGGGCCGCATCGATACTGAGCGACGAGACCAGCGCCAAGGGATTGATCTGGCAGAGGAACAGCGTCTCGGACTTGTAGATGTTGCCAATGCCCGAGAGCGCGGTTTGGGTCATGACCGCCTCCCCGATCGAGAGCTGATCGAGCGCCAATAAGCCGTTAACGGCCTTGTCCTCGTCGAACTCGTCGGGGATCAGGTCCGGGCCGAGCCCCGTCAAATATTCGTCGCTGCCCGCGCTGTGTGCGGCGAGCAGCCGTACCGTGGGAGCTGCAAAGCAGACCGCCAGCGCGTCGCCTACGTCCAACACGACCCGCGCTTGATGCTCGGGACGCTGAAAACGCTCGCCGGGACGGTACACGTGCCAAGAGCCGCGCATCTTCAGGTGCGTATGCAGCACTCGCCCGTCGTCGAAGCGAATCAGCAAATTTTTGCCGAGCGCGGTCACCTCTTCGACGAGGTGACCCGCGAGCTCCGCCTGCGCGATCGCAGGCACCGAGGACTGCACACGCACGAGCCGTTGCTTGGCGAGCACGCGGTTCAAGGTGTGCGCCGTGCGGTGAAGGGTATCACCCTCCGGCATCGGCTTCCTCGAGCTCGAGGTCGGGCTCGGGCTCGGGCTCCAGCTTCGCGCCGCGGTCACGCAAGTTCAGAAGCAGGCCTCCGCCGGCCGCCACGAAGCCGGCTTCACGAAAAGCGCTGGCCAGGCGGTGCTGCGCGGCCGGCGCGCCGTCGATCGTGGCCAACTGAAACGCGCGACGAAATGGCTGCGTCGCTGCCCAGTTGGCCAGCGCCGCCGCGGTCGCGCGATCGCGCGTGCCATTCGGTGCGTCCGCAAACGTGCCGAGCGCGCCTCCGGCGCGTTGCAAGTAGCCCACGAGCGCGCCCTGGTGCAGCACCACGAAGGCGCCCGCCGTGCGCGCGAGACGACCGCTGCCGTCAGCCTGGCCCTTCTCGGGCCAGGGTAAGAGCGCGCCGTAGGGATTCGCCGGATCCACCGCGGCCAAGACCTGAGCCCGCGCGGCGTCGTCCTTGGGCGTGCGCTGCGCGCGCAAATCTTCGTCGGCACCCGGTAGGGCGAATTGCACGCCGCCATGGCCGGCCACGAAGTAACCACGGCGAATTCTGCCGGCCGACTCCATGGCCTTCAGGATCTCGTAAACGCTCGAAAATCCGCCCTCGAGACCCTCTGCGTGCGCCACCTCACGAGTTACGACGCCGTAGCGCTCGAGTAAGGCGCGGGCCAACGCCGCGCGGCGATCGGTGTCGCTGGGCGCACTGCCCCAGCGTGCGCTGCGCAACGACCAGCGGCCTTCACTGCCGGGCAAGCGCCCCTGCGTGCGGCGCGTCGCGCGCAAACGGGTGCTGCGCGCGTCGGTGCGCTTGCTCGCAGTGGGACGCAGCAAGCTGCGCAGCGCCTCGAGTGAGTCGTTCGTGACCTCGCCTGACCAGACCATGTCCCAGAGCGTGCTCAGGACCTCATTCGGGAAACCGCCGCTCTCGCGCTGGATCTCCGCGAAGAAGACCGCGCCGCGCCGACTCAACGTTGCGCGAATGGATTGCGCTTGCTCCGTCTGAATCGGTGTCACGGTGCGCGACAGCAGAGCCTCGTGATCGGCTAGATACAGCGCGATTCGGCCGTCATGGCTGCCTACCGGTTCGACGCCGGCCCACACCACCTCACCGCTACTGCACAGCGCGTCCAAGTCGCGCGCGACCATGCCCCGGACGCGCGCCGGTAAGATGTCGCTGAGTAGGGCCGAAGCCGGTAGTGGACAGCCTTCGAGCTGAGCCACCGCGTCGAGCAACGCGGCGTCACCGCGGCGCGGGTTGGCGATTCCCTGATATGCCGCCAGAAAGCGGCATAGAACGACGGGCTCGACCGGCTCGACCTCGCGGCGCAAGTGCGCGAGCGAGCGCTGGCGGAGCGTGCGCAGCACTTCTGCATCGCACAGCTCCTCGGTCTGGCCTCCAGTCAAGAACGCGCCGGACACCAAGCGGCCGCTTTGCCGCAAGCGTGCGACGACCTCCGCCACGCTTTGTCCGGACAGCCCATAGCGCACGGTCAAGGCGAGCTCGGGAAAAGGGCCGTGGTTGCGCGCGTAGCGAGCGATGATCTGCCCGACCGCATCCGGCGCCGGCTCGAGAAAGGCGGTCGGCGTGCCGGGGGCCGGTACGATGCCCAACGCATCTCGGTAACGCCCGGCGTCCTCTACCGCGAGGTAGCGCGTTTCACGCTGAATGCGCACGGCGTATACCCGATGCTCGCGCTCGAGCTGCGCGAGCCACTGGTCCGCCTCGGCGGCGCTCGTGGCGCGCTCGCGGAGCTCTGGCAGGGAAAGATCACCGAGGCCACGCAGCACGTCGCACAAGCTATCGGCGTCTTTGGCAGGATAAGCCAAACGCTGCAAAAAGCGCTCGTGGTCCGCGATGATCTCGGGGTCGAGTAAGCTCCGTAGCTCCGTCTCGCCAAGTAGCTCACGCAGCCGTTCATGATCGATCGTGAGCGCCTGCGCGCGGCGCTCCGCCAACGGCGCGTCGCCCTCGTACACGAAGTTTGCGACGAAGTTGAACAGCAATGAACCCGCAAAGGGGGAGGGCGCGGTCGTGTCCACCGTCCGCACTCGCACCCGGCGCTTCTCGATATCCGTCAGGATGCCGACCAACCCCGGCAGGTCGAACACATCGCGCAGACATTCACGATAGGTCTCGAGCACGATCGGAAAAGAAGGATGGCGCGAGGCGACGGCAAGCAGATCGGCCGCGCGCTTGCGCTGCGCCCACAGCGGTTGCCGGCGGGTGGGGTGGCGCCGTGGCAAGAGCAGGGCGCGGCCGGCAGCTTCCCGAAAACGAGCCGCGAACATGGACGTTCCGTGCAGCGCGTTGCTGACGCGGCTTTCCACGTCCGCAGCCGGCGGCAAGAACCACTCGCTAGGAGGAGGCTCGTCCGAGGCCGGGATGCGGAACACCATGCCGTCGTCGGACCACACGCTGTCGATGTCGCCGACGCGGCGCGTGCGCAGCATCTCCGTCACGGCGGTCGCCCACGGCGCATGAACACGCGAGCCAAACGGGGTCATCACGCACACGCGGTGATCGCCGACCTCGTCCAGGAAGCGCTCGATGACGATCACGCGGTCACTCGGCACTTCACCCACCGCCGTCATCTGTTCGTGCACGTACGTCGTCAACGTGTGCGCGGAGGCAGCGTCCAGGTGGTGCTGCTCGCGCAGCAAGGCTTCGGCCTTCATGGGCTCCGCCTGGGCCACCGTGCGCACCAGCGCTCCGATACGCCGCCCAAACTCAATGGGTCTGCCCGCCTGATCGCCGTGCCAGAACGGCATCTTCCCTGGCTCTCCGGGCGCGGGCGAAACCAGCACGCGGTCGTGCGTGATCTGCTCGGCACGCCAGGAGCTCGCGCCGAGCAGAAACACTTCGCCCTCGCGCAGCTCGAAGACCATCTCTTCGTCGAGCTCGCCCACCCGGCGTCCGCCTTTGGGCCCTTCTTCGCCCGCCAAAAAAACGCCATATAAGCCGCGGTCCGGAATGGTACCGGCATTGGTAACGGCCAAACGCAGGGCGAAGGAACGTGCGCGCACGTTGCCGCTCACACGGTCCCAGACCAGGCGCGGCCTGAGATCCGGGAACTCGTCGCTCGGGTAACGCCCGGACAACATATCGAGCACGCCGTCGAAAGCCGAACGCGGCAGCTCCGCGAAGGGCGCCGCTTGCCGCACCCGGCGATACAAAGCGTCGACATCGTGGGGCTCCACCGCGCACATGGCGACCAGCTGCTGCGCCAGCACGTCGAGTGGGTTTCTGGGATAGAACGTCGCTTCAACCGCCCCCTCCAGCATGCTGCGCGTGGCCGCCGCGGTGGCCAACAGATCGCTCTTGTGTTTCGGCATGATCACGCCCTGAGGCGTGCCGCCCACGTGGTGATGGGCGCGGCCGATACGCTGGAGACCGGAGGCGATCGAGGGCGGCGCCTCGATCTGAACGACCAGATCGACCGCGCCGATATCTAGCCCGAGCTCAAGCGAAGAAGTAGCCACGATCGCCGGCAGTAAGCCCGCCTTCAGCCGCTCTTCGATCACTTGCCGCTTTTCGCGCGCCACCGAGCCGTGATGCGCGAGCGCCAGCTCGTCGCCGGCCAGCTCGTTGAGGGCAGAGGCGAGGCGTTCAGCGAGCCGCCGGCTGTTGACGAAGATCATGGTCGTGCGGTGCTCGCGGATTAGCGCCACGAGCCGCTCGTGAACCGCGGGCCACACTGAGCGTGCGCCGGCCGGACCGCGCGCGGCGGGACCGGACACGACGTCCCGCAGACGATCTGATTCGTCGGTCTGCGGCTCCACTACCGGCTCGGGCATCTCCACGCTCAACTCGAGCGGCTTCTTTTGGGCCGCGTCGATGATGGTCATGGGCCGCTGGCTCAGGTCCGAGTCGTAGCCGCCGAGCAGACGCGCGACCTCTTCGAGCGGTCGCTGCGTGGCTGAGAGCCCGATGCGCTGCAGTGGCCTGCCTTCGCGTAGCGCCTCGAGCCGCTCCAGCGAGAGAAACAGATGCACGCCGCGTTTGCTGGCCACGAGCGAATGAATCTCGTCGACGATCACGGTCTCGACACTGGCCAGGATGCGCCGCGTTTCCGAGGTCAACAGTAGAAACAGCGACTCGGGCGTGGTGATCAGGATGTCGGGGGGAGCCCGCCGCATGCGGGCTCGTTCGGCTTGCGGCGTGTCTCCCGTGCGCACGCCCAGCGTGGGCACGCGCAGCGGGACGCCCAGCCGGCGCGCGGCCTCGGAGATACCTGCAATCGGGGCGCGCAGGTTGCGCTCGATGTCCACCGCCAACGCCTTCAATGGCGACACGTACAAAACCCGGCAGCGCGCGTCCTTGGCCGGCTCCGGCGTGTTCATTAAGCGGTCCACCGCGGACAGGAAGGCGGCGAGCGTCTTACCCGAGCCGGTCGGCGACAGTAGCAGCGTGGAGCTGCCAGCAATGATGGGCGGCAACCCCAACGCCTGAGCCCGCGTGGGCGCCCCGAGCGTGGTCTCGAACCAGTCTCGCGCCGGGAGGGAGAGCTCACTCAGTGGGTCGACTGTCACCGGTGCAGTCTGACTCAGGCGCGCGATTGCGTCACGGTCTGGGCCAAGACCTCACGCACCGTGCGGAGCAGTTGCTCGAAGAGGACCGGCTTGCCCAAGAACGCGGCGACGTTACTCGGCCGAGGCAGATTGAGACCGTATGTGCCGCTGGTCAGGATCACGGGTATCAGCCGCAGTCGCTGGTCGCTGAGCATCCGCTGGCAGAGTGTGAGGCCGTCCATCTTCGGCATTTTGTAGTCGGAAATCAGCAAGCTCACGGTACTTTCCGCGAGGCGGACCAATGCCTCTTCGCCGTTGGAGGCGGTCGTCACAGCGAAGCCTTCACCGATCAGGAGCAGAGCGAGCACTTCGAGCGACGCGAATTCATCGTCCACGACGAGCACGCTGTGCGCCGCGTCCGTCATCTCACTGGGACTCAATAGCCTTCTGGCGTCCGTGGCTTTTCATTGTGCCGAGCCGAGAATTCCTCGGAGTGCGCCACCACCTCGGCAGCGCTTCGCGCATCCGGTGCAACTTCAATGCCGCGCCCGGTCAGAAAGAACTCGCGGGCCGTGGTTTCGTGCGCAGACGAGCGTTGTTTCACGATCGATACCAGGCGTCTCAGCTTGGGCCCGATGCTCATGTACTCCAGCAGCAGCAAATTTTCGACCAAAGCCGAGATGCCTTCGACCCGCATTTCCATTTCCGGGCCGGACGGCTTCATGGTCTCGTCGGTCATGATCACGGTGATGTCGCGCGCCCGCAGCTCTCCGAGCAAGGCGGTGATGAAGCGGATGGTGCGCGTGGGGTCGAAGGAGGCTTGTCGGAGGCCGTCTAGGCTGTCGATCACCACCCGCCGCGCACCGATCCGTTCGATCTCCGACATCAGACGCGCGCCCAATTGATCGAGCCCAAATTCGTAGGACGGCTGCCAGATGTGAGAGAACAGCCCGGTCGCAGCGTGCTCACTCAAGCGCAGGCCGATGCGGTCCCCGCTTTGGCTAATCCGGTCAGGCGACTCGTAAAACCCGAGCAACACGCCCGCCTCGCCGGCTTCCGCGCCCGCGCTCAAAAAATGCAGACCCAAGGTGGTCTTACCGCTTCCCGAAAAGCCCAAGGCGACGGAGGTAGTACCGCGCAGCACGCCCCCGCGGAGCATGGTGTCGAGCTCGCGCACGCCGGTCAGTACGCGCTCGTTACTGGCTTTCGCGGGACGACCCGAGCCGTTCAGCAAGTCCTCAATCCGGGGATGCACGCTGAGCCCGTCGACGCCGATGTGCAGCTCGTGGCGGCCGAGCAAGTGATTCGTGCCGCGAAATTTCAGCACCTCGATGGTGCGTAACGTCCGGCGCCGATAGTGTTCGAAGGCGAGCTCGATCAGACCGTCCACCATGGTGTGCTCGGGACCATTGGCGTCTACCGCGGTCATGTTGGCCAAGAGTACCGTGGTGCAGTTGGTCATCGCGCTCAGCATCTGGAGCTCGATGACGAACTCCTTCAGCGCGACGTCGGTTTCGGCCATGGCGCGCGCCGGCGAGATACCGTCGATGACGAGCATGGAGGCCTTCTCGTCCAAGATCACGCGCCGCATCATGTCCAATAGGCCACGCAGCTTTTCATCGCGCAGGGCGCGATACGCGCCCACGTAGGAGAGGCCGTTGTTGATCACGCTCGGGTCGAAGAAGCGCATGGTTTGCAGGTTCTTCAACATGGTCGCGTGCGACTCCGCGAGCAGGGTCATGTACGCCGCGCGGCCGCCACGCTTCACGTGCTCGAAGCACAGTTGGTTTCCGAGCGTCGTCTTGCCCGTGCCCGGCCGGCCCATGATGAGATAGGTCGCCCCCCGCACGAGCCCGCCGCGCAGCACTGCATCCAAGCCGAGAATGCCGGTCTGTTTGCGCTCTACCAACATCGGGTCGGTGACTTCGGATGAGGCCTGATCGGTCATTTTTTGCGCGCTAGCCCTCGTCGCCAAAGGATTGCCAAGCTCTCGAGCAGCCGCGGGGGATCGAGCGGTTTGCTGACGTGCATTTGGAAGCCCGCCAAGAGCGCGGCGCGGCTGTCCTCGGCGCTGGCGTGACCGGTCAAGGCCAGCGCCGGAATGAAGGAGCCCGAGCTCTCGCCCGCCGAGCGTAAGGCGCGCATGAAGGTGTGTCCGTCTTCTTCCGGCATTCCGACGTCACAGACGATGACGTCGGGGTGCCGAGAACGAATCACGCCGCGCGCTTCACGGCCCGTCGCGGCGAGCGCGACCTCCGCTCCTTCGCGGACAAGTAAGATCTCGAGCAACTCGCGGGCGTCCGGATCGTCGTCGATGACCAGCACGTAAGCGCCGCTCAACTGCCGGACCGAAGGAGGAGGCGCCTCCGGAGGAAGCGAGGGCGGACTCGTTTTGCGCATCAACGGCAGGCTGATCGTAAATTTTGAGCCTTTGCCGTCGCCCGCGCTCTCGGCCTCGATCGTGCCGCGATGAGCTTCCACGAGGTAACGCGCGATCGCCAAGCCCAAGCCCAGGCCGCCGCCGCGCGCCCGCGCCAACGGGTGCCCAGCTTGCCTGAAGCGCTCGAACAGCAACGGCAAAAAGCCCGCGTCGATGCCGCGCCCGTCGTCGACGACCTCGAGCCACAACCTTCGCTGCTCGGTGCGAGTGCGGAGCAAGATGTGCCCATTGGGTTCACAAAACTTGATCGAATTATTCAGCAGGTTCCCGATCACCTGCTGCAAGCGAACTGCATCCCCCGACACTTCACTCGGATCGGGCCCAAGCTCCAGGGCCAGGGTCAGTTTCTTCTCCGCGGCGGCGGGCGCCGCCGCTTCCACCGCGAGCTCGACCGTCTTTCGAAAATCGAGGGGTGATAGCTCTACGCGCAGCTTGCCGCTGATGATCCGAGAGACATCCAGCAGATCTTCGATGAGCCGCGCTTGCAGCTTGGCGTTGCGCAGAATGGTCTCGATGGCGCGCGCTTGATCAGCGGGCCCGAGCGTGCCCTCCTGGAGGATGTGAGCCCACCCCGTGATCGCGTTCAGCGGCGTCCGCAGCTCGTGGCTCAGCGTCGCTAAGAACTCGTCTTTGATACGGTTGGCCTGCTCAGCTTGCGAACGGAGCGCGCGCTCGTTTTCGAGCTCCGTCGCCTGCGATTGGTTTTTGTCTCCGCCGCCGCGCATGCGTGGGCGCGATGGTAGCGCAAACTCGACGAACGTCTTGTGGAAAGCCGCTAGTCAGCGGAGATAGCACCCCGGGCTTGCCGCGTGGGCCGTGGCTTTATGCGACACGTGGCCCAGGCGAGAGTGGGGCTCGGGCGGGCCTTCAGTCGTAATACTCGTTGCCCAAGTGCGTGATGAGCTCTTCACCCATCATCCACCGCAGTGTGTTCTTCAGCTTCATGGATTGAATGAAGACGTCGTGCTCGGGATAGAGGCCTTCGGCGGTCTGTGGCGACTTGAAGTAGAAACTCAGCCACTCCTGTACGCCGCGAAACCCCGCGCGCTTGCTCAAGTCACCAAACAGCGCCAGGTCGAGCACCAGCGGCGCAGCCAAGATAGAGTCCCGGCACAAAAAGTCGATCTTGATCTGCATCGGATAGCCGAGCCAGCCGAAGATATCGATATTGTCCCAGCCCTCCTTCGCGTCGCCGCGCGGGGGGTAATATTCGATTCGGACCTTGTGATACAGGTCGCCGTACAGCTCTGGATTGAGCTCAGGCTGAAAGATGGACTCCAGCGCGCCGAGCTTGCTCACTTCTTTGGACCGGAAGCTGCCCGGCTCGTCCAACACCTCGCCATCGCGGTTTCCGAGGATGTTCGTGGAAAACCATCCCCGCACCCCCAAACCGCGCGCCTTCAAGCCCGGGGCGAGCATGGTCTTCATGAAAGTCTGGCCGGTTTTGAAGTCTTTGCCGCAGATGGGCGTTTGCGTCTCGCGCGCCAGCTCGATCGCCGCCGGGAAGTCCACCGTGAGGTTTGGGGCGCCGTTCGCAAACGGGACGCCCTCTTTCAGACAGGCCCAGGCGTACATCATGGAATTGGCGATACTCGGATCGCTGTCGCGCAGGCCCTTCTCGAAGGCCGCGAGGGATTGATGGACGGGCCCCGGCTCGAGATAAATTTCGGTCGACCCGCACCAGACGCACACGGCGCGCGCGCAGCCGTTGTCCTTGATGAAATTGCGAATATCCGCGCGCAGTTGCTCCACCATCTCGAACTTACTGGCCGCGGTCTTCACATGCGTGCCGTGCAAGCGTTTCACGAATTCCGGATAGAAAACCGCCTTCATCGGCTTGATGGCGGACATCTCCTCCTTGATCGGATCGAGATCTTTGGCGTCCAACACTTTGGCGTGAACGGCCGCCTCATAGGCGTTGTCCGGGAATAGATCCCAGCCACCAAAAACAATGTCTTCGAGCTTGGCGAGCGGCGCGAAGTCTCTGATGCGCGGCACGCGGTTGTCGGTGCGCTTACCGAGCCGAATGGTTCCGCTTTGCGTGATCGACCCGATGGGCTTCACCAAGCCCTTATTCGCCAGTAGCACACCGGCCATCAGGGTCGTGGACACGGCGCCCATTCCCGGCAAGAGTACGGCGAGCTTGCCGTCGGCTTTTTGAACTTTCTCAGGTCGTTGCATGCGCGGCTCCTAGCAAGGTGCGTGCCCGTCCGCAATGGGCACGAGCCAAGAAATTACGGAATTAGTAGATGAAAACGACGGTGGCAGTGGTCTTGGTGGCAGGTCTGGGGTCACGCCTTCGGCCGATTACCGATGATCGCCCGAAGGCGCTCGTGGATATCGGTGGTGAAACGATCTTGGCGCGCGCGGTGCGTTTGCTCGAGAGCTACGGAGTGCGAAAAGTCGTACTCGCCACAGGCTACCGGGAAGACGCCGTCAGAGCGGCGATGGCGGGCGTGCCAGTCGTCGTCGAATACTGCAGAAACCCCGAATTCGATCGCACTCAAAATTCCGTGTCACTCGCGCTGTGTCGAAGCCGCGTCGGCTCGGACGCTTTCTTCAAGCTGGATGGGGACGTGGTCTTCCAGCGTCAAGTGCTGGAACGTCTGGACCAGTCGAGCGCTGAGCTCGCGGTTGCGGTGGACGCTGGGCGTGTGCTCGACGCAGAGGCGATGAAAGTGACTCTCTCGGAGTCGACCTCTGGATTAGATATCAGCGCGTTTGGTAAGGGCATCGAGCTCGGAAGGAGCGCGGGTGAAAGCATTGGCATCGAGCGCATCTCGGCGCGCGCGGCCCCGGCCTTGTGGCAAGCATTGGAAGCAGCCGCGAGCGCGGGCGAGACGGGACTTTACTACGAGGACGTTTACTCGCGACTGATCGCCACGGGTGCGCTGCGCGCCGAGGCGGTGGCCGTGGGCGACCTGCCGTGGACCGAGGTCGATGACTTCGACGACTTGGAGCGCGCCCGAGCCCTGGTGAGCGGCGGAGGGTAATCGGCGCTCGTCCTAGCCCCCACCGCGTCAGCGAGTTCGCAGGCGCCGACCGCGGAAATGAGCTTGAAACGCCGGCTAATTGCAAAAACTTGCCACCAAACCGGCAAAATTGCTAGGTTTCTGGCTGGTCTTACCAGTGACGCTGGGGCTGAACACACCTGTGGTAATTTTACTACACTGTGTTCCGAGAAACACACCCCTGAAGGGGCCTAAGTTATCGAAAGCAATATGCTTTGCCCACTTGTCACGGCTCGTGCTAAGGCCCATACATGCTTCAACCTGGAGACCTCCGGGTGACGAAAGAGAGCCTCTTCCAATGACCGAGCGGCGCGTGACGCGGGCGATCGTACTGGCTGCTGGGACCGGGTCCCGCCTGAGTGAGGGCGTCGGGGCGGCGCCCAAGCCCTTACGTGTAGTCGGAGGTGCGCCGCTCATCGTTCGCGTGCTCCGTACCCTGCGTAGCGCGGGCATCCAGGAGGCCGTCGTGATCACCGGGTATCAGGGCGAGCTCGTACGCCGCGCGCTAGCCGCGGAGATGGACCTCGGTCTCAAACTTTCCTTCGTCGACAATCCGCACTTCGACAAGAAAAACGGAGTCAGCCTGCTTAGCGCGGCTGCCTATGTCGACCGGGAGTGCCTACTGACGATGTCGGATCACTTGTATTCTCCCGAACTCGTGCGCCGTCTGCTGGCTTCGGAGGTTCCCGAGGGCTCGTGCGCGCTGGCCGTGGACTACGACATCGAGCGCTGTTTCGATCTCGACGACGCGACCAAGGTGAGCGTCGAGCTCGGCAAGATCAAGCGCATTGGCAAAGAGCTCGAGAGCTACGACGCACTCGACACGGGCGTATTTCGCATTGGGCCTACATTGATCGCCGAGCTTGCGGCAGTTGAAGCCAGCACGGGTGATTGTTCGCTGAGCGACGGCGTTCAGGCCCTCAGCCGCAAAGGGCGCTTCTTGGCCACGGATGTCGGCGACGTGCGCTGGGTCGATGTCGACACGCCGCAAGCGTTGGCCTGCGCGGAGGCCATGTTGCGCGTGTTCGGTGACACGCTGGGCGACGAGCCAGGCACTGGCCAACCGCCCACCATCGATCCGGAAAGCATCGAATTTTACGCACCCAGCTGGGTGCGTGCGGCGAAACCGTACAACGAGGACCACTTTGCCGTGGCAGACGGCCAGAGCGATTTGCTGCGGATGATGTCGAACGAAAGCCCGTACACGCCGAGCCCGCGCGTGATCAAGGCGATCGTAGAAGCGGCCACGCGCGGCAACTTCTATCCGGGCGGCGCACCCGCGCTCCGGGCCAAGCTTGCCCGGCGTGACCACCAGGTCGAAGGCAGCGTGATCTTGGGCGCGGGCTCCACGGAGCTCATCGATCTGGTGATTCGCACCTTCGTCGGGCCGGGTGAGGAAGTACTGCTCAGCGTTCCGACGTTCAGCATGTACGAGGCGCGCACGCGCACCGTCGGCGGCATTCCGGTGCTCGTGCCGATGACGGAAGATCACGATCACGATTTGAACGGCTTGATCCGTGGCGTGACCGAACGCACGAAGGTGATCTTCCTGTGCACGCCGAATAACCCGACTGGTGGTCGAATTTCGGAATCAGACTTGCGGCGGCTGTTGCGGCTCGGCCTGCCGACGGTGATCGACGAGGCCTATCACGAGTTCAGCGAGGGCGATTCGTTCACCCGGCTCTTGGCGGAGTTCCCGAACGCCATCGTGCTCCGTACGTTCTCGAAGGCCTTTGGCCTCGCGGGCATTCGATTGGGCTACGCCTTGGCGCATCCGGCGGTCGTTCGGCTGTTGTCGCGCGTCAAGGTCCCCTGGAACATACCCGGCATCACTTTGGCCGCGGCCAGCGCAGCCCTGGATGATGCCGCTGAGTTTGACGCTCGCATGGGGGAGCTCAGGCTCGCGCGTGAAGAGCTTACTCAGCGCCTGCTGCGCATCGAGGGCCTCCTGCCCGTGCCGAGCGAAGGCAACTTCGTGCTGATTGACGTGTCCGCCACCGGCCAGAGTGCGGAACGGATCGTGGAATCGATGCTCAAGGATGGCGTCCTGATCCGCTCGCTCTCCGTGCACCATGCCAAGCGCAGCTACGTTCGGGTGACAGTCGGTACGCGTGAACAGAACGGCCGCTGCGTGGCCGCCTTCGAGCGCGTGCTGGGCGTTAGCCGCGCGCGCCGCGACGCGCCGCGGCCGTACGTTACGGTCTCGGGCGTGAGCGATGCCGAGTAACCTGGGCGACTGAGCTTCGAACGAATGCTGCTAAACACCGACGAGCGCTTCTGGGATGCCTATTTCCGCAGCCTGAAGCCCCTGGAGGTTGAAGAGCCGATTGACGTTTGGGTGCATCGACCGCCGGCCTACGTGCTGGCGCGCCTCCTGATGCCCACTGCGGTGTCCCCCAACCTGATCACGCTCGGCTCAATCGTTTTGGGCTGCGCCGCAGGTGCCGCGATATGTGCGGGGTTCCCCTGGCATCTTCAGGTGGCCGGGGTGCTGATCTTCTCCTCCGCGGTCCTCGACTGCGCGGACGGCCAGCTGGCGCGCCTGCGGAAGAGCTCGTCGGCGTTCGGTCGAATGCTCGATGGTGTGGCTGATCTAGTGGTGTCGACGGTGGTCGTGGGCGGCGGGGCTTGGCTCGTGATGCGGAAATACCACGACCCCTCGTGGGTCTTCGCGGTCGCCGCAGTGCTGACGATCATCACGATCCTGACCGGCTCGTTCCACACCACGATGTACGATCAGTTCAAAAATGTATTTCTGCGGATGACGCACGCAAGCTACCATGAAGGGGAAGATCTCGAGGTCGCCGAGCATCGCTTCCACAAACAGCGCTCTGGCATGACAGCGAGCCTCGCGCTGGCTTGGGGCGTGTACTTCTTCTACATGCGGAGTCAAAAGAACTACGCGCACAAGTTCGACCCGGGCGCGCAGCGCTTGCTCGGGACATGCCCGGATTTTAGCGAGCGGAACGCGGCCATCTATCGCAAGCACGCGGGCGCGGCCATGCGCGTGTGGCGCAATTACTTCGGCTTTGGGTCGTTGGTGTTCGGCTTGGCGCTGTCTATCGCCTGCAACTTGACCGAGTATTACCTGCTCTTCCGGTTGGTCCTGCTGAACGCTGTGTTCTACGGCTACCTCCGGCCACGGCAGCGCCAGGCAACCGAGCTTTCACTCAATGAGATTCGGGCGCTTTCGACGGCCGCGTGAGCGATGCTAAGTTGGGCAGGCGTGCGCCCCTCGAGCCTGCTGCTGATCGGCCTAATAGTTACGGCGAGCGCGACCGCGCAGGCGACGCTCTGGCCTAGCAGCGTGCTGCGCGTCGAGCGCGATCTCCAGAGTCAGGAGGTCGATGTGCGGCGGCGCGCGGCGCAGCTGCTTAGAGATTTGCCGCCGAGCAGCGCGGGGCGCTTGGCCGGTCGAGCGCTCGATGACCCGGATCTGGACGTGCGACTCGCGGCCCTCGACGCGAGCTTGGAAGTGAACGCGCCGGGAGTAGGGGATCGGCTGGTCCC
>CAXSGJ010000049.1:16431-51946 GCA_964236865.1 uncultured Polyangiaceae bacterium
GCGACGGCGAGCGCCGGGTTCGGTTGGCGGCCGCCGAGGCGCTCAGCGAGAGCCCGAGTCTGCGCGCGGTGTCCGCGCTTGGGCGCGCGCTGGGCGACGCGGATCCGGGGGTGCGCAGCGCGGCCGCCCAGGCCTTGGGCCGGTCGGGGGCGCCTGACGCGGCGCTCGCTCTGCTCGGCCACCTCGACGACTCCGTACCCGAGGTCCGAAGGGAGGTCGCGCTCGCGCTCGGTGAGCTCGGGGACGGACGCGCGGTGGTGCCGCTGATCGGCAAGATCCAAGATGCTCGGCCAACGGTGCGCGAAGGGGTGGCGGAGGCACTGGCACGGCTGGCTGATGCACGCGCGGTGAGCGCGCTCGTGCTATCGCTGCACGACGCAGACGACGGCGTACGGATCGCCGCGCTCGGCGCGCTGTCGCGGATCGCCGAACCGGCCGCCGTGGCGAGCATCGCCGCGCTGCTGCCAAGCAGCACGGACGCCGTCCATTCGGCGGCGTTGGACGCCCTTTCGCACATCAGAAGCTCTGCCGCGACCAAAGCCCTGATCGAGGAGCTCCAGAGCGACCGCCCCGGAAACGCCCGCGCTGAGGCCGCGGCGGCGCTCGGGCGCGCGGGCAGCATCGCCCTTCCTGCATTGAGTGCCTGTCTGAACGCAGAATCGGACCCGGATCGCCTCGGGGGCTGCGCGCTCGCGCTCGGTCAAACGCACGACCCGGCTGGAGCGCTCGCGATCCAGGGCGCGCTGCGCCGTGGCACGCTGCCGGCGCTGCCGGCGCTGCTGGCTTTGTCCGATCTACGCGCGCCCGGATCGCTGCCCACGGTGCTGGAGTACTTGGCCGATCCAGACGTCTTGGTGCGGCGCGCCGCACGCTTGGCGGCCAGGGGTCTCCTCGACCCTCGCCAGCCGGACGGTCGCGCGCTGGAACCAATCGTGCACGCGCTGTCGTTGGCTTCCGGCGACCACACCGAGCTGACCGAACTCTTGGACTTGCTCGGTCAAACTGGCTCGCCGCGCGCGGCCGTGGTTCTGCTTCCATATGCCAGCGGTGGCGACGACGTGCTCGCTCGCGCTCGCGCGTTGTCCGCGCTCGGGTTCCTGGGCGAGGCAGGCCAGGCCCCGACCTTGCTCAACGCGCTCGATGACCCAAGCTCCGGCAGTGTGCGGCTCGCGGCCGCGCTCGCGCTGGGTCGTCTGCGCCTGACGGGCCGCGCGCTTCCCTTACTCGACCGTCTACAACACGGTAACGAGGCGCAGCGGCTGCTCTTGGCGTTGGCGTTGGCTGAAACGATCGCGACTGAGCGCGACCCGGCGGTCGAGCTGCGGCTCGAGCAAGTATTGAACGGCAGCCAAGGGGGCGAACGCGATACGGTGATTGAGCTCTTCGGTCGCATGCCCACCGCCCGGGCCAGCCAACGACTCAGTGACCTGACGGGGGGCCCGGCGTCGAGCGCCGATCGCGCCAAATTCGCCGAATCCTTGGCCTCGCAGCCCGCGGAGCGCGCCCGCCTCGCGCTGCTCTTGCGCGATCCGATCGCCGTCGTTCGCGCGAACGCTGCCTGGTCGCTGGGAGAGGTCGGCCAGGCCGCAGACCGCGCTCCGCTGCAAGCCGCGCTCGCTGACTCGGACGTCCAGGTGGCGGGCAACGCGCTGCAGGGCTTGGCCCGCATTGCCGCACGTACGCACGGTCGGATCGCAGTGCAAGCTTGCGCGGAAGCCGCCGGCGCGCGTCCATTGCTTCGGGCTTTGGCTTTTCGGGCCTTGCGCTTGACCGGCGAGCGCTGCGCCGGTGGCGAAGAGATCGCCGCGCTGAGCCGAGACCGACACGACTTCGTGCGCCAGGCGGCGGCCGCGCTCTTGCGGGACGTTCCGCAGAGCGCGGAAGACGAGCGGGCGTTGCAGCGCGCACGCGCTCGTGACCCGAGCGGCGCGGTCGCTGCCGAGTGCGATGCACCCCGTCCAGCACTCGCGGCGAGCCCGGAGCCTACGGTCGTGCTCGTCCTCCCCGCGGGCGAGGACGCGCCGCGCGCGACTCAGCCCTTCGCGTTGTTGCGGGCGGACGGCCTAGTGCGCCTGGGCGTGTCCGACCGCCGCGGCCAGTTGTTCGAGGTGGCGGCGCCTCACGGCCCATTGGCCCTGCTCGGGCTGCCCGCCGAGCTCGAGTAACGGGAGCCGTGGGTGGCCGCCGCGTTGATCGTGATCGAGATAGCCGCGCCGAGCGTCTCGGACGACGCACTGGCGGTGCTCGTTTCCGCGTGCACTCGAGCCGCGCGCGACGCTGAGTGCGTCTTGGCAAAAGATGCCGGCGAGGCCCAACCCGCGGCCGTCGCCATCGTGTCTCAACAGGCAGAAGACGAGCTACGCGTGGAGGTGGGCGTGCGCCAGGGCGAGCACGACTCGTGGCGCACGAAAGATTTTTCGTTTTTGTCCGCGGACCAAGTTGTGGATCGCTGGCGCGCGGTTGGCTTTGCCATCGGGACGCTCGCAGAGAGCAACGCGCCCCCCGCAGAGCCTCTGCCGCCAGCCGAGAAGCGGGGTGCGCCGCCCCGCGCTCCAATCATGCGGCAGCCGGCCCCGCCGCTGGCGCAGAACTCGACGCACAAGACGCGGTCAGGCCCGCAATTGTTCGTGGGGGCAGCCGCGATCTTGGGGCCCGGGCTCGACACCGGCCCTTGGCGGCTCGGGAGCTTGGTGTACGCCGTGCTCGCGCCGCAACGCGGGCCAGTCTTTTTTTCGCTGGGCGGCAGCGCCGCAACGCGTCTCAAACACGACGCGCGCGGGGCCGCGGCCCGTTGGTTCGACCTGTCGGGTGGGGTCGGCGTTCAGCTCGTGGGCGCGCTGGCCCGCAGTGGACTCGAACTCAGCGCGCAGGCCCTGGTGGAAGAGTTCGACGTCAGCGTCAGTGCCCCGGACGGCGCCGCCGAGAGCATGGGCCGTTGGATCTTCGGAGCGCAGGGGGAGCTCGCTGGGCGACTGAAAATAGTGCCGGATCTTTTCTTGACGATGAGTGTGACGGCGGCTGAGCTATCGAGCGTGACCGACGTGCGCGTGGCGGGGGCGCCGGTGGGCAGCGCCGAGAGCGTGCGCTACTTGGCGAGCTTCGGCCTGCGCGCGCGCTTGCGTTAGCGAAAAGCGCTCAGTGCTTACTCTGGCAGCGCAGGCCCACGCAGTACGGCCGCTCCGCGCTGCATTGCTTGTCGACGTAGCACTCCACGCACGTGCCGAAGAAGCAGGCGCCGTCCGTGTGCCCGTAGAGATCGCGGCAATCAGTGTTGGTACTGCAGCTCACACACGCACCGAATGGATCGCAAAAGGGACGGTTGTGATCCACCGCGCAGTCGTCGGCTTTGGTGCAGGCGTGCTCGCAGCGCAAGGTGAGCGGGTGGCAGACCTCGCCAGCGGCGCAATCTGCGCCGTGCACTCGACATTCCGCGCAGCGACCATCCTCCTTGTCGCAGAACGGCGCGTCGCTCGCGCAATCCTGTGACGTTTGACAGCGATTGCAGAAGGGGACGCTGGCGGGGCAGTTGAGGCCGCCATCGGTGCATTGCTCGCCGGAAAGGCATGGCTCCGCTGCGGGGACCCCCGCGCGTCCGCCGCCGTCGGTGCCTCCGTTGTCGCCCATCCCGCCCCGCCCGGCGCCCGCGTCGGGTTCGACGGTTATCTCGGCACCGCCAGCGCTCATGCCCCCCTGGCTGGCCGCCGGAGAGCCCGCCGCATTCAAGAGGTCAAAGGTCTGGCGCTCGCAGCCGACGCCCGCAGCGAGCGTACTGAGCCCCGCGCCCAGCGCCAGTAGCCGCCGCGCGGCGCACTGAAAACGGCCGGGGCTTTCCGTCATCGCCCCCGAGCGTACCAGCTTTTACGCGGCTTTCGACCAGTTCGCCTGCTCATTCGAGGCTCAGGTACTATCTAGACCAAGGTGTCTTCTCCCATCAGCCCCCGAGCTCGGCCCGAGCCGAAGCTGCGCGTCGTCGGCAGCCCAGGGCCTTCGGTCGAGGGCGGCGGACAGCGGGTTCCCACCGACGAGGAGCTGATTGATGCCGTGCAGCGGGGTGATCACCAGGTCGCGTCGGTCATCTACGAGCGCTTGGTCGGGGTGGTCGATCACACGCTGTACCGCGTGTTCGGTCGGCGCGAAGCTGATCACGACGACTTGGTACAAGCGGCATTCGAGCAGATCGTGGTCACGCTCTCGCGCCGCTCTTACGCGCGAGCCTGCAGCTTACGCACGTGGGCCTCGAGCATTGCCAGCCACGTGGGCTTCAACGCGCTCCGTTCGCGACGTCGTGAGCGACGCATCTTGGATCGCGAAGCGGGCATCGACGCCGAGCCGGCGCGCTCCGGAATCGACATCGAGGGCGAGGCAAACGCGCGTGCGGAGCTCGAGCGGCTCAGAATTCAGCTCTCTGAGATGAAGTCCACCCACGCCGAAGCCGTATTCTTACACGATGTCTTGGGTCATGAGCTCGCGGAGATCGCATTGATGACCGAAGTCAGCGTTTCGGCCGCGCAGTCGCGCTTGGTGCGCGGTCGCCGCGAGCTGTTCCGTCGCCTCGATCGCGCGGCTCCGCGGGGAAAGGCCGAGCGTCCATGAACGAGCGCCGCTTCCCCTCACAACCGGACGAAATGTTGCGGCGCCTGGGCGCCCAGGTCGTGCCCGTCGACGGGCACGAACGCGCGGAAGAACGTCGAGAGCAAGTCGTCGGCGCGTTGTCGCGCGCGATCCGCGACAGCGCAGAGCGCCGACGTCGCGCGTTCCGTACCCGGCTGGTGTTGGGCTTGGGCTTAGCCGCTTCGTTGGCGTTGGGCGTGGGCTGGGCGGTTCGCGGGCAGGGAGCCGCCCAGCCGGCGCTGTCAGCGACGACGGTGGCGGAGGTCAGCGGTGCCGTCGTCGTCACGGAGGCCGGCGAAAGCCGTGTTTTGGCTCGTGGCTCCACGCTCTCGCTGCATGCGGTTGGCGAAATCGAGACGGCGCTCGACGCGCGAGCCGAGATTCGCTCTCAGAAGAGCGTGTTGCGCATCGCACCTGCGACCAAGCTGACCGTGCCGCAAGTGACCAATGTCGAGGAGCGCTACCGATTGGCGGCGGGTCGCGTCGACGTCTCGGTAGACAAGGACTCGCGCTTCTCGCGCAGCGTTGTTGTCGAGACGCCGAACGCAGAGGTCGTCGTGCACGGCACGGTGTTCGCGGTGGGCGTTTCTTCCCGCTCCGAGCACGCCGTGACGGACGTGAGCGTCGCGCGGGGCTCGGTGTGGGTGCTGGCCAATGGCGTGCAGGTGGCGGTACTTGGACCGGGCCAACACTGGTCATCGGAGTCGCCGCCTGGGGCGGCGCCAGGCGCGTCGAATGCGGAACAAGCGCCGCCGAGTCAGGTCGAACTGCCGTCGCGCGAACCGCGCCGCACGCCGCGCCACGAGCCTGCGACGGCAGAAGCCAAAGCCAGTGTGCTCACGGAACAAAGCCACCTGTTTCAAGAGGCGATCGACGCTCGCAACGTCGGTGACGACGTGCGGGCAGCGGAGCTATTCAGCCATTTGGTAGCGCGCTACCCGAGCTACGAAGAAGCGGAGGTGCAGTTATTTCGCGCGCAGAAACGCTTGGGGCGCGCCGCTTCTGCGGCCGCGGAAGCCCGCCGCTATTTGGCTCAGCATCCGCGGGGCTTTGCCCATGACGAAGCCCGGGCGTTGGCGCTGAGCGCGGCCTTGGCCCCCTCGCCCTGAGTGCCGCAAACGGGTTTTTGCATCGGCCCTGCCTGGCGATGCAGGCGTTGGTTACTCCCTTCTCGAACACAGTATGCTTGGGTCCCGTCTCGCCCGGACCCGGAGGAGGATCGATGAAAGCCATCAAGTACGGTTTGGGTTTGGCGCTCTTTGCCGGTTTCGGGTTGACCGCGTCGTGCGGCGGGTCGTCGAACGATGATTCCGACACCGCCGGGGAAAGCAGCGCCGGCAACTCCACGACGGCTGGCTCGACGTCGACTGCGGGCAGGCCCTCTTCTACGGCGGGCTCGGCCTCGGGCGGCGCCAGCAGCACTTCCGGTGGCAGCTCGACCGGCGGTACTGAAGACCAGGGCGGCGCGCCCGCCGTGGTCGGTGGCGCGAGCGCCGGCGGGAAGAGCGGCACCGGGACCGCCGGCTCTGCAACGGGCAGCGGCGGCATGAGCGGCGCCGTGATGAACCCGGCCGACTGCCCGGCAATGGCGCCAGCGGAGAACGCGGTGTGCATGCCCCTCGCGACGCCCGCGGAGCGCTGCACGTACGCGGGCGAAAGCTGTCGTTGTCGGGGCGGCGGCAACCAAGGCAACGCGGGCGCCGGCGGCGGCACCCAGAGTCACTGGGCGTGCACGCCAACGTGTCCCGCGGCCAAGCCCACCGTCGGCGAAGCCTGCACCCAGGGGCTTCAGTGTCCCTACACCGGCATGGGCGCTTGTGTGTGTGGCAACAGCGAGAAGTGACAGTGCACCGGCGGCGCCGCGAACACGTGCCCAACGGCAAAGCCGATGAACGGCGGCGCCTGCGCGGTCACCAAACTGTGCACCTACGGAGGCAACACCGGTTGCTTGTGCAACGACAGCAAGTGGCTTTGTAATTAACGCGCTTCGCTTCGAGATTCGAGCGGCTTCCGCGCAGGCCAGACTGGCGGCGCGGAAGCGCGAGAGCACACGCAGCCGGCGCTCGCGCGCGTCAGCTCATTTGGCGCTGCAGGACATATTGCACATCAGGTCGCTCGGCGCGCAGCCACACGCGCCGTGCTTGACCGCGGGTTTCGGGGCGGGCGCGGCCGCGGGTGCATCCCCTCCGCCCGCCGCAGGCTTCTTGGCAACATAACCGCCCCCGCCGCCGACCTTGCGTGGTGCGGCGGGTGCGGCGGCCTTCGCGCTCGGCGCGGGCTCCTCCGCAGTGCCAGTCGCTGGCGGCGTGGCGGTGATCACGGCCGCGGGCGTAGCCGCCGGTGGCGGGGTCGGCGCCAGGGCCACGGGCGGCGCGGGCGGCGGCGGAGCGGGTTTCAGCACGATAGCGGCGCCGACGATGGCGGCGGCCAACACCACCGCAAGCCCGATGTACAGGCCGGTCTTGCTCTTGCCATTACCGGGAGCGGGCAGCGGCTGTGCGGAAGCGGCAAACCCCCCGCCAAGCGGCGAGGCCATGCCCAAGGGCGGGGCAATTCCGAGCGGCGGCGCGACGACGAGCGGCGAAGTCAAGGCCGGTGCGGCTTCGTTCTTGGTGGCCGCGGCCGTCAGCGCCTTTAGGTCGATCAGCCCGGAGTCGTCACGCGACGCGGCGCTCATGGGCCGCGAGGAAGGGCGCTGAGCGGACATCGGACTCGAAGCCGAGGTGAGGGCGCTGAGCGAGAAGAGCACGGACGACTCGTTGCGTGCGCCGGTGCTCGAGCCCGCGACGGGAGCTGCGGCCCCGTGGGTCAGCCCCTGATCGGGCGCGCTCGTCATGACCTCCTCCTCGCTTCCGGCCTGTTCGATCCCGCCGAAGAGGTCCGCAGCCGCCCCGCGAACCGGGCGCGCGGCGGCGCGCGAAGCGGCGGCGGCAGGCGCCGTCCAAGGCGACGGCGTCGCCGTGGCCGTCTGCTTCGGAGCCGACCCGAGCGCCGCAGGAGCACGCGCGGGCGCAGAGAGCGCATTCGTCGCGGCGTGCAGCGCCTCCACGATCTCATCCACCTCACCCAGGGCTTTCCAATCTGCGAAGCCGTCTGCCCACAGATAGGTGTCGACGCTGACCTCCCCCGCGTTGTACGCGGACACGATCTCGCCGACCGTCATGTTGCGCTGGTCGCCCTCGCCAAAGTCGACCGAGTAGGACGAGCCGTTGCCGTCCTGCTCCACCGCGCTCGCCGTATTGACGTCGGGCGCCTCGCCGGCGGCGGTGTACACGTTGGCGGGTGAAACCTTGCCGTCGATGACAATCGTTGCCCCGCACTTGCGACACCGGATTTTGGCCAGACGGTCAGTAACTTTCTCGTCTGCAATCGAATACTTAGCTTGGCAAGCAGGACAGGAAATCTTCACAATCGGCCTCGCGGATGCGCACTTCTGGACGTGGGGGACGGATGCGGAAGGGGCAGTCTTCGCATCCCAGAGCGCTAGCCTACTCAGTGGCTACGCTTCCGTTCAATTTTCGGTCTCGGCGGGGGGCCCGAGCGCGTCTCTCTTTTATCATTCCTGGCGAAGATCGCTAGACCCCAGGGGCAGGTTCGCCTCTGGACGCGAGCTTTAGCAGGGTGCCTTTGGTGCGGAAAATTCCACCGACCAGGCGCGCGTCCAGGCCTCGCGAGCGCACCGGGTCATGCGCCCATGGCGAACAGAGCTAGGTCCAGCGCGTCCAGGCGCTCGGCCAGCTCGGGATTGTCACCGTCTTCTCGCAACGCAAGCATGAGCTCTCGCTTGGCCAAGCTGAGCTCGCCCGCGGAAATCAGCTGATCGGCGCGGCTGGCGTAACGCGTGGCCGACGCCGTTCGACACAGCTCGACGAGCGATTGAGCTCCCGCGCCCAGCTTGGCGACGCGTGGCACTTCACTGCCACCGAGCCGGAGCTGGCCGGTGGCAAGCGCCAAATCATAACGCGGGCGGAGCTCTGGATGCGACAGCACCCGATAGGCTTCCGCCCCCCGTTGAAACACCTGACATGAAAGCTGCGTCAGGGCCGCGTCGAAATCGAGGTGCGCGTCCGGATGAAAGGCCAGCGCGAACTCGTGAAAGGCCGATTTGAGCGCGGCGTCATCCGCGATCTCGAGCACGCCGAGCAGCTCGTAATAATTTGACTCGTCGAGCGCCTCCGCCCACTCGCGCAGGCGTTCGATTGCGATCGGGTCGGTGAGCATGGGAGAGCGAAAATCTAAGTCTGGCGGGCAGCGTTGCGCTGGATCATGCGTGTGATTTCGTTGGCGTCGGGGAGTGCCACGAGACGCACTTGGGTGCTGGTCGCGCGGCCCGTGGCCAGCTCTTTCGCGCTCACGTTGAGCATGCCGTTGGTGTCGAGTGCAAAGCTCACGTCGATCCGCACGCCGCCGCGCGGGGCCGGGGCGAGCCCGTACAACTCCACCTCGCCGAGCAGCGTATTTTCGCCGAAATGGCTGGACTCGCCCTGACTGATGCGCACCCGAACCAGCGTTTGATTGTCCGCCGCCGTGACGAATACGCGCGAACGCTGACACGGCACCTGGGTATTTCGCTCGATGATCGCGTCGCAGAAACCGTCCACCGTTTCGACCGACAAGGTGAGGGGCGTTACGTCGATCAGCAGAGGCACGGGCGGCACTGTGCGGGCGACGCGCGCGGACTCGAAACCGACCGCAGCGGGCGCCTCCAGCGCGAGCTCGGGTCGGGGCTGCCCGATCAGAGTCTTGGCCGAAAGCGGGCTAGAGGCTCGCGGCGACGAAGCAACGCGCGTGACCTCGTCGTCCGGCACCTCCGGCACGGGCAACGCCTGCTCGTCCGCTAGCGCGAGGACGGTCGAAGCCGCCAGCGGGCTGCTGGCGAAGGGCGCGCTCGGAAATGGCGGCTGAATCGGCGCGGACTCGAGCTCGATGAAGTCCCCATCGCCGAGCGTCGTGGCCACGCTGTCTTCGCGCGGTCCTGTTGGCGGCGCGTGCGCCAAATAGCCAAACTTTTTGGCGAGGGGCTGCGCGTCGAGCGAAAAACTCGACGTGGGCGCGCCGCCGACGAGGGGCAGATCGAGCTCGTCGTGCAAGGCCTCGCGCGCGCTACGGGCTTCGTCCGAGGCGCTCGCCAGGGTGGGGCCACTCACCGCGCGCGCAGCCTCCGGGCCAAGCCCAGGGCCAGTTTTCACGCGTTGGCGCGGGCCCAGTCCACCAAGTGTGCTGGGCGGATTGTTCGATTGCGCTTTGCCCAGCGCGCCCAGCGTCGACTCGGCGTTCACGCCTGGGGGCCGAACCGAGGCGCCCGGTTGCAGGCCGGGCTGAGTCGCTTGCTGCGCCCGGCCGAAGAAGGGCTGAGTGCTCGGAATATTGGGCGATGTCTCGAAGTGTCCGCGTGTCCCCGTCGGTTGCGGGCTCAGCCGTTTGAGCTCCGCGTCCGCCACGTGCGGAACAGCGCCCCGGGCCGCCGGCAGCGGCGCGGGCGGAACGGTGACCCGACGCCTCTCCGCGCCGCTCAGCGCGGCGGCTTGGATGGCCGCGCCGATGGCCACGACCTCGTCGGGGTTGATGTTGGCGCGCATCGGCTTTTTGAAAAATTCCTCCACGCGCCGTCGAACCATCGGAATGCGCGTGGAACCGCCGACCAACAGCACGTGATCGAAGTCGTTTGCTGCCAAGCGCGCGATACCCATTGCCTCGCGGCAAACGTCGAAGGTGCGATCCACGATGGGTAAGGCCAGGCGCTCGATCTCCGCGCGCGTCATCGAAAATTCGAAGTTCACCGGCCGGCCGCCCACGCCATGGCCGACCTCGCTCAGGGTGAGTCGCGCCTCGGTGTCGGTCGAAAGCAGATGCTTGATGGTTTCGGCTGCCGCGCGCAGCCGCTCGAAAATTGACAGCTCGGCGCGGGCATCGATGCGATGTTGAGCGAGCAACAGCTCGCTCATCCGCTCGGCGATCGCCAGGTCCAGGTCATCCCCGCCCAAGAAGGTGTTGCCGGCGGTCGCGAGCACCTCGAAGACGTTGTTCGACAGATCGAGCAGCGTGACGTCGAAGGTGCCGCCGCCAAAATCGTAGACCGCGACGCGCTCCGCGCTGGCGCGACCGTAGCCGTAGGCCAACGCAGCCGCCGTGGGCTCGTTCAAAATGCGCAGCACCTCCAAGCCCGCGACGCGCCCGGCGACCTTGGTCGCGGCTCGCTGCAAGTCGTTGAAGTTTGCGGGCACGGTGATCACCGCGCGATCGACGGGCGTGCCGAGCGCTGCTTCGGCGACGCTCTTGGCTTTTCGCAGCACGAAGGCGCTGATTTCGGGCAGTGTATACGTCTCGCCCCGGGCGACCACGAGCGAAGCCTGCCCGGGGCCCTCGCGCATCTCGAACGGGAAGCGCGCGCGCGCGCGCCGCACCTCCTCCGAGCCCCAGCTGCGCCCGATCAGGCGCTTGATCGAATAAACGGTATTCCGCGAATCGACGATCCGGCGCTCCTTCGCGGCCCGTCCGACGAGCACGCCGCCATTCGGGTGGAAGGAGACGACGGAAGGGATCAGGACTTGCTGCTCGTCGTCGGTCAGCGCTGAGGCTTGCCCGTCGCGCGCGACAGAAACGACCGTATTGGTGGTGCCGAGATCGATGCCGATGACCGTGGACATGATTTATCCCGAATGGGCGGGTTCGGACGCCGGGGGCGGCCCCAAGCTGGCGAGCGCGCGATCGTACCAAGCTTGCACCGTTCTTTCGAACGGCCACATCCAGCCATACTCCGGCCCGGTGAAGCGCGTGACGATGTGCGCGCGTAGGTGTGCGGAGCGCGCCGCCTCCAAACCGAGCAGCTCCGCCGTAGCGCGCAGTGTCTCTTCGTAGGCCTCCCACTCGATGCGCGCTCGGCCGTAGGCCAAGCCCAGGGGAAAAAATGGCAGCAGGTACAACGCGCTCATCAGCAGCCCACCGTAGCGGCGCCGTTGCCGCAAGTGAACTCGCTCATGGCGGAGCAAGATCACGCGCTCGAGGTCGCTCATGCTCTCCCACGTGGGCGGCACAAACAGCGTGTTGCCAAGCACCGTGTGATAATGCGTGAGGTAGCGTCGCTGACCGCCCAAGGTCACGGCTTTCAGGGCCACATCAATCACGCGCGAAGGCCAATGCCCACGCTTTGGCACGATCCGAAACGTCGGAAACTCGGCCCGAATCGTTTCGATGAAGCGACCCGTGAGCTCCATCAATGCCGGGCGATGCTAGCGCGCTTTTCGCCTCCAGCGGTGAGCGCGTGCCTCGGCCAGCGCGGCCGGATGGCCGTTCCTGCCACAACGGAAGGTGGTCGCTCAGTGCCCCAACTGGTCCCCATCCTTCAGCGCACGCCCATTGACCAAGTCGATGGCTGCCAGCTCCTTGCGTCCTTCGAGCTGCGCCCGGCACAGCTCGAAGGCGCCGTCGACCGTGCTCACCAAGACCCGCTTGTCATACACCCGGACTCGACCCGCTTCGCCGACCGGCCCGGCGGAGATCGCCCGCGCCTGAGCGACCTTGAGCGGGCGCCCGTGGAGCAACGTGTGCGCGCCGGGCCGCGGCGCTAGTCCGCGGATTAAGTTGAGCAGGTCGCGGGAGGTCTTCGAAAAATTCAGCGCGCCGTGCGCGCGTTCGAGGGGGGGTGCATGGCTCGCTTGTTCGTGGGGCTGCGGGACGGCGTCGAGCTCGCCTCGAACCGCACGCAGCAACTCGCTGCGCACGAGCTCCGCAGAGGTCACGGCCAGGCGCTCGGCCAGCTCGCCGGCTGTCTCCTCGTCACCGATGGGTATCGCGCGCCGGGCATAGACGGGTCCCGTATCGAGACCTTCGTCCATTTGCATCAGACAGATGCCCGTCTCGTGATCCCCATGCATGATCGACCAATTGATGGGCGCGGCCCCTCGCCATCGCGGCAGGAGCGAGGCATGCAAGTTCATGCAGCCGCGAGCCGGCGCGCCGAGCACCGCTGGCGGTAGGATTCTGCCGTAGGCCATGACCAGTGCGACGTCGGCGCCGAGCTCGCGTAACCATTCGTCTAAGTTCCCGGTTTTGACCTTCACCGGCTGGTGCACGACCAACCCGAGCTCGAGCGCGACCGCTTTGATCGCCGGCGGCTGCAACGACAAGCCGCGGCCGGCAGGCCGATCCGGCTGACACACCACTCCCACCACCTCGGCGATCTCGGACAGCGCTCTCAGCGCCGGAACCGCGATCGCCGGCGTCCCAAAAAACACGGCTCGCATACATGCGCCTATACCAGACCTGCGAACCCGGCGGAGCGCTGCGGCTGCGAGCAAACGGAAAGCCGCGGAGCAAGTTCGCGCGCGGTGTTCGTTTGACGAAACGGCGGGCTCCGTTACCGGCGAACCAATCCGCGGGGGCTAGCGTGCCGTATGGGTGTGGTTAGGTTCTAGAACTGTACAGAGCCGGCGCCGTTCCAGCCCGCCCCAGCCCACACAAATAGAGGGTGCGTTTGGCCCGTCGCGAGTGACAAGATGGAGACCGACCATGAGTGAAAAGAAAAAGCCGTCGCCGCCTCCGCAGCCTCCGCCTCCGACCGAAGACGAGATCAAGTTCGGGGACGAGCTCGCGGTTTTGCCGATTCGGAACGCCGTACTTTTCCCGGGCGCCGTCGCCCCCTTCGACGTTGGGCGCGAAAAGTCCGTCGCCTTGGTTGAGGACGTGCACAACCTTTCCACGCCCGTGATCGCGATCTTCGCGCAGCGGGACCCCGCCACGGACGACCCGAGCGCAGACGACCTGTACCCGGTTGGTTGCGCCGCTCGCGTGTTGAAAGCGCTCAAGCACAGCTCGGGCAACTACTCGCTCATCCTTCAAGGCCTGACTCGGATCCGGCTGGACTCGGTGACGCAGACGGCGCCCTTCTTGCGCGCGAAAGTCACCCGCGTCGAAACGCCCGCCACTGAGGACGTGGAAGCCGAGGCATTGGCCATGAGCTTGCGGGACGTCGCCAAGCAAGTGATCCAACTCATGCCGGAGCTGCCCCGTGAAGCGGGTTCTCTCATCGACTCGATCCAGGCGCCCGGCGCCCTTGCGGATTTGGTGGCGGCCAACTTGGACGCGCCGGTGGAAGAGAAAGCGCAGCTGATCGAGACGGTCGAGGTGAAAGAGCGCATCCGAAAGGTGCTGCGCCTGCTAACCCGTCAGCTCGAGATCCTGAAGATGCGCGAGCGCATCAACAGCCAGATCAAAGAGGAGATGGGCAAGAACCAGCGCGAGTACGTGCTCCGCCAACAGCTGAAGGCGATCAAAGAAGAGTTGGGTGAGGACGACGGGGATCAAGGCGATCTCGACGGGCTCGAAGAGCGCGTCGCGAAAGCCAACTTGCCGAACGAGGCTGACAGCGTCGCCAAAAAGCAGCTGAAGCGCCTGCGCTCCATGCAGGTCGGCAGCGCCGAATACACCGTCGTCCGCACCTACCTCGATTGGATCTTGGATCTCCCGTGGTCCAACCAGACCGACGACAACATGGACATCGCCGAAGTGCGGCGCGTCCTGGACGAGGACCATTACGGCCTTGAAAAGGTCAAGAAGCGCATCGTTGAATACCTGGCGGTGCGCAAACTCAAGAAGGACAAGAAAGGTCCGATCTTGTGCCTGCTGGGTCCGCCCGGCGTCGGTAAGACTTCGCTCGGTAAGAGCATCGCGCGCGCCCTCGGTCGCAAGTTCGTACGCGTCTCGCTCGGCGGTGTGCACGACGAGGCGGCCATCCGCGGTCATCGCCGCACGTACGTCGGCGCCCTCCCGGGTCAGATCATCCAAGGCATGAAGAAGTCGGGCACCATCAACCCGGTGTTCATGATGGATGAGGTCGACAAAATCGGACACGACTTCCGCGGCGACCCGAGCGCGGCCTTGCTCGAGGTGCTGGACCCCGAACAGAACAACACGTTCGCCGATCACTACCTGGAGATCCCGTATGATCTCTCGAGCGTGATGTTCGTCGCCACCGCCAACATTGCCGATCCCATCCCGCCACCCCTCAGGGATCGCATGGAGATCCTCGAGATCCCCGGCTACACCCGGCGGGAGAAGCTCGCCATCGCGCGCCAACACTTGATCCCGAAGCAGCTCGAGGAGCACGGGCTCAAGCCGGACCAGCTCACGATCACGGACGAAGCCGTGGAGGAGCTCATCGAACACTACACCCGTGAAGCCGGCGTGCGCTCACTCGAGCGCACGGTTGCGAGCGTGATCCGCGGCGTCGCGGTGAAGGTCGCTGAAGGCGACTTGACCCCGCGCACCATCAAGAGCGAGGACGATCTTCGCGAGTTCTTGGGCGCGATCAAGTTTACGAGTGAAGTGGCCGAGCGCACGGAAGAAACCGGAGTGGCCACGGGCCTGGCGTGGACCAGCGTGGGCGGTGAAATCTTGTTCATCGAGGCCACCCGCATGTACGGCACGGGTAAGTTGCAGCTGACCGGTCAGCTCGGCGAGGTCATGAAGGAGAGCGCGCACGCAGCCCTCAGCTACGTCCGCACCAACGCCGAGAAATACGGCATCCCGAAAGACTTCCTCGAGAAGAGCGACGTGCACATTCACATCCCGGCCGGCGGGATGCCGAAGGACGGCCCGAGCGCGGGCATCACGATGTTCACGGCCATCGTCTCCTTGCTCACCGGCATTCGCATCCGGCACGACGTGGCCATGACCGGGGAAATTTCGCTGCGCGGGCGAGTGCTGCCCATCGGTGGCCTCAAAGAGAAAACCCTCGCTGCCCACCGCGCGGGCATCAAGCGCGTGCTCGTCCCCGAACGCAATAAAGCTGACTTGGACGAAGTGCCCAAGGAAGTCCGCGACGAGTTAGAGTTCGTGTTCGTGCACAAGCTGGACGAAGTCCTAGAAGCCGCGCTGGAGCGCATGCCGCAACCCAGCCAAGCCTACCTAGACGAAGTCGCCAAACGCGAAGCCGCACCGCAACCCAGCACGAACTAGCGTCACAGCGCGTGCCGGCGTTGGCCCGGGCCCGGCAGGCCCAAGGCACGGAAAGCGCCCGAGAGATCAATCTCTCGGGCGCTTTCTTTTTTTGATGGTCAAAAAGCCGAGCCAATTTCGTCTCAGCCTTCGGCGTCGAAGCGCGCCCCGACCTCGAGAGTCTAGTCAGACTCACCTCGTCGATTCGAAAAGCTGATTCGAATCAAGGTCGATGATTGAAACTGTTCGCTCAAATCGGAGTCAGCCGCATTATCGCAAACCGCTGAGTCGCTCACCGCTTCGCTCGAGCTCCAGAGTTGCCACCGCTCGCGTATCGCAAGCCGACGACGGCGAGGGGCGTGACGCGCCGCGCGTCGCCGCTGACTCTCGTCAGGGCCTCGGCGCTCCAACTCTTCCTGGTCTCGGCGCACTTCGACGCCGAAGGCTGGGACGACGTGAGGTGTGACGAGTGACCATCAAGATCAATGTCGACTCAGCTCTTGGCAGGGGACGCGTAGGGTCGAGGCTTCCTTTTCTTTTATTTGCGCGGCGCTGCAGGCGGTCCGTGTCCAGTAGCAATCGGCTCGGTCGATGCTGTCGTTGGCGTCGAAGCGTTCTAGGCACCACAGCGTTGGTCCGCCTTGGATGCACTGTGAGCCCGGACCGGTCGCTTCGCAGGCGGCTTGGTCTTTGCCACAGAAGAAGACGGGAAAGTCGTTGGCGTAGGAGCACCAAGCGCCGAGGGCGTGGCTGTACTTCGAGTCGCTCGGCAGCCGAGGGCTTGCTGGGCCAGAGTGAGTTTCGAATACCGGGGCATGGGCGACCGCGGTCAGCGGAAGGGCCGGTTCGCGCGCGGAGGGCGAATGCGGTTTGCTCCGGTGAGTGAGCAGGTAGGCGCCCCCGCCCATGACGGCGAAGATAGCGATCAGCGCCGGCAGGCCGAAGAACTTGCTGGGCGGCGGTTGGGCGGTCTGGTCCGACATTCGGAAGAGCGGGCGTGCGTCAGACCGGCGCGGTCGTCCAGATACGAACGCCGCCTGCCATGCCTTCGACGTTGGTGAAGAGCTTCACATTGCCCGGCAGCTCACCCTTGATGTGATCGGCGTTGCCCCCGCCCAAGTAGAGAGTGTCATAGTTGAAGATGGGCTCTAACGTGGCGATCATCTCGAGCACGCGCCGGGACCAGTGCTTTTTGCCGATCTCGTTCAGCTGTGCGTCGCTCAGCCGCTCTTCGTAGGTCTGGTCCTTTTTCCACGGGTGATGCCCGAGCTCCAGATTGGGAACCAGCCGGCCGTCGACGTACAGGCCGGCGCCGACCCCGGTGCCGAGCGTGAGCGCCAGCTCTACGCCCTTGCCGCTGATCACGCCGTAGCCTTGTAAATCTGCGTCGTTCATCACACGCACGGGTTTCCCCGTGATCGCAGCGACACGTTCTTGTAAGGGAAAATCACGCCAATAATCGTTGCCCAGGTTCGGCGCGTTGATCGTGACGCCGCGCTTGACGATGCCGGGAAAGCCGACCGCCACCCGATCGAACGCGGGCTGCGCCTGGACCATGGTCTGAATCACTTCCAGCACGGCTTCGGCGGTTGCCGGGTGCGGCGTCAGCGTGCGAGCGCGCTCGTTGACGGGCTTGGCGCCAGCGTCGAGCACGATCATCTTGATGCCGGTTCCGCCGATATCGATGGCCAAGGTGCGCGCGGCCGGGTCTTCGTGCGCCCGGTGGGCCGCGCTCTCTCCCTCGCCTTGCGGCACGCTCACCGTTTCGACAGGCTCGGGGTTTTGCGTGGCAATGGCCGGGGCAATCGGGTCGGTGACGGCGGGCGTATTCGAGTCAGGGCTCGGCGGCGGCTCGGACGGCATGGCCGGACTCATACCACGAGCACTGTGAAAGCGGAGGCCGCGCGCGCCAATCGCCCCTTGACCCGGCGCGGCGAGTCGCGCGAGTGTCCTCGGCCAGCAATTCGGAGGCGACTTGTGACTCAGGAACGCGAAAAATCCCCCGTACGCATCAGCTTGCTCGGGTGTGGGACCGTGGGCGGCGGGGTGCTGCGGCTGCTGCAAGAGAACAAAGACTTTTTGGGTCTGCGTGCCGGCGGCGAAATCGAAGTCACGCACGTCTTGGTGAAGAGCCCCCACAAGCCGAGGGTCGCCGAGTGCAAAAAAGAGTGGCTGACCACAGACCCCGAGGTGATCTTTGGGGACCCGCGCGTTGACTTAGTGGTCGAGGTCATGGGCGGCGAGCAGCCGGCTTACGATTACATTCAACGCGCGATCGCCGCGGGTAAAGGCGTGGTCACCGCCAACAAGCTGCTGATCGCCAAGCATGGGCCAGAGCTGGTGGAGCAAGCCATCAGCAATCGCACCGACCTCGCCTTCGAGGCCTCCGTCGGTGGCGGCATTCCGATCATCCGCACCTTGCGTGAAGCGCTGGCCAGCGATTCGGTGGCGAGCGTGCACGGCATCCTCAACGGCACTTGCAATTACATCCTCACGCGCATGCGCGA
Organism: uncultured Polyangiaceae bacterium; assembly: GCA_964236865.1. GTDB lineage: Bacteria > Myxococcota_A > Polyangia > Polyangiales > Polyangiaceae > PMG-095. The sequence continues at coordinate 34,485 of CAXSGJ010000049.1, forward strand.
AGGCATGAGCTTCAATGTGGCGTTGACCCAAGCGCAGGAGCTCGGTTATGCCGAGGCCGATCCAACCTTGGACGTCGGCGGCCACGACGCGGCGCAAAAATTGGTCGTCATGAGCATGCTGGCCTTCGGCGCGAGCGTGAATGCGGCCGACATCATGGTCGAGGGCATCAGTGAAATCGAAGAGGTAGATTTACAATTTGCCGATCGCTTCGGCTATCGCATCAAACACTTGGGGATTGGTTACGACCGCGGCGAGCGTGTCGAGCTGCGCGTCCATCCCGCGTTGGTGCGCAAAAACAGCGTCTTGGCCAACGTAGACGGCGTGCTGAACGGAGTGTTCGTGGAGGGGCGCGCCCTCGGACCCTGCTTGCTCGTGGGGCGCGGCGCGGGGGACATGCCCACCGCGGTCAGCGTCGTGGCCGACATCGTGGACGTCGCTCGCTCACGCATCGAGGGCCAACCGGGGCTCGCCACCCGCGGCATTCAGCTCAAGCAACGACCGGTCATGCCGATTGAAGAGGTCGAAACGCGATACTACCTGCGCTTCGCGGTCGGCGATCACCCGGGCGTACTCGGGCACATCGCCTCAGCCCTCGGCGCCGAGAGCGTGAGCATCGAACAGATGGTGCAAGAGGGCCGCGCGCTGGAAGCGGACGACGCGGTGCCGGTGTGCATCATCACTCACCGCTGTCAGGAAGGCGCGCTACGCCGTGCGGTGAAAATGATCGAGAGCAAGGCCTTCCTCAAGGGCACCCCGCGCATCCTGCGCATCGAGGACGTCTGACGAGCTCGGCGGGTGGCCTGCGCGGCCCTCGGGATCCCGCCGCCCCGCTGGGCGTGTTCGACTCCGGGCTCGGCGGCTTGACCGTCGCGCGCGCGCTCCTGTCCGCCCTGCCGAACGAGCGCATCATCTACTTGGGCGATACGGCGCGCGTGCCGTACGGCACCCGCTCCGCGCAAACCGTGGTGCGCTACGCGCGCGGTTGCTCGGAGCTTTTGCTCGAACGCGGCGTGAAGGGCATCGTGGTGGCGTGCAACACGGTCAGCGCCGTGGCGATCGAGATCTTGCGCGCGGAGCTCGACCTGCCGATCATTGGCGTCATCGAACCCGGCGCGCGCGCGGCGCTTGCGGCGGTCAGCGCTCTGCCTGCCGTGCGCGGCAAGCTGCCGAAGATCGGCGTTTTAGGCACGACGGGCACGATTGCGTCGGGCGCTTATCCGCGCGCGGTCGGTCAGCTGTCGACACGCTATGAGGTGGTGGCCCTGCCGGCGCCGCTCTTGGTGCCCCTCACAGAAGAGGGCTGGGTTGAGGGCGAGGTGCCGCGTTTGGTCGTGCGCCGCTACCTCGAGCCGCTGATCGCGGCGGGCGCCTCTGTAGTCGTGCTCGGTTGTACCCATTTCCCGCTGCTGAAGGGCCTCATCGCCGAGGTCGCGGCGGAGCTCGCAGGCTGTCCGGTGCCGGTCGTCGACAGCGCGGAGGCCACCGCGGCGGTGGTCGCGGAGTGGATTGCGGACGAGCGGCTGGCCCCGAGTCACGGCCAGCACGCGGCCGGCGCGCAGCTCGAGCTCTTGGTGACCGACCTGCCGGCGAGCTTTTCTGTCGTCGCCGGTCGCTTCCTGGGCGCGGACGCGAGCCACGCCACGCAGGTCGACTTAGTTGCCAAATGAATGGGCGGCACGGCCCCGATGCGAGGGCGCAAGCCCACTAGTTGAGCCAGCGCCCGTCCGGGCCACGGCCTTTTTGGCCCTCTTCCGGCGGGCTGCTCGGTTTGGCGCGGCCGCCTTCGATGACTTTCAGCCGCGAGCGTTCGACGCGCTTTTTGCGTTGCGCCGACTCGCGCAGCACCTCTGCGTCCAGCCGATTGATACGTAGCCTGAGCCAATAGCGGCGAGCGGGTGACGGCGTACTGCCACCCAACAGCCAGCCAGCGAACGCTCCGCCGAACAAGGCGGGGATGCCCTCTGCCGGGGTCGTACGAAAAATCAGGTAGAGCAGCGGTGTGCCGAGCACCATCAGGATCATCGTGCGTGAGGTGACGGGCAAGATCCCGTACAAGCGCACCACCGCACCCCGATTGTGGAGCGCCCAGGCAACGGTCAGGCCGCCAGATGCCGCGAGCCCACCAAACCAAAATGGCCCAGCCAAAAATCGGCCCACGTTCGGCGGCAGCGCGAGATCGAACAGGACCTGTACGAGCGATGGAATCACCATCAGCCAGAGCAGAAATTGGGCGCTGCGTTTGGAGCCCCAATCGCGCTCGAGCGGCACGGCGAAGAAATAAAGCGCCAAGATGACGCCGAGCACGTGCCAAAATTGATCGGGCGCCTGTAACAGCGGCGCGGTGATCAGCCGCCACACTTGACCGTGTAAAATCAGCAGCGTGTTGCCGCAAAAGAGCTCGAACACTTCGGCCGATACGCCGGCCCAGTGCATGCCTACGGCAAACGCCAGCCACAGTCCGCCCACCAGGCCCATGGCCACGGTGACGACCCGGCCCGGACGGGGCATGCTGGGGGCTGAGTACTCACCGGGGTAGTTCGGCATCTCGCTCAAAGGGAATAGCTTCGCCCCGCTCCTCCCGCAAGGATCCGCGGCCAACCCGCAGCCTCGATTCAGGACAGGGGGAGCGGCGCGAGCGCGGCCCCAGGATATTAGCCAGTCGCGGGCCCCTAGTCAGCGACGGGCCGAAGGCCGCTGCCGCAGTCGTGCGGCGTCTGCGTCAGGCCTTCGTAGCTGACGACGCCGTTCAAACTTCCGTTTTCGCCGGCCGCTCCTGCCGCGTCCTCCGTCACTGAAGACGCGCCGCCAAAGCTCACGTAGCTGCCGCCATCCATCGTGGCTGACGGTGGGTAGGCGCTGCACGTCGCAACCCAGCGCGGCGAGACGCGTTCGCCGGACGAGCTATCTCGTTGTAGGCGCGCGCCGGGTGCAACCGGCTCGAGTGCGGCCGGGCGGTGATTGCCGCCATGGGTCGGCTGCCCGAGGGGCGGTTGGTCGTACCCGTCCACCTGCGCCAGGTAGCGATGCCCCGCGACGACAAAGGAGAACGTGGCGGGCAACGAGCACGACGTCGGCGGCGAGCTAGGCAGTTGATACCCGGGGTCGGGCGCCGCCCCGCTCGCCAACGGCGTTACATCGAATAAAGTAGCGACATAGCTCTGCACTTGACCCGGGTCTTCCCCGCAGCCGAGATCGCCCAAGAAGTCCTCGGGGGAAACCGCCACCAACCTGGGCCGTGTGATGGTGGTCGTGCTGGTCGAGCTGCTGCCGCAAGCCAGCGCCGCGAGGCCCAAGCTGAAGCCTAGAAATTGAAAAGCGGCGCGCATCGGCCGGCTTCGTTTAGCACCGGCGCGTCGATAAGTGCACGCGTTTCGGGGGCGGCGCTGAACGACACGCGCCGAGCGGCCGCAGGACCGAATCAGCGGCCGGCGGTAGCCCTCGGCTATTCTGCGCCCGCGCTTCCCTCTTCACCCGAGTTGCTCGCGCCTCCGGCCGCCGCGTCCGGCAGCAAGAACGCGCACTCTTCGGCATATTCGGGGTTCGCCACGACGTCGCAAGCCGTTTTGGCCTGAGGCGCGCTAATGCTCACACTCGCCTTGCACTGGGAGAGCTTTCTGTCGGCGTCCTCCATGGCACAGCTGCCCGCGGCCTGGATGGTTGCAACGCAGGCTTTCACCGCGGCCGCGCCCGGCGCAGCGACGGCGAGGCCGTGCAGACATTGGTCGCGGTAAAAGCGCTGGCATTCCGGCACGTCGCTCACGGTGCCGCAGCGTTGCGCCGCGCTGCAGCGCGCTTGCTCGATCTCTCGGCACTCGTCGATGCCTTTGGCGTCGGTGCCGCAGCCGGCACTCAGCAGCGTGAAGGCGCAAACAGCTGAAAGCAGCGTGCAGCACGTGACGGACCAAGCGCTCATGCCTTGGCGCTAACACGCTTCGCGCAAAGGGGGCGAGTTTTACGGTCGCGAGCCGGCAGATGCGGAGTTGGGCCACGCGCCCCCGCACGCTACGCTGCAGCGATGGCCTCCGCGATCGTCCTATGTGCGGGGTTTGGCACCCGCCTGCGCCCGCTGACCGACGAGCTGCCGAAGCCCCTCGTGCCAGTCGGGGACCGTTCGATCCTGGAGCATGTGCTGGACTGCTTGAGCCGCTCGGGGTTCACGGAGGCCGCGGTCAATGTGCACCACCTGGCAGCGCAGTTCGAGTCGGTTCTTTCTCGCATGCGCTCGCCCATGCGGCTGAGCGTGGTCGTCGAACACGAGATCAAGGGCACCGCAGGCGGCGTTGCGGGATCGCGCGCCGAGCTTCGGAGCTCTCCGGTCTTGGTTTGGAACGGAGACATCTTGGTCGATCCGCCGATCGATCAGATCTTGGCGGGGACCGAGCCGGACTCGTTTTGCTTGGGCGTCGCCCCCCGTGCGTTGGGTGAGGGTACGGTCGGTCTGAACGGGCATGGCCAGGTGGTCCGTCTGCGCGGGGAGCGCTTCGGCGAAGAAGTGCAGGGCGGTGATTATGTGGGGGTGCTGGCATTGGGCGCGCAGGTGCTTGCGGCGCTGCCCGACCGCGGCTGCTTGTTCGGGGATGTGGCACTGCCGCTGCTGCGAGCGGGCGGGGTCGTGGCCAGCATCCGCGTGAGCGCGCCGTGGATCGACGCTGGCGATCCCAACCGCCTCTTGGACGCGAACCTGGCTTGGCTCCTTGCCCGACGAGAGGTCGCGTTCGTGGCCCCCGGGGCCCAGGTCGCGCCAACGGTCGAGCTGCGGCAGAGCGTGATCGGGTCGGGGGCACGCGTGCTCGGGCTCGGTCTGCTCGAACGCTGCCTGGTGTGTGATGGGGCAACGGTCGAAGCGCCGTTGCGTGATGCGATTGTCGCGCCGAGCGGCCGGGTCATTCAGCGCCATGCTTGAGGCGCTGCGGGTCGAGCTGCCGGTCGGCGACGCTGATCCCGTGCGGCTGGCGCAACGTTTATTGGGCCGGGCCTCGGTCTCGCTGTGGTGGGGAAAGCAGGGGACTCGCGCCTACCTGGCTTGCGACCCGGTCGAGCATAGCCGCGCGCTCGATCCGGAGCCTGCCTTGCCGCTCGCACCCGGCTCGCCCTGGGCGGGGACGCCGCGCTGGGTCGGCGTGCTGCCCTATGAGTGCCGGCGCGATCTCGAGCGAGCGAACCATGGCGGCTTACGGAGCGCGCCGCACGTCGTCGAGCCGCACTGGCTGCGTTACTCCGCGGTCGCGGTGATCGAGTCCGGCCAGGTGTCCGTGGTGGGGGAGGATCGCCGCCAGACTCGGGAGCTTGCGGCGCGGCTCGCTGAGCCGGCGCCAGCGGCGCCGAAGGTGGCGATCCGCGCGCGTGCGGCCTTCGAGGATCCCGCGCTGCATCGCGCACGCATTCTGCGCGCGCTGGAGCACGTGCGCGCCGGCGAGCTGTATCAGGTCAACTTGGCGCGCCGCTTCGAGCTGGAGGTCCGCGGCTCGGCTTGGGATGTGCTCGCCTGCTTGCTCGAACGCGGTCGACCGCCGTACGCCGCGGCGCTGTCCTGGGGCAGCCTGGATGTGGTCTCGCTCTCGCCAGAATTATTCGTGAGTACAGATACTTCCGGTGCGATCTTGACGTCTCCCATCAAGGGTACGAGGCCGCGCCTCGGTGACGGTGAACGAGACGCGCAGCGCAGCCGCGAGCTCGAGCTGGATCCGAAAGAGCGCGCCGAGCTGACCATGGTGCTGGACGTGGAGCGGAACGATCTGGCGCGGCTGGCGTGTCCGGGCACCGTGCGCCTGACCGTGCCGCCGCACGTCGAGTCCCACGGCACCGTGCTGCACCGCGTTGCGACGCTCCAGGCCGAGCTCCGCCCAGAGGTGACGCGGCACGAGCTTCTGCGCTGCATGCTGCCGAGCGGTAGCGTGACGGGCGCGCCCAAGGTGCGGGCCATGGACCTGATCGCTGAGCTCGAGGCCGAGCGGCGCGGCTTGTACACCGGGGCCTTCGGCTCCCTTGCCCACGATGGGAGTCTGGAGCTCGCGATGGCGATTCGAACGTTGACGGTCCGCGAGGGGCAGGGCCACTACTGGGCGGGCGGTGGCATTGTCGCCGACAGCGACCCGGAGCGAGAGGTCGAAGAGACGTTGTGGAAGGCCGAGGCGCTGCTCGGCGTGTTGGAGCGCGCTAAAGACTGACCGCGACACCACGAGGTCGGCGGGTCGCCCGCGACGCCGAAGGCTTCGACGCGCCACGACGCACGCCTTGACCATCAAAAAACTGGGCCAATTTTTGCTCGTGGCGTAAGCCTTTCCGGACCGCATGACGTCGTCAAACCTCCGAGATTTGGAGCAGATTCAAGAACAAGACCGCGGCGCGTCGAGCTCGTCGCGGCTGGGGGCCTTGCTGCTTGCCTCCCTGGGCGGCGCGGCCCTAGTCACCGTGGCCTTGGTCATGGCCAAGCGCACGGGGCCGCCCGCGCGTACGGAGCGCGACCCGCTCGCTGAGCTGGTGAAGAGCGCCAAGAATGACTCGACACCCGCCGAGCAACTCGACGGGCGGGACGTGACGTTTCCCGGGATTTTGAGCGATTCGCAGAAGCCAACGACCGCGCTCGCGGCGGTCAAGGACGAACGCGGACGGCTGGTCGAACAGCCCGGTGCCGATCAGCCTTCGGCCATTCCGAGCTCGCCGCCTCCGCCGACCGATCGCTTGCCGGTCGTGCCGCTGCCGGTCGGCACCTTGCTCAGCGCGACGCCGGTGACGACCGACCCGAAGGACTCGCTCACGGTCATGGCGCAGTCGGCCTCCACCGTAGCGGAGGGCGCCGAGCTTGCGCCTTCGGGCATGGAGGGCGGCTACCAGTTGCAGGTGGCTAGCTACCGCGAGCAAACCGACGCCGACCGGTTGGTCGAGGACTTGCGCAAACGCGGCCACCGCGCTTTCCGTCAGGCGGCGTACGTGCCCGACCGCGGTCTGTGGCAGCGCGTGCGCATCGGCCCATTCAAAAGCAAGTTCGAAGCCGCTGATTATAAGGCCAAGTTCGAACGCATGGAGCGCTTATCGCCGTTCCTCGTGGATCCGGACAAGGTGAAGCAGGCGGAGGACCAGCGCGCAATGCGCATCGCCAAGGCCAAGAAGTTCCGCCACATCGTGGAGACTCCGCAGTGATCGGGCCCGGGCGTTTCCGGATCTGAAGCCGTCACCGGCGGGCCCACCGGCACCCGGGCGAGCCGGTCGAGCGCTAGCCGTAAGTCTTTTTAGACAATTGCTGGCGCACGGCTTGGCCGATGGCCGCGCTCACGTTCTTGCTCTTGGACAAAATGCGCAGGTCGCTATCTCGCAAATGTGGGATCAAACGCGTCGAGAAGGTCAACGGTGTGCGCGGGTTCATGACCAAGTTGATCTTGACCTGATAGCTCCGCGTAAATTCGCGATTGAGGGCGATTTGCCGGAGCACATCGTCGGACACCGCACGGCTGGCGCTGATTTGTGCGGCTTCGTTCTCGCGCATCAAGGGGCTCTTCACCGCTGCGGTCGACACCAGCCGGTTCGGATCGCGCACCAGAATCAAGCGCTCGCCCGTGCTGCCGAGCGTCGCGGCGCGGATCTTCTGGCTGACGGTCATTTGTGCGAGCTTGGCGTGCAGCGGCAGCACGGCTTCCTTCACCTTCTCCTCGCCCTCTTCGTTCAGCTCATGGGTGTCGGGATTTTCTGCGTCTAGCTTGAGTTTTTCACCGAGCAGGTTGGCTTCTTTGAACAACACATCGTCGAAGTACGGGTCCTCCGCGGGCTCCATGATGAGCTCGTTTTTGATCGCCTGCGCGGCTTCGGCGAAGGCTGGGATCTTGAGCTCTAGGCCGTGCCGGACCGCGAGCTCGACCAAGCGATCTGCAGTCGACATTCGGACGCGCTTGTTCATGTAGAGCTTCTCGATCACGGTCGGGCTCTTCAGCATCAGCTCTTCATTGGTGGCGATGATCTCGCCCGCTCGCTCGTCCGCTGCGTCCGCCATGAGCTCTAAGGCGCTGACCGAAATGCGCGCCATGCGCAGCAGGGCGGTCACCACGCCGTAGTCGTTCGGATAGGCCCGGCTGAGCTCCAAGATCACGCGGCTCGGCAGATCCGCGGTGAGCGCGCCCTGCAGGATCGGCGCAGGGAGCTTGGCCAGCGTGGCGCGTGCGGTCTCGGCGAGCTGCGGGTCGCCGCTGGCCGCGAGCACCGAGACAACGGTCACGATGTCCCCCGGCTTCGCGCCGGGGATGACGCCGCGGGCCGCCATCAGCTTCACGGCGGCGGGCGCGCCCGCGGACAGCACGCGCTGAGCTGCCGCAGGTAGCGTTTCTAGGTCGACGTCCGCGACTTGCGAGTCAGCTTGCGTGTCAGGCGTGACAGGCGTGACGGGCGTGACGGACATGACGGATCTCGGAACCGTAGCAGCTCGCGCCGCGGGCCGTATGATGATAATCTTTCAACTCTAACCGCGTACTCACCGCAGAAAGAGCTCGAGGAGTTCAGCATGGGCATCATGGATTTCGTCAAGGGCGGCGTGCAGCGGATGATGATTGCGCGGCCGGACTCCGAGAAGAGCAAAATCGTTTACAAGCATCCGGACCAGAACTTCCCGTTCTGGAGCCAGCTGACCGTCGACTCCGACGAGGTTGCGCTGTTTTTCAAAAACGGCAGCTACGTGGCGGCGCTCGGCAGCCAGGGCTCGCCGCACACGCTGCAGGCCGGCAATTACCCGTTCATCGGCAAGCTCATCGACTCGTTCACCGGCGGAAACTATTTCATCAGCGAGATTTTTTTCGTCACCACGCGCGACATCTTCAACCAGGCTTTCGGCGATCAGATTGGGTCCATGCGGGATCCAGAGCTCGACATTCGCGTGACGCCGCGCGCCTTTGGCACGTATTCGTTTCGCGTGGTCGATCCGGTCAAGTTCGTGATCGGGTTCGTGGGCCAGGGCGGCGGCAACGTGGACCAGAGCATGAACTGGGTCCGTGACATGTTGTTCATGGGCTTGAAATCCACGCTCAGCCGCATGATCAAAGCCGGCGAGCTGACGCTGATGGACGTTGGCGGCTCTGGCCCCGACGTGGCTCGTGCGATCGTCAACGACTGCCCGGACCTCTCGAACATCGGCGTCAAGGTCAGCGCCATCGCCAAGCTGAACATCAGCTTGAACGACGAAGACCAGAGGCGCGTGGACGAGATGCAGGATCAGATCGTGCAAGCCAAGGTCGACGCTCGCAAAGCCAAAATTGGCATCTCGCAAGCGGAGGCGCAGGCGCAGCAACGTCAATTCGAGCTCGACCAGGAGTTCATGAATCGTCAGCGCTACGTGAACCAAATGGACGTCGGGCGGTACCAGCAGTACGCCCAAGCGGAAGCCACGCTCGGGCTCGGCCAAGGCATGGCCAAGGGCGGGGACGCGACCGCCGCAGGAGGGTTGGCCTCGGGCATGGCGCTCGGCGCTGGCCTCAACTACGGAGCCCGCCAAGCCGTGGGCTACGGTCCCGGTCCGAGCGCGGGCTACCCGCCGCCCGGCTATCCGCAGGCCAATCCGCCTCCCGGCTACGGACCGCCTCCCGGCTACGGACCGCCTCCCGGCTACGGACCAGCAACGGGGGCGGCGGGCGGCTACGGCCCTCCACCCGCCGCCCCGAGCGCGGCTCCGTTGCGCTGCCCTTCTTGTGGCGCTGCGAATCCGCCAAGCGCGCGCTTCTGCGCGGAGTGTGGGCATCAAGTCGCGCCCGGCTGAGCCAAAGCCCGCCGGACGCGCAGAGTGCCGGCCAGAGCGGTGCTAAGATCAGCGCCAACCGTGGACGACACGCTTCTCCAATTCGGGCGCGGCCCAGTCGGTGCCGCGGTCACGGTGATACCCACGGCCCGGGCGCGGGCGACCGTCTGTCCGCGTTGCGCCAACCACTTTTCGCCCGACGGTCGCTTCTGCCCGTTCGACGGCGAGCCGCTGCTCCCGGCTCCTGAGTGGGACCCGGCTTTGGACGCGTTGATTGGCAGTGTCGTGGACGGGCGCTATGAGGTGCTGTCCGTGCTCGGGGAGGGCGGCATGGGGATTGTGTACGAGACCCGGCACCGCGCGTTGGGCAAACGGTTCGCGCTCAAGGCGCTGCGCAAAGACTTGGCTAGCGATCCCGAAATCGCCGCGCGTTTTACCCAAGAAGCGCGCACCGCCGCTTCCGTATCGCACCCCGGGCTCGTAGAGATCACTGATTTCGGAAAGCTGTCGAGCGGCCAGCCCTACTTCGTGATGGAGCTGCTGGAGGGACAATCACTGGCATCGATGATCCGGCGCGGCGGGCCGATCCCGGCCGCGCGCGCCATCGGGATCATTCGCCAAATCGCCGAGGCACTGGGTGCGGCCCACGAGCGCTCGATCATTCACCGAGATTTGAAGCCCGACAATATCCATATCTCGCCCGCCGAGGGCGGCCGCGACCGCGTCACGATCGTGGACTTTGGTTTGGCCAAAGTGATCGGCGCGAGCCGCTTGACGCGAGCCGGCATGGTGTTCGGTACACCGCACTACATGAGCCCAGAACAGGCCATGGGTGAGCTCACCGATCACCGCGCCGACGTGTACGCGTTGGGCGTGGTGATGTACGAGATGTTCACTGGCCGCGTGCCGTTCGAGGCCGATAGCTACATGGGTGTGCTCACGAAGCACATGTACATGGCCCCCACGCCGCCCAGCCAACTGCCCGGCACGGCCCAGCTCGGCGCGCTCGAGACGATTTTACTGCGCTGCCTGGAGAAGAAGGCCGACCAACGCTACGGGACCCTGCGCGAGCTAGTTGCCGACTTGGATCGCGTGCTGCTCGGCACCGGTAAACCGCCCGTGGTCGCCGCGCGGGTGCGCGGGCCAGGGCTCCCCTTGCTCGCCGACGAGCTAGAGCTCCCGAGCCACGAGGAGCTTTCGCTGCGCGGCGAGCGCTCCTTCGTAAAACGGACGCCGTGGGGGTTCGTCAGCGTAATCGCCGTACTGTTTCTGGCAGGCATCGGCGGCGTGTTGTTCTGGCGATCTTTTCCGGCGCGCTTCGGGGTCTCGTCTGGTTCACGGGGCTCGGTCGGTGCCGCCGCTTCCTCGGGCTTTTCGCTCGCTGCGCTCGCTCGTCTTTCACCGCCATCTCTCAGCGCATCGCCCGCGAGCGCGCAGCTTGAGACGCCGGCCGCGGCTGTTCCAAGCCCCCGTTCGGTCACAGCGTCGCCCGCCCCGAGCGCAGGCGCCGTCACCGCGAATTCGGTGTTGCGAAAGGCAGCGCCTCGACGGGCGACGCCGGTGACCGCCGCATCACGCCCAAAGGCATCGCCCGTAGGCGGATCCGAGATCGTCGATCCCTGGGCCAGGTCGCGTAAGTAATGTCACGGGCGCGCCGCGTCGAGTGCGCTATGGCTAGCGGGTGAATGCGAGGCGCTCGTCGCCCACGCTTTGCGAAGCTTTCCGAAGCGAAGACAGATATCGAAATAGGTTGGCGTTCTGACTCGAGTGCGGGCTTGACAGCATGGCCCAAGCCCGAGACTCTTCGCCGTAACTCGACGTGGGCTGAAGTCTCTTGGCAAAAAAGCAACTCCTTCTGGTCGATGCAGATCCTCGTAGTGTGCGGGTGCTCGAGGTCAGCCTGAAAAAGGCTGGCTACAGCGTGACCACCGCAACGGACGGGGCCGACGCGCTTTCCAAGATTGAATTCTCGGTCCCAGATCTAATTCTCACCGACACGCGCTTGCCGCGGCTCGACGGCTACGAGCTCGTCCGCCGCCTCAAGGAACATGCGGAGTTCGCCCAACTCCCGGTCGTGTTTTTGACCAGCCAAAAATCGATCGAGGACAAGATCCGTGGGCTCGAGCTCGGCGTCGAAGACTATCTCACCAAACCTATCTTCGTGCGCGAGCTGATTGCGAGAGTCAATCTGCTGCTCGCTCGACGCACACAAGAAAAGATGGCCACGACGAGTATGCCGACCAGTCGCCGTACGCGTCTGAGCGGTTCGCTCGAGGACATGGGCGTGGTCGATCTGCTGCAGACCTTCGAGGTCAGCCGCAAGAGCGGCGTCGCCCGCATCAATGATGGCCGGCGTGAGGTGCGCGTCTTCTTTCGGGACGGCAAGGTGGTCGACGCCCAGCTCGGGCCGCTGCGCGGTGAAGAGGCCGTGTACCGTTCGTTGATCTGGACGTCGGGCACTTTCGAGGTGGAATTCTGTCCCGTCGTCAACGACGACATCATCCCAACCTCGACGCAGGGCTTGCTGATGGAGGGCATGCGCCGGGTGGACGAGTGGGGCAGGCTCTGTGAGCAGCTGCCATCCATGAAGACGATCTTCGAGGTAGCGCACGAGCCACTGGTCGAGCGCTTGAACGAGATCCCGGACGAGTTGAACGGTATTTTGAGGTTGTTCGACGGCAAGCGCACGCTGATCGACGTGGTCGATGAGTCGCCGTTCGAAGACCTCTCCACCTTGAGTACGATCACGAAACTCTACTTCGAGGGTTTGCTCGTGGTTGGCCAGGCGGCGTCGGACGAGGACGTCGTGCCGAGCGAGGCCGAGCCGCGCGCCACTTCGGCGTCCAATGCCGTCGACGACCACGCCGACCTGGTCCCCGATCGGAGCAGTGAGTCACGCCTACAAGTGAACGAGGTCGCCGCGCCGTCCTGGCGCCCCTCGGCGCCGCCCTTGTCCGCGCTCAGCTCACCGCCGGCTACGATACCGGGGCTGCGCCCCATGAATGGGGAGGCCGCGAGCCTCGCCGCGGAGCGCGGCGGGCGTTCGCGGGTCGTCATGCCGTCAGTGCATCAAGCGGCTGAAGCCCCAGTCGAGGCGCTCTCAGCCTTCGATTCGCGAGCGGCCCACCGCACGCACGCCGGTCTCGGGCCGTTGGTACCAAAGAGTGCTTCGGCCGCGCTCGATACATCACTCCGCGATGCTCAAGAAGCTCTGAACGGAGCGGCTAAGGTCATTCCCTTTCCCACGCCCCGAAAGGACGAAGAACAGGACGAGACGGCGGCCGCCGCCCCGGTTGCTGCAACCGCTACCGTCACTGCGCCCAAGCCCCCGCCCGAAGCGGAGGCGCCCGAGCCGGGATTCGTAGCACTGGCACCCGCCCGGGCCGAGCCCGCCGAGGCCGAGCCCGAGCCAGTGGCGGACGCGGCAAGTGAGGCTGAGCCGGTACGATCAAAAGACGCGCCTCGGCTCGACGCCTCGAAGACGATCATCGTCGGCTCGCCCGAGCTGGCAGCGGCACCCGCGCCCGAAGCGCCAATGCTGGACGCACCCGCGCCCGCACCCGAGGCGCCGTCTTCAGAAGCGCGGCTGTTAGCGGTCGCGGGGGTGACGGTATCGGAGGCATCGCCCGCACCTCCTTTCAGCCCCGAGCCGGAGTCGCCGCCCTTGGAGGCGGGGTCGCCGGGGCTTGTGCACTCAGCCTTCGGTGAAGACGCCCACGACGAGTTCTTCTCAGCCGGTGAAGCCGGCAGCTACGCTGAGGGGCACGGCGCGCACGACCTTCACGATCACGATCTGCACGATCACCATGGCCCGCTGAGAGCGGTGCCGCGAACGCCCGAGCAGGAAGCCCGGCGTGAGCGCAATATCAAATACGTGTCGCTCGCCATCGGGCTCATCTTGGCCATGCCGTGCGTAGCGCTCTGGCGAGGGCGCCATTCAGCGACGCCCGCCGACCCGGAGTCGTCGACTGCGCCCGCGCTGGTCGCTCCAAAAGTGCCGGCCGCGACCCCAGGCAGTGCGGCGCTGCCCGTGGAGGCCCTCCCGGCCGTGACCCAGATCATTCCGGCTCCGCCAGCGTCAGACGTTGCGGCCCCAGCGCCCCGGCCGGCTGCTGAAGCGCGCCCCGGCGCGGTCGCCACTCCTGCGTCCCCCTCAGCGCCTATTTTGCCGCCAGAGGTCATACCTAAGCCGAAGCCGGCCATGTCCAACGCGGCTGCCGCCCCCGCGCGGGGCGGCGACCGCCCAAGCCCAGCCCAGCGCCGGAGCCGCCGACCGTAGACACGCCCGAGCCACCGGCTGCACCGCCTTCGGAAAAACCGCCGACTGCCGCGTTCCCGTTGTGATCAATCGCGCGTGCTCCTAAGGGCGATCGCGGATCGGTCGATACGACGAAACCCGAGCCCGCTTGGATTCGGCGGTCCCAGGCGCGCGGCTCCATTGCCAGGAGCTGAGACGCGCTGCAGATCAGCGGGCGCATCGGTCGCGCGGCTCAGCGATCGCACGGCCGGCAAGCCATTGCTGCACCCCGCGAGCAGCGAACACACGAAAAGCGAGGTCCGGGTTCTCATCCCGTGACGCTAGGCGCTGCCTATCGGGTTGGCCAAATTCGTGCGGATGCGGCTCGCTAAAATTTCGAGCGCCGTTCGTCGCCTAGAAAACGGATCAAGATTCGCACGATCTCGCCCGGCCGTTCCTCGTGCGGTGAATGACCCGAGTCGAGTAACTCGAAACCGCAGCCGCGAATCTCGCGCGACAGGCGCTGACCCAAGCTTGCCGGCCAAACGCGGTCGTGCCTGCCCCAGATCACGAGCGCAGGGGCTTGAATACGCGGAGTCTGGGCGACGATACCGCGCGTGTCTACGGTCGCTCGCAAAGTCGCGAGCGCGCTGCTACGAGCCGCAGGTGCGTTGAAGGCGTCGAAATAGCGATCGATACGAGGCGGGGCGATGCTCGAGGTCGGGCCGAACACGGTCTCCTGAAAGTGTCGGCGAAACAGCCCTCGCCCCCAGAGCTGCTTGAGCATGAGGCCGCCGACGAAAGGCAGGAGCGCAAGGCCGCCGTAACGCCCCGCGCCGCTGTCGTAGCAGAGCGCGTCGATCAGCACGAGGCGAGATACGAGCTCTGGGTGCCGCGCCGCGAGCGTGAGCGCTACGGCGCCTCCGAGCGCGTGGCCGACGACCGCCGCCGGACCGAGTTCGAGCCCTGCGTAGAGGTCGGCGATCGCCTCGGCAAAAGCCTCGATGCCGTAGGGGAAGCGGCTGGGTGGCGGCTTCTCGCTGGCACCGAAGCCCGGCAGATCTGGCGCGACGACGTGAAAGCGCTCGGCGAGCGCGGGCACGACCAGATCCCAGCTCGTGTGATCGACGAAGAGGCCGTGGATCAAGATCAGCGGCGGACCGCTGCCCGCTTCTGCCACGCGCAGGCGAACGCCGCTCGCGGTCACGTCGCGGTGTACCGGACCGGCCATCCCGAAACGAGGCTACCACAACCCTTGAACCTGCTCGCGGTGGAACGCTCTGACTGCCCCGCGACCGTCGACCCTTCCGCGCGACTGCGCTCGAACATCGCCGGCGAGCCGCGTGCCGGACGAGTTACATCAGACCGAGCGCGACGTCGCGACTCCGTGCGCACGCTTATCGAAGTAGCAGGCTCGCTCGCGCGCGTAGCTCGCGAGAGCGCGCCTCGTCAAAACACTGGCACGGCTGACGTGTTGCAAGTGTCGCGCGCGTTTCACGCGCACATTCCACAGCGCGCGCGGCGCGCAGCCAAATGCATGTGGTTCCATGTGCGTATGGACGAAGTATCAGCTCCATGGACATTCCATTGAACATGACAGTGAATGTCATAGCGACGATCGCAAACAGCTTGCATGGGGCGTTCGCGTTCCATGCGCAAATATTTGCAGATAAAGTCCTTTGGGCGTTCCACTGAATAGAATATATTCGCACGCGCTGGGAGACGGGACGCGATGTCCCCCTAGCGCGCTTCGGAACCGCCCGTGATCGACGAAACTACCCTCGGCCAGCTCGAACGCAAGCACGCGAGCGGGCTCACGTCGGTGGAGATCTTGGACGTGTTCGCTTCGCACGATGTAGCAATGAGCGAAGCAACCTTGCGCAAGTACGTGCAGCTCGGCCTCTTGCCTCGCAGCGTCCGGGTGGGTCGCAAGGGGAAGCACCAGGGTTCACAGGGGCTGTACCCAGTGAGCGTGGTGCGTCAGATTTTGCGGATCAAACAGATGATGTCCGAGAGCTACACCATCGAGCAGATTCAGCGCGAATTTTTGTTCATCCGCAACGACGTAGAGCAACTCGAGCAAATGTTGACACGAATCTTCAAAAAGCTCGAGGGCGTGCTCAAAGAGCGCAAACAGGAGCGCTCCGCGCAAGCCGTACACCGAGATGTGCTGGACGCGCGTGGTCTCAGCAAAGACTTGATGGCGCGACTGGTCGCCATCGAAGACAAGCTCACGAAGAGGACGAGGCTGGAGAGCGTCGCGGCATCCTGAGCCAAGCTCGGAATGCGGCGAACCTGGGGATCAGGTCTACGCGCAGGGAACGGGACATTGCGACTAGCTAAGTCCAAGTGACGACCGAGATCGTCACGCACGACTGTCGCAATCGACGAACGCTACTTTCTAACAGACGATGCCGCGCGGCCAGGCAAGGTCCGACCGCGAACGGTTTCGTGCGCGCACTCAACGACGGCAGAAGACAACTCGGAGGCAGCCATGGAACCAAACAAGCTCGGCACGGAAAATTCGATTCTCGAAAAAACCGAATTTCTAATCGACGGCGCGACCGCGATCGCTGAAGACGAAGCGATCACGCGTGAGCAGCGTCGGTCGCGCCGGAAGCGCGACGTGCGCGCTCGCACGATCAGCGTCAAGCGCATGACGAAGCGCGAGCTCGAGATCGGCAAGCTGCTGTACCCCGAAACCGATTACTACAAGCCGATGGCGCGCGCCGAGTGCGCCGAGGGACCGCGGCCGTGCCCCTACGTGTCTTGTAAGCATCATTTGTTCATTGATGTATCGCCGCGCACCGGCGCGATTAAGTTGAACTTTCCCGACCTGGAAGTGTGGGAGCTCGGCGAGTCCTGCGCGCTCGATATCTCCGACCGTGGCGGCACTACTTTGGAAGACGTGGGAGCGATCATGAACCTGACCCGAGAACGCATTCGTCAAGTCGAAGTCAAAGCCCTCGCAAAGCTCGAGGCGCTGCGCGACATGTCGTTCCTTCGTGACTTCGTGGACGAAGGCCCGGTCGGCAAGCGCCGGCTACCGCAGCTTTCGAAGGCCGACATGGTCGGCACCAAGTACGACGACGCCGACGACGAGATTGACAGCGTCGAGATCGAAGAAGCCGAGCTCGAGAAGAAGCACCGCGGACCGGTGGCAGTGTTGGAGATCTGAGCCGCGAGCGGGACGCCGAGCCAGAGCCCGGGGGACGCTAGAGTTCCTCCCGGCTGAAGGCGCTCAGCCGCGCACTTCGCGCACGACGCGCAGGAAGTTCTGGCCGAGGAGCTTGCGAATCGCGCGCTCGGGAAGACCGCGCTTCAGCAACGCGGCGACGAGCCGGGGCAGCTCGAGGCAGGTGGGCATGTCACGGGGGGTGATGATCGAGCCGTCCCAATCGCTACCGAGCGCCGGCGTGTCTTCGCCCGCGACGCGAAAGACGTGCTCCAGGTGGCGAGCGACCGTATCGACACGGCCCGCCCACGGGAGATCGCCAAGGAACGGCGCGTGG
>CAXSGJ010000050.1:0-5087 GCA_964236865.1 uncultured Polyangiaceae bacterium
AGACGTCGAGCGCGTCGTCGTGGTGAGCCGCGCGAAAGCGGCGAACGCACTCGGAGGCGAGGGTTGGCAGCTTGAACAGGGTAAATAGCTCCTTGATGCGGTCGAGCATGGACGGGCGCGGCCGCTGCATCGACAACGTCTTCGTCGAGCGCGTCTGGCGCTCGCTCAAGTATGAAGAAGTCTTTCTGCACGCCTACGAAGACCTCGATGACGCGCGAGCCGGCATTGGCCGCTATTTCGAATTCTACAACCTCGTGCGCCCCCACCAGGCTCTCGGCTACCGAACGCCCGATGCCTTCTATCGAGGGGTGAAACTCTCCGCTGCGTAAAACCCCGCTAAAGCACCACAGCGTCCAGGATCGTGCCTACCGTGACTGACGCGTAATTCCGATTGACGACCTTGACTCAGATATATTCTTTGGTGATCTAAGAAAAACAAGAGCAGGAGCAGGTTAAAGCTTAGGCCACCCCGCTTTTGGTTCGGACGATCGGGTCCACTTCAGATTCCGGGACCGCTTACCCAAGCATCGTGCGAGTGCCATGCCTAGGCGACAACCGCGAGCGGAATTGCCGAGGATGTTGTTGTGAGCGGGGAGCCGACCGTCGTCGAGGAAGCGTTGCAGCGCGATGCGCTGATTGGTCGCGTAGCGAAGGGCAGCCTGAATGGGCGTCTCGTCGAGCATTAGCCGTAAAGCACGTGCTTTTCTGGGGCTACTAACACCCAGAAGTGGCCATTGCGGCATTTGTCTTTCGCGAGCACGAGCACGCCAGTGGCGTCGACGCACAGGTACGGCTCGCGATAGGCATCCTCGAACATCGCTTCGACGAGAGGTCGTGCGAGGTCGGCAACGCGAGCTTCTTGTACTCGTCACGCTCGCGCTCGGTCTTGATGAGGCGCGCTTCGAACGCTTCCAAACGCTCTTCGAACGTCGCCTCGGTCACGGCGACTACGAATGCAAAATCTTGCGATCGCTGTCAAGCCGTGCGTGCACGCGCTACGGTTTTTTCGCGCGTCACTTCTTTCGGTACGCCCGCGAGTAGCTTCGCGAGTGCCTGAGCATCGATGTGCACCGACGCGGAGCCTGCGCCCGCAGACGGCAGCTCGAGCCGCGCTTGATGCAGGCGCTTGTACAAGAGGCACATGCCGTTTCTCTCGAACCAACGTGAACCTCGACGAGCGAGCTGACCGACGGCGCATTGCCTCGTCGCGGTTTCGGCTCTGCCGCCGCACTACGGGTCAGCTCCTTGCCCAGGCGGTATTTCCAGTACTTCAGCGTGCCCGCGTTGATGCCAAGCTCCGCCGCGAACTGCTCGGCGCTCAGCCCACTATCGCGCCAACGCTCGATTCGTTTCCACCACTCGTCACGCCCCGTCCGTTTCCCTTGGCTCTCCATGCCACGCTCTTACTCGCGACAACCGATCTCGTCTGTAACGGGGCTGACCGGACGGATACGATGTAATGGCGACGGAGCATCAGCGGCGGCAACTCGAGATCCGAGCGCTCGAGGAGCGCGCCGGGCAGCAGCTCAAGCAGGCTCACCTTTCCCAAGCCACGCGGCTCACGGCGCGTCCCGATCGACAAGGGAATCGCGCCGGTACCACGCCGTCGTCAGTGTCTGTCGAACCGAAGCGGCGGTTTTGTCCGAACTAAACTTCGGTAGATATCGGCGGAGTCTACGACTTCGTCGGTGAGGGCGCTTTTGCGCGTGCAGTCGACGGCAGCGCAGTGTTTGTCAATTTCGCGGATGACCACCTCGGGCGTCGCGCCCCACAGGAGCGCGCAGGCGCCGTTCCAACCGCTTGGTTGGAGTTCAGGAAAACCCGCATCATCCTCGTCGACCGAAAGAAATGCAGAGGTCTTGCCCGGGGGACATGTCCTTTGCGCAAACGCTTGGGCCGCCGCGTCGGTCTGCGAAAATGTGCCGTCAGTTAGCGAGTGTGCGGCAACAGAGATCCCCAGATAGCTCCCAATCAAGTCGGGACGATGATCTCCGTCGATGTCTCTCGTTCCCACCCAAGCTAGCCTGGCTGCCGGCTCGTACGAAGTCACCGCACCGGAACGCCAAGTGAATACTTGGGACCCCGAAAACGGGACCTTGCCGCCTTCGCTGACGTACGCCTGCGCCATGAACAAGAGCTCGCCATCGCCATCACCGTCGAAGTCGAAGACATCTGGCACGAAGACATCGGTGTAGTGCTCGCCCGGACTCAAGACATAGTTGCTGCCTGCCGGAATCCGTGGCGCGTCGGGTCGGCCCGCGAAGGGGCTCGACTGAAATGGAGCTGGAACGACCTTTCCGTCGTTGCCTAAGTGCACAACGACGAACCGCGCGCTGACCGCGACCCCCTCGCTCGCCTTAATGCGCTCGAAGCGTATCGCCCACGCTCCGCTTTTGGTGGGATAGCACTTGCCCAATACTTTGGGGAGATACGTCGGGTCAGGCCACCGGGTAGCGAGCGAGCCCTGCTCTGCCTCGAACTGCCTGCACGTTGGAGGTGTCGGCACATTCGAAGTTGCCGCCCCAGGCGGTTGCGTTGAGGAATCCAGCGCGGGCGCTGCGTGTGTGGAGGCAACCGCCGAGGAAAGCGGAGTTACGGTCGGGAGCGCAGCCGTCGACACCGGTTCGAGTCTAGCGGAAGGGTGACGGTTGCACGCCGAAGCGAGGCACAAACCGGCCGCAAAATGGAACCACGTGCACGTCAGATTACTCTTATGCACCCTCAGTAAGCCTTCACGTGCAGATGATTGAGACCATCGGCGAAGAGAACGGGAAATTTCGCCCCGCTCTTCGTCATGGCTTGTTGCACGCGTGAGCGCGCCGGTTCGAGCATCGCGTTGAGGGGATGAACGGCTTTGCCCAGGTAACATAGGTCGGCCGCCGCCTTATCAGGAACGGAAAAGAAAACGTCTAGCGTAGGGTCGAAATTCATCGGCCCGTTGCCGCCGACAGGCCTTGGAAAGCCCAAGTCGAATCTACCCGGCGGGAAGTGGGAGATCAGATTCGTCACGGCATCGATCGCAAACGAGCGATTGGTCAGGGTTATGGGAACTCCCGCGTAGCCCGTGATGTCGACCCCTCGACAGATCACCGCTCCGTCGGGCTGAACCATGCCATGCGGGCCTTGTCCACGGCGATAGAGACTCATAACGACCACCTTGCCGCTCTTGGCGAGAATGGCGAGCAAGCCCTGCAGCTCGGGGCCAATCCTGACACTGGTCTCTTTGCCGGCTGAGATGTCGTTTACCAACCGGAGATCCGCTGGGTTGTTGAAAACGAGCTGTTTCGTTCGCACGGCATTGTCGAAAGCGTCGTCGAACGCAGACGTGGCGGAGGCGCCAGCGGCGGCCACCACCACCTGGGTGAACGCCCAAACGGGTCCGCGTGGACCAAGGCGAGCTTCGAGCATTACGTTGCCCGCTCGCAGCCCCTTAATCCCGATGCTGCGAATCATGCCATCGGCAGATTTCGAGCCTCCCGATGCGACCGACGCAATGCTCGGATCGTTACATGTAACGGTGAGGAACGTGCCGTTGATGTTTGCGCCCCAGCACCCCACCATCGCCGTTTGACCGATGCTCACTTTGACAAAGTTGACAGCCGTTGTCCCACGTCCCTCGACAAAGAAGTTCGCCACGTCTGTACGCTAACAGGTCTCGCGGACCGACGATGAGCCCCTCACGAAGCTCAGGACGCTTTGGAAGTCCCGAGACACGAGCAGCGCGTGCGGGGAATCGATCACTGCTTCGACTCGCGATGAGGCATTGAAGCTCAGCAACCTCCCGGACCTGGCCGAGGGGGCTAGGAAGACCAAACGGTGCTTCGCCCAGTCAATACGTGTAGACGGCTCATGGACGGCGGCCTGGGCGTACGGCTGGTGTCGGTGGACGGAAGTAGCTTAACATCGTCGACCGAGCGAGAGGTGATCACGTACGAAGAATCGGAGCGCACACGGCGCAGCCTCGAGCGCCGCATCAAGGACCCACATCGAATGCCAGAGTTACCGTACCAAAGAAGCCAAGGAACGCACTGCAACCAAAAGGCACTCAAGCCCACGAGACGTGCCCAGATTTACGCCCTTCTGAGTGACCGGCAATAATTCTTCAGCTTGACTACCTTCGAGCGACCAATTGCGCTAGCGGTACGACGTCAACTCTGTCGTCGAGAGCGTAGCGCTGCTCGCCGGGATACACGACCAGTAAACGGTCGAGTTTCAGATCCGTGAGGGCGATCCGCATCGACGGGGTGAGCTTGGGAGCGTCCATCCGCATGCACTCGACTCCGATCCGTTTGCTGTCCTTGAAAAGAACGAGATCAATTTCGGCGTCGTTATAAGTCGCCCAATAGTACGCGTCGTCTGGCCGAAGTGCCTTCAACACTTCTTCGATGGCGTAGCCTTCCCACGAGGCACCGACCTTGGGGTGGTATTCGAGATCGCGCGCGTTTGTCACAGCCAAGAGCGCGTGGAGGAGTCCGCTGTCGCGTACGTAGATCTTCGGGGCCTTCACCTGGCGTTTTCCCAAGTTTTCAAACCAAGGGGGCAGCTGTCGCACCATGAACACGCCGGTCATCAGGTCGAGGTAGCGGCGGACGGTGGATTCATTGACGGACAGAGCCCGGGCCAGTTCGGCGCCGTTCCATGTCTGGCCATGATAGTGGGCTACCATGTTCCAGAAGCGCCGCAGGGCGAGCGCGGGGATCTGAACACCCATCTGCCGCAGATCGCGCTCCAGAAACGTCTGCAGGAAATTGCGTCGCCAGGCGAGCGAATCCACCTCCGAACGGGCGGTGAAGGACAGAGGGAAGCCTCCTCGCAGCCAGTGCCGTGCTTGCGCTGCTTCACCAACGTCGGCGAGCCTGAGACCTTCGAGGGGAAGGATCTCGAGGCGCCCTGCCAGAGTTTCGGATGATTGCTGTAAAAGGTCGGGTGAGGCGCTGCCCAAGATCAGGAATCGAGCCGGCAATGGACGTCGGTCGGCCAACACGCGCAGCAACGGAAACAGATCCGGTCGTCGCTGAACCTCATCAATGACAACCAAGCCCTTCAGGGGACGCAACGTGGTGGCGGGTTCTTCCAGTCGGGCCAGA
>CAXSGJ010000050.1:5097-47177 GCA_964236865.1 uncultured Polyangiaceae bacterium
CTCTGGGGATCCTCCAGGTCGAAGTAGTTCAGAGACTGCGGTCGAACCAACAACCGGGCCAAGGTGGTCTTGCCACACTGTCGTGGCCCTAGCAGCGCCACCACGCGGCTGCGCCGCAGCGCCGCTTTCACCAAGCGGACATCCGTGGCTCGATCAATCAGCGCCGGCATGCTCGAACTTCATACCATGAATATCCCGCTACGAACGCGGGATATTCATGGTTGTAACTCACTCTGTCCAAGGACAACCCAGTTTGGGACCGATACGACGATTGATGGCCGCCAGGGGAGGCCTCGCCCGGTCAGGAACGGTGAGCGAGTCGCCGGCGGTCGTGCCGCACACCTCCAGCTTGGACCGCGCCGGCGCTGATTCCGTGAATTGCTACTGTCACGTGGCCGACATGTAGGAAGCTTGTCCGGGTGTTAGAGAAAGTGCGCTTCATGAAGATTTGCGAACAGCGGGCCAAAGCGGCACTATTGTGAACGACTATCGTAGCCGCGCGCCACTCGCTCCGACGGCTTCACAGCTTAGAGGAATCTGCATATGAGAACTTGGCTCGGCTCGCTCTTATTCGTCGTCTTGGGCACGTTCGCGATCGCATCGGGCTGCGGGGATCCCGACGTGATCACAACGGGCAGTGATTTTACGCCAAGCTCTGCGGGTGAAGCGGGGGCAAGCACGGGCAGCGGTGCAACCTCCGGCGGCTTGAGCCTCGGAGACGGTGGAAGCACCGGGGACGGCTGTCCGTCGAGCTGCACCCAGCTGGATGCCAACTGCGGGACCGTGACGGACGCTCGCTGCACCGGCGTCATCGAGTGCGGGTCGTGCCCGGCCGGTCAGTTTTGTGGTGGAGATGGGCCTAGCCGGTGCGGCACGGGCAACGGGGATGGCGGCGCCTGCAACGGCGCGGGCTGCATGAGTTGTGCCGCAAAAACCTGCGCGGATCTCGGTTTCAGCTGCGGGCCCGCGGGCGACACGTGCGGCGGTAAGCTCGATTGCGGAGCCAATACCTGCGCCATCCCCGGCTGGACGTGCGGTGGCGGGGGTAAGGTGGGCGTCTGCGGCTGCACTGGCGCGTGCAGCCAGGTTCCCGACTGCTCCGCGCAGGCGGTGAAGACCACGTCGCTCACGGGCAAGGTCTACGACCCTGCCGGCAATAACCCGCTTTATCACGTGTTCGTGTACGTCGCGAACGACCCGGATGATCCGAACTTGAAAGCGTTTCCGAAGGGCATCACGTGTGATGTATGCGGCGCCACGGCGGCAGGCTCGCCGTTGTTGTCCGCGGACGGCAGTGCGGGAACGTACACGGATGAGACGGGCAGCTTCACGCTCACGAACCTGCCGGTCGGCAAAGCCGTCACGGTGGTGATTCAGCTCGGACGTTGGCGTCGCGTGTTCAAGCTGGACATCGATAACTCCTGCGCGCCCAACGTGGTGCCGGACAAGATGTTGACGATGCCCAAGACGCAAGCCGAGGGCGACATCCCCCTGATGGCCATGGTGACGGGTGATGCCGACTCGCTCGAGTGCGTGCTTCGCAAGATGGGCATCGCGGATACGGAATTCACGAACCCGGCGGGCGGCGGCCGGATCCAATTTTACTTGGGTAACGACGGCACCGGCAAGGGCGGAAAGTACGGGCAAAAAATCGACCTCGCTACGCCGGCGCAAGCCAACCTATTTGCCAAGGATGCTAGCGGGGTGCCGGTCATCAACAGCTACGACATGACCATCTTGGCTTGTCAGGGCTCGGCTGACTACGCGCAGTCGGCCGCTGACCAAGCCACGCTCCGCCAGTACGCCGCTTCCGGCGGACGCGTCTTCACGAGCCATTACAGCTACACCTGGTTGACGAAGAACGATGCGCAAACATCGGCGGTCGGCATGGCGGACAACTGGAGTGAAGTCGCCAAGTGGAAGGTGGATGAGAACGACCGCGCGGATACCGGCGTCGGCAACATCGACCTGATCAGTAACCCCAAGGGCAAAGCCTTTCAAGGCTGGCTCGAGGCAGTGGGCGCCTCCACGCCCGGGTCCGGAACGGCCCCCGTGGTCGTCATCCGCCACGACTCGAACTCCGTGAGCGCTGTATCGGGGCAAACTCAGCAGTGGCTGTACCGAGATGGCGGCAAGAGCTGCAAGGTCAACGGGGCGTCATGCAAAACAACCGCGTGCGTGCCCAAGGTCTGCAATCTGACGACGGCCGTGGCTTGTAACAACAATGCAGAGTGCAATCCCGGCGGGATCAAGGTGTGCCGAAACAAGCCTGGTTTCCCGGCGTGCACGACGCAAGCCGAGTGCGGCGGCCTCGGCAATTGCGTGAGCCAGACCTGTGACACCAACAGCTGCAACACGGCGGACTACACGGGTCAGGCGCTGCCCCTCCACTTCACGTACAACACCCCGGTCAACCTCGTCGAAAATCCCACGGCCAACCCGCCTTCGCTGCAATGCGGGCGCGTGCTATTTAGCGACTTCCACGTTCAAAACGCCAACGAGCACGATGTGGTCTTCCCGGGTCAGTGCAACACCGATCCCATGAACGCACAGGAGAAGCTGCTCGAGTTCATGATTTTCGATCTTGGCTCTTGCGTGCCGCCCGGCAAAGTGTGTACGCCCGCAACCAAGTGCCCCGCCGGCGAAAACTGCGGCTACGCGCCGGATGGCTGCGGCGGGTTGATCGCCTGCGGCGTCTGCCCGACCGGTGAAGCATGCGGCGTAGGCATGCCGCCGGTCCCCAATCATTGCGGTAAGGGCACCCAGAGCTGCACCCCGATCACCTGCGCGGCGCAGAAGCTGGAATGCGGGCCCGCGGCCGACGGCTGCGGAGCGAAAATCGATTCGTGCGGAATGTGCGCTGCGGGAGAGCTGTGCATCATGGGCAGGTGCGCGCACGTCAACTGATCGCCACCTCTGATGCAACGGTCGCGCGAGCACGGACCGGCGCGCCTCCACATCGCCGAGGTCTTCGAGGGCAGGTACGCTGGTCTAGGCATGGCTGACGCTTCGATCTTTCAGTGCGCGGTGTGCGGCGCACCCGCGGCCTCCGGCGACTTCAGTTGCCGGTATTGTGGCGCGGGCATCGCCACGCTGCGTTGCGCGCGCTGCTTTCAAATGAACATGGCTCACGCCCAGCACTGTTCCGGCTGCGGCGCCGAGCTCGGCTTGCTCGTCGAATCCGCGCTCCACGCGGCCCACTGCTCGGACTGCAAGCAGCCGCTCGAGATCGTGCGAGAGGCCGCGGGCAGCCTGCTCGGTTGCCGAGGTTGCGGGGGCCAATTCGTGGAGCACGCGCTATTTCGCAGCCTGATCGAGCAGGCGGAGATCACGGGCCTGGCGCTTCCGAACGCGCCCTATCAGCGCCCCGCGCCCAGAGCGGCGCTGGAACGCGTGCACTACCGGCCCTGCGCGGTCTGTCAGCAAATGATGAATCGCAAGAATTTTGGCGGCGCCAGCGGCGTGATCGTGGATGTGTGCGCCAAGCACGGTACGTGGTTCGACGCGGGCGAGCTTCCGCAGGTGATGGCCTTCATTCGGTCCGGCGGTCTGCTAACGGAGCGCACGCGGGAGCTCGAACGTCAGCGCTTGGCGCGTTCGCACGACCGCGAGCAACGCGGCAGCGACGCGGGGCCCGTCAGCCTGGATACCCCGCTGCTCGAGGCGAAGCCCCCGCACGGCAGCTTCGCCGACGATCTATTGAGCTTCTTGCGCGAGGTAATCAGCGGTCCGCCGCGCAAAAAGTGAGCGCGGCGCGGGCCAGCGGCCTGAGCTTTAGGCCAAGCCGGCGAGGATGTGCTGAAGCGAAAGATCGGCGACGCACGTGACCCCGTCGGAGGCGCCGTAATAGATGCGCACCAAGTCGCCCGCGGCGTGCACTCCACACGTGAAGGTGACGTTGGCAAAAAAGCCCTTGAGCTCGTACGGTGCCTCCGGAAACAGGATCGGGGACCGTGAGCGCCCGAGCACGAGGCCGGGGTTTTCGCCGTCGAGCAACAGCGCGCCCAGGGAATAGGTGAGCGGAGACGCCGTGACCCCGTGATAAATCGCAAGCCACGCCGCACGCCCGTTCGCCTGCACGCGGAACGGAACCGCGCCGCCCCCAATCTTCAAATCGTCCCACATCCCCGGCCGTGCCGAGGCCACCAACTGGTGGCCTCCCCAAGCCAGCAAGTCGGGCGAAGAGGCCAGCCAAATTGCCGGGCGACCAATGTCTTCCGGCATGGGCCGATGCAGCGCCCAGTAACGGCCGTGCATCTGTTCGGGAAAGATCGTGACGTCACGATTGGGCGGCGAAAAGATCACGCCGTGGCGCTCGAAGCTCGAGAGATCCGGACTCGAGGCAAGCGCGGTCGCGATACCCGCCCCCGAGACCGCCGTGTAGTTTATCCAAAAGGTGTCGCCGATGCGGGTGATGCGCGGGTCTTCCACGCCAAACGCCTCCAACGCATCCGAAGCGGAAAAAGCTGGCCTCGACTCGACCTGAAACTCGAACCCGTCCTTGGAGCGCGCGCGCCGGAAGTGAGAGATCGACGTCAGATAGGTGTCGCCCGCCACGACGATCAGGCGGCTATCACTCAGGTCGAGGCCTGGCGTGCTCTTCGGCCAGCGGCGGATCACGATGTCGCCCGACGCAGGGTCGTAACTGGGGGAGGCCACGTATCCATCCGGCACCTGACGCGGTGCCTCGGCGACGCGCACGAGCAGCACCGTTTCGTCGCCCACTTGGATCGCGCCCGGGTTGAACACGCCCACGACCTCGAAGTCCGGGCGCGACGGCGAGAGCTGCGCGGGAACGAGAATGGGATTGCCTGAGTAGCGTCGAACGCGGTCTTGCGTGCTCACGGTTCGCAAAGCTCAGCACGAACCGCGCTCGCGGTTCAAGCTCGAGCCCGCGACATTCGAGCCACACCGGCTTTTCTGAAGCGCACCCATCGATTGGCCTGTTCTCGGCGTTCTCCCGAGCAAGCTCGCCAGCGCATCGAGCACGCAATACGGTGCGCGCCTCGTGTCCGCACCCGCGCCTGATTGCACCACGTCGGTCCCCTTCCCGCCCGAACCCCGCGTAGCCCGCACCCCGCCTACGGCCCTGACCCTCACGCTGTTCGTGATCTCGGGGGCGACGGGGCTCGTCGATCAGCTCTGCTTTTCGAAGTACCTGAGTTACATCGTGGGCTCCACCGCCTACGCGGTGAGCGCGGTCTTGGCCGCATTCATGACGGGGCTCGCCGTCGGCGCGCACTTTGGTGGCAAAGCGTCGCCGCGCATCCAGCGCCCACTTCGCGCGTACGGCTTCCTGGAGTTGCTGGTCGCGGCCGCGGTCGCTTCGACCCCGTTCGCCTTTCGTTGGCTGACTCCGATCTACGCCGTCCTCGCGCGCAGCCTGCCCAATTCGCTCGTGCTGCTGAGCGGCGTGCGATGGCTGACGGCTCTCGGGCTAGTGGTGGTCCCAACCCTGGCCATGGGCGCGACGCTGCCCCTGTTGGCGCGCGGTCTCGATTCAGCCGAGCCTTCTTTGGCCGCCGCAACGCTGCGCGCGCGGCGGCTGGGCGCCTTGTATGCGATCAACACGCTCGGCGGCGCGCTCGGGGCGCTGGCTGCCGCCTACGTGATTCTGCCGGCGCTCGGTGTGGACGGCACCGTGCTCGCTTCGGCGGGTGCGAGCGCACTGATCGGCGCGCTGGCATTGCTCTTCGGTTGGCGGCTGCGCGCGCCGCGTGCTGGGCTCGAAGCAACGAGCGTGCAGCAGGAGCCGAGCGCGCGCGAAACGCGACCCTTGCTCGGGTTGGCCATCCTGTCGGGAGCGCTGGTGTTCGCCGCAGAAGTCGTGTTCACGCACCTCTTGGCGCTGATCATCGGCAACAGCGCGTATGCGTTTGGCCTGATTTTAGCGGCGTTTCTCAGTTGTTTATTTTTGGGGGCCTCGCGGGCGTCCTGGCTGCGTCGGCGAGTGGGCGAGGCCTCGCTGCCCTTGGGTCTGGCCGCGAGCGGCTTGGGGCTCGCGCTCAGCTTGCCGCTTTGGGATCATCTGCCGCACGTGTTCGACAACACCGGGCAGGTGCTGACCTCCTTTGCCGCGCGCGAGGCGACCCGCGGCGCCGCCGCCTTTCTGATCCTGTTCATCCCGACGACGCTCATGGGGCTCAGCTTTCCCCTGCTGTTGCAGCGCACCGCCCGCTACCCGAACATGGGGCGTTGGGTAGGCCGCCTGACGACCGCGAACACGCTTGGCGCAGTGCTCGGCGCGCTCTCTAGCGGTTACGTGCTCCTGCCCTGGTTCGGTTCACAGCGAACGCTGCTGGCGATCGCGGCCGCCTTTGCCATCGGCGGCCTGCTCGTCACACGCTGGGCGCACGGCCGCGCTCGCCCGCTGCTCTATGCGGCCAACGGCGTCACCTTGCTCTTGCTCCTGCTCTTGCCGCGCTGGGATCTGACGCTCCTCACCAGCGGCAGCAATGTGTACTTCGACGGCTTTCACCCGCCCGGGAAGCTGTTGATGCTGCGTGAGGACGTGCACGGCGGTGTGACCAGCGTGACCGAGACCGACGGCGTGCGCACCCTTCTCACCAACGGCAAATTTCAGGGCAATACGGGCTGGGAAATGAACGCCCAGCGCTTCTTTGCCCATTACCCTTCACTGTTCGTGAAGCGCTACCAGGACCTGCTGGTCATCGGCCTCGGCACGGGCACGACGCTCGGCACCTTGGCGGGCTATCCGTGGCAGAAGATCGACGTCGCTGAAATCTCGCCCTCGATCTTACTTGCGGCACGCACGTTCTTTCAGCAAGCGAACCTGGGCGCCATCGACGACCCGCGCGTCACCATCCATCACGCGGACGGCCGCAACTTTCTGCTCGTGCAAGAGCAACGCTACGACCTCATCAGTATGGAGCTCACGAGCATCTGGTTCGCCGGTGCGGCCAGCTTGTATAGTCGCGAATTTTACGGCCTGGTTCACCAGCGCTTGAAACCAGGCGCCGTGTTTCAGCAGTGGGTGCAACTGCACCATGTTCAGAATCGGGAGTTTGCGACCGTGCTCAACACGCTGCGTCGAGAGTTCGCCCACGTGACGCTGTTTTATGGCGGTGGGCAGGGTATTCTGGTCGCCTCCGACGCGCCCCTCGTCACCTCGCGCTCGCGCATCGAAGCGCTGGAGCAAACCCCGCGGGTGGCCGCGACCATCCCCGGCCAACGCCCGCTGCTCGAGCTGCTCGACGACGCACTGTTGATGGACGCCGGACTCGACCACTTTCTAGCTGATAGCGCATTGAAGGCCGGCGAGCCGGTCAATGAATTGGTCTCGACGGACAGCAATCTGTACCTGGAGTACGCCACTCCGCGCGGCAACGTGCTGCCCTGGTCCGCGCGCGAGGATTTGGTGCGCGACTTGAAGCGCTACCGCGACCGAGCGGCCATCGCCGCGATGCTCGCTCCGTGACCTGCGCTTGGGCCGGCCGATGACGCCCGGGCGCCCGCGTGATACTTCGCTTGGGAATGAGAGCTGTGTGTTGCGGCGTGCTGTTCATGGCGCTGGGCTGCGCTTCGACCGTCACGCGTTTGGATGGGGAATTTCCCGCACCTATTGGGCCGGCCAAAGACGCTTGTGAGGAAGCCGATTGGCTCGTGGTGGCGCCCACGCGCGTGCAGGTCGCCGAGGCCTCGGGTCGATCCGCGCCGCGTGACGACGGCGTGGCTCTCTACAAGGTGGGCGCCAAACACCCCGAGCCCATCCCCGCGCTGGCCGACACGATGCACAGTGATCTACCGAGCGTGGACGAGCACGTGCAGATTGCTCACGCCTACGACACCAAAACCTGGGTCGCGGCCGGCTTGGGCGCCGCCGGCCTGATCGCGATCGGCGTGGGCGTGGGCTTGTTCGTCTCCTCGTTCAGGACCGATGCCAGCGGCGAGCAAAAGATCAATGGCACGGAAGCCGGCGTGGGAGCCGCCGTCACCCTCGGCGGCTTTGGTCTGGGCGTTGGTGGCATCGCGCTAAACCCCGGTCAAACCGAGCGCTCGCGCGCCGAAGCCGCGCGCTATGTGTTTTTGCCGCCCAAGGATGCACGAGATAATGTCGTGACCTGGACGCAGAGTTACAATCAGGCCGTGCGCGCGCGGTGCGGCCGCGCGCCCGCACCCTGACGACGACGGCGGACCACACTCTGCTCCTCCTCAGTCACTTCCGCGCCGAGCGCGAACGCGGGCGCAACGACCGGAGCTTCCAATACCGCCCGGCGCCGCGGTGTGCCCGTGTGCAGCGTGGCGCGCTCCAAGATCGCCTCACACAGCTCAGGGAACCCAAAGCCAGCCGCGCTGGCGATCTTGGGCAGCAGGCTGGTCTCGGTCATGCCCGGCAAGGTGTTGACCTCGAGCACGTACTCATTCTGACCTTCGGTCACCAGTAAGTCGACGCGCACGGCGCCGCTCGTATCCAGCGCTTGGGCCGCGCGCTCCGCCAAGTTCAACACGCCCCGATAGCGCGCCGCCGGCAGGCGGGCGGGCATGAAGTAATCCGTCATGCCCGGCGTGTACTTGGCATGAAAGTCATAGAGGCCAGAATGAGGGGCGATCTCGATCGCGCCGAGCACGCGGCCATCGAGGATGCCGACGGCCACTTCTTTGGCTTCGATGAAGCGCTCGACCAGAACACTCGAATCGTAGCTGAGCGCGCACTCGATGGCCTGCCCGAGCTCGCTCAAGCTCGTCGCCTTGGCGATGCCCAAGCTCGACCCTTCTCGGCGCGGCTTGACGATCACGGGAAA
This sequence comes from uncultured Polyangiaceae bacterium, assembly GCA_964236865.1. Taxonomy (GTDB): domain Bacteria; phylum Myxococcota_A; class Polyangia; order Polyangiales; family Polyangiaceae; genus PMG-095. Next base: position 13,860 of record CAXSGJ010000050.1, read on the forward strand.
GCCGAACGAGCCGTGCACCTCTTCTAGATCCGCCAGCGAGTGCTGCGCGCCGAAGACATAGTAGGGCGGCGTTGGCACGTTGTGCAGCCGAAAGAGCTCCTTGGCCTTGAGCTTATCCATCGCCAGCGCGCTCGAGAGGACGTTCGACCCGGTGTACGGAATGCCCAGGAGCTCGAGCACGCCTTGCACGCAGCCGTCTTCGCCCAACCGGCCATGCAAAGCCAAAAACGCGACGTCCAGATCAGCGTCGGCCAGGTCGCTGAGCGCGTCCAGCCCGCTGCCCAACACGACCGGTGTCACGTCGTAACCGAGCCCGCTCAGGGCGGCCGCCACGGCCTCACCGGAGCGAATCGAAATCTCGCGCTCGGCGGAAGACCCGCCCATCACGACCCCAATGCGCGTGGCTTTCATAGAAGCGTCTCCCTGGGTGGACTGTGCCATCCACGTATCGGTAACCAAAACGCCGGAGCTGGGCCAAGAATTCGACGGACCGGTGCCCTTCGACGCCGAAGGCTGGGACGCACTGGCCGTAGCGCGTGACCATCCTGGCAACCATCCAAACCGGCCGGCTCGGCGCGCTAGGAAACCTCGACGACGACGGCGGTGATATTGTCTTTCCCGCCGCGGGCGTTGGCCAACTGCACGAACTTCTCGACGGCAAAGTGTCCGCCATCCGCAATCATACCAGGGATCTCTTCCGGCTTTAGATAGCCGTGCAGGCCGTCGCTGCACAGCAAGTAGGAGTCCCCGAGCCCTGCTTCCCAAACGCTCGTATCGACTTGGACGTAGTCGCGGCTACCCACCGCGCGCGTGATCACGTTTCGTTGCTTACTCACGCGCGCTTGGTCCGGCGTGATCAAGCCTTGCTTGAGCTGCCAGGCGATCAGTGTGTGATCTTCCGTGAGTTGCAGGGCTTCTCCGGTGCGTACGCGGTAGATGCGGCTGTCGCCGACCTGGCCCAGCGCCACGCTGTCTCCGAAGCGCATCATGGCGCTGATCGTGGTGCCCATGCCGGCCTTGCCGCGGTCGAGCTCCGCCATGGCGAACAGAATGTAGGTCGCGGCTTGGACCGCACCTTCCAACAAGCGGCAGGCGGCGCGCGCTTTTTCTTCGGTGTGCGGTCCCTCGATGTCGAGCGCTGACTTGCCGCGTTTGACCATGCCGTGAATGGTGTCGATCGATTCTTGACTCGCGACCTCGCCCGCTGCGTGCCCGCCCATGCCGTCCGCCACGACCCAAAGCCCGAGCGCGTCGTCGCACAGGTAGGCGTCTTCATTGACCGATCGCCGCCGCCCGATGTCCGACCCCCCGTAGGAGCGCATGGTGTACGGCAGGGCCACGACCGGCATTCAGCACTCAGGGTATGTGGTGTTTCTCCCCGACGGAAGCGGAGACGGCAGCGCGAGTCTTCTGCCTCTTGCCGGCGACCGGGGTCGGAAATAAGGTATGCCGATGAGGGCCACAGCAACGAGCCTGATCGTGCGCGGCGAGAGCCCGGCGCGGCTCGTCAGCTCGCTGCGTGAAGCCGCTCGGGGCCTGGGGCGCCCGGCCGGTGGGCTCGTGATCGCAGCTGGCGGAATGGCGGCCAAAATCGCGGAGGTTGCCGCTGCGCTGAGCCGCGCGGAGCTTGGCTTTTCGGTGTTCGTCGCATCGGGATCCGGCGTGATAACCGAACGCGGTGAAGTGGAAGGTGAGTCGGCCGCCGCGGCTTTGCTGTGGGTAGGTGGAGCTGCCGAGGCGTGGGTGGTGGACGCCAAGGAGTCCGAGCTGTGTTTGGAGCTGAGCCGCGAGCTCGTCGCGCGGAACGCGGGCTCGCGTCCCGAAACGGCGCTGGTGTTCGTCCGACCCAACGGCGTGCAGCCTCATACGATCGAGGCGCTGCACGGCTTGAAAGCAACGCGCATCTTGGGCGCGGGAACGCTCGCGGACAGCACGGTGTACGCCGTCGCCAGCTCGGGAGTGCTGAGCCGAGGCGCGGCCGGCGCGCTCACCATTCGCGGCTTGGCTCGGCCGGTCGTGGCCTCTTCGCCCGCGTGCAAGTTGCTCATGCCGCTGCGCGAAATCAGTGACGTCCGCGGCCCCATGGTGCTCGCGATCGAGGGCGAGCCCGCACTGGAGGTGCTGAGCACGGTCGCTCACGCGCTGGTCGATCAGCCCCTGGTATTCGTGGCATTGGCCACCGAACGCGGTTTGGACAGCGTGCGCCCGCCCCTGCTTTTGCGTGCGGTGCAGGGCGTCGACCCCTCGCGCCACGGCTTGCTCGTGTCCGAAGAGGTGCGGGTGGGGATGCGCATGGCCTTTGCCGTGCGCGATGCGAGCGCGGCGCGCGCGGACTTCGAGATGCGGATTCGTGAGCTCGGTCGAGAAACCGCCGGCGCCGCGCCGCGCTTTGGGGTGTGCTTGAATTGCGCGGGGCGCGGCGTCTCGCTGTACAAAAATCCGGACACGGATCTGCGCATGCTCAAGGCCCGCTTCGGCGACATCCCGTGGATCGGCTCGTTTTCGAGCTTCGAGATCGCACCCCACGGGGACGAGCCGGCGCTGCAGCTGTATACGGGCGTGGTTGGCTTGTTCACTTCGCCCAGCTGAGCGTTCATGAGCCCCCCGCCCTCACCGTCTTTGAGCTTGGTGCGTCCGAAATCCCGCTTCGGGGTGGCGGACGCGGTGCTCGCGGCGTTGGTCATCGCCGTCGTGGGGCTGATGGTCGTGCCACTGCCGACCTGGCTGCTCGATCTACTGATCGCCAGTAATTTGGCGTGCTCGGTCGTCATCTTGCTGGTCTCGCTGTACGTGAGTGAAGCGCTTAAAATTGCCTCGTTTCCGACGCTGCTTCTGATCACGACGCTGATCCGCTTGGCGCTCAACGTCTCCTCCACGCGCTTGATCTTGCTCCAGGCTGACGCTGGGGAGGTGATCCGCGCGTTTGGCACGTTCGTGGTGCGCGGCAACTATGTGGTGGGGGCCGTGATCTTTCTGATCCTGACCATCATTCAGTTCATCGTGATCGCCAAGGGCAGTGAGCGCGTGGCAGAGGTCGGGGCGCGCTTCGCGCTCGATGCCATGCCCGGTAAGCAGATGGCCATCGACGCGGAACTTCGCTCCGGCGCCATCGACGGCAGCGAAGCCCGCGCCCGGCGTCGAACCCTGGTGCGCGAGAGCCAATTTTACGGTGCGATGGACGGCGCCATGAAGTTCGTCAAAGGCGACGTCATCGCGTCGCTTTTGATCACACTGGTCAATATTTTGGGCGGGCTCGCGATCGGAGTCGGCCAAAAGGGGCTCGAGCCCGTGGCCGCGCTCAAGCGTTACGGCCTGCTCACGATTGGCGACGGGCTGGTCACGCAGATCCCGGCGCTGGTCATCGCCACCGGCGCGGGCGTGCTCGTGACGCGGGTTGCGAGCGAGGAAGATGGTACGCCGCTCGGTGCGGAGCTCGCGAGCCAGCTGTTTGGGCAGCCCCAGGCTTTACGCGTCGGGGGCTTCTTCGTGGTCTTGTTGGCCCTCGTCCCAGGGCTACCGGCGCTGCCCTTTCTAGTGATCGGCGCGCTCCTGCTGCTCGGTTCGCGCGCGCGCACCAAGGTCATGCGCTCGAGCAAGGAAAGCGCGCTGAGTGAGCCGCCGCGGCGCGCGGCGGGTCCCGCGGGCATGCGCTTCGTGCCCGTAGTGACGCCCTGGGGGCTGGAGGTCGCGAGCGATTTGGCGGCTTTTGAAGACGACGACGTGCGCGGCAGCGAAGTCCGGCGTCCCGGGCTGCGCTCGGCGATCAGCGCCGTCCGCGAGATCGTGTTCCGCGAATACGGGGTGCCACTGCCGCCGGGCCGCTTGGCGGCAAACGAACAGTTGCCGGCCCGCCACGTCGTGCTGTCGATTCACGAGGTGCCCGCGCGCGTGTTCGCGATTCCGAATGAGGTCTCGGACGCGTCGCTGGCCGAGTACGTCGTGGGTCAGGCGCTGAGTGTGCTGCAAAATCGCGCCGTCGATTTCCTGGGCATTGCCGAGACTCAAGGTCTCTTGGACGAGCTCGAGCAGGTTGCCCCCGCCACCGTGCGGCAAGTCGTGCCCAAGCCCGTGCCCGTGACGCTCCTCGCCGACGTCCTGCGCCGCCTGGCCGAGGAGCGGGTGAATATCCGCGATTTGCGGGCGATTTTGGAGGCTTTGGCCTTGGTCGGCAACGCCGAACGCGATCCGCTCAACTTGGCCGAGTTCGTGCGGTCGCAGCTGCGTCGCCCGCTGACCCACGCCCTCACTCAGGGCGGGCGCGAGCTCTCGGTGATTGTGCTCGAGCCGCAGATTGAAGAAGCGGTGCGGAGCGCCGTGTCGCGCACTCCCGCGGGCAGCTTCCTCACGCTCGCGCCGGCCGCCGCGCGGGACATCGTCTCCGCTGTGCGCCGCGCCGTCCCCAAGGAGCCCGGCCCCGGCCCGCTCGTGGTCCTGACCCAGCCCGACATTCGCCGCTTCGTGCGCAAACTCCTCGAGCTGGATCTGCGCGAGGCCCGCGTCGTGTCCTACGCCGAACTGTTACCAGAGGTCACCATCCGTCCGATCGGCCGAGCCAGCCTCGCGGGGCTTGGATGAGCCGCCGGTGGAATCACCTCACACTCGACGCTGAATGACCATTCGGCGAGGCACGGTGCCGCTCTGCTCGACCAGCCGCTTGGCTTCCTTCTGCAAAAGCGGATGCGTCCGCTTCATCATGAAGCCGCCCAACAAGCGGACGTCGAACGTCATCAGCCGTTTCATGACGCGGCGCATGCCTTTCAGATCATTGGTGTGCGCGTACGCGTAGGCGAGCGCGCGGTACAACTGCGGGCGGAGCTTTTCGTATTCGGGATCTTCGGGGTCGATCAAGGTCAGCGTATCGACGGCCTTTTTGGCATTGCCGGTGCGCGCCCAGGCCTCGCCGCACACGGCCGTGAGCATGGCGCGCGTCTTCGCGTCGCGATTGCGCCCGAGGTCGATGTTGTCGACGAGCTGGCGCGCCGGTCCGACGTCGCCCAGGGTGAGGTGAATCATCGCGCGCTGGGCGCGGGTTTCGTCCGCGACGGTGCCGAGCACCTTCGACAGATCGATCTTCTCCAGCGTAGCCAGCGCCTTCTTCGGATCGTCCTGCATCTCGAGCTGGGCGCGCGCGAAGACCGCCGTCGTATCGTTTTTCTTGTACGTCGCATCGAGCTCCGCCAACGCGGCCTTGCGGTCGTCCGCCGACTCGGCGCGGCTCAAAATCCCGGCCACGCTCTGCGCCTTCTTGGACTGGCGCATCGCCCAGACCACCATCGCCACCGCCAAGACCGTCAGGACGGCGGGGACGGCGATCAGAATTGCCCGCGCTACGGTCGACTGCGCGAAGGCCGCGATCACGCCGAACAGCAGCCAGACGCCCAGCACGGGCAAGATCAGCCGAGTGATCATGCCCTTGATCTGGCTTGCCCCCTGACTCGCCAGTTGCGCCGCGGGCACGGGGGCCTGCGAGCCAGCAGACCCCGGCAAAGTTGCCCGTGTGCCCTCGGCCTGCCGTTCTGCCGCGCGTTTGATTTTGCGTGTTTCGCCCACGGAGGGGCTATAGCTGTGGGGTTCGGGTGGAGCAAGCGCGGGACCGCAGCGGGTCGGCCGTTCAATCGCTATTGCGGCAACAAGCTGTCGGGCGGCGCATCTGGCATCGCCTCGTACCGGAAATGATTGAAGACGCTTTGCGTCAAGGACAGCACGGGCACGCCCAGCAGTGCTCCCCACAAGCCGAAGAAATGTTCGCCGGTGAGCAGCGCCAGCACCACGAGCACCGGGTGAATTTTGGCGGCGGCACCGATAATTTTGGGATTCAAGAGGTTGGCCTCAATCTGGTGAATGCCGATGATCCAGATCAGGACCGAGAGCGCCGTCCACACCCCCTGCGTGAGACCGATCATCACGGCCGGAATGGCGCTGGTGATCGAGCCGAAGATCGGCACGATGCTCATGATCGCCGCGACGATCGCCAAGATGGGCCAATACTTCAGCCCAAACAGGGCGAAGCCTATCGCAGATAGCACGCCGTTCACGCCGCAGATCACCAGCTGACCGCGCACCACGCCAGACAAGCCGCGGTCCAACCGCGCAAGTAAGCGGTCGAAACCAATGCGCGAGCGCGGAGGCGGTAAGGAGCGAAAGAAGCCGACGATCGCCTCGCGGGTATGCATGATGTAGCCCGCGATCATCAGGGTCATGAAGAGCAGGAAAATGCCGCGCACGGCCGTGCGAATGAAGGCGTGACCGAGCAGGATCAGCTCGAAGGCATTGCGCTTCATGTAGCTCACCGCCTCGTCGACGCCCTGGTTCGTCAGATCCGTGAAGCTGATGTGATCCACTGGCTTGATCAGGGCCGGCCCCACGCGCCAATGGCCGGGGCCGCGCTGCACGAAATCGATGCCCGCGCCGACGTCGACCTCGATCACGCCGTCCGGGCGCTGATGGACCTCGAGCGCGCCAACGGGTTCGTTTGGCGCGGCGTCGGCCTTCGGTTTGCTGCGCCGATGCTCGAAGCTTTGCACCCAGCCTTCGACGCGTGGCCCCCAGTTTTTCGCGGCTTCATCCACGAGCGCGGGCGCGTCACGCGCGAGCTTGGACCCCTCGTCGTAGATGCGCGGTGCGATGGCCGCGAGCGAGAAGTAGAGGACACCGAGCGTTAGCCCGTACACGAGCAGGATGGCCGCGGGCCGCGGGATGCGCGCGCGCTCACAACGCGCCACGAGCGGGGTCAGCACGTAGGCGATGATCGCGCCCAGGAAAAAGGGCAACAGCACTTCGCTCGCCCAAAACATGAAGGCCACGAGCAAGGCCGCGCTGATCGCCAAGAACACGACCCGCGGCCGCGTCCAGCCACCGCTGGGCCGCGAGGGAACACTGCTCGAGCTCGTCGGAATCGACACGAACGCCGGACATATCACAAAAGGAAACGAGCCCGGGTCGACGATCGTCGTCGGCCCGGGCCCGCCTCTACCGATGGGAGCGCTCGCTCAGCTCAGTTCGTGTCGCTGTCTTCGGAGGCCGGCGGCGGCTGGCTCGCGCCCGCCTTGAGCGCGCCCAGCTTATCCTTGAACACGTCACCGAGCGTCGCACCTTTGCCGGTCGACTCGCGCTTCAGCACCTGAATGTGCTCCGCCTCCACGCTCTCACCGGGCTTGCGCATGGTGAGGGTCAGGCGGCGATCCACCGTGTCGATGTTCTGCACCTCGGCCTTGACCTTCATACCGGGCGTGAGCTCCGTGTTGGCCGGGATTTCGTTCGACGGAATCATGCCTTCGATGCCGTCGACGATGCGGATGAACGCGCCGTATTCGGGAACGCTGAGCACGACCGCGTCGTCCACCACCGTACCCGGCTTGAACTTGCTGAACAGGTCCGGCCACGGATCGTCCCAGAGCTGCTTGACGCCCAGGCTGACCTTCTTCTCGTCGTGGTTGATCGAGAGGATGATGGCTTCGACGTCGTCGCCTTTGTTGTACAGGTCGGCCGGGTTATTGACCTTGACCGTCCAGGACAGGTCGGTCTTGTGAACCATGCCGTCCACGCCCTCTTCGATGCCGACGAATACGCCGTAATCGGTGAGTGAGCGCACCTTGCCGCCGATTTTGTCGCCCGGCTTGTACTTGTCGGTGAAGAGCGTCCAAGGATCGGGCTCGAGCTGCTTCAGGCCGAGCGAGATGCGCTTGGCGCGCGAGTCGACCTCGAGCACTTGGCACTCGACCTCTGCGCCCATCTCGAGGAGCTTAGACGGGTGCTTGACCTTCTTGGTCCAGCTCATCTCGCTCACGTGGATCAGGCCCTCGACGCCCGGCTCGAGCTCGACGAACGCGCCGTAGTCGGTGAGGCTCATGACCTTGCCGCGCACGCGCTTGCCGAGGGGGTACGCCTCTTCGACGTGGTTCCACGGATCCTCTTGGGTCTGCTTCATGCCCAAGCTGACGCGCTCGGTCTCGGCGTTGTACTTGAGCACCTTGACGGTGACCTCGTCGCCGACCTTGAAGACCTCGCTCGGGTGGTTGACGCGGCCCCACGACATGTCCGTGATGTGCAAGAGGCCATCGATCCCGCCCAGGTCGACGAACGCGCCGTACTCGGTGAGGTTCTTAATCGTCCCCGTGACGGTCATGCCCTCTTCCAGGGTCTGGAGCGTCTTCTGCTTCATCTGGTCGCGCTCGCGCTCCAGGAGCACGCGCCGCGAAAGTACGATATTGCCGCGCTTCTTGTTGAATTTGATGACCTTGAACTCGTAGGTTTGGCCGATCAACTTCTCGAGATTGCGGATTGGGCGCAAGTCGACTTGCGAGCCCGGCAGGAACGCCTTTACGCCGCCGCGGATGGTGACGGAGAGCCCGCCCTTCACGCGCTGGCTGATGGTGCCCTCGATGATCTCATCGCGCTCGCAGGCGGCGGAGATCTCGTCCCACACCTTCATCTTGTCGGCCTTCTCCTTGGATAGGGAGATCAGACCGTCGTCGCTCTCGCGACTCTCGATGAACACGTCGACCTTGTCGCCGACCTTGACGCCGAACAGCCCGTCCGCGCCGACGAACTCGCTCTTGCTGATGACGCCTTCGCTCTTCCCGCCGATGTCCACGATCACGGAGTCGTGGTGAACTTGCACGACGGTCCCGCTTACGATCTGGCCCTCACCTCCTGTCTCTCCTCCGGCAGCTGCTTCGGCCGCTTCGAACAGCGCGGCGAAGCCGGAGAGTGAAGTTGTGTCAGGGGTTGCGGGTTGAAGTTGGGTCATGGATTGAAACAATGCCTCCTAAATTGGAACGCTCGCCCGCGGGTGCCTCGCCGAGTGCATGGTGCACAAACAAGCAGGTCCTCGCGTCGGACGCGCTCAGGTAGCGCACGGGTTAGGTCGCGTCAAACGCAAAACCTGACCTATCGGCACGCCACCCCCGGATTCTTGGCGGGTCGAGCCCGAAGGCCCCAGCCGCAGCCGCAAAATTCCGAGCTCAAGGCGTCGCATGGGCCCGCGCAAACTGCTCGCGCAGGAGCGCGCCGAGCCACGCCGCTCCCGCGTCGAGCTCGGGCCTCGTCCAGGTCAGCAAGGCGCCGACCTCGTCTGGCCGGCGCGGCAGAATGGTGACGTGCTCGAGCGGACGTCGCGCCAAGGACTCGGCGGGCGCCGCCGCGCCGAGCGCGGCAAAACTGCGGACGATCGCGCTCGGCTCCGCCCTGGCTCCGGTCCGCAGCCGAACCGCGGCGTCCACGACCATGGCCTTGCCGAGCGTCATCGCGCCGGACACGCGCGCGATGTCGGCGAAGCCGGGCGGAACGGGCTCCGTCACCAAAAAGGCGAAGCCGCCGGCACCCTCCGGGGGCAGACCGAGCTTCAGATACGCCTCACTGCCGCGGAGCGCGACCTGAAGCCGGGATGCGTCCGAAGCCACCACCAAAGCGCCGTCCGGCGCTTGGCCGACCGCAGGCCCCCCTTCCACCTGGAGAATGCCGCCCGCGAGGCGCGTTTTAGCGTGCTCCTCTTCGAGCGTGGTCTCGAGTCCCCCGATCAGGCCGGTGCGCGGAAATTTGCCGCCGAACACCAGCACCCATCCCCCGTCGGAAATGCCGAGGACGATCTCGCGCAAGTCACGACCGAGCTCCACCCCGGTATGGGCGCGGAAGCGATCGTGGCGCGGCTTCAAAGAGGCTGGCCCGGGCACGCCCTGGTCGAATAGCGGCAGCAGCCGCCCGCGCACGGGGTCCGAAATCAACAGCGTCTCGACGTCGATGCGCGCCGCCAGCACGGTATCTTCGGGCAGGTGACGCGCCGCGACGCGGCCATAGGCGACGAACTTGAAGTAAATGAGTATGCCGCCCAGGAACGCGGCCGAAATGGACAGCGCAAAGACGGTGAATACCGAGCGATGCCCGAGTCCTCCGGCGCGAGGCCGGACTGCCGCGTCGTCTGGCGCGAGCTCGGCTTCACCAGGCACAGGCGCTGCCCCGACAATTGACGAGCTCGGACAGCTCGTCGCGCCCGAGCTCGAAGTGCAGCGTGACGAACTCCGCAGCGTTGAAGACTTTGATGCGCGCGGCGAACTTGGCGAGTCGCCCCGGCGATCGCTGGAGCGCGTCGCGCAGTTCACCGAGAGCGTGCCCCACCTGTTCTGCGCTGGCCGCGTCGTCGAATTTCAAGGCCAAGCTCGCATCCACCCCCGCACTAGTCAAATCGGCGTTCAGCTCGAGGCGCCGCGCGCCTTCCGCCAGGTCGCGCAGCGTGCGCGAGCCGGCAAAGAGCGCACTCGGCAACACGCGCGGTCGGGCAACAGCGGACAATGCGCCCTTCTCTAGGGGCTCGAGCGCCGGCATGCCGCGGCCCTGTTCGAGCGTGCGCTCCACGCTGTCGATCTCCGCTTCACTGAGCGCCACAACGACTTGTTCCCCGCGCACGTAAAAGCGCGCGGTCGCCGCGCGTACGCCCGGCGAGGCGCGGTCGTAGCGCCGAAGATCTCCGCCTAAATCGAGGGGGCGCGTGAAGCGCGGCACGCTCGCTGCGCGCTCCGGATTGAAGCCCGGGAAGTGTCCGGTCATCACGAACACGCTGTCTCCGCTGGCGAGCGAAGCCGTGGGCCGCAGCCCAACGTACAGCGTGTCGGTCTCGGCCAGGGCCTCGAGCAGCAGCTGATCGGTGGCGCGATCGCTGCCGTGTAGGCTGCGTAGAGCTTGCTCATTGAGCGCCGCCATCGCCGGCGCGCCTAAGGTGCCGCGGATGCGCTGCAGGTCCACACGCAGCACGACGTCCAAGTCGGCGGGCATCGCGGAGAGCGCCCGGGTCAACCGCGGCGCTTCGGGCGGCGGCCCAATCTGCGGCGAGCTGCAGGCCAGGGCCGAAAGCACGGCCAAAGCCGAGAGGCAAAGACGCATCATCCGCGGGCGCCGAGCTCGGCTTCGACGTCGCGGACCCGCGCTACGATGCGCGCCACGACTTGCTCGATGGATAACAGCGAGCTGTCGATGCCGTGCGCGTCCGGTGCTTGCTTGAGTGGCGCGACCGGACGCGTGCTGTCTCTGAGATCGCGCTCGGCGACCTCGCGCTCAACCTCCGCTAGCTCGGGCTTGGCGCCGCGCGAGCACAGCTCGTCGAAACGTCGGCGCGCGCGCACGTCCACACTCGCAGTGAGAAAAAATTTCGCCTCGGCGTCGGGGAACACGACCGTGCCGATATCGCGGCCTTCCAGCACCACGCCCCCCGCAGCGCCGGCCTGGCGCTGCATGTCGAGCAGAGCCGCGCGCACGGCAGGCACGGCCGAGACCTTACTTGCGCCCTGACTGACGCTGGGCTCCCGGATCGCGAGGGATACGTCCTCGCCCCGCAGCCTGACGGTAAAGCCGCTCGATTTCTGGCTACCAAGCTCCACCGCGCGCTCCTCGACCAGCTGGTCGGCGAGCGCGCCGAGCCTCGCGCCGTCGTCCCAGGACACCTGAGCCCGTTGGGCCGCGAGAGCCACCGCGCGGTACAGCGCGCCCGTATCGACCAGTAGATAACCTAGCTCGTCGGCCACGCGCTGCGTGACGGTCGACTTCCCTGCCCCCGCCGGCCCGTCTATTGCCACCACCGGTCGTCTCACCGCTGCACCTCGACGTCGGCGCCGAGCGCACGCAGCGTACCAGCAAAGCGTGGAAAGCTGACGGCGAGACAATCGACGTCGTCCACGACGCTTTCGCCATCGGCTACTAGTGCGAGCACGGCAGCGGTCATCGCCAGGCGATGGTCCCCGTTGCTCGCGACGCGAGCGGCGCGCAGCGGTCGCTCGGGCTGGCCCTCGATCAGTAAGCCGTCCGGGCGAGCAGTGGCTTGCACGCCAAAGGCACGCAGCACGTCGCACAGCGCGGCAACGCGGTCCGGCCCCTCTTCACGCAGCTCGCCCACATCGCCGATTTCGGTCACGCCGTGGGCGCGCGCCGCCAGGGCGCACACGACCGGGATTTCGTCCAGTGAGCGGAGGGCGACCTCGCCGCTGATCTTGGTGCCGCGGAGCACGGAGCCGACGGCGTTGATCTCGCCCCAGGGCTCACCCAGCGAGTCACCTTTGGGTATCACCGCGACGCGCCCCCCAAAGGCGCGCAGCACCTCTAAAATGCCGGCGCGCGTCGGGTTCAGGCCGGTGCGGCGCGTGGAGACGTTGGAGCCGGGAACGAGCTCTGCCGCCGCCAACACGAACGAAGCGGCCGTGATGTCGCCTGGCACATCGACCTCGAAACCGCGGATCGCCAGCGGGTCGGCGGGCGGATGCAAGCTGACCATCGAGCCCGCCGTCTGGATCGGCAGACTCAGCTCGCTCATCAGACGCTCGGTGTGATCGCGCGAGACGACCGGTTCGAAGATGACCGTCGGGCCGGAGGCGAACAAACCAGAAAATAACAGCGCGCCCTTTGCATGGTCGTTCGGCGCGGTCATCGCGTACTCGAGGCCCGCTAGACGCTGATTGGGTTCCAAGCCACCGATCGTCAACGGGAACGCCAGGTCGCCGGCGTAGACGGGCGACGGCTCGCCCGTGATAAGTGCCCCACGTTGCAGGAGCGGCAACACCACGGGGCTCATGCGACGGCGGGACAGGGCGGGGCTGCCGACCAACCGTGACCCGAAGGATTGACCGGACAGCACCCCTGCCAGCAAGCGTGCGCTGGTCGGCGAGTGCCCGCAGTCGATTGCCTCCGCCGTTGCCCGGAGCCCCGCTAGGCCGACGCCGCGCAGGCGAACTGTGCCCCTCTGATCGTCCTCGTAGCGGACGCCGAGAGCGCCCAGCGCGCGCAAGGTGCCCAAGTTGTCACTGCCATACGCGAACCCGCGCAGCTCACAGGGGCCGTTGGAGAGTGCCCCCAAGATCAACAAGCGATGCGTGATGCTGCGATCGCTCGGCACCGGCACGCTGCCCTTGAGCGCAGTCTTTTGCGGGCGAACGAGCAGGCGAGCCGCGGTCATGGATGGGCCGTGCTCGACTTCGAGCTCAGGTACTCGGGCAGCTTGTCCAGCAGCGCGCCGACCGCCACCCCGTCGAGGCCGAGCACGAATTCGGCTTGCTTGCCCCTGGACTCCGCTTGCAGCTGACGGACCGGCTGCGGAATGCCGATCAGCGCAAGCAGCGTTCCGTACGTACCGAGCTTCTGAGCCAAGCCCTGCACATTAGCGGCGCCTTGCGTGGCGCCTGCTTCGTCGCCGTACACCAACGTTCCTGCCAGGTTGATGCCCGGATCCGAAAAGTTGCCGACGAACGCCAGCGTTTCAAGGCCGTTCAGGAACGCTAAGTTCTCACTCGCGGCAGCCGGAATCGCCTGCGCACGCAGATCCGCACCCGCCACAATGGGGGCGCTTTCACTGTTCAACAGCTTATCCATCCAGGGCAGAGTTTGGCGGCGCGCGCGGCCCTCCCGAATCCGATCCAGCGCTCGCCGGATCCCCGTATCGTTACCGAACAGCGCGGTGGTCTCGGTAAGGATGCAAAAGCCCGCACCGGAGGCGGTGAACAGGGTCCTGCCGGCATACTGACGTTTGACGATCGGGACGCCCTGCGGCGTCTTCTCGACGTCGCTCAGCGCGGCTTCAATCTTCGCCTTGTCGAACTTGCCCACGGCGACCCCGGAAAGGTCCGCGCCCTGCATGGAATAAAGACCGAGATAGAGATGCTTGAGGTCGCGGGCCGGCTGGAAATCCGCGGAGGGCGGCACGGGCAGCTGCCGGTTCAGTACCACCAAGATCTTGTTTCCGAACGCCGAAGCAAAGAGCTTCGTCGTGTCCACCGAAACCACCCCGACAACGCCTCCAGGCAGCAGCGCCAGCGGCTCCTGGTCGATCACGAGCGCGCTGGTTTCTTTGCCGGCGCCGGTTGGCACGATGATGTCCTGATTGCCCGCGCAAGCGAGCGCGGGCAGCCAAAGTGCCGCGAGCAGCCAAGGCGCGCGCCAGGAAAACCGCGCTCGGTTCACGACAGCACCTCGCTCAGCGCGGTCAGGAAGCGATCGTTTTCGGCGGGCTTGCCGATGGTGACACGCAGGCTCGTGGGCAGACTGGCGAAGGGCCGCACGATGACGCCTTTTCGAAGCAACGCGTCGTACGTCGGGCGCCCCCCCTGCCGCACGTCCACTAGGATAAAGTTGGCCTGGCTCGGGGTGACCGAAAGGCCCATGGCCCGCAGCCGCCCGCTGACCCGCTCGCGCTCGCTTTCATTCAGGTCTCGGCAGGTGCGCACGTGCTCGCTATCACCGAGCGCGGCGATCGCCGCTTCTTGACCCAGCGTGCCGACGTTGAACGGCGCGCGCACGCGGTTCATGTAACCGACGAGCTGTGGCGTCGAAATCCCGTAACCCACGCGCAAGGCGGCCAAGCCATATATTTTGGAGAAGGTGCGACACACGATCATGCGCTCGTGCTCGTGGCGAAGCGTCAAACAATCCGGAAAGTCGGCGGCCGTGGCGTATTCGATGTAAGCCTCGTCCATCAGCACGATCACTTCTTCGGGCAATGCGCGGAGGAAGCGGCGCAGCGGCTCGAGGCCGACGTAGGTGCCGGTGGGGTTGTTCGGGTTGCCCACGAACAGGAGCCGCGTGCGCTCGGTCACGGCGGCCAGCATGGCGTCTAGATCGTGCGTCAAATCCAGCACCGGAACCGCGCTGAACGGTACGCCGTGCGCGAGCGCCGCGATTTTATAAACCACGAACGCAGGCTCCGCGAACACGATGTGGTGCTCGGAGGTGCAGAACGTGCGTACGGCCAAGTCCAAGAGCTCGTTCGAGCCATTGCCGTGGATCACGTGGTCCATGGGCACGCCATGCTTCGCGGCAATGCACTCGCGCAGCTTGTAAGCCGTCGCGTCCGGATAGCGATGTATGTCGTTCAGTGCAGCGCGCGCCGCAGCCAGCGCTTTCGGGCTCGGGCCGAGCGCGTTCTCATTGGAAGCAAGCTTGATTGCGTCGTTGACGCCCAGCTCGCGCGCGAGCTCCTCGATGGGCTTTCCGCCCTCGTACGGGAGCAGCGATTCGATCGAGGGGGAAACCAAAGACATCGCGGGCGGAGCGTAATCTCCACGCTCCGCGGCCGCCACTGCCATGACGGCGATCTTCCGACCGCGCTCCGGCCGGTTCAGCCCGAAACTTGCGGAAAGGAGCCCAGCACCTTCAAGTACTTGGTGCTGCGTTTCACCGCTTCTAGCGCCGTCAGGACTTGGCGTTCGGTGACGTGGCCGCCGATCTCCACGTAAAACACGTAGCTCCATGTTTCGCGCGGCACGGGGCGCGAATGCAACTTTTTAACGTTGATTCCACGCTCCGCAAAGTGCTTCAGCACGTCGAACAAGGCGCCCGCAGAATCGTCCACGCTGAAGAGCAGGCAGGTGACATCAGTGCCCGAGCGGCTTGCCGGCCGCTGACTTGCCACGCAGTAACGAAGCTTCACGTCCGGCAGATCCCCGACGTTGTCTCGCAGCAGCGTGAGGCCGGCGCCGCGGCCCGCAGGCTCGGGCACGATGGCCGCAGCGTGCGGCTCTTCGGCCGCCAGCGCCGCAGCCACGACGGGCGACCGGACATCGATCATAGAGGCGCGCGGCAGCTCCTTATCCAAAAAGCGAGAGCAGCTCGCGCGCGTTGCCGCGGTGGCATACATCTTCTCGATATCTGCCACAGCGCTCGCTCGCGACATCAATTGCTGGGGCGCGGCGAGCGTGCGCTCGGCAACAATCACCAGATCCGTTTGCGAGAGCGCGGTCACTGAGGTCTGCACCAAACCGTCGACCGATGACTCGAAGGGCAACGCGGCGTACGCGGCGCGCCCGCGCACCACTTCTTCGAGCGCCTCTTCCACGCTCGAGCTCTCGATGAAGGTCGAGCCGCGGCCAAAGTAGCCGATCGCCATGTGATGACAGAACGACCCCTCCGGCCCCAAGTAAGCCACCCGCGCCGGTTGCTCGAGCCCGCGCGCGGAGGCGCGGATTTGTTGCAGGATGGCCCGCAGCGCGTCGGCCGGCAGCTCCCCGCTGGACAGTGCTTGCAAGTGGTCGAGCCACTCTTTCTCGTTTATGTCAGCGCTCGGATCGATCTCGAGCCGGCTGTGGATGTCTCGCGATAGCCGGGCGCGCGCGTCGAGCCGCTGCACGATCTCTTCGTCCAGTTTGGCGATCCGCGAGCGAAGATCGGACATTTCGCGTTTTGCGTCCATCGAACGAGCTCGATCAGGGCGTGGAGGCGGAGCCGGAAGGCGTCTTCGGGGTTTCGGTTTTGGTCTCAGCCTTGGCCTCGGTTTTGGCTTCCGGTTTACTTTCGCCCGCCTTGGCCGTGTTCGTCGCGGCCGCGCCCTCGGACGCGCCGCCGCTCATCGAGCTGGAAGACCCGCCCGAGCTGGCCTTGCTGGAGCCATAGCCGTCGGCGTACCAACCGCCGCCCTTCAGAATGAAGCCTGCGCCGCGCGAAATCTGGCGCTTGGCGTGGTCCGTGCCGCAGTTGGGACACGTCGTGAGGGCCGCGGCGCTGATGCTCTGCTCAGCCTCCCAAGCATGCCCGCAGGCTGTGCAAACGTATTCGTAAGTCATCGTCCGGAACCTCTTCGCAGGCAGTTGTGTCGCTCCGAGCTGGATGTCAACCAGACGAGCTTTCTCAGTATTTCCCGTCCGCCCGAGGCCTGCAAGCCGTACTGTGGAGCCCACGCAGCTGAAAGGCAGCCTCTGAACGCGAGAGCCGGTACGAGGAAGCGCCGCCCGTGTGGGCAGCACAAAAGTCGCCACCCCTACAGATGGCTCTTGTGTGCATCCGTTCAGGGGCGTAGATCGGACCAGCGATTTGACCCTACGTGCGGTGACGTTTCATGTCGTGCGCGGGCATCGGGCGGCCCGCGTCAGTGAAGCTCTCGGGCGTCCGGCCTGCTATAAAGCCAACTCGATCGGCTAAGGGAAAGTTTATCGATGCACATCAAGAAGTTGGAAATCACGGGCTTTAAGTCCTTCGTGGACCGCACGGTGATCCACTTCGACCACGACGTGGTCGGCATCGTCGGGCCGAATGGCTGCGGCAAATCAAACATCGTCGATGCGATCCGCTGGGTGCTCGGTGAGCAGAGCGCCAAGCACCTTCGCGGCCGTGCGATGGAAGACGTGATCTTTAATGGATCTGAGTCCCGAGGCCCGAACGGGCTGGCCGAGGTCACCCTCACCTTCGACAACACGAACCCGGAGTACGCCCAGAGCCTACCGATCGAATATCGGGACTATCCGGAGATCGCGGTCACCCGTCGCCTGTACCGGGACGGCACGAGCGAATACCTGCTGAACAAGACGCAGGTGCGTCTGCGTGACATCACCGAGCTCTTTCTTGGTACCGGCGTCGGCACCAAGGCTTATTCAATCGTCGAGCAAGGCCGTATCGGTCAGATCGTCAGCGCGCGCCCAGAAGATCGGCGCATGTTCTTGGAAGAGGCGGCCGGCGTCACCAAGTACAAACAGCGCCGGAAGCAGGCCGAGCGCAAGATGGATCTGACGCGGCAGAACCTGCTGCGCATCAACGACATCGTGTCCGAGATCGATCGCTCGCGTGCTTCGCTGAAGCGCCAGGTCGCCAAGGCCGAGCGGTTCCTCGACTACCGAAAGGAGCTGGATGACCTCGTCTTGCACGATGCCTCCCATCGGCTGCTCGAGCTGATTGTTACCGAGCGCGTCGAAAGCCAGGGCTTTTCCGCGGCCAACGAGCGCTCGCAGACCGCGCGGGCGGCGCTCCGCGACTCGGACGTGCTGCTCGACTCGGCCCGGGAAGAGGCGCTGGCGATCGAAATCAGGGCCGATGAAAGCTCGCGGAGCGCGTTCGAGGCCGACAACGAGGTCAGCTCGTTGCTCGCTGATTTGGAGCGCTCGCGCGATCGCCTGCAGCACCTGACCGAGCGCTTGGACGCGGTGCAGACGGAGCTCGAGATCAACGAGCTTCGAAGCGCTGGGCTGCGGGGCGAGCGCGAGGCGCTGGCCTCGCGCGTGGCCGCGCTTTCGGGCGACGAGCGCGCGCGCGAAGCCGACGCCATGAGCGAGATCGAAGCCTTGAGTGGCTTGCAGGCCGAAGAGGCACGAGCCAGTGAAGAAGTGCACGCGCTGCGTCGGCAATCGGGCGAGCTGACGGCGCGCTCGGCGGCGGCCGAAGCCCGCTTGGACGGCATCGCGCAGCGCTTGGCCGAAGCCCGTGTGCGCAACGACCGTCTGCTCGCGGAGCGAGACAAACTGACCGGTGAGCTGTCCGATTGCATCGCGCGAAAGCAGGCGCTCGAGTTCAGCGTGGCTCAGCTCGCGGAGGGCAAGCGCCTGACGCAAGGCGAGCGCGGTGAGCTCGAGCTCGAGCTCACCGCGCTGCGTGGGCGCACACTGGAGAGCGAACGCGGCGTGGACACGGTGAAGAACGAGCTTGGCTCGAAGCGCAATCGCTTGCGCGCCCTCTCCGATTTGCACCGCCGTTTGGAGGGCGTGGGCGGAGGCGCGCGTGCCCTGCTCTCCAAACACGGCGATCCGCGCGTGCTCGGTATGGTCGCCGACCGAATTCAGGCCCCCGAGCGCCTGACTCAGGCGCTCGCGGGCTTGCTGGGGCCGCGGCTGTCTTGCATCGTGGTCTCCGACGCGGCCGCGCAGGTCGATCTTTTGGCGGAGCTCCGCGACGGCGAGCGCGGGCGTGCGGACGTGGTCGCCGCTCGGCCTCCGTACGTGGCGGGGGGCGGCCGTAGTTTTTGGGCCGGCGATGAGCAGGTGCTAGGCCGCCTGGCAGACGAGCTCGGCTACGCGGAAGCGGATGAAGCGCTCGTGCGCGCGCTGGTTGGCGAGGCCGTGTTGGTGAATGCGGCGGCTGACGCCGTCGCGGTCGCGCGGCGTTACCCAGGGGTGATCGCCGTCGCGCTCGACGGCACCGTGGCCCACCCCGATGGCATCGTCAGCGGCGGTACGGGTGATGACGTCGCGTCCGCAATGCTCGACCAAAAGCGGGAGATGAACGCGCTCACCGCTGAGGTAGAAGTCCTTGGCAGAGAGTACGAGCGGCTGAGCGCCGATCATAACGCGCTTCGGGCACGCATCAGCGAGGTCAGTACCTCGCTCGATCGCGCCCGCCAAGAAGCGCACCAAGGCGAGCTCGCGCACGTGACGGCCGAGAAAGACCTGGCGCGCACCGCCGCGGAAATCGAGCGCTCGCAGAACCGTCAAGATTCTTTGGATCTCGAGCTGGCTGAAATCGAGCGCGCGCTCGATTCGGCAACGGGCGCCGAGACCGGCTCGCGCACCGAGCTGGACAGCGTGCGCGCGGAGCTCGACAGCCTTCAGCACGCTTTGGCCCGTTCCGAGGCCACCGCCAGCTCATGGCGCGAGCAAGTGGGAGCTCAGGCCAGCCTAGTCACCGAGCGCAAGGTTCGCCTCGCCCAGGTTCGTGAGCAAGCAGAAGCGGCCCGCGTCGCCGGCGAGCGCATCGGCACCACGCTCGGCGAGCTCGAGGCTCGTGCCAGCAAGCTGCGCGAAGAAACCGTAGAAGCGTCGGTGGGCTATGGCGAGACCGCGGCGCGCATCATGCTTGCGCGCGAAGCGCGCATTTCCGCCAGCGAGCGCGCCAAAGTGGCGCACGGCGAGCTGGAGGAGACGCGCGGTCAGCTGGAACAAGTTCGGCAGACGCTGGGCGCCAAGGAAGCCGAGCTCAAGGGGCTACGCGACGAGCTCGAGCTGGTGGACGACGCCGTTAAAAAGCACGAGATGGCCATGCAACGCATGCTCATCGAGCGCGAACATTTGCTCGGCACCGTGCGCGAAAAGTTTCGCGGTCTGGATCTGCGACGCGTGGTTGGCGACTACCACGCCCGTACGGCTCCAGACGCCGAGCATCGCCGCCGGATCGACGAGCTGGCGCAGTTGATCGACCGCATGGGCCCGGTCAATCTCGACGCCAAGGCCGAGCACGACGACGCGGAGCGCCGCTTCGTCGAGTTGAATTCACAGAAGATCGACATCGAAAAGGCGCTCGAAGAGCTGGACAACGCCATCCGCCACATGAACAAGGAATCTCGGCGTCGCTTCCGAGAGACGTTTGACGAGGTCAACGCCCTGTTCAA
Organism: uncultured Polyangiaceae bacterium; assembly: GCA_964236865.1. GTDB lineage: Bacteria > Myxococcota_A > Polyangia > Polyangiales > Polyangiaceae > PMG-095. The sequence continues at coordinate 33,913 of CAXSGJ010000050.1, forward strand.
GAAGACCTTCGCCCGCCACTTTCGCGGAGGGCGCGCCGAGCTCCTGCTCACCAATCCCGACGATCTACTGGGCAGCGGAGTGGAAATCGTCGCGCAACCGCCCGGCAAGAAACTCGGCAACATCGAGCTGATGAGCGGCGGCGAAAAAGCGCTCACCGCCGTCTCGCTGATCTTCGCCATTTTTCAGCACCGGCCCTCCCCGTTCTGCATTTTGGACGAGGTCGACGCCCCGCTCGACGAAGCCAATGTGGCTCGTTACAACGAGAGCATCCGCTCCATGACGGCAAGCTCGCAGTTCATCTTGATTACGCACATCAAAAAGACCATGCAAAGTGTGGACGTACTGTATGGCGTGACTATGGGCGAGCCGGGCGTGTCGCGCATCGTGAGCGTCAAGGTCAACGACAACGCCGTAGCGCGCAGCGAGACGCTCTCTACGACCGGCGCTCCGCACCAAGTGCGTGATGCGCAGCCTCTGTCCGAGCCCATTGCGACGGAGGAAGTGGCCTGATCAGCGGGCGCCCGGCTCAACAACCGCGCACGCCCAAACCGGCGAAGGTGTCGGCCGGGAGCGCTTGCCATTCCCCGTTAGGGTCAAAGTCATTCAGCCCGTTCGTGTCGCCCGCGTGGACGCTGCACTTGCGGCGGAGCGTGTGGTCGGCCGTGGTCGTGGTGCCAGTGCCCCAGCTCGCTCCTGGGTCAACGCCTATCTGACCGATCACGTCGAGGAGCTTGCCATCGCAGCTGAGCGCCACCGCGTCGTTGCCATTGAAGGTGAGCCTTCCCACTTGACCGCAGGCCGCGCCAAGCTGCTCTTTCAGCGTGCTCGTACACAAGGTCAAGGTTTGACCCGCTTCCAAGCTGCCGCTCAGCGTGGCGATTACCGATGCTTCGCTCTTGCCATTGAAGTAAGCCCCGACTTTGCATCCTTCGAGCAGCGAAGCGTGCACCGCCACTATTTCCAAGGCCTTATTGGCGGATGAGCCCTCCACGTACTCGCTGAAAAAAAGCGTGGGCGGTGCGGAAGCGTGCCCCGCGCTACCGCCACCGCCACCGCCAGCACCGGCGGCGCCGCCACGAGCTGTGGCGGCGCCGCCGATCCCCCCCGCGCTTCCAACGGAAGCGCCCCCACTGTCAGTCCCCCCGGACGCCCCCCCGCCTGCATGAGCCGTAGTTGCACCACTGCCGCTTTGTCCGCCGAATTCTGAGATCACCGAGTCGCTCCCGGGCTCGACGCTGGCGTCACGGTCCACGTCGAGCTCATCCGGCCCACTGAACGTGGCCCCGCTGTTGACGGGTGTTGCCGACGCCGCAGCGGGCACGGACAGATCCGAATTCAGACTGCACGCAGCAAGGCAGAATCCAAACGAAGCGATCGATAGCGGGCGCGCTCGCCCAAGACTACAGCTCATGACCTTCAGTCGGTCGGAGCGTGGGCCAGTTGCGCCGATCTCGCGCGAGCTCGAGTCAGTGAAAATCTCGCGATACGGCGTGGATGTCCCGACCCGGAATGTCGAGCCGCTCGAGCGAACGCACGATCACGTGAATCACCGCGGCGTCCGCGTGGCCGGCTTGATGTAGATTCGAGCCGTCGGCGCGGACCTGTCGCTCCACCTCGCCGTGGGCGAGCAAGATCGAGGAGTGCCGCGCGGGCAATCGGAATTGATCGTACACCGCGCGCCACAGGATCAAATTGGCGAACCCCACTTCATCCTCCAGGGTGATGAACACCACGCCGCTGGCGGTGCCCGGTTGCTGCCGGCAAATGACCACGCCGGCCACGCTGACCAGCTCGCCCTTTTTTCGATCGCGGAGCTGGATGGAATCGAGCACCGCTCGACCGCTCAAGCTTTTTCGCACGTGGCGCATCGGGTGATCACCAACCGATAGCTGTTTGTGCTGATAGTCGAGCAAGAGCGACTCCGAAGCTTGCAAGGCGGGCAAATGCACCTCCGGCTCGGCGAAGGATTTGCCCTCGAACAAGCCCGAAACGCGGGGCGCCCGCGCACGCCACAGCGCTTGCCGTCGCCCGGGCAGTAACGTCTCGAATGCGCCGGCTTCGGCCAAGCGTTCGAATTCCTCGTCACGCAGGGCCGAGCGCCGCACCGCGTCGTCGAGCGAAGAGAAAGGCCGTTCGCCGCGCGCACCTTCGATGCGCCGCGCACACTTTTCAGACAAGCCCTTGATCTGTCGGAGCCCAACCCGGATCGCGCGCGGACAGCGACGCTTGGACTCACCTTGGTCCGGGACGAGCACGGGCTCGAGCGTCGAATCCCACTCGCTGCGCGTCACGTCCACGTCCCGCAGCTCCACACCGTGGCGCTCAGCGTCGTGCAAAATGGTGGCCGCTGAGTAGAAGCCCATGGGCTGAGAGTTCAAGAGCGCACAGGCAAAATGCGCCGGATAGTGCGCCTTTTGCCAGGACGACGCATAAACCAAGAGTGCAAAGGAAGCGGCGTGCGACTCGGGGAAGCCGTACTCGCCGAAGCCTTTGATTTGCTCGAACAAAGCCTCTCCAAACTCACGCTTGATGCCCTTTTTCGCGAAGCCCGTCAGTAGCCGTTCTCGGTGATGGTCGAGCTGGCCTGTCTTTTTCCAGGCGGCCATATCTCGGCGTAGTTGATCGGCCTCGCCACCCGAGTAGCCAGCCCCGTCGATGGCGATCTGCATGACCTGCTCCTGAAAGAGCGGGACCCCCAGCGTGCGCTCCAGGATCGGGGCCAGCACCGGGTGCGGCGCCACCGCTTGTTCCTCGCCATTTCGGCGGCGCAGGTAGGGATGCACCATGCCGCCTTGAATGGGCCCAGGGCGTACGATCGCCACTTCGACAACGAGATCGTAGAATTTATTCGGCTTGAGCCGCGGTAACATGGACATTTGCGCGCGGCTCTCGATTTGAAAGACGCCCACGGTGTCCGCCCGCGTGATCATTGCGTAGACCTCGGCGTCCCCTGACGGAACGCGCGCCAAGACGTCGATCGGGTCGAATTCCTCCTGCGCATCTAACTTCAGCGGAGCCTGACCTTCATGATAAATGGCCGAAAGTGCCTTGCGGATCGCGGTGAGCATGCCGAGCCCCAGCACGTCGATCTTGAAGAACTTCAGGGTTTCGATGTCGTCCTTGTCCCAAGGCACGACCGTGCGGTTCGGCATGCGCGCGGGCTCGATGGGCGCGACTTCATACAGCGGCGCCGCCGAGAGCACGAAGCCGCCCACGTGGATCGACAAGTGCCGCGGAATGCCCTCCATTTCGCGAGCCAAGGTCAGGATCTGTCGAATCCTGCCATCGCGTTCGTCGAAGCCCATTTCGCTTAACCGCTGTCGAGTGACCTCCGCGCTATCCCAATGGGTGATCGTCCCGCTCAAGCGATCGATCTGCTCCAAAGACAAGCCGAACACTTTTCCTACCTCACGCAGCGCGCTCTTGCCGCGATAGCAGATCACCTCCGAGACCATGGCGGCGCGTTCGCGCCCATAGCGCTCGTAAATATCTTGAATCACCTCTTCGCGGCGCTCGTGCTCGAAGTCGATGTCGATGTCGGGCGGCTCGTTGCGCTCGATGCTCAAAAAACGTTCGAAGAGCAGATTCGAATGCGCCGGATCCACCGCTGTAATGCCGATCGCGTAACACACGGCGCTGTTGGCCGCGCTGCCGCGCCCCTGACACAAAATACGGCGTTTTCTGGCCATTTCGACCACTTCCCAAGTGCTCAAAAAGTATGGCGCAACATTCATGGTCTCGATCAAGACCAGCTCCTTTTCCGCTTGCTCCTTCACCGCCGAGGGCGCGCCTTGGGGATAGCGCGTAGCCAGTCCCGCCCAAGTGATGCGCGCCAATTTTTGGTCCGCGCTTTCACCAGCTTCCAGCGTGCACGGGAATTGATAATCGAGCTCGCTAAGCTGGAACAGAAGCGACTGGCTGATGATCCCCGCCTCCTCCACCCACTCTGGGTAATCGGTGAAGAGCTTTAGCATCTGGGCTTCCGACCGCAGATAAGCCTCGGCATTGCCGGCTAGCAACGTCCCTGCACGGTCGAGCGTCGTGCCCAAACGAATGGCGTGCAGCACATCACACAGCTTTTTACGCGCGGCCTCGTGAAACAAGGGCCGTGCGCTCGCGACCACGCGGAAACCGTAACGCTGCGACGCTTCCAACACCCAGGCCAAACGCGCGTCATCGAAGCCATCGTGGTGGCGGTACATGGCGAGCGCGCAGCGTTCGCCGAACGCTGCGCGTACGGCGGCAAGAAACGCCGGGCTCGGCGTGCTCGGATCCGAAGGCCGCCGCGGCGCAGGAATCAGCGCGAAAATGCCCTCCGAATGAGCGTTCAACCAGCCTAGCTCGAGCGCGCTATGACCCTTTTCTTGATCGGCATGCGCCAGCGTGAGCAAGCGACACACGTTCTGATAACCCGCGTGAGTTTCACACAGCAATGCCAGCGTCGGTTGCGGCACGGTCGATCGGCAGGCCTTGGATGCCTTCCTCGGAGCACCCGCGTGAGCGAGCGTCATCTCTACGCCCGTGATGCAGCGCTGCCCCGAAAGGGTCCCTTGATTGAACGCCTTCACCGAGCCGTACAGCCCATCTCGATCACAGAGCGCGATGGCCTGCAGCGAGAGCTCACTCGCCTGCCGCACCATCTCTTCAGGATGTGAAGCGCCGCGCAAAAACGAAAAACACGACGAGGCGAGCAGCTCCGAGAACACGAACTGAACGTAAGTTCAGCTCATGCTTAACGTCTAGAACAGATTTTAACCCGTTGAGATCGTTCAGATTTAGTCAATGGCCACGCGCTGAGACCCTGCGCCACGCCACGGGTTTCAGTACGGGCTCCGGGCCCGGTGAGCGGCCAGGCTCCGGCGCAGGCTCCGGCTCACGGCGCAAATCCTCACCGCGTGGTGGGCCGTCCTCAGCGTATTCGAAGTTGGCGATGACGTCTGCACGCCCCCACAGCTCGCGTCGATACCGCTCGAAGCAGCGCGCGCCTGCGTGCAAGCGCAATAACGCGCCTTCAGCGATGACCGGCGCCAGGGATGGATCGTTTGCGACCAATGGCCTGAGCACTTCGCGATTCCAAGCCGCTGAATGGCGCGCGTCCTGCGCGGCGCTGAACGCATAATAATCATGAGCAGCACCGGAAATGCCTAGGCGCTTCAGGCCCACGGTCACGAGCTCGGCGCGAGAAGGCGCAGTCAGCTCAACCGCGCCCAACGCGCCCAACGATTGATAGGCGTAGTGGCGAGCCGTCGCCAAGGCGACCATCAAATTGCCAAGCGCAAGTGATTCCCAGACAATGGCGTTCTCTTGAGACCGCAGCGGGTGAACACCTAGGGTCGGGATCGAACGGTGAACCTCGGTTTCAATGCCGCGGCCCATCTCGTCCCAGTAGTTCCTTGCGAGCTCGAGCTTGGGTCGCGTTGGCATGTTGACCTGGGTGAGCGCGACCAGATCCCCGAAGCCCGTTTCATTGGCGAACTCTTGCTTTAGAAACCAGCGCATCTGCTCCCGGTCCGCGTGCTGCGCGAGCCAAGGGAAAAGCGGATCACTTTGGCCCGGCCCTGTCTCGTTTTGAGACTCGAACCAGTTCAAGAACAGCGTGGCATCTCGTGGCACCGCGCGCGCCACACTGGCCACGTTGGCGCGTTCCGCCTCGACGAACGTGCGTTCGATGCGGCGAATGGAAGTTTCGCGCTCGAGCTCAGCGTCGAAATCGAGCGCTGTTCTACGTGGGATCAGCCGTTGTTCGTGAGAGCTGGCCAATAAACGATGAATCAGCTCGTCCGGGCTGGAAGCACCGCCGGGCCGTAAAGGAGTCGCGCGCAGCATGGTGGCCTAGATGCAAATCCGAGGCCTCGGCTGAAACGGGCCCCAAGAATCACGGCGGCGCGCTGGGGGGCCGCGATCAATCCGCCAAGGCGTGCAGGAACCGCCGGCCCGTCGTGCGATCCACGAACGCCACTGCCTCGAAGCCACCCGCAGCGCCTTGCAGCCACAAGCGTACATAATCCCGGGTGACGGGCGCTTGGCCCCACCACTCGACCGCGTCCAACCGCTGCTCGAAGCGGAGATGCTCGATGGTGTACAGGCTGCGTTCGACGGCGATACTCACCCCGACACGCAAAGGGCCATGCAGCTCACACGGCTCAGCAAGCAAACGAGTCGGAGCGCCTGGCAGCTCGGCAAAGGTTGGCTCCGCTGTACGCGGACGGGCTTTTTTAGAGCGGGATCGAATGCCGGTCGCCGGCTCGACGCCCAATGCGCTGAGCTGGCTTTTTGCCTCTGGGCGATGAGAATCCACGAGCTGCAACGTGCCCACTTTATCTTCCCCGAGCTCAGCTCCGAGCTCGGCCATGAGCACGGGTATCTCGTCTTCTGCCGAAGCGTTCAGGGTAACGCCTGAGAATACTTGCGATAGCTCCAGCTGACGGGCCACGGCGGGCAGCAGCTTGGGCACGGAGAGCCGCATGCCGAGCGAGGGCGCACCAAGCTTGGAACGACTCAGTCGGGCGCTGATGATGCGCCGCATGTCATCCGCCCGGTGGACCGGTGCCGCGAGCTTGAAGCGCAGCACCTGCTCCGACTTTTCCCCCTGGAAACGCGCGATAGCCGGATCATAAGCGATACTGAGCACGAGCGAATGAGCCGCCTCACCACGACCCGTGAGCCGCGCGCTCACGCGCGATACGAGCCCGCCCAGCACGAACAACAGCGGTTCTACACCCGTGACTGGCTCATCCCAAGCGCTGTGTTCACTGACCGTGCGCTCTGGCGTGTAAGTGACGAGCGGCGTGCGATCGCGGCCAGCACACAGCTCTGTCACGCTGGCCGCGTCTTCACCCAAGCGGTGGCCCAAGGCGGCCCCCGGTAATGCACAGAGCTCCCCCACGGTGAGCACGCCCAAGCGAACGAACCATGCCGCCGTATCTCGAGATATGGGCAACGCCGAGAGCGGCAGCGTAGCAAAGGCGCTGCTCGTGCGCTCCGACGGCACCACGCACACCCCGCGATCTTCAGGATCTGCTGCGGAGGGCGCAAACCAATGCGCAAAAGCTTGCGCTAGCCGCGGCCCATCCGAGATGGCCACGCGCACCGAGTGGCCCATGCCGCGCACGCGATTAGCGAACTCACAGCCCAGCGCCACTTCCCCACCCTGTAAATGCGCACAGCCGGTGATGTCTACATACACGGTGTCCGGTGCTTGCACGGCCACCGTGGAGCCCAAGCTGAGCCCCACCTCCGCGATGCTGCTCAAGGTCTCCAACGCCTCTGCCGAGGTGACCTCACGGACCACTAGATGGGCAACCAACGCGCAGGCTTCAGCGATGCTTTGACCTTCACGCACGCCGTAGCGGCGCGCGCTCTCATTCACTGCACTGAGCTTTGCCGTGGCATCGATCGGCCTTTCGGGGCCAGGCGAGGCCGAGGGGGAAGCGCTGGAGACCAACACCACGCCTAGGGGCGGCTTGGCTTTGCCGCGCTGAAGTCCCCATAGCAGCCGCTGCTCAGCCAACTCACACAGCAGCTCCGGCAGCACCAGGGCGAGCACCCGGCGTTCGGGCTTGTGACTTCCAGCCTCAAGCAAGGCGGCGGACATCTGCTAGCTCCCGCACTGAACAGGTACGACCCTCACGACCTTCGTTCTTCCAAGCGGGGCCGCTGCGTGCCCAAGCGACCGAGCGCGGCGATGAGACGCGGCCATGTTTGTCTTTGGAGACTCGCACGACGAGCTTTCCCTCACTAGGGCGCGAGAGCTCGATGCGTTGCGCGACGGGCAACGGCAAAGGCCGCTGCTCACTGGCGTCCGTCAGCAGGATCACGCTGTGCGGCGTGCCGTCTACCCCCATGGCCAGGCGGCGCACGACGCGCAACCAAGCCGCGAGGCTCACGTTCAGCAATTGACCGGGTATGCCCAGTAGATCGATGACCGTAACAGCACAGGCTCCCGATTCGACGATGCGCAACGCCACACGGCTGAGCGCTTCGACCGAAGGGCGAACCACGAGCAGGCGCTCCAAGGCCACGCCTGCCGCCGCCACACCGGGGGCGTAAAGGGTCCCAGAAGGGTCTAGAAAGGCACACCACGGCTGGCTTCCCCCGCGCTCCACGCCCGCTTGCTGCGCCGACCGGCAGGCGGCCAGCCCCAGGCTAGTACCCAAGGCAGAACCGCCATGGACACTGAGCTCGACAACTGCTCCACGGGGCAACCCTTGATCCGGCAACGCCCGGTTCAGAGCCTCCACGCCTAGCGAAAAGCCGGCATTTCCCTGCGCCAGCCTGAGCGGTGCTTGCCCGATGCTGATCCCGTGCTCCCGCAGTGCGGCCGTGGGCAGGCGTTCGAGGAGGTGTGCGGGCAAGGCCATCGGGATACTGAACATAATAACAGCTCAGGCCGTGTTGGCTAGTGATTGCCCGCGCCAGCCCGGACATTGAATGTCCGACTTGGCGCGACGACAGCCAACAATTCGAGGCCTTGCGAGGGCGGCATTAAAACGGTGTCGGTGATGTTCCCTTGTTCAGTGCATCGCTCGTGCCAAGCAGCTCGCGGCCCACGAAGTGATATGACTGCCCGGTGACCCTTCACGGCACCGACAACCCCACCCCCCACACCGAACGGCAGCTTGTCGCCCTCCGCGAGAACCTGCGCGAGCTGGGCTCGGTGCTCGTCTGTTACTCGGGCGGTATCGACAGCGCGTTCGTGTTGGCCGTGGCGCACGCCGAGCTGGGTGAGCACGCCGTGGGCATGACCGCGGTGAGCCCCAGCCTTTCTGAAGCGGAGAAAGAAGACGCCGCGCGCATTGCCGTGAAGCTCGGGGCCGCTCATCGCTTCGTCGACTCACACGAGCTCGCCCGCGCAGGCTACGTTCAGAACGGGCCCGACCGCTGCTTCCACTGTAAATCCGAGCTATACGACATCGCCGAAGCCAAGCGAAGAGAGTGGCAGCTGGCGGCGGTGGTTAATGGCACCAATCGCGACGATCTCGGCGATTATCGCCCTGGGCTCGAGGCCGCCAAAAACGCTGGTGCGCGCAGCCCCCTAGTCGAAGTCGGCATGACCAAGAACGACGTGCGCGCGGCGGCCCTCGCCCTCGGCATGGACATCTGGGACAAGCCCGCCGCCGCCTGCTTGTCCAGCCGCATTCCCTATGGCACCAGCGTTACTCCCGAGCGCCTCGCCCAAATTGGCGGTCTCGAAGCGGACTTGAAGGCCCTCGGCTTTCGCCAACTGCGCGTACGCTGGCACGAGCAGATCGCGCGCATCGAGATCTCATTGACCGAGCTCGATCTCATGCTCAGTGCTGGCGTGCGCGAGGCCGTGGTCAGCGCCGGCAAGCGCCATGGTTTTCAATATGTCACGCTCGACCTCGGGGGCTACCGCCAAGGCTCGCACAATGAGGTATTGGTGGGGCGCGCACTGCGCATCGTCTGACGTCGAACGTTCACCGCCCTCGGGCGCTCCCCCGCGGCGCCTGACGGTGTGGTCTCCGAAGCGCGCGCGCCGCTGCTCGCAGTGCGTCTGGCTGTTACCTCTCGCCCGACGAGCACCGCTGATTGAGAATTAGGGCCCGCGCAGGCTAGGTCGCTCACTCTCGCCGCCGATGGGTCCCGTCTGGCTTCGTTGCTCCTCAGTTAAGCATCCCCGCAGTCTGCGCGTTCGTCGCGCCTCGCCAGCCGGGCGCTCGACCGCGTTCATCGAACGACTTAGCCATTCGAGGGCCCTTAGCCTTCCCCCTAGCCTGCGCCGGCGCGAGCCACCTTTTGCAAGGTTTCCCAAGTGCGCGTGGTGATGTCCTTGCCATAGGCTTTCTCGATCAAGGTCATGAAGACTGGGCCCTTGTCGCCCGGCACGTAGGCGCTCAGCAGCTCCCGCCCACGCAGCTTCAAAAGACGAGCCCCATCGCGCTCGATCGGGAGCGTGAGCTTGGCCTCCGGCGCAACCCGGAGCAACGAAACGACGCGCTTCGCATTGGCCGGCAAAGCAAACGGCTGATACGGATCTGCGTCGAGTAGGGCCTGCAGATCGGCGATCGAGCGCACGATTACCGGGAACGCCTTGCCAACCGCCTGCTCGATTGCCGCCTCGACCCTTCGCGCCACCGAGGCCTCCGCCAACCGGCGACTCGCGAAGACGACGTTCCCGCTGGACAGCACCGTCCTCACGTCAGAAAACCCGCCGCCCTCCAACGCCTTTTTCAGTACCGGCATCTTCAAGTTCATGGGGCTCACCCCGCGAACAAAGGCGGCGTAGCGAGTCATCAATGAATTCGTAGCCTCGGGCGTCCGCGTTCCCTACATCGCCTTGACAAAGGGCAACGCTCGCCGATTCTGTCCGCGTAGCTCACCGGCCGAGCGTTATCTTCAGCGCCTCGTCCGCTCTCGTCAACTCCGCACGGCTTAGGCGCCCGATCTGTTTGCCAACGCAGCGGCCCTGTCGATTGATCGGACCTGGTCGCCGAGCACACGCGGCATGCTCTATGTGTACACGATGGCCCAGGGTGCCAGTGTCGTTCGGGTTCGCGGCTAAGCGGAGCGCCGTCTCACGCGATCTCCTGAACGGCAAAAACGGCCGAGATCCGGTCTCGGCCGTTTCGCTTTTCCCACCCGGGATGAGCTCAGCGGCGGCGCGGGCCGCCGCGGTCGCCACCGCGACCACCGCGGTCACCACCGCCGCCCGGGCCGTCGCGGCGCGGGCTGCGTTGCGGTGGGCCTGCCTCACGCGAGCGCGCGATGCGCTCCTTGGCCGCTTCGCCCTCTTCGCCGTCGGGCAGAGGCAGGAGCTCGCGCCGCGTGAGGCGGACTTTGCCGTCGCGCTCGACGCTGATCACTTTGACCTCGATCTCTTGGCCCTCTTTCAGCACATCCGCCGGTGAATCGATGCGCTCGTGCGCAATTTCGGAGACGTGCAAGAGCGCTTCGTTGTTCGGCAGAATCTCGACGAAGGCGCCGAAATCGACCAGCCGCTTCACCACGCCTTGGTAAATACGACCCACCTCGGGCTCCGCGGTGAGGCCCTCGATGATCGAGAGCGCGCGCTTGACGGCTTCCGAGTCCGAGCTCGCGATCGACACGGTGCCGTCGTCTTTCACGTCGACCGCGCAGCCCGTTTGCTCGACGATGCCCTTGATCGTCTTGCCACCGGGACCGATGATGATGCGGATCTGGTCCGGCTTGACCTTGACCGTCGTGATGCGCGGCGCATGACGATTGATCTCGGTGCGCGCGGTTGGCAGCGTATCCAGCATCCGGCCCAGGATGTGAATGCGGCCCTCGCGCGCCTGCTCCAGCGCCTGTTCCATGACCGAGCGGCCGAGGCCAGCGATCTTGATGTCCATCTGGATGGCCGTGATGCCCTTCTCGGTGCCGCAGACTTTGAAGTCCATGTCGCCGAGATGATCTTCGTCACCCAAGATGTCGCTCAAGATCGCGAATTTGTCGCCCTCTGCGATCAGGCCCATGGCGATGCCCGCCACCGGGCGACGGAGCGGGACGCCGCAGTCCATCAAGCTGAGCGAAGCGCCGCACACGGACGCCATCGAGCTCGAGCCGTTCGACTCGAGGATCTCGCTCACGATGCGGATTGTGTAGGGGAACTCGTCGTGTGACGGGATCAAGCGCAGGACGGCTCGTTCGGCGAGCGCGCCGTGACCGACCTCACGGCGGCCCGGACCACGCATGGGCTTGGTCTCGCCCGTGCTGAAGGGCGGGAAGTTGTAGTGGAGCATGAAGCGCTTCCAGGACTCCCCGGTGAGCGCGTCGATCTTTTGCTCGTCCGTCGCCGTGCCCAGGGTGGCGGTGACGATGGCTTGGGTCTCACCGCGCTGAAACAGGGCCGAGCCGTGCACGCGGGGCAAGAGCCCGACTTCGCAGCTAATCGGGCGGATGGTTTTGCCGTCGCGACCGTCGATGCGTTTGCCGGTGTTCAGCACCATGGCTCGGACGACCTCGGCCTTGCGGTGCTCGATCTCGCCCTTGATCAACTTCTCGGCAGCCAGGAACTTCTCGGCCCCGAGCTCTTCGGTCAGCTTGGCAACGACGGCCGACTTCACCACGGCGTATTGCTCGTAGCGCGTTTTCTTTTCTTTGATGACGCTGGCTACGCCCAGGTCGGTATCCGAAAGCTCCGCCACGCGGCGGGCAATGGTCTCGTCGAGCTTCGGCGTCGTGAACGCGCGCTTGGGCTTACCCACCGCAGCGCGCATCTTCTCGATCAGCGCGAGGATGGGCTGAGCCTGTTCGTGTGCGAAAAAGAGCGCATCAATCAGCTCCTTCTCGCTGCACTCGTCAGCGCCACCTTCGACCATCATGATCGCGTCTTTGCTGACGGCCACGGTGATGTCGAGGTCGGCCGCAGCGGCTTGGTCGAACGTCGGGTAAACGATCAGCTCGCCATCGACGCGCGATACGCGAATGCCGACAATCGGGCCTGCCCAGGGGATGTCGGAGATGTGCAGGGCCGCGCTGGCGCCGGTCATGGCGAGCACGTCGGTCGGGTTCACCTTGTCCGCGCTGAGCACGGTGGCGATGACCTGGGTGTCCTTTTTGAAGCCCTTGGGGAAGAGCGGACGCAGCGGGCGGTCCATCAGGCGGGAAGTGAGCACCTCGTAATCACGGAGGCGGCCTTCACGCTTGAAGAACCCCCCCGGTATTTTACCGGCGGCATACGTCTTCTCCACGTATTCACAGGTGAGCGGGAAAAAGTCGAGGCCCGGCCGCTCTTCACTCGACACGCAGGTGACGAGCACGACGCTTTCACCAAACGTGACGAGCACCGCGCCATGGGCGAGCTTAGCCAGGCGACCGGTCTCCAACGTGAGCTGACGACCGCCAATATTAACGGATTCACGAACAAACATGGGTTTTAGCGCCCCCTGGCGCATGAGCCGCTACGTGCGGTAAACGCCGATCGCGAGCACCCGAGCTTCAGCCTCGATTCCTGGCCCGAACGCGCACACCGCTTATTCGAAGGGGGCGCGTGCGAGACACGAAGCGAAGTCGAAGAGAAGGTTCCTCGCACTCGGAGACAAAAAGACGAAAGCTCTCTCACCTACTTCGTATAGGCCGAGAGAGCTTGCGAGGTTCTACTTGCGCAGGCTGAGAGAACTCACAACCGTGCGGTAACGCTCAACGTTGGTACGTTTGAGATAGTCCAAAAGGCGGCGCCGTTGCCCCACGAGCTTGAGTAGCCCGCGGCGCGAATGGTGATCCTTCTTGTGGGTCTTGAAATGCTCAGTCAGGTATTCGATACGCTGGCTGAGGAGGGCTACCT
>CAXSGJ010000051.1:0-7006 GCA_964236865.1 uncultured Polyangiaceae bacterium
TCCGCATCGCTCGGGTTCTTGTAGGCGTGTGGCATGTCCGCTTCAAACAACACGGCGTCCCCCGCGCGCAGGGAATGGCGCTCAGAGCCAACGCTGAGGTCGAGCGCGCCTTGCGTGACCACGAGGTTTTCCTGGGTCCCTGGCGGATGCGCGTCGGCGTTCTCTACGGCGCCGGCGGCGAGGCGTAGTTCGTAGAATTCGACGCGCCGAGGCGCGTCAACGGGGAATAGCGCGCGAGAAACGAAGCTGCCGTCGTGAGATGAGAGCACCTTTGCGTGCGCTCGTTCAAGCACCACGGTCCGCGACGCCGCGCCGTGGGCAATCAACGTAGAGAACGGGACGTCCAGCGCCCGCGCGATCTTCCAGACCACGTTGATAGTCGGCGTGCTTTGACCGAGCTCAACCTGACCGAGCATGGCGCGGCTCACCCCGCACGCTCTGGACAGCCGCTCCAGCGATAGACCGCGTTTGACGCGCAGCCGCTTCAGGTTGGCGCCGACAATCGGTGTGAGATCGCCCTCACGCCCGTCTGCCTCGGGCACGTCTGCCAACGTTGCGTTGCCCTGCACCTGGGACGCCTCGCTCACGCCTTGGACGACATCAGCTGCGTCTCGCGACATGAGCGACCGCTGGCGGAACGGAGGCCTGGGAGGGCATCCGCACGGGCAGCATCCAGCAAGGTGTCCAAAGCCAAAGACCAACCCACACGGGGCTGGGCGCCGGGGCCTTGTTTGCGGCCTGCCGGCGGCGGCGATAGGAATCCAAGTCGATGATGCGGGCGCCGTCTGCCATGGTATTATGGTGTCCGTTATACTGGACGAGACCGGGCTGCGCCAGACAAAACGCAAAATAGCAGCCGTTTGTCCTTTTCGCTGTCCCGGACAATGACGAAAAGCCACAAAGCGGCGACCCCGGTGGAGATCGGCCGCTCGTAAGGGCTCACTCTGGTTGCTACGGGCTTGTGCACGGAGGGATAACCACACCGGGAGCCGTCGGGCATGGAAGCTCAGTGAAGGATCTTGGTTCATGGAGCGGCGCCCTAGGGCCCAGCCGCAAGGTCCTAGTAGGCCTCTATGCGCGTTTGGAGCCGCTCGACCGGCGCCACGAAGTCGATCTTCTCCGCTCTGCTCAGGAGCCGGGTGCGGAGGAAAGATTTCGCTACTTGCCCGATGTTCCGCCGCCCGACGCTACGGTCTTCCGTAGCTGGATCGAACAAGCAGCCGCGTCCGACGATCCGCTGTTCTTCGCGGTCATTGATCAGGCGACCAATCAGGCACAGGGCCGTCAGGCGTTGATGCGCATCGATGCGGTGCATGGCGTCATCGAGGTAGGACACGTCCTGTGGGGCCCGGCGATCGCTCGCACTCGGGTTGCGACCGAGGCACTGTATCTGTTCGCGGCCTATGTCTTCGACGACCTCGGTTATCGCCGCTTCGAATGGAAGTGCAATGACGACAACGCGCCTTCGAAGCGCGCCGCTGAACGATTCGGGTTCATTCGCGAGGGCACCTTTCGACAGCACATGGTGTTGAAAGGCCAGAATCGAAACACCGCCTGGTTCGCAATGACAGACAGCGATTGGGCATCGATTAAGCCGGCCTTTCAGGCTTGGCTGTCGCCTGACAATTTCGATGCCCAGGGTCGACAGCGCTCGGAGTTTCGGCGTGGCCCCAAGGTCCAGGCGTGACTGCACAGAACACGACGCGTTGCACTGAGCCGAGCGCGCGCAGACCGACCTCGCTTGCGACGAATCCCGGTTTCGAGCCCGGCGAGTCACCAGTGATCCGAGCGGCCTCCTCCCGCCCGCGGTCCGTGATTTGCGCTGACGGCGTTTGAAATTGCCTTGAATGGAGCCCCGCCGAGACCGGAGCTAGCCCCAACTCATCCTAGAGAGCAGTGACCGATGCAGAGTGGTGAGTCGGCCCATGGCACTGTGAGCCGTTGATGGCCGTTGCAACTCAGGGCAGCGCCAGAGCACGGCGAGACGCGTAACCGCCGCCTGCGACATTTCGTGGCCCCGGGGCGTTCTGCACCGAACTGAGTGAACTACTTGGTCGGGGGAACGATGGGTCCCTCCGCTGGGCTCGTTTCATCCGACCCGGTGGAAGACCCCGCGCCCATGGCTGCGGACGAGTACGCGCCGCGCTGCGCCGGAGGGTGCTCGAGCCCGGCCACGCCGATGTCGCCGCCCATCACGCCGATCTCTTCATCCAGCTTCTCTTCCCGCGCGTTTTCTTCGACCTTTTCCGCCTCCAACGCCCAGGTTGCCAGTGCGCCAGCGGCGCCTCCTATCAGCGCCCCGACGACCGCACCGGGCGGACCGCCGATGGCGCCCCAAGCGGCACCGCCCAGCGCGCCGGCACCCGCGCCCACCGCTTCATGGGCGTGTTTCTGCGATTCCTTGTCGGCCGCAATGGCGTCGTCCTCGATCTCTTCCGCTGTCTTTGGGGTCATGACGGGTCTCCACAGCTTGCAATGGCAAATGCCTCGCGCGTCTGCACCGCGCGAGGCTAACTAGAAGCACGATGCGTGCCTCAATTCGAATCCGGGGGCCCTCCGGCTAGGCCGGGCGGCGGCTTAATTCGGCACCAGCGCGGCGATTCGGCGTTCGGCCGCGACGCGAGCCGCAGCTTGGGCGTGGCGGGCTCGAGCTCAGCTTCGGCCGGCGTCGGGAACAGGTGGTCGCCTGCATCGTCATGACTCAAACGAAGTGTCGGGCCGACGCCCTTCTGATCGACGACGGCCCAATCGGCGCGCAGCCGACAGCTGCGTGCCGACGGCGCAACACAGGTCACGTTCGAGCAGATTGCCGTCCACCAAATCCCAAACGCGCAGCGGTTGTTCGCCGCGCTCGGCATTTAAACAGATGAGCTCGCTCATACCGAGACGGCGGTAACGCGCGAGCTTCTCGATCCAGCTGGGTTGATCAGATTCGCTCATTATCTCGAGCGCTACGTTCGGAACACCGCGCTCCCCCACTCGCCAAGAGCGAACCAAGTGGTCGGGGGCACCAAAATGCAGGAATGCTTCGGAGGCAAGGCCGACTGATGGTTGCTGATTTGATGGTCACTCGGCGCGCCGATCGCCGTCCCAGCCTTCGGCGGCGCGGCCCGGCCCTCGTGCCCGTGCCCGCTCTCCCTCCTCCTGAGCCCGCGCGACACTCGGATCGCAACGCCCGAAGCGCGGCACAGTGTGGCCCACGTTTGAGCTAACAACAACGGGCTCCAATCAAACCCACCGCCGAGCAATCGGTTGGTATGGAAGGTGCTCTATGGCTTCCCATGAACCTACGCACGCTCTGTACGTCCGCCGCGTTGCTCACGACTGCCCTCGGCTGCTCGGGTTCCGCGAGCCACTCACAGGACAACGAGGGCGAAGCGCCCGCCGTCGCGCAATCTAACATCGCGCGCACCGCGGCATCGGCGGTGCCTGCAGGCGACTTGAGCGCAGCGGTGGCGGCAAACAACGCCTTCGCGCTGGACTTGTACGCGCAGGCGCTCAAGCGCGAGCCGACGAAAAATTTACTCACCTCGCCCATCAGCGCAAGCTTGGCGCTGACGATGACCTACGCCGGGGCGCGAGGTACGACCAAGAGTGAGATGGCCAGCGCCTTGCATCTCGATCCGAACGCGGGCGGCTCGGTCTTCGCGGGTCAGAATGCGCTCAGCCAGGCGCTCAACGGGCGCGCGGATGCTGCTTTCCTGAGCGCGAAGCTCGAAGCAAGCCGAAGCGGGCAGGCGGAGCCCGTCATCAGCGACTATCAGCTCCAGGTGGTGAATTCGGTATGGGGCGAACAGACGTACACGTGGGAGGCCTCATTTTTGGACACGCTTGCAGCGAATTATGGCGCAGGCGTCTTCCAGGAAGACTTCGTGCACGCCTTCGAGCCCGCGCGCGTGGCGATCAATCAATGGGTCAGCGCCAACACGAACGACAAGATCAACGGCCTGCTGCCGGCGATGGCGCTCGACGATGAGACGCGTCTGGTGCTGGTGAACGCCCTTCATCTGAAGCTGCCTTGGGCCGCGGCGTTCGAAAAATCTGCGACGGCGGCGGGGCGCTTCAATCGTAGCGATGGCAGTACCGTTTCCGCGCGCTTCATGCACCGCACGGCGCAGCTCGCGTACGCGGACGACGGCAAAGCGCAGGTCGTCTCCCTGCCGCTATTCAACGCAGATCTTTCGCTGATCATCGCGGTGCCTCACGCCGACATCCCGCTCGCCGAGTACGAGACGACGCTGGGCGCTGGTGCGCCGGCCTTAGCAGCGCCGAGCGGTACTTCGCTCGTCGACCTAGCCCTGCCCAAAGTAACCTTCACATCGGACAGCGTGTCGCTGGCGGACGCGCTCAAGGCGATGGGCGTGAAGCAGGCATTCGAAAAGGACACCGCGGACTTCTCCGGCCTGTGCAAGAGTCCGCCCGACGGTCGTCGTTTATACGTGGCCGACGTGCTGCAGAAGACCATGCTCGCCATGGAGGAGACCGGCGTGGAAGCCGCCGCCGCCACCGCCGTGATCGTCGCCGGCGTGATATCCGCCCCCATTGGCGATCCAATCGTGCCCATTCCGGTGACGGTTGACCGACCTTACCTGGTGGCCATCATCGACGCGCCCACGGGCGCCGTTTTGATGCTCGGCCACATCCAAGACCCCACGGACGCAGGCGTACCCTAGGGCGCCCTCCAGGTACGGCTAGTCAACGCCTTTGTCGCGACTCGCCAGCCGGGCTTTGACCGCGATCATCGACCGACTCAACCACTCGAGGGCCTGAGGGCTCGAGGTCTTTGCACCGCTCGCACGCATCGCATCCCGACGGCGTCGGCTCAGACGCCGAAGGCTCAGACGGTCGAGCCGCTTCGCGTGACCATCCACCCAAGTCACCGATCATCCACTCCCTCTCGCGGCTGCGCGATGAGCCCGCGCGGCCCTTGCGAGGGGCACGCCTAGGACACACCTTGGCTTGAGCAGCGGGTACGCGCCGCTGAGCGCGTTCGTCGTCGAGCGACACATTTTGAAACTGTAATGTGTGATCGCGCGCGCTCGCCCGAAGGCCCAATTCGTTAGGAGGCATCCTAAATGAAGTGCTCTGTGAGCGTGATGCGGAGCCGCGCGCGGCACGCCGTAGCAGCAGCTTACGCAGGCGTGTGCGTGGCTGTAGTTTGGAGCGGGCAGGCGCACGCTCAGAGCGCAAGCCTGGACCCCGACCTGTTTGGGCTTTCACCGCGCCACAGCCCACTCCAAGATCGCGCGAGCAGTGACGACGAGCGCCACCCGAATGCGCACGCGGCAGAGCACTTGCAGCTGGGCGCGTTGGTCGGCGTGAGCTTTCCGCGGCCGCTCTCCGTAGAAGGTGTCGTCAAGCTGGAGCGGCTCTTTGCAGTCGGCGCGGAGTACAGTGCGTTGCCCGCGCTGACGGTATCGGGCGTGCAAGTTTCGGCTTGGGCCGTAACCGGCAGCGCGCGGTTTTTTCCGTTTCGGGGCCCGTTCTTTCTGGGTCTGCGTGCCGGTCGGCAGCACGTGCTGGCCGCAGCGTCGGCGTCGGCTTACGGCTACACGGTGCCGGTCGGGCTCAACGTCGACACCACGTTTCTGAATCCGCAGTTGGGCTTCCTTTGGACGTGGCGGCCCGGATTCAGTCTGGGCGTGGACGTGGGGGTGCAGATCCCCCTCTCGAGTCAGGCTGCGAGTTCGGTGCAGGCGGCGATTCCGCTGCCTCTGCAGCCGTACGTCGCCCCCGCGCAAGACACGTTGGAGAGCGTCGCGAAGGCGGCGGGTCAGACGACGCTGCCGACCATCGACTTAATCCGGATTGGCTTCTTGTTTTGAGCCGCGTAGCTCGAGCTGGCGCTCATGTCGAGTGAGGTCGGACGTGCCGCCTGCGCCGGGGCGGGCGTGGGGGGGCAGGGGCCGGCACTGGGGGGGGCGGGGGAGGCGGCGGCACGATGACAACCTTCGAAACCGACCGGATGAAAGGGTTCGGATAAGGAGCGACGTATTGAGTCCGCAAACTATTTCCGGGGTCAAAGCTCATCCGAAGCTGTGGAACGTTCACGCGGCCCTCGGGGCGAGCCCAACGTAAGCCGCGCGTGATTTCCGCGAGGGGCGTCCCCGTACCAAGTACGAAGACGATGATAAGCGGCAGCGTCGCACGCCACGATTTGGTGAGCATCACTTCCATGCCGATGAACGCCAATGCCGCCAAGGGCACCATGGAGACGCGCATCGAAAAGTCGTTAAATCCTCCGACGCTGAGCAGCGGAATGAGAAGCAGCATGCCCACGGCAACCAGAAACTCCGCCTTGCGCCTCGTGCCAATGCTCCAGACGAGCAACGCAAAGACGCCGAACTCCAGCAGCCAAAACATGACCAAATTCTGAGGCGTCCACCCCGGAATATTGAAGATCCAGGCGTGTGGGAGGCGCTCTGCGTTCGCCGAGAGGTAGCCAAGAAGCGGTGGGGCGAGGGCGGCAAGCGCCAAAAAATTGCTGACACTAAACAGCTCTCGAAAGCGACGACCCCGCGCGACCAAAAGTATGAAGGGCAACAAGCCGATCGCACACAACGGAGACCAAAAGCAGACCGCCAGAAACAACAACCCCACGTGGGTGATGACGCGCGAGCCGGGGACCGCATTCAAGAGCAGAACCGTCGCGAGCCACGCGGCTAGACTGTGCTGCGGGGCCCAAACCAAGTCGGTCAGCAAGGAAGAGAACTGATAAAAGATCGCCCACCATTCGAAGTGGTCGGGATAACCGAGCAGATGCCCGCTCAGCGAAATGCCTAGCTGATCCAGCCCACTGAAGAACATGAAGAGGATGGGAGCGAGCAGCTTCCACCACTGGTTTTTGCCCTTCAGCGCCTCTGCCAGGAGCACGAATATCAGCCACAGGCCCAGTGCAGCCCAGGCTGCGAGCGCGCCGTCGAGCGCGCGGTAACCCAATAATTTACAGAGGCCAGCGGGCACTAGGTAAAAGCCCAGGTAGTAACGAAGAATCTCCGGCCCCTGG
>CAXSGJ010000051.1:7016-45310 GCA_964236865.1 uncultured Polyangiaceae bacterium
CCGTATTGCTTGGACCAATCACTCGTCTGCCACAGCGGCGGCAGGATCCCCGAGCAGCCGATGAACGCGCAGGCCAGCAGCAGTAGCGTGCCTGCCAGCGGACGCGACACCGAACGTACGACGCCGCCCCGCATGAATCGCCAGCAGGCCCAGAAAATAAAGCACAGGCCGCTAGCCGCCAGCACGTAGCTCGTGAAGAAGGCCAGGAAAATCCCAACCGGAATGACCAGGTAAAGCAGAGCTGCCGACTGCCAGATCGTGGGGCGCATTCGGATCGCTTCAGTTCAGGCCAAGGGCGTATGAGTCACGCAGAGTGTCGAGAGGGAGCGATGCACTCGTTACCATTCGCGTGAGTGACCGCCCTTTACCTGCGCCTCTGGCTGATGATTCGTGATCATCGTCAGCGTGTCGACGACCTGTTCCGGCGACACTTCGAAGCCCGGCCTGGCCGCGGAACGTTGTGCCGCCATGCGCGCGATGTCGGTCACCGAAAGGATGCCGACGAGATTCGACGCCTGATCGAGGACCGGAAGCCGCCGCACCTGGCGGGATCGCATCGCGCTTTCCGCCGAGGAAATGCTGTCCTCCGGCGAGCAGGAGACCAAGCCTTGTGACATGGCTTCTCGGGCAGTGATCGCGCTCGGCGGCACATTGCGGGACCACGCAGCCATGCAAATATCGCGATCGGTGATCATGCCCACGACTCGCCCGCCGTTGTCCTCCAGCACGGGCAGCACACCACAGTCGTGGTCCCACATCAGTCGGGCGGCGGTGCTCAGTGGCTCGCTCACCCGGACCGATACCGCCCGGGTAGTCATCAGGTCGCGCACTTGCAGATCTTTGAGTTTCATCACTGTCCCCATGGATCGCGAGCGGCGAGTGGCAAGCCGCGGCGGCTTCGCAAGCTAACACACCCCTCGCTCAATGTTCGTTCGGCGAGTGCCTTTGATGCGGCGCGCGCTCAGGGCAACCGCATTTATCGGCGAAGATCGCTCTATTCCTCCGCTGGCACATTGAAGCCGTTCAGCGTTACTGAAACGAAGCCATAAAAGGCTACCAAGTAGATCAACTCGCCCGCTCAATCTGCGCCAAACGTTTGCATCGCCAACGTGTACAGCGGCTCGCCGAGCGGCCCCGAGTTGACCCGCGCAGACGCCACGTCGTGAGCGACAAAATCCTCTGGACCCATGTCGCTCGGGCGTTGTCCAGCGTGGATTGCCGCGATGACCGCGGCCGAGAGGCCCGCCTTACGTGCCTCGGAGGTGTGAGCGTAGAGCTCATTGGGCGGCCCGCGCGCCGGGGACTGGCACGAAGGCCAACACGCCCCCGAAGACGCACAAGGCGGCGACGTAGTGCGCTGGCGCTAGCCGGTCGCTCTTCAGCCAGAGCGTGAGTAGTACGGGGGTCAAGCCGCCGAAAATGGCATAGGCGACGTTGTACGAGAATGACAAGCCGGAGAAGCGGAGCTTCGGTGGGAAGGCGCGCACGAGCACGTAAGGCACGACGCCGATGCTACCCACGAAAAAGCCGGTGACTGCATAGGCGACGAACAGCGCCGAGCCCGTGAGGGGTAGCGAATGATAAAAGTATGAGCTCGAGGCGAGCAGACCGACGCAGCCGGTAGCTAAAGACCAGCTGCTGCCGATGCGATCGGCGAGCCGCCCGAAGCACACGCAGCCGAGCGTCAGAAAAACGATCGCCAGGCTGTTGGCCTGAAGCGAAACGCGCGGCGCGACTTTGAAGACGGTTTGCAGGTACGTGGGCGTGAAGAGGATCACGACCACGATCCCCGCGGACAACACCCACGTCAGCGCCATGGACAAAAGCACCGCGGGCAAGTGCCCGCGCACGATGGTCTTTAGCGGTAGCTCCTCGCTCAGCGCGCGGGCCTCGTGCATTTGTCTGAACACCGGCGTCTCTTCCAGAAAGCGCCGCAAGTAGACCGCGAACAATCCAAAAGCGCCTCCGAGCAAGAACGGAATACGCCAGCCGTATCGAATGACCTCCGGCGGCGTGAGCGCGGTGTTGATGCTCGTGGCGACTAGCGAGCCCAACAGAATGCCGGCGGTAAGCCCGGCGGTCAGTGTCCCCACCGCAAAGCCGGTGTGCCGCTCGGGGACGTGCTCCGCCACGAACACCCAAGCGCCCGGCACCTCGCCACCGATGGCCGCCCCCTGCAAGATACGCAACAGCAACAGCAGGATTGGCGCTGCAACGCCCGCGTTTGCGTACGTGGGCAAGCAGCCCATGCCGAGCGTCGGCACCGCCATCAACAAAATGCTGAGCGTGAACATCTTCTTCCGCCCCAGCAGATCGCCAAAGTGAGCAATGACGATGCCGCCCAGCGGGCGCGCCAAATAGCCGGCCGCGAAAATTCCGAACGTTTGCAGTTGCCGCAGCCACTCCGACAGATGCGGCGGGAAAAAAACGCGGCTCAGCGCCTTCGTAAAAAATACGAAGACGACGAAGTCATAAAACTCGAGCGCTCCCCCGAGTGCAGCCAAGGCTAACGTGCGGTAATCGCTGGGAGCGAGCGAACGCGCGCCGGCAGAATTCTGGGCGACCATGACCCGCGACGCTTCGCCTGGTTCGCGTTCGGGCGCAAGCGCAACCGCGGACGTTATCGATAGCCACATGCGCTCGCCCGAACGCGTACGCCGGGCCGGCCGAGCGCGTTCGGCATTGAGTGTGAGCTCGCTACACGGCATGCCTAGTGCAGTGGGCTCCGGGCATGGGTATACGTTGCGCGTTCATTCTCAGCATCCTATTCGTTTCGCGCCTGGCCAGCGCGCTCGACACGCCGCGCTACATGCAGCAACAGTCGCCCCGGGAGCACACTGTGGTCCCCGACGCACACGTCGCGTCACCCCCGCCCAGTCGTCGCACTTCCTGGACCGGCGACCGCGTGGCCTTCCTCGCGCACCTGGGCATTGGCGCGCCAGCGGGTGCCCTGGGCCTCGATCTCGATGTTGCGCCGGTGCGCGCGTTGGCGGTACACGCCGGCATCGGGCGTTCTCCGGGCGGCGCGCAGTATGCGTTGCTGGCGCGCGTGCGCCTGCCGATTGCCACGAGTGCGAGTGGCCGACAAACGCTCTTCACAATCGGTGGCGGGCCTTCGATCGGTCGTTATGAAAACGGCACGGAGTCTGCCGGTCTCGCTTGTCTCTGGCTGTGCGCGCTCGAGCAAAACGGCGAGAGCCCTGCGACTCAAACATTCGAGCGGGCGCTCTGGTACAACTTAGAACTTGGGCTCGACATCTACGCCGCGGAGGGCAGCGGCTTGCTACGCACGACTCTGGGCTACGGGCTCATCGCCAACGACCAAGACTACGCCTGCGCGCCCTCCCCGAGTGGCAGCTATCCGCCGAACAAAGGCTGCGATCGCAGCTCGGGTCGAGACTTGGCGTTCTTCATGATCGCTTACGGCTTCGATCTGTGAACGCGGTTGGCTTCAGCCGCTTGGGTGATGGTCGCCCATAAAGACGTGAGCGTCGCAGCCTTCGGCGTCGCGGTTCGGACCCCAAATTTCGCGCCGGCTCGGCGGACCACCCGAGCGGCGTGGCGCGTCTCGCGCGGAGGGCACGCTGCGCCGATCAGCAAACAACTGCTCAGTGGACGACTTTGGCGTCGAGCACGCTGAGTTGCAGCCAATTTCCATTGAAAGGCTGCACCAACCCGGCGGGCGCGTTCACGGCGGCGCCACGCGCCGTCTTGTACTTGCTGACCGTGAGTTTGTTGCTGCAGTTGCGGATCTCACCGCCGTTCAAGTCGTCCATCGTAAAGGTGATAGTGCTGCCAGCGTTGACGTGAAACGTAAAGCGGTTATCGACGACATCCACCCGGTGGAATGGGTGTTCAGGCACGCCGTTGAGATAATATTTGTTGGCCGGCGCGGGCACGCTGAGCTCCCAGACGTTGTATTGCGTGGCGTCCTTGTTGGCGAAGCCATCCATGCACTGAAGCGTGCCGGCGGTCTCGGCGGGCTGACCCGGTAGGCGGAGGCAGTTGGGCGGAGCTGGGTAGTCGCGCGGCTCCATCACTCCCAGCACGTTGACGTCCACCTGGTACACGTGACCTGCGCTGCCGCCGATGGGGATCTGCTTCTTCTCCGAGAATTGCCCGAGGTCTTTGGTTGCCCAGCAGATATCGGTGGGCATGCAGTTGTTCAGGGTACTCAGGTCGCCTCCAGTACTACCGAACTTGCAGGCGTTTGCATAAACGAAGCCATCCAACTGAGCGAGGGCAGTCGAGAGCTCGGCCTCGTCGAGCTGTTCTTGACTCGCGCTCCCCGCAGCGCCGGCTGCAGCTCCTGCCCCGGCGCTCCCGCTCATTCCGCCTGCCGCGTTGCCCGCGCCGCCCAGGTTGCTGGTCGCGCTTCCGCTCGAGCCCGCACCGCCGGCCATGCCGATGCCGCCCGCCGCGTCCGCGCCGCCCGCTTGCGTGCCTGCAGCGCCGACGCCTTGCGTCCCTGGGGCGCCGCCTGCACTCGGCGCCCCGCCCGCCGCAGCGCTCGCCCCGCCGTGTGATGCGTCTGCATCGGACGGCGACCCGCAGCCGATGCCGACGCTGAGCAGCAGAGCCGCCGGGATCCATCGCGCTTCGTAGTTCATGATCGGACGCGTCTCCTCCAGGCCATGTGAAGAGTGGCCGCCCGTCGCGAAAGCGGATCACTTTTCTGCGAGTGCCGGGCGGGCGTCGAAGAGCGGCTTCGGTCATCCAACAATTGCGGCAGTGACCGAGCTAGCCTAAAGAGTCAGGCTGGTCGGTGAAGCACGCTCCCGCTCGCCTTCGAGACCAAGCAGGTCCGCTTGAGCCCCCCCGAGCCATTCGCCAAGGCGCCTCCGCCTACAATGTCGATTTCCGTTCTCAGTGCGGTGGACGACGCCACTCTCTGGCGTGCCCTGTGTGACGGAGAACCGAACGCCCAACGAGTGGCCTGGGACCGCTTCTGTCCCATGGTGCGCGGGGTCGTGCGTCGTTCGCTCGGTCCGGAGCTCGATGCAGAGAGCGTGGTGCAGGATGCATTCCTCACTTTGTTCCAAAAAATCTCGACCTTGCGCGAGCCAGCGGCGCTGCGCGCCTTCGTGATGTCGATCACGGTGCTCACGGCGCGTACCGCGCTGAGAACGGAAATGCGCCGGCGCCGGCTGCGGCGTTGGCTCGGCGTGCAGCAGGAGCTCGAGCACCAAGCCTTGCGTTTGGTGCCAGAGGACATGGACTCGCGTCAGGCTTTGGTGCGGTTTTACAACATCCTGGACAAGATCAATCCGCGTGATCGGATGGCGTTCGTGCTGCGCTTCGTAGAGGGCATGGCCGTGGCGGAGGTGGCGAGCACGCTGGGCGTCTCCGTGCCCACGGTGCGGCGTTGCTTTACCCGGGCATGGGAGCGTTTTACGCTCCTTGCCGGGCGCGATCCGTTTTTGGCCGATTACGTCACCGCTCACCGCGAGCGCCTCGCCAAGGAGTCTGCATGAGCAACACGCCGGACTCGCGCATCGTCGAGACGTTCGCGGAGCTCGCCCGGGACCGGATAGGCGGGGACGCGCCGGCCCGTGACCACGGCTTCGAGCGCTTGCAGGCGCGCCTGCAGGCGACGAAGGAGCCGCGCGTGTTGCCCTGGGCTCGAGTCGGTGCGCTGGTACTGGCGGCGGTGACGCTGGTCAGTCTGGGCAGCTGGTTTCTCACGAGCCGGGAGCGCATCACCTACCAAGTGGAGAACGCGCAGGTCGCCGCTGATGGCAAGCTATTCGGCGGCAGCAGCGGTAGCCGCGTGCAATTCTCCGATGGCTCTCGGCTCTCGCTCTGGCCGGGAGCGCAAGCGAGCGTGGCCGAGCTCGGCGCCCATGGGGCCCGCGTGCGCATCGAAGAGGGCACGACCCATGTCGCCATCGCGCGCCTGCCGGGTGCTGCCTGGTCTCTGCTGGCCGGCCCGTACACCGTGCGCGTGACCGGTACTGCGTTTGATCTAGCTTGGGCGGCCAATGCGCAGCGATTCGAAATCACCATGCAAAGCGGCTCCGTGTCGATCACCGGCCCGCTTGTGCCGCACGGGCTCACGCTGACCGTCGGCCAGCACATGACGGCGGACCGTGAGCTCCGGGTGGATCGAGCGACCCGGCCTGAGCCGGCGGAGGCCCGCATTGACCCGCCGGCGCCGTCGGCGGCCAGCGCGCCGGCCGCCGAGAGTGCGGCGGCCCCGCGCGTTGCATCGGGGCCTACCGGGCCAAGACCTCTGTCGTGGCGAGCGCTAGTGGCTGCCGGCAGGTTCTCGACCGTGCTGCAGGAGGCCGAGTACCGGGGAGTCAGCGCGGTTCTCTCCTCTTCCAGCTTGGAGGATTTGTCGGCGCTGGGCGACGCGGCGCGCTACGGGCGTCGCACGGATTTGGCGCGGCGCGCCCTACTCGCTCAGCGCTCTCGCTTCCCGAACAGCGCTCAGGCACGTGATGCGGCCTTTTTCCTTGGCACGCTTCGTCAGGATCAAGGAAGCGTGGCGGTCGAGTGGTACGATCGTTATCTGCAGGAGAGCCCGGCCGGGGCGTATGCCTCACAAGCGCTCGGTCGCAAGCTGATGGTCGTGTACGGGCAACATCGCGCTGAAGAGGCGCGTCAGCTGGCCGTTGAATACAGAGCGAAGTATCCAAAGGGCCCCTACGCGTCCACCGCGCGCAAAGTCTTGGAAGAGCCCAACCAGGCAAAGGCGCCCTGAGTCGAGCGCTGAGGCACGCCGTGCCAGGAGTAGCGCTCGCGGGGGCGCTGTTGCTGACGACGGTCAGCTCGCCAGCGCAAGCGCGCGCACTCGTGGTGCTTCTCAAAGAACCGGCAGGCTCGCGCTTCTCCTACGAGATCTTGGCTCGGCTGCGCGGCGAGCTCGCCGCCTCGGATGTCGAGCTGCAAGTGCTCGACGCGCCGCCTGGCACGCCCAAAGAGGCGGTACAAGGCGAGTGGCGCGATCTCGATCCAGACTTGGTCCTGTTGGTGGACGAGCCACTCGGCGCCGGCCGACGCACGGAGGAGATCTGGCTCTCGGATCGCTTCGCGCGGCGCCTATTCGTGCAGCGGGTCAACGCGGACTCGGCCGACCCAGCGCGCAACGCGCGCTGGGTCGCGGTTCAGGCCGCGGAGCTCGTTCGGGCGCGTATCGCTGACTCAGCGATCGAGCGCGCACCGGAGGCGCCCGCTCCAGTACGCCCGCCGCCGCTCCTAGCCGCGCCGGATCCGCGTCTCGAACGCTTCGGGCTAGGCGTCGGCCTGGGTGTACTGCACGGCTTTCGCGGCCTAAGCGACACTTGGGCGCCCCTCGTGCGCTCGAGCTTGAGCCTAGTCGAGACTCGGTCACTCATCATTGAGGCCTGCCTGGCCGGCGGCGTGGGTATCGAGCGCGGGCTCGTGTACCGCGCGCAGCGCGCCAACGTGCGGCAGTCCTTCGCGGTGTTAGGCGCCGCGGTTCGCTTCGCGCCGCGCTCCTGGCTCCAACCCGTGTTGTCGATAGGCGGCGGCGCCTATCACGTCGAGGTCGAAGGCCACACCGAGCCGGCTTACCGTAACCATCGTGCGGGCACTTGGTCGATGCTGAACGCGACGGGCGCCGGCCTTCGCATCGCGCCTTTCGCCGGTGCGGCGCTGCTGCTCGAGGCGACCTTCATGGATGTCTGGTCGAAAACCATCGTACGCTTTGGGCCGGAGCACGTGATCCAAATCGGAGCGCCCATCGCGCTGTTCGGCGCCACGGCTTCGGCGGTGTTCTGATGCGCTCTTTCCGGTCATTGCTTGGCGTGTTCGCCTGCTCGGCCTGCGCGCCGCAGATCATCACCGCCATCGATTCAGCCGACGCGGGCGGCACGGTCGTGAACGTGCAGCCCGATGCCGGCATCGGCGGCGCCGCCGCCGATGCGGGCGCGGGGGCTGGCACCGAAGCCGGGGCGCCACCCGATCCACCTTCCCCGGAGCCGACCCTGCGCGGCGACGCGCTGCTGCACCGCTACGGGTTCGAAGGCTCGGGTGCCACGGCGATCGATTCGAAGGGCGCGGCGCACGGTGTGCTGAACGCGACTCGGCTCAGTGGCCGCGGCTTTGCGCAATTGCAGGGCGGAGCCCTGAACCAATACATCGACTTGCCCAACGGGCTCATCTCGGGGCTGACCGACGCCACGTTCGAGGTTTGGATCACGTGGGATGGCGGTCCGGCTTGGCAACGGGTGTTCGACTTCGGCGACTCGACGTCGATGATCGAGGACGAGCGCAATGGCGGTCGCAGCTACCTGTTCCTGTCACCGCACGGCAGCGGTGATTTCGTGCGTGCGGTGTACAGATCCCCCATGGCGCGCGAGGTCATCATCGACGCGACACCGGCGCTGCAAGTCGGCGTGCAGAGCTACACGGCCGTAGTGTTCGACGATAGCCATGATCGGATGCGACTGTACATCGATGGCGGGCTGGTCGGAGAGGTCGCGCTCGACGGCAAACTCTCGCGCATTCACGACGTTAACGACTGGCTCGGCCAGTCGCAATTCGCGGTCGATCCGGCGTTCGCAGGTGAGATCGATGAGTTTAGAGTTTACGACGCCGCGCTATCCGCAGGCGAGATCGCAAAGAGCTTCGAGGAGGGGCCGGACGCACACTTCGTCGAGCCCTGAGCGCCGTCGCTCAGGTGAAGAGTTCGTTGATGGCGCCCGTGTAGGTTTTTGAATCGTAGGCTACGCCGCGCTGCCCTTTCAGTTGATCGAGTGTGACCCCGAACGCCCGGGCGACGCTGAGCCACAGGTCGTTGTGGGGCCGATCTTTCGCCAACCTCAAGAACTTGCCGTGCTTGAGGCCCAAGTTCTTTCCGCCCAAAAGCAGCACCGGAATGTTGGTCCGCGTATGGTCGGCGCGCCCGACCTCAGTGATGTAGGGCACGATCGTATTGTCGAGGAGCGAATTGCCGTACACATCCTGGGTCACCTTGAGCTTGGCGACGAGCTCGGCGCTGTGTGTGCTGTACCACCGGTCCACATTGATCAGAAACTGCACCTGAGGCGTACGTGAGCCGGCGGGTTTGTCGAAATCACCGCCCGCCACGTTGTGGCTCACCGGGTGGTGCTGATAAATGCCCTTTGAGTTTTCCGGCCACATGTTCGCGAACGCGATGTGATTCGTCCCCGGTGACCATTGAAAGCTCGCGACCCGAGTCAAATCGCAGCGGAACGCCGCCACGATGATCGATTGATGAAGTTGACCGATTTGTAGGTGCAACGGATCGTCTGCTTTGGTCGCGGTTGGGTTCTGAGTGTTGTCGTGGTCTTTGTTGTCGTCGACGCCGCCCTGGACGTTCGGGGGCGGTGCGAGGACGCCGCAGCTGACCGCGTCGTGGTTGGCCGCGAGCAAGCCCTGGATCTCGTTTTCCATGTCGCGGATCGCTTGCTCGTGCGCATCGATGAGAGATTTTTGACTGGCGGGAGCGAGCAAGCGGAGCCGCGCGAGCTCACGCAACGAAAAGTCGAGCACGCTCTTCTTGGCCCTCAAATTCTTGGCCAAGGCTTCCGGATCGACCCCGCCGGGCATCATCGCGCCGAACACTCGCGTGTAGAGATCGAGCGGCTTCAGCGTGGGGCGCAACGGAATGTTCTCCTCCCCGGGGCCCTGCACGGCTTGGATGGCCCGACGTTGGGTGCTGTAAGAGATGCAGCGCGTCGAGATCTCTTGGTGATCGATCCGATCATCGCACGAGGCCTGAAGTGATTGAATCGGCGCACCCGAAAGCGACGTCACCTGTGAGAGCAGCAATTGCTCGATGGACGGCCCGTCCGCGTGCGGGTCGTCGGTCTCGCTTTGGCCGGTGCGCGTGAACCGGGTCGGGCTACCGGTAGTCATGATCACGGTGCCCTTCTCGTGCCCGCCACCGGGGCCGGAGATCATGTCCATGCTCAGCCCGTCGAGCACCGACAGATCGGAACGCAGGCCGGCGTCCTCGAACGGCGCGAGGACCTGCGAAAAGCTGAAGTCGCTCATTCCGCCCGCGCACAGCCAGGCGTTGTAAATGGTGCCGACGGGGTGATGCACGAGCAGCAAGCGCGGCGGGGATGTGGCGCCATCGGCTCGCGCCTCGACATTGCGAAGAAGCGCGTGCAAACCGGCGGACGCGCCCACGAGGCTCAAGAAGCTGCGCCGCGAAAACTGATAGCTCTTCATGGGGTGCTTTCGATGGTTCGGATCGCGAGCAGATTCGCGCTCGAGATCTTCTTGATCAGGTCGGCGAAGCTCCCGTCCCCGCTCAGGAAGGCGTCGTGAGCTCGTTTCACGTTGCAGTCGCGGACGTCCACGAGCGACACGTCAGCCAAGGCGTATTTCAACAAGTTCGAGGTCAAACATCGAGAAAATGTGCCGTTTTGCGCCACTTTCTCGACCAGGCCGGTCACGTCGGCGACTGCGCCGCCGCCGGCGCTCATCGGCAGTTCGCCAGCCGTATCGATCGGCGAACCATTTGGATAGCGGGTACGGAGCCGCCCGATGCCGTCGTAATTTTCGAGCACCAAACCGTAACCGTCGAAGCTCAGGTGGCAGCCGTTACAAGGCGCCGTCGTGTCACGATATTTTGCCTTGTCCCGCTCGGTCGCGTCCTTGTCTTGCAGCTGCTGATCGACTTGAGCCTGCACGGCGGCGGGGGGAGGGGGCGGCGCTTGCGAGCACAAGATCGTGCCGCTGATGAAGAGACCGCGCGAAACGACCGACGTGGTGTCGGTGCGGGCCCGGGTCGTCATCACGCTCCCCTGAGTGAGCAGCCCGGCGCGCTGGCCTGCCGGAAACTCGAAGGGCGCGAAGTCGCCGCCCGATGCGCCCGGCACGTCAACGCCGTAGAACTTGGCCAGGGTGTCGTTCAGAAACGTCTTTCGCGAGGTCATGAGGTCGTTGACCTTGCCCTGCCACAGCGCGTTCGCGACAAACAGCTGAGTCTCGGTGTACATGCTGTTCCGAACACCGACCGAGAAGTCTGGGAACACTTGCGGATCCTTGGCCGTGCCATCCAGATCCTTCAGCCCGGAGTACGCGATCAGGACCGCGGTCAGGTTCTGCTTGACCGCGTCGAGCGCGAGCAAGCGATCGACCTCTTGGGCGATGTCGGGTGCAGTCGTCAGCCTGCCGGTCTTGGCTGCGTCGAGCAGCGCGGTGTCCGGCGGACCGTTGAGCAAGAAATACGAGAGCGAGCTTGCGACCTCGTAGCCGGTCAGCGTGGCGATAGTCGGTTCGTCGCCTTTCACTCCGAGCTCAGTGCGGTACAGCGCCGCCGGCGAGGTCAAGATGCCGAGCGCGGCGGACTGCACCGACTCCTTCACGTTGCCGCGCACCGCCTTGGTCTCGCTGTACAGCTGGGCGATGCTGGCCTTCTCTTCGGCCAACAGCGGACGCCGGTAAACTTGCTCGCCGAAGCGCAAAAGGAACTCGTTGGCGCAGATCTCGTCGACCGCGTCCGCGCAGCCAGTGAGGCTTTCGTAGCGTCCGGGCACGCTGCTCGTCGCTGCCTCCCCGAGCGCGAAGCTCTTCTGCAAAACCTGGGTATTGACGAGATCTCCTTCGGTAAACAGCGCTTGAAACTCGCGGCGCCGCGGATCTTCTACCGATGCGCCGTCCAGAGCGGATGGGCCGAGCACGGCTTTCAGCGAATTTTCGAGCTGCCCGTAGGTGAGGCGGACAACGCGTTGCGCGAGCGGTTTGACTGGTTCGATACAGTCGCTCGTACCGCCGGCGGCGCCCGCGCTCGGATTGCCCGCGGCTCCGCTCGTCCCTGCACCATTCATGGCGCTGGCGCCGCCGGTAGCAACGCCGTAACTTGTGGCGTCGTTGTTCGACATGCAGCCCACAGAGGCCAATGAGCCCAGTAGACAGATCAGGGGTGCGGGCCTCATGTGCAGTCTCCTCCGAAAATTCTCGTCTTTGGCGACCGTTCCTTGGCGGGAGCGGGCGGGCAAAGCCTCCGTGGAAGGCCGCACGAGCGCATCGCAATGCATCACAAATCTTTTCCCACCGCGTAGCTTTGGTCCCCGCGGGTTGCGCGGGCTTTGGCAGCAGCGTGAGCGCGGAAGAACGAATCAACAATCTGAAGTCGGTGATGGCCTGTTCACGGCCGCCTCTGTAATGATTCGCCGTAACCACCGGGTTTTCAGGCACCATCCCGCGGAGAGCGGCTCATGACCCGGACATTGACGTGGGGAATCATCGGCACCGGCGCCATCGCGGGTGATTTCGCGCTCGCCTTGCGCGGCTCGGAGCGGTGCCACGTGCGAAGTGCCGCCGGAACCTCGGCGGAAAAGGCGCGCGCCTTCGCCGAGCGGCACGAGCTGCCGCACGCGGCGGCCTCCCTGGCGGAGCTACTCGCCGATCGGGAAGTAGAGGCCGTGTACGTCGCCAGCCCGCACACGTCGCACGAGTCCAACGCCCTGCAAGCGATCGCCGCCGGCAAGCATGTGCTGTGCGAAAAGCCGATGACCATAGACTCCGTTAGCAGTCAGCGTTTGATCGCCGCCGCGCGCGCGGCCGGCGTATTTTTGCTCGAAGCTTACATGTACCGGTCGCACCCCATCTTGCGCCGCTTGCTGGACGTGCTGCGCGATGGCGCAATCGGCACGATTCGGCATGTGCAGGCGAGCTTCACCTTCCGCGCAGAGCGCGATCCACACGGTCGTTTGTTCGATCCTGCCCGCGCAGGCGGCGGCATCCTCGACGTTGGCGGATACACGATGTCCTTTGCTCGGCTGATCGCGGGGGTCAGAAATGATCAGCCGTTTTGTGAGCCCATTGCCTTACGTGCCACGGGTATTGTCGGGCCCACGGGGGTCGACGAGCTGGCTTCGGCCCTCCTTGAATTTCCTTCCGGCATGACCGCGAATCTCACCTGCGGCGTGCACTTCGACGTGGGTCGAAGCGCGCGCATCGTCGGTGACAACGGCTACATCCAGCTCGACGCCCCCTGGACCCCCGAGGGCGGCCGACATGGGCTAGAGGGCTCCTTCGTGATTTGGCGGCCGAGTCGCGAGCCGGAGACCGTGCGTGTGCGGTGCGACCAGGCCACCTACGCAATCGAAGCAGAACTGGTGCTGGACTCGCTGCCCGCCCAAGAGGCAGCCTGGCCGGCCATGAGCTGGGCCGACACGCTCGGCAACATGCGGGCCCTCGATACCTGGCGCGCCGCGATTGACGACGCAGCGGTCCGGCTTTGACCGAGCGCGAGCGCGCGCTCAGCCGTTCGCGATCGTCTGCTCCACGACGGCTTTTCCTGTTCTACCCGCCGCTCCGATAACTAAAATTTTCATTTGCCACTCCCTGGTGTGGGGCCTCGAGACCCACCTCCTTCGTGTGGCCGATCGCACGAAACGGACGCCGTCATCTCTGCCTCACCGCGCGCCAGGGCGCGGCTCGCGCTTCGGCTCCGCAGACCGCGACCAAAATGTTGGGCCCGCACGCGTGCGATTCATCTCCTGACTTCAGGGCGGCAAGTTGAGCACGTGCTTACATACCGGTAGCCAGCCGTTCATCGAGTTATCGGTGCAGAAGACGGTGTGTCCGCCGGGTGAGGTGTTGTTGGAGCCAATCATGGCGAACAAGTGTTGATCGGCCGTGTAGGTGCCCATGCCGTTCGGCGTGACGCTCGTGACCATCCCCGTCCAGCCGCCCTTGATCACGTTGTCGAACTTTTCCATGTTGGCGGCGCCCGCCGCGGGGTACGGGCTCGGTAGATCCACCAGCATGTACTTTCGGTCGCCGGGGGTGCCGGTCGCGGCCGGATGAGTGATCCACTCCGCGTTCGGAAAGCCCTCCGAGACCGGGCCGGAGGTGATGATCACTCGGCCGAAGCGCACATAGCTCGAGATCATCGCCCACGATTGTGAACCCCAGGAATAGCCCACGACCCACACGTCGGTCGTGCGCAGGCTGCCGTCGGTGTTGAGGAAGTAGCCCCAGTCTCCGCCCGGGTCCGCGACCATGCCGTTCTTGATCGCGCCGACCGTCTCCTCGACGATGCTCTCGCCTTTGTTGACCGTGACCCAATCGACTCGGTCGACGCCGTCCCACAGCTCGACCCGCGCGTCTGCCACTTGGCGATTGGCCTCCTTGTCATCGGGGCTGGTCTTGATCGTCGCCTTGTATTTGTCCGGCGCGCTCGTCACACACGTTTGTGTCTTGGGGGCAAACACATGAAATCCGTTTTGCTTGACGAACGCCTCGAAGCCGCCTGCGCCGGTGCCGGTGCAGATGCCGCCCAACAACAAGACGAGCTTAGCCACGATGGGTTTGCTCTTGTTCACCGACATCGGCTGGCCGTTGAAGTTGCCGTTGAACGCGGGCCCTGGCGTCACGTTGATGGGCCGAGGCGGCTTCGGATCTTCGCCGCTAGGCCCGACGCCCGTGCTGCCGGCTAAGCCTGCGACGCCGCCTCCGGTGGCCGCCCCACCCGCGCCGCCGGTACCCACTTGCGCCCCGCTGCCCGCGGTTCCGTTCGCGCCGCCCGCATCTGGAACTGCACCACCGCTCTCGTTCGCTCCAGCGCTTGCCCCAAAGCTGGCCGTGGTGCCCCCGTTACCTGGGACCCCGCCGCCCGCTGCGGGTGCGCTGCCCGCGCCGCCCCCCGCGCCTCCCGACGTGGACTGAACTCCGTCCGTGCCGCCAGAGCAGGCGACACTGAGCAGCAGACTGGCGATGCAGGTCAAACCGGAGCAACGATGAAGAAACATCTCGCTTTCCGTGTCCGCGGTGCACGCTTCCATGTACCAAGATCGCGCCCGCTCCATTTTACGAGCGCGCTTCGCCCTCAGATACCAACGTTCTTGGAAGTTTGCGTCCTAAGCGAACGAAAGCGAGCGGCTGCGCCGCTGGAGGTGCGCCGCGCTCCTACTCGTGGGCTTGGCTACGACATGACTTCGAGCGACGTCGGGCACTTGAACCGAAATCGCCGGGCGTGGTCCAAGCTCGAAGATTTAGGGAATGGGATGGTCGCTGATTCCGTCGCAGCCGTCGCGGCCTTCGGCGGCACAGCCCGTTACCAGCCCGAAGAATCGGGAATGCCCTTGAATGGGCCCACCACATCGCTCGTGATCCAGCCGCCGTAAAAACCACCTGGTTGTGGGGTCACGCGCTCGCCGTCGACGAAGCAGTCGTCCATGGCGGCTGCGTACAATGCAACGTGCCCGGCGAGCTGGGCGAAGGTCGGCGCGGGGGAGGGGTATGTCCACGCCTTGGCTGCGGCGACCACCGCGCCGGACACGACGTCCAAGTATGAAGCCGAACCCTTCCACTCGCAGAAGCTCGAGCCGGAGGCCGGCCGCAAACTGCCGGGAGTGAAGTCAGCCATGGGCAGGTACCAAGTTGGCGGGTGAGAAGTCTCGAGCAGGCGAAGCGCACGGCGCGTTTCGCAGATCACCGCGCCTGCGAGCCGGACGAGTACGTGCCGGTCGCTGGCGACGATCACCGGGGGGCGCGGATACGACCAGACCGACTCTTGGCCGGGCCCAGGCACGTCTGGCGTCGGGCGCATTTCGATCAACGACGGAGGTGTTGCGAACCTTCCTTCTTCGGCGAGCCTCATCAGCCGATCGTAGCCCAGCCCCGGACCGCGGGCGAATGACCCAAAGGGCCGGTCGGACGTCAAAGGATCTTAAGGCTGAACGATGGCGTCAAGCCAGACTCGGGCCATCTTCGCGTAACCGGCGTCGTTGGGCGATAGCCGGTCAAAGAAATCGGAGCCATCCAGGATTGAGTGCATATCGACGATCGAAACATGTTCGCCAGCGGCCTGATGACGAGCCACCACGAGGGGGAGTGCTGCATTGAACTTCACCACGCGCGGATCCGTGGTCGGATCATCGATGGTCGGCAACTGGGCAACGATCAGGCGCGAGCGCGGCGCGACGCCGAGACTCTTATCCAAGACGCTGGAGATGAGGGCATCCATCCGGTCTGGCGCGGAGTCGGGCAGGTACGCTAAATCCATATCGCTCGTGCCGAGGAGCAGTAAGATGATGTCTGGGGCGGCGCCGGTCGGGCCCAAGTAGGTGGTAATGGAGCCCGCTATGCCCGGGCGGCCATTGGCAGCCGCGATCATGGCGCCGGTGTGACCCTCGTGATGCAGCTGGTCCGGGTTCAGCGTCCCGGGATTCGTTGCGACCGAGCCCACGAACTGAAAGGCGATCTGACGGCCGGCGAGCAGCCCGGCGAGCGGCAGACGATAACCACCCGAGCTGCCTTGTCCCTCGGTCAAGGAGTCACCGAGTGGCATGATCTTGATGAAGCTCGCATGGGTGGATTTGAAGTGGAAGGAGGCGGCGGAGTGCGTCTGCGCATCGCCACCCGTCGGGTACGCCGGGCTTTGGTTCGAGCTCACTTCAAATGGGTCGAAGTGCAAGTCGCGAATCCCCGTCGTCGACAGCGGCACGCTCCCGCCGTCCCCATACGGATCCGGCGCATTCAAGCCGTAAGCGACGACAGCATAGAGACCCGGTTTGAGATCGATGGGTTTGCTCAACGCTGCGAAGCGAAATCCGCCGTCGAACGGCGCGCCCGGTCCCGGAGATACGATGACAGAGCCGCCATCGATCGGCGTTCCCCGCGCGCCGGCGCCGGCTTTGTCGAGCGAAAAGAGCGTGACGGCGTGCGGTCCGGATAGGCCGTCCGCGACGTAGTCATACACGCCCAAATCCACGATGCTGACGCCCTCTTCCGTCACCTCGAATTGCCGACCGCTGTTGTGCGTGCCCGTCGAGGCATTGAAGCCTTTGACGGCGCCCGGGCCGCTGTACGAAAGCGTGAGGCCCCTGGTGTCCAATGCAGGCTCGTTCACGGTGGGCATGCCCGCAAAGCTTACTGCCGCGCCGCCGGCGGCTACCGTAGCTCCGCCCGCCGCCGCGCCCCCGGCCGCGACGCTGCCGCCGCTCGTGCTCGCGGATGCACCCGCGCTGCTGCCCGCACCACCCGCGCCGCTGAGCGCCGCAGTTGCGTCGAACTTGTCGGAACAGCTCACGCACGACAACGCGACCAAAAATCGTGCGCATGTGGCTCGCGGTCCGAACATCCCATGTCTCCTTCGCGCCAAGGCCCGTTGGGCTTAATCCGCACAGAACGTTTACCACTTCCGCTTGCTCCGGCAAACGGCGCTAGCCGCCATCCTGTGGGCGGGTCACCACCGTTGAACAGGGCGTCCGAGCCTTCGGAAGACTCGCCGCCGCACTGACAAGCGTTGCCTGTCGGCGTCAGGTCATCCATGACAGTCGTCGTCGAAACCTCGCCAAAACTCCCACTTTGCCGTGCGGGTGGCCGTTGAGCTTCTGGCTAAAGCCGGTGATGTTCTGGGCTATTCTATAATAGAGCAACCAATTCGTTCGGCCGAACGTATCAGTGCCGGTCAGTCGACATCGATCAGTCGATTTCGAAGGGTCGCGCTATGCCGTCGCGGATGAGCGTCTCCACCTCCGCGATCGGCTTCAAATACAACGCAAATACGGCGTGTTCGGTGTCGACGGGAATTTCCACGATGCGGGCCTCGGCCGGCACGGCCGCTCGGTCCAAATCCGGAATCTCGAAATCCCCGAACTCACTCATGGACAACTTAGTTCGGTTCTTGCTCCAGCCGGTGACGTGCACCTGTGGGTGACCGAGGAGCAGGTTGACTCGCGTGTCCAAGTAATATTGAAGGGTGCCGCGTTTGCTGTGGCCGGGGCGAAAGCTGCTCGCGACCACGCCGTGCATGGCGATCCATCGGTCGTTTACCCCGAGCATGTCGATCGTTTTCAGCTGGGAGTAGTAGGGAATCGCTCCCGCGGCCGTCACCGCAATCACGACGGGATTCGCGGGCCCGGGGAGCAGCTCGCGCAGCTTGAGCCCAATCCCTTTCCAGTCGAATTCTCGACGGTTCACGAAGTTATCCAAGTTCTCCACCGTGTCGATGCGGTGAAACGTCTTGAACAACATCCGATGCGCGATGCTGCCCTCCAGCACCAAGAGCACGGCGCCCCACCGCAGTAGCGAGTTTTGTTGCGTCTTCAAGGCCCAAGCAATGCACACCATCAACAGAGGCAGCACGGGAACCATGAAGCGGTACTCCATGAAATCCCCGCCCACCTTCAGAATGTAGACGCACCACGCGGCCAACACCGCGAGGAGCGTGAGCACGATGCGATTTTGGCGAACCTCCCCGCGAACCAGCAGGAGCAACAGGCAGGGCACGAACAGCTGGTACGATACGAAGAACGAGATCAAGAAGGCAAGCCCGGATATCAGCACTTCCAAGTTGAATTCGCGACCCTTCAAATAGAAAGAATTCGGGAGCACGTTTCCGTAATAGGCCTGCTTCCAGAGCAGCCAAGGGAGCACCACGAGTACGACCGGCAGCGTAAACCAGAGCGCGCCCGAGATGACGCTGCCCACTCGGCGATCGGCGCGATAGCGCGCGCTCAAGCTTCCGAGTGCCAAGACGCCAATCACGATCGGTGAATCGAGGCGGGTCAAGATAGCCAGTGCAGAGAATAAGCCGGCCAAGAAAAAGTCGCGGCGCGAGCGCGCGTCGCTCTGCATCAGGCGCACGAAAAAAAATGCCGCCAACGCCAGCATGAACGTCTGGAGCTGAGTCTCCAGCCCGCCGGTCATATAGGCGCTGAACGTATAGTTCGTGCCCAGCAGTACGATGGCCAGCAGCCCATACCGGAAATCTCCAGTCAGGAGCTTGGTGATGGAATGAACGACGAGCAGGGTGCCGACCCCCGCTCCCACTCCAAGCACCATAGAAGCCCGCACCGGATCGACGCCCAACTCGAGCAACGCGGCGATGAGCATCGTCCACGAAAAATTCGTGTAGCCCTCCAGCCGCAGCACATCCGTCGCGTTCCAACTCAGGTTATGGTGGCGAACCAGGTTTTCCGCGTACCGGAACGAAATGAAGGCGTCGTCTTGTATGAACCGATTGCGCACGGCAAGGAGCACGATCGACGTGAGCAGAAGGCCGAGCCAAACGTTCTGCGATTTAGGATTCAGCCTGCGCTCGATGCGCTCAATCAAATTTGGCATGCGTAGTTATGGGCGCCTTGAGTGCGAGCTTCCCCGAACACCCGAGGTGCCGCTGATCGGCGCCCTTCTCCCACGACTTAACGAGAAAACGCCGGAAAAGTCCATGTGGCGGATTAGTCCTTCGACAGGCCAGCTCGTCTGCGAAGGATGCTCAGACTTCCGACGCGTCGTGGGCAGGACCTGTTCACGCCGCGCTCTCGGGCCCGGCAACCGTCGGCTCAAGTGCTCAAGCCAGCGCGGTGCCCGCGATACATGCGCAAGGTGTGCGTAAACGGAACGCTGTCTTTGAGCTCGTCCACGAATCCGGCCACTCTTTCCGGCAGCGGCGGCCATGGCACCGGATGCTCGGGCGGCATGCAAAGCGGAGCCAGCAAGGCAGCGACGGTGATATCTAAGCGCGTCGGGCGGTCATCGAAGAAGTAGCGTTTATCGCCGAGCTCGCGCGCAAGTACCGCGATCGCCGTACGAAATTGCGCCTTCGACTGCAACACCGATTCTGATGTGATCCCGTACATGCCCCGGACTGCCGGCGCCAACCGGGAAAACGTCAACCTGTAGAACGAGCGAGCCCAGAATGGGCCGCCCAGCGCAAACAATTGGCTGATCGCTTCACGGTCCGATAGCAGCGCTTCGTAACAGATGCGTTGCACGCCCAGGCCTAGCGCGCGGTCCGCCAGGGCTTCCAGCTCTACGCTGCGCGCCCGAGCCCTGACGCTCGGCTCGAGCAGGTTGAAGCCGAGGCCGGACGACAAATAATCCAGAATGGCGCTGGAGCCCTGAACGACGCGCCTTTCATGCTCCAAGATTGGCACGCTGGACTTCTTCGAGAGCCGCCGCGTGACCAGCAGATGCGGGCCCGGTAACAAGCGCCGCTCACGATACGCAAGCCCCGCCACGTCCAGTGCCCAGCGCGCCTTCTCCGAAAAATGCGAGATGAAAAACGTGGTCAGTCGCATTTCCCCACGCTAGTCCAGTCGAGCCATGGCTCGGCGGGCGGCGATCCGCCAGACGCGCCGACCTGGCATGACCGCGCCGTTTGCCATGGGCCGCACGCTGCCGCGCAGTGACGAACCGGTGCGCTCGTGGCGGACGCGGGCATCCCAATGACGCGGCCTCCGACTAACTGAGGCAAATTGCCGCCTTAAATATTCCCATTTCGGAACCACGGCTCCGATATTTGTCGGACATTAACCGCGTGCTCGATTCCAAGTTCGTCACACTTTTAAAGGTAAAACAGAATGCCTCGATCCGTAGTGAGCCGAAGTTTCAACATAAAGCTCGCGGGCTTAGCGGCTGTCTCAGCGCTCGGCTTCAGCGCCTGCGCGCGAGATGAACAGGCCCAAGGGCCGGCAGTCACACAGCGGAGTGAGGCTATTGTGACCTCCAAGGGGACGGTCACCCAGGCAGCCGATGAGGGCCGCACGGGTTGGTTTCCGGATCAACCGGCGCTCGACCCGGATACCGTTAAGGACCCAGCGTCGTTCGGGCTGCTCTTCAACCGGGCGCTGCCAAATAAGAATCCGGCCGGCAAGCCTGACGAGGTGTACGCGCAGCCGCTGGTGAACAACGGTCGCGTCTTTATCGCGACCTCGGGCAACTGGCTGTACTCACTCGACGCCGCAACGGGCGTGATCATGCAATCGCGCTCGCTCGGCACGCCCTACTTGCCGACCGGTCCCGCCAGCGGTCTCGATGGCAGCTGCGGCGACCAGGACTTCATCGGGGTGACTGGCACGCCGGTGATCGATGCCAGCACCAACACGGCCTACTTCTTCTCGAAGGTCGCGGACGCGAACAACGTGGCGACCTGGAACTTCCGCGCCGTCAACGTGGCCACGCTGGCGGACGTCATTCCGCCGGTCGTGATCGGCGGCACCGCTCAAAACGATCCGGCGGTCACGTTCTACCCTCAGGTCGAGCATCAGCGGCCCGCGGTGGTGATGGTCAACGGGGTCATCTACGGCGCCTTCGGCGGCCATTGCGACAAGCAGGGTCCGGGCGGCCTGCCGAAGTACCGTGGCTGGCTGATCGGGCTCACCAAGACAGGTCAGATCACTACCCTGTACGCGACTGAAGATCACACCGGTGATTCGGCGGGCATCTGGCAGTCCGGTGGCGGCGTCGCCGCCGATGAGACCGGCAAGATGTACTACATCACTGGCAACGGTGCGGCGCCGACCAACCCGACTCCCGGCAACCAACCTCCAACGCGTCAAGGCGAGGCGTTGATGCAGGTTCAGGTCCAACCCGACAAGTCGATCAAAGCGCTGTCCTGGTTCGCTCCCTACAATTCCCTCGGAGATTCGGATTTCTCCGCGGGTAGCCCGGTGCTTCTCCCGGCGCCTTACTTCGGCACCGCCTCACATCCGAACTTGATCATCGCGGCTGGCAAGCTGCAAACCATGTACGTGATGGATCGCGATGCGCTCGGCGGTTATGAGCAAAGCCCGACGATCAGCACCACCTACTGCGGCTCACCGCCATGCACGCCTCGTCACACCGATCTCGTGCTCAGCTCCACTGCGCTCGAAGGCAACGGCTCTTGGTCGAAGCCCGCGGTCTGGCCGGGTGACGGCGGATGGGTTTACCAGGTAGCGAGCGGAGCCCCGCTCATGGCCATGAAGAACGGTCAAGACGCGAGCGGCAATCCCACGCTCACGATCGTCGGCCATTCTCCAGAAACGTGCGGCTTTGGTTCCGGCGCTGCCATCGTTACCTCCTCCGGTGCGACCTCGGGCAGCGGCGTGGTCTGGATCAACCAGACCGGTGGCGGCGGCCAGACTGGCTTCCTTACCGCCTACAACGCGGTGCCGGTGAACGGCACTCTGCAGCGCCTGTTTCAAGCCAACATCGGTCCGCAGGTCAAGTTTTCGAGCCCCGGCGTCGGCGCGGGTCGAGTGTACGCAGGCGGCGCGGGCATCGTGGCGGGCTTCGGCTCCGCCGCCAGTGGTCCCGTGGGCGCAGCGACCACCAACTTTGGAACGGTGGTCGTGGGTAGCAGTGCCCAAGCAACGGTCACCATTACGGCGAACGAATCGCTCTCGGTGACGGACATCACGAGCCCTGACACGGCATTCACCCGTGGCAACCCCACACCGGCACTCAACACCACGCTCACTGCGGGTCAAACCATGACCATCCCGGTGACCTTCAAACCGACCGCGGTCCAGCTGTACAGCGTACGTCTGAACATCAGCACCACGTCCGGCCCAGGCACCGCGCTGATGCGTGGCACGGGGCAATTCAATGGCCCGCAGCTCTCGATCGATCCAACCTCGACCACCTTCGGCGTGATCCAGACGGGAACCAGCAAAAAGATCAGCGTCACGTTGAAGAGCACCGGCAGTCAGCCAGTGACGTTCAACGGCTTCACGCAACCCGCTTCCCCGTTCTCCATCACCGGTCTGCCCGGCGTTGGGTCGACGCTCGCTTCCGGCTCCTCCGTCGCGGTGGACGCGAATTACTCTCCGACGGTCAATGCCACCAACCAGACAGGCACGTTCACGGTGCTGAGTAACGGCGGCAATCCCACGCTCGCGCTGGCGGGTTCCTCGGGCGCCGCGCCCAAGATGCTCATCACGCCGCTGGCCAACAATTACGGGGACATCCCGCTTGGCACCACCGAAACTCAGACCTTCACCATCAAGAATACGGGCGGCAGCGACTTGATCATCACCAAGTCCAAGCCACCCGGCGGCGGTACGTTCGCGCCTGACGCGACCGGTTTGCCCGAAGGCACCACGCTCGCGGCCGGCACCACCAAGGTGCTGCCCGTGATCATGACCCCGATCGCTGCCGGCACGTACAGTGACTACTGGGTGCTCAATTCGAACGACGGCACCGTGGTCGATCCCAGCGTTCCAGCCGGAGAGCCCGTGAAGGTCTCGTTCAGCGGCAGCGTCAATCAGTCGACTACGCTCGCGCGCACCGGCTGGACCGCATCGTCCAATCAAGCGCAAGCGGGGTCCGGGGCTGACCTTGCCATCGACGCCGCGACCAACACTCGCTTCACCACCGGTAAAAATCAGGCGAGCGGTTATTACTTCCAAGTCAACCTGGGCTCGCCGCAGACCTTCACTCAGCTCACGCTGAATGCGGGCAACGCCGGCGACTTCCCCGGCGCTTACCAGGTGTTTGCATCGAATGACCCGAACGCCTTCGGTTCGGCGATTGCGACGGGCGCCGGCAGTGGTCAGCTGACGATCGTGTCGGTTCCACAAATCACTGCGCAGTACGTGCGCGTAACGCTGACCGCGGCCAAGGGCAACTGGTGGTCAATTGCCGACTTCACCCTCTCGTCGACGAACGCCCAACAAGTCACTCCCCTCGCTCGGACTTGCGAGGAACCGTGCACGAGCTGGGTCGCGTCCTCATCCATCGTGGGCAGCTCACCGAGCCTAGCCATCGACGGCTACGGCTCGACACGCTGGACGACGGGCACCAATCAATCGTCGGGGATGTACTACCAAGTCGATATGGGCGCTCAGCAGACATTCGGCTACGTCACCTTGGATAGCGGTTCGGCCAGCCCGAAGGACTATCTGCGCGGCTTCGCCGTCTACGTTTCCACGACGGGTGCTGACGGCAGCTGGGGCTCGCCGGTGGCGAGCGGCACGGCCACGGGTCAG
This sequence comes from uncultured Polyangiaceae bacterium, assembly GCA_964236865.1. GTDB lineage: Bacteria > Myxococcota_A > Polyangia > Polyangiales > Polyangiaceae > PMG-095. The sequence continues at coordinate 30,668 of CAXSGJ010000051.1, forward strand.
ATCACGTCCGTCAGCTTCCCGAACCAGACGGCGCGCTTCCTTCGCGTGCAGGCGACAGCTGGTTTCAATAGCTGGTGGTCGGTCGCCGAGTTCAACGTGTATAGCGTGAGCGGAAGTCAGCCTCCGCCCTCGCCTCCGCTGGCTCCGTCCGGTCTGACTGCGACCGCCGGTGCGACGGGCACGATCGATCTAACGTGGTCCGCCTCACCGTCGTCCGGCGTCACGTACTCCGTGTACCGCGGCAATGCGGCGGGTTTTACGCCTTCGACGACCACGCGCATCGCCGCAAATCTCACCGCCCTCACGTATTCGAATGGCGGGCTGCCCAACAGCACGAAGTTCTATTACGTCGTGCAAGCGGTGAGCGTGAACGGTTCATCCCCGTCGTCGAACGAGCAGAGCGCCACCACCGTGGCCGCGCCTGCAGCGCCGGCGGCGCCTTCCGCGCTGGCGCAGACGGCGGCGACGTCCACCTCGGTCTCGTTGTCTTGGACGGCCTCGGCCACCAGCGGTGTTACGTACACCTTGTACCGCAGCACCACGAGCGGCTTCACCCCGTCCGGCGCGACGCAAGTCACGGCGGGCATCACCACGCTGACCTTCACTGATAGCCCACTCGTGGCGAGCACCACTTATTACTACGTGGTTCAGGCGGCGAACGGCAACGGTTCTTCGAGCTCGTCCAACCAGGCAACTGCCGCAACTGCCGCGGGCAGCTCGGCTAGCGTGTTCATCGATTGCGGGCAACTCACGTCGAGTGTGACCCCGTACACGACGGACGCGTATTACGCGGGCGGTGGCATCATCACGCACAACAACAACATCACATTCCCCGCTAGCTCCACGGGTTACGCCCCGGCAGCCGTATATTGGACAGGTCGAACCGGCGCGTACACCTACACGATCCCAGGCTTCACGCTGGGATCGACACACACGGTGCGGCTGCACTTTGCTGATACGTACTTCAACACCGTCGGGTCCCGCATCTTCAACGTGAACATCAATAGTGGCGCCGCCACGCTGCCGAACTTCGACATCGTGCAGTTCTCCGGCGGGAAGAACGCAGCGTACGTTCGCGAGTTCAGCCTGCCCGCGATCAGCGTCGCCGGCGGCGCGGGCTACGTCGTGTCGACGGTCTCCGTCAAAGACAATGCGCTGATCTCGGGTATCGAGATCAACTGAGTAGAGCGCTTTCAATGGCAGGGGTCACCGTGAGGGGTGGCCGCTGCATTCGCTGACAAAGACGGCCTCCCGGTTCAGCTCCGGGGGGCCTTTTTTTCGGGTGGCGGCCTGGTGCTGGCTCGCTGAACGCCCGGCCGTGCGCGTAAAACCGCACTCGAATGGGACGGCATTGCCGAGCGCAAGAGTCCGTGGAGCGCGCACGCATCGCGTTACTCATTTTGGCCACGTGGCGGCACTGCGCTTCGCGATTTTGACACTTGGTATGTCTTCGTCGTCTTGCGCTCGACCCATGTGTGCCGCAGCCTACCGCCAGAGCCACGTGAACCCATCCTGTTAGCGGAGGTCGCAGCCCATGAAGTTCAACAGCACCATTCGTTTTTTTTCGATCGCGGCTGCGGCCGGCCTAGCCGCGGCTTTTGCGTGCTCCTCGGATGAAACCGCCACGTCCACTGGCGGATCGGCGGCCGGAAGTGTCGACTCATCGGCGGGCGGCGCGGCGGGCGCTGGCGCGCCGAGCGAGGGTGGGGACGCGGGCAACGCCGGCGCGAGCGATCAGCCGTCGGGAGCTGATGCTGACCCGGCGTCCGTGTCGCGGCCTGTTCCGGAGGTCGTTGCCAAAGCTCGCACCGAGGCGGCGACCACGCCGATCACCGTGACCGCGCTGCGCGGCAACGTGAGTGTGCTCGCCGGCTCGGGTGGCAACATCGCGGTGCTCGCGGGCAGCGATGGGCTGCTCATGGTCGACGCGGGTTTTGTGACCTCACGCCCGCAGATGCTGCAGGCGCTTGCGTCGGTGAGCGCCAGTGCGAGCGGGTCCGCGCCGCCGGCCCTCTTGGACGTGCGCGTCGCGCGCGTGATCAATACTCACTGGCACGCCGACCACACGGACGGCAATGAGTACCTGCACGCTATCGGGGCCGTCATCACCGCGCATAGCAACTCCCTAGAGCGCCTATCGACCACTCAAACGGGCGAAATCATGGATGGTTCGACGACGATGTTTCCCCCGGCCCTCGCGGGAGGGTTGCCCACGGATGTGATCAGCAAGAAAAAGACCATCCACTTCGACGGGCAAACGGTGGTGATCGAGCACTACGCCCCAGCCCACACCGACACCGACTTGGCCGTCACGTTCAAGGAGGCGGACATCTTGACCGCCGGTGACACATGGTTCAACGGCATCTACCCCTTCATCGACATCGCCGCGGGCGGCTCGATCGACGGCATGATCAACGCGACGAAGGCAAACATCGCCGCGGTGACCGGTGACACGATGATTATCCCCGGCCACGGCCCGGTCGGTCACCGCGCTGACCTCGTGGACACGCTCGACATGTTGACCACAGTGCGCGATAAGATCGCCGCGCTGAAGGCCAGCGGCATGACTCTCGAGCAAACCATCTCAGCCAAGCCCACCGCGATGTTCGACGAGCGCTATGGAAAGGGCCCGCTCAAGCCCGATATCTTCGTTTCCCTAATTTATCGCAGTCTTTGACGTCCGCGGCCCCCCGGCGGGGACGCCCGGGGAGAGCGTTCCCCGGCGCGACTAATATCCGCGGGCTCAGTGGGCGTATACTGCTCCCATGACGCTTAAGCAGATTCTCGGTGGGGGCATGGTCGTGGTCGGAGTGTTTGCAGGCTGCAGCAGCTCGGACGGTGACGGTCCGTCGGGCGGCGGTGTGGCGGGTGCGCCTGCGAGCGGCGAGGCTGGCGCGAGCGGCGAGGCTGGCGCGCTCGGCGTCGGCCCCATCGCGGACGGCGGCACCGGCGGTGACAGTGGGGGCGGCGGTGCGGCGGGCGCGTTGGCGCTGGACCCGCCTGACAGCATTCAGCTCGACCTGTGCAAGGATGCCGGTGCCAAGCCCGACACCTGTATCCAATGCTGCTTCGCTGGGGGCTTCGACACGAGCACCAATTACGGGGACGCCTGCGTGTGCGGCACATCGTCTCAAGACACCAACGTGTGCGCCAAGAAGCCCGGCGCAGACTGTTATTCGTGCTGCAATGACGCCGGTTTCGCCACCGCAATGTTCACGTTTGGCACTCCCACCCAGTGCTCGTGCAAAAATAAATTCGACAGCGCGGTGTGCGCTTCGGCCTTAAGCGCGACGGACCCAGAGCCCGCCTGCCGAACCTGCTGCCTGAACCATGGCTACCTGAATGATGACTTCGTCGGCACCGGAAAGGACAAAGCGTGCACGTGCCGCTCGTGAGCCCCTCAGGCGCTCGCGCGTACGCGGCTCGCGGCGTCGCTGGCGAAACGTTCGAGCATGTGCGCGGTGGTTTCGAGATCCACGCACGCGTCGGTGATGCTCTGCCCGTATTGCAACCGAGACTTCTCGGTTAAATTTTGCTTGCCACCAGCGATGTTGCTCTCAATCATCACGCCTAAAAGATGCGGGGAATCGGCGCGCAGTTGCGCGCCGACTTCGGCCAAAACCTCGGGTTGCCTCAGGTGATTCTTGCCGCTGTTGTCGTGGCTGCAGTCGACCAGCAGGCGCTGATTAACCTTGGCTTTGGCCAACGCTTGCGCCGCCGCCGTGACCTGGGACGAGCTAAAATTGGGCCCGCCGCTCCCGCCACGGAGCACCAAGTGCGTGTGCGGGTTGCCTCGCGTGCGCACGACGCCCACGTGCCCGTTCGGATCGACACCCAAAAAGCTGTGTGGCTGGGAAGCGGCGAGCATGGCGTTGATGGCCACGCCCAGGCCGCCGTCGGTTCCATTCTTGAAGCCAACCGGCATCGATAGCCCAGAAGCCATTTCACGATGGGTTTGGCTTTCGGTCGTGCGCGCGCCGATCGCCGTCCACGACACCAAATCTGCGATGTACTGCGGGATGATCGGATCCAGCATCTCGGTGGCAGCCGGCACGCCGAGCTCGGCCAGGCGCAGCAGCAAGCGGCGTGCGCCGCGAATGCCGGCCGGAATATCGTTGCTACCGTCCAAGCGCGGATCGTTGATCAGCCCCTTCCACCCCACGGTCGTGCGCGGTTTCTCGAAGTAGACGCGCATCACGAGGAGCAGCTCGGGTGCATAGCGCCGCTTCATCTCCAAAAGCCGCCCGGCGTAATCAATGGCCGCCTCCGGATCGTGAATCGAGCACGGCCCGACGATGACCAGCGGCCGCGGATCTTCCCCGTGTAGCACCGCCTGAATCTCCTGCCGGGCGCCGAAAACGACGCTGGCCGCGCGCTCCGACAGGGGCAGCTCGGCGGTCACTTCGTTCGGGCTCTTGAGCAAGGTAGTGTCCACGATTCGCAGGTCTTTGGTTTCGAGCATGGGAAGGATGTCTGGGCTAGGGTGGGCGTTTTCAAGCACAAAAGCCAAAAACCCCCGGGCGCTGCGGCGACCAGGGGTGGTTTGCTTTCTCGAGTCTGAATTCAGAAGAGAAGGCTCGGCCCTGACGCCGCGCGACGCGGTTGCCAATAACCAAACCAAAAGTGAAAACGGACAGCGCGCATCAGAAGTGAGAAAAGCATAGGGCAGGCGCCTGGTTCGCGCAAGTCACAGACCCAAGCGCCGTTGGTTGCTCAGCTCTTCTCAGCTTCTAAAGTGCGGAAATATTTTCCAAGTCCCTTTGGCAGATGAGCGCTCTCTCCAAGCAGAAATCGGCGGATACGAGCCGCCTCTTAGCGCGGCTCCTCGCGCTCAGTTGGCAGTACCGCCGCGCTTGCCTCGTGGTGTTCGCCTATCAGGTCGTGCTGCTTTTACTCGGCATGTTCGCGCTTGGGCTGAGCGGCGTCGCGATCGACGTCACGCGGGCGGCGTTGTCGCCCGGAGCCCCGACTCCGCATTGGCCGTTGGGGCTGCTCCCACCGGGGGCTTGGTCACCTCGCCACGTGCTGCTCGGAATCGGCGCCTTGGTGCTCACCCTGGCCGCAACGCGCGGGGCCCTCAATTATTGGTATTCAATCGCCGTCGGCGAACTGATTCACCTGAAGCTCGTGCCCGAGCTCCGCACGCGCGTGTTCGATAAGCTGCAAAGGCTGAGCTTTCGTTTCTTCGACGAGAATGCGAGTGGCTCGATCATCAACCGCGTGACTGGGGACGTGCAGTCCGTGCGCTCTTTCGTGGACGGCGTGCTGCTGCAGGGCGCGATCATGATCCTCTCGCTACTCGTATACGTGGTGTACATGGCGCGCACCCACGCTGCGCTGACCGTGGCTTGCTTATTCCTGACGCCGCTCTTATGGCTCGCCACCTCGCTTTTTTCCCGCTGGGCGCGACCGGCGTACGCCAAAAATCGCGATCTCGTGGACGACATGGTGCTCGCGATGTCGGAGGGCATTCACGGTATCCAGGTGACCAAAGTGTTTGGCCGCGAAGCCGAAGATTATCAGCGCTTCGTCGCCAAAAATAGGGCCGTGCGTGACCAGCAGCAGAATATTTTCGTCAACGTCAGCCGCTTCACCCCTGCGGTCCAGTTCATCACGGAGTTGAATATCGGCATTCTACTAATCTACGGCGGCTGGTTAGTGGCCCACCGAGCCATGACGCTCGGCGATTTGATCGTCTTTGCGGGGCTCTTACAGCAATTTTCGAGCCAAGTGGCGAGTATGGCCGGAATTATCAACACGCTTCAGCAAAGCTTGATCGGAGCGGGCCGCGTGTTCGAGGTTCTGGATGCCCCCTTGGGCGTCGAGACGCCCCTCCGGCCGAAACAACTGGCGCGGATCCGCGGTCAGATCCGCCTGGAGGGCGTGAGCTTCGACTACGGCGGGGGGGCGGCTGCGCTGTCGCGGGTCGAGCTCGAGGTGCCAGCGGGTCAGTGCTTGGCCATCGTGGGCGCCACCGGCGCGGGCAAGAGCACTCTGCTCGAGCTCATCCCTCGCTTTCACGACCCCAGCAGCGGCCGCGTGCTGATTGACGGCGTAGATGCGCGCGAACTCGAGCTGGACTTCCTGCGTCGGAACATCGGCCTCGTCTTTCAGGAGAGCTTGCTCTTCAAGAGCAGCATCGCCGACAACATCGCCTTCGGATATCCGGAGGCATCGCGGGCGCAAATCGAGCGCGCAGCAACACTTGCTTCCGCGCACTCCTTCATCGTCGAACTCCCGCACGGTTACGACACGGTGTTGGAAGAAGGGGCGGTCAACTTGTCGGGCGGCCAACGCCAGCGTCTGGCGATTGCCCGCGCGCTGATTTTGGAGCCGCCCATTCTGCTGCTCGATGATCCGACAACGGCCATCGATCCCGAGACCGAGCACGAGGTGTTGGAAGCGATCGGCGGCGCGACCCTCGGGCGCACCACATTGATTGTCGCCAACCGTTTGGCGACCTTACGCCGCGCCGACCGCATCGTGGTGCTCTCGGACGGAGCGATCGTGGAGCGTGGGACCCACGATGAGCTAATGAATCAGCGAGGCATTTACTACACCGCCGCCGCATTGCAGGCGGCCGATCAGGAGAGCATCGCACTGCTCGGCGGACTCCGAGGGCCGGAGTGAGTCAAGCGCCGCAGGTCCGGTCGGTCGACGCAGACGCCGAGCAGCGCCCGCTCAGCTTCGCCGTCATTCGACGTGTCTTTGCGTACACTCGGCCCTACGCGCGTCTGCGCAATGTGCTGGTTTTTCTGGTCGTCACCCGCGCCATCCTGACGCCGCTCGTTACCTGGTCGATCGCGGCCGTGATCAGCGGGCCGATCGCGCGTCAAGACGTCCACGCAACCACGCTCGGCGCCATCGGTTTCATCTTGTTCGCGGCCGTGACCGAGGTGGGTTACGTGTATCGAGCCCGTTTCGCGCTGCGCCTCGGTGAAGCCGTCGTGCACGATCTACGTAACGAGGTGTATGGCCACTTGCTGACGTTGCCCATGAGCTTCTTCAAGCGCACGCAGGTAGGGCGTCTGATTGGCCGGGTAACGTCGGACGTCGACGCGGTGCGTGTCGGCGTGCAAGACGTGGCGTTCGTGAGCACGGTGCAGGCGGGCAACTTGCTGATCTCCGCGGGGCTCATGTTTTTTTATGATTGGAAGCTGTTTCTGGTCATGCTCACCATGGCGCCGCTATTGTGGCTGTTAATCCGGCACTTCCGGGCGAAGCTCAGCGCGGCCTATCGAGCTCAGCAGGAGAGCTTCAGTCGCGTCACCGCCACGCTCGCCGAGTCCGTACACGGCATTCGAGAGATCCAAGGCTTTGTGCGTCAGGACGTGAATGGCGGTTTGTTCGGACAACTGATTTACGATCACTCCAAGTACAACATGGGCGCCGCGCGCAGCTCCGCGATTTTTTTGCCGCTGCTCGAGCTCAACGGCCAGCTCTTCTTGTCTATCTTGCTCGTGCTCGGCGGTTACCAGGCTCTCGGCCATGAGGTACCGCTCACGGCGCTGATTCAATTCTTGTTCTTGTCGAACGCGTTCTTCACGGCTATCCCGAACCTGGGAAACCAGTACAACCAAGCGCTCACGGCCATGGCCGGCGCCGAACGAGTGTTTCGCCTGTTGGATGTCGTTCCGGACTGGCAAGACCCACCGGGCGCGGTCGTCCTGCCGCCGATCACGGGGAGGGTCGAATTTCGAAACGTGTTCTTTGGCTATGTGCCCAATCAAACCGTGCTCTCGGATTTGAGCTTCGTGGTCGAGTCGGGCATGACCGTGGCGTTGGTCGGCCTGACCGGCAGCGGCAAGTCGTCGGTCGTGAACCTGGCTGCCAAGCTGTACTTGCCCAACGCGGGCGCGGTGCTGGTCGACGGTCACGACATTGCCCGCGTCAGCAGTGAATCCTTGCATCGACAAATCGGCAGCGTGACCCAAGACAATTTTCTATTCAGCGGCACGGTGCTCGAAAACATCCGGCTGGCGCGGCAGGCCGCGAGTGAAGCCGAGGTGTATGCCGCCGCCGAAGCGCTCGGCGTGCGCGATCTGATCGACGACCTGCCCGGTGGTTTTGAGACGCGGGTCGGTGAGAGGGGCAGTGGCTTATCGCTGGGTCAGCGCCAGGTGATTTGCTTCGTGCGGGCCATGCTCGCGGACCCCAAGATCTTGATCTTGGATGAGGCGACGAGCTCGGTGGACGCCTTGACAGAGGCGCGTCTTCAGAGCGCCTTGGCCAAGTTGCTCCGCGGGCGGACGAGCTTCGTAGTGGCTCACCGCCTGAGTACGATTCGCCACGCCGATCTAGTGCTGGTGCTCGATCATGGCCGCATCGTGGAGCGCGGTACGCATGCGGCGCTGTTGTCGCAGGCGGGGACCTATGCGCGCATGTATCGCCAGTTCGTGAGCTCGGTCGAGCTCCCGGGATGAGGCGGCCTGCGCGCTGCTGCTGATCGCATTCGCATATAACCCCACGCGGTTCGGGCAGGCGCGCTGAGCGGCGACCGATCTGCCGGTCGCGCTCTCTGGGTGGGTCGGCGTCGGCCAGACGCTCACTCGTACAAGTCGATTGGTAGGTCGAGCAGGGTGGACAGTGCGCTCAGGGCTCGCCTGTTTTCCTCGAAAAAGTCCGGATCTCCGAGATCCGCGGGCGACACGCGGTCCCGATAGTGGCGTTCGATCCAAGACCTCACGTCTTGGTAGAGCGCGTCGTCCAACACCACGCGCGCGGAGATGGCCGCGAGCTCGTGCGCGCGGAGCGGCACGCGCAGCCGCAAACAGGCGGGACCGCCGCCGTTCCGCATCGAGCCGTTGACGTCGACATAATGGATGGCACGGACGGGGTTGGGCTCGCTCAGCACACGCTCTAAGAACGCGCTGGCGGCCGGCGATTGCCGGCTTTCCTCTGGGGCGATCAACGCCATCTCGCCGTTTGGTAAGCTCACGAGCTGTGAATTGAACGGGTAGGCACGCACCGCCTCCGCCGCGGGCAACTCCGAGTGGCGGGCCACCAAAAGCTCCAAGGTCGGACCCAGCCGTGCGCGCAGCTCGACTTCTGGTGTGCCGACGAACGCCAGCTCATGCATCAATAGCAGCTGCTGGTTGCCCACGCACAGCACGTCGCTGTGAAACGCGCCAGCATCGATGCCGGCGGGCGCCTGCTGCAGAAAGAGCAATTGGTCTTCGCGTAGGCCGTGGAGGCGCGCGCAAGCCACGCTCGCCTCGCGCGCCTGGCGCGCCGGGTAAGCGCGTGGGCCCGCGTCGGAATCCGCGGAACGACCCCAACCAAAGAGGTGCAGCACGCCGTCCGCGGTCGCCAAACGCGTATGGTTGGCGGCTCCTTCGTCCGAAAACAACGAACCTGCCGGCAGCGGATCATGCACCACGAAGTGATCGGTATCCGCGAACAGAGCGCGCAGCGTCGCCGTCGTGGTCTCGGCCTCGAGGCTGCGGTGAAACATGGAGCTCAGATTGGCGGGCGTGAAGTGCACGCGCCCGTCGGCCGTGTCGCAAGAAGGCGCCACGGTTGCTGCGTTCGCAGACCACATGGCGGAGGAGCTCGCCGTCAGCGCGAGCAGCTCGGGCGCGACGCGCAGCACTCGCGGCAAGACGTCGCGCGGAGCACCCGAAAAGCCGAGCTGGCGCAAGGCGCGCAAGTTGGGTCGAAGCGGCGGTGGCAGCAGCGCCTGGCCCACCCCGAGCGCCGCTAAAAAACGCGCCTTTTCCAAGCCCTGGAGAGCGGCACGGCGCGGGTCCCCCGGCTGCCCCCCGTGTCGGAAGCTGGCCAGGTTGCCGTGGCTCAAACCCGCGTAGTGGTGGGTGGGACCGACCAGGCCGTCGAAATTGTACTCGCGCATGGCTAGCGACGCTCAGCTGGAACGAGCCGTGCTAAATCGGCCCATGGCTTATGCTCGCGATCTGACCTTGCGATAGCAGCGTGAAGAAGTCCACTCGGGTGAGCCGCTTTCCTGTCATCGCATCGGCTTGGCTTGAGCAGCGGAGATCGGAGCTTCTGCGCTGGCCGGTGCTCGCGCTCCGTGTGTGGCCGGCGCTCCGTCGCGCTCGGACCTCGGGCGTCACCCCCTTCATTGCCTGGCTCGAGCATCACGCAGCAAAGCGGCCGGTTGCGCTCTTCTGCGAGCAAGACGAGGTTCGATACAGCTTTGCCGAAGCTCGCCATACGGCGCGGCGAATCGCCGGCGCCCTCCGCAACGCGGGCGTACGGCCCGGCGACGTGGTGGCGCTCTTGGCCGGAAACTCGCCGTACTACCTGCTCATCGTGTTGGCCATCGCTTACGCGGGCGCAACCGCCGCGCTGCTCGACCCCGAGCTCCGTGGCGACCCGTTGCGCCACGCGCTCGCCGCCACGCGACCGCGGCTGACCGTGGTCGAGTCCAGGTACCGCGCAGCGCTCTCCGAACTCTGGGCGCACGCCGGTGGGGAGGTCCTCGACTTCGGTCCGGGTGAGCTCGAGCGCATGGCGGAGCGCTCAGCCGCAATCTCCGCGCCGCGTGTCGATCCCAAGGACGATTTCGCGCTCATCTTTACATCGGGAACGACTGGCCTGCCCAAGCCGTGCCGGGTGAGTCATGCGCGTGCGCGCGCGGCCGCGACCATTTTTGGCAGCGTGGCCTTCGAATTTCGCCGCGATGACAAGCTGTATTGTGCGTTGCCGCTGCACCATGCGAGCGCGCTGTTGGTTGGTGTGGGCGCCGCCCTCGTGGCCGGCGTGCCGATCGCCTTGCGTCGTAAATTCAGCGCGCGCCACTTCGCGAGTGACCTCGTCCGCTACGGCGCCACCGCTACCCTCTACATTGGTGACTTATGCCGGGCGCTCGTCCACCGCGAACCCAGCCCAACTGAGCGCGCGTCACGCCTTCGCATCGCGGTCGGCAATGGCCTCGAACCGCGGATCTGGGTCGAATTTCAGCGCCGTTACGGTTCGCCACTGATCCGCGAGTTCTACGCCTCCGTCGAAGCGCCAGCCGCAATCTTGAACATCACTGGCAAGGTCGGCTCGCTCGGTCACGTTCCGTTCGAACGCAAGCGCGGGTTTCGCCTTGCGCGCCTCGACGAAAGCACGCTGGAGCTTTGGCGTGACGTCTCGGGCCACGGGAGTGAGTGCGCGGCGGACGAGCCAGGAGAGCTGCTGCTCCGAGTTTTCCCGAGCGCGCATGAGCCGCAAGGCGCTTTTTCCGGCTACACGGATAGCGGCGCCTCCGCCGCGCGTATCGTCCGCGACGTGTTCGAAGCCGGGGACGCGTACTTTCGCGCGGGGGACTTATTGCGCCGCGACGCGCAAGGTTACTACTACTTCGTCGATCGCCTGGGCGACGGCTTTCGCTGGAAAGGCGAGAACGTGTCTGCGCTACAGGTCGAGCGCGTGCTCAGCGCGTCGCTCGGCTTTCCAGCGCTCTCCGTCTTCGGCGTGCTGGTGCCTGGGTATCCAGGTCGTGCCGGCTTCGTCGAGCTCGTAAGCACCAGAAGCCAGCCATTCGACGCCGCCCGCTTCGCGAGCGCGGCGCTGGCGTTGCCCCCGCACGCGCGCCCGTGCTTCGTTCGGCCGGTGGCTACCCTCGACCTCACGAGCTCGCTCAAGATCAAGAAGCGCGCGCTCGAGCTTTCGTCCGTGTTGGAGCGCGACGCCGTTTGGGTGCGCCAAGGCGACAGCTATGTGGTGCTTACGCAGAACTTGTGGGACGATCTCGGCAGTGGTCGGGCGCGCCTGTAAACATGCCTGGGTCTTGGCGCTGCTCTCGGGTGTATCAACGCTGCCCGCGTGCCACCGGAGGCCGCACGGGGACGGCGCGTCGAACGCGAGCGCCCCCCTTGCTCCACTCGCGGCCGCAGCCTGGCTCGTGGATCTCGATGTGCCGGGCTTCGGCAGTGCGGCATTGGCCGTGCCCCTCGCGGCTACGCAGCCGCGCTCGGTCGTGGTCGCGCTCCACGGTTCTGCCGACCGACCCGAGTGGAGCTGCGGCGCGTTCCGCGGCATCGCTGGCCCGTCGCCGTTCGTACTCTGTCCACGCGGTATCCGGCGCGCGGACAGCGGGGATAGCGACGTGCGCTACACCTTCGGTACGGCCGACGACACGTCGCGCGAGCTACGGGTCGCCCTTGGCGAGCTGAAGCGAAAGTTTGGGCGTTACGTCGCGGCGGGCCCAATCACGTTCTGTGGCTTCGAGCTCGGCGCCGATCACGCCGCTTGGATCGCGCGCGAAGAGCCTGCGTTCTTCGCGCGAGTGCTGTTGATTGAGCCCGCCGAGGGAACCTGGCCGACGTCGCAGGCGGCCCTGTTTGGGCACCAAGGCGGCATTCGGTCGTTGTTCGCCGGCTCCGCCTCCGATCAAGACTCGCTCGAGCTGAAGGCACTGCTGACCCGGCGCTCGGGCGCCGAAGCCACGGCCGTCCGTTTGGTCGAGGGCGGCCTGGGGCCGGCAAATGTTCGGCGCTTGGCCCAGAGTTGGTCGTGGCTGGCGGCGCCGACGAAGCTGCGCGCGGTCGAGAATCTAGCCGGCAACGGTCTACCGGCCAATAGGCCGAGCGCTATCAGCACGGTTAAGTGATCGAACGCTGTGACAATCGAGCGATCCGGTGTATGAGGCCGCCCGCTCTGCGCGCCGCGCGAGCTTCCGAGTCGGGGCTTGACATAGCAGGCCTCGCGGCTACCCTCCCGTTCCCCAAAACCGGCCCCCCATACCCGGCCGTAAAAGGGCTCTTTTTTCGATGCCTACAGTACAACAGCTGATCCGTCTCGGCAGGGAAGTCATCAAGACGCGCACCGCGTCCCCTGCGCTCCGTTCTTGTCCGCAAAAGCGCGGCGTGTGCCTGCGCGTGTACACGACCACCCCCAAGAAGCCGAACTCCGCGCTCCGCAAGGTGTGTCGCGTGCGCCTCACGAACAGTATGGAAGTGATCAGCTACATCCCGGGTGAAGGTCACAACCTCCAAGAGCACAGCGTGGTGCTCATCCGCGGCGGCCGCGTGAAAGATCTCCCCGGCGTTCGCTACCACGTCGTCCGCGGCACGCTGGACGCTTCGGGCGCGGCGGGCCCCAGCAGCACCAACAAGGCGACGCGCAATCGCAGCCGCTCCAAGTACGGCGTCAAGCGCCCCAAGCAATAAGCGTGAAATAAGAGGATATCGCGATGCCCCGCCGTAGAGACGTACCAAAGCGCAAGATCACGCCGGACCCGAAGTATAAGGACAAGCTGGTCGCGAAGTTTACGAACTCGTTGATGATCGGCGGCAAGAAGTCGACCGCGGAAGGCATCCTATACGGCGCCTTCGACGTGATCAGCACGCGCTTCAAGGAAGACCCGTTGGAGATCTTTCGCAAGGCGCTCGACAACGTGAAACCGCGCCTGGAGGTCAAGAGCCGCCGCGTCGGTGGCGCCACTTACCAGGTCCCGGTCGAGGTTCGTCCGGAGCGCCGCGTTGCCCTCGGCATGCGTTGGCTCGTGAACTACTCGCGCGACCGCGGTGAGAAAACGATGCGTGAGCGCCTAGCGGCGGAGCTCGTAGATGCCGCGCAGCTACGCGGCAACGCGGTGAAGAAGAAGGACGACACTCACAAGATGGCCGACGCAAACAAGGCGTTCGCTCACTACCGTTGGTGATTCGTCGCGCGCGTTTCTGAGGCCCCAGCGCAGGAGTTGCTCCAAGCAAGATGATGAAGACGACATAGGATCGGGTTGTTCGAACCGCCGCTCGTTGATCGAGCGCTTCATCGCAACACCCCGAACCCCTTCCGCCCGATATAGCGCAGCCCGAACAAGGGAGGCCGAAGGACGGAGGGGGTTTCGTCTATGCAGCGTCCGAATCGACTTGAAGAGCCAACAACCCGCCATGGCCCGCGAACTTGCCCTCGAGCGCACGCGCAATATCGGCATCATGGCTCACATTGATGCCGGCAAGACCACCGTCACCGAGCGCATCCTCTATTACACCGGCATCAATCATAAAATCGGTGAGGTGCATGAAGGCGCCGCCACGATGGATTGGATGGAGCAGGAGCAGGAGCGCGGCATCACCATCACCAGCGCTGCCACCAACTGCTTCTGGACCCCGCTGATCGGTCCGAACGAGGGCAAGAAGCACCGCATCAACATCATCGACACGCCCGGCCACGTGGATTTTACGATCGAAGTCGAGCGCAGCTTGCGCGTGCTCGACGGCGCGGTCGCCGTCTTCGACGGTGGAAATGGCGTCGAGCCGCAGAGCGAGACCGTCTGGCGTCAAGCTGACAAGTACAACGTCCCGCGCATCGCCTTCGTCAATAAGCTCGACAAGGTGGGCGCTGATTTCCAGATGAATCTGGACTCGATGAAGGATCGCCTGGGCGTGACCCCAGTGCCGGTGCAATGGCCGGTCGGCGAAGAAGAGGACCACCGCGGCATCGTCGACTTGATCCGGATGGAAGCCGCGATCTTCGACGATGACTCTCTGGGTGCGCAATACGCCTGGCAGCAAATTCCCGCCGAGATCAAGGATCAGTGCGTCCTCCTGCGCGAATCCCTGATCGAAGCGTGCGCGGATATGGACGACGCCGTGATGGCAAAGTTCTTGGACGGGCGCTCGAGCGACGTCTCGAATGACGAGATTTACGCGGCGATTCGCAAAGCCGTCGTCGCGTTCAAATTCGTGCCAG
>CAXSGJ010000051.1:45320-46707 GCA_964236865.1 uncultured Polyangiaceae bacterium
GTGCAGATGCTGCTCGACGCGGTGGTGAACTTTTTGCCGTCGCCGCTCGATATTCCGCCGGTCACCGGACTCGATCCAAACAAGGAGGGCAAGGTGCTCGAACGCGCGGCGGACGACAGCGCGCCCTTCGCCGCGCTGGCGTTCAAGATCGCGAACGACCCCTTCGTCGGTAATCTGACGTTCTTCCGGGTTTATTCGGGTCAGCTCACGAGTGGCACGAGCGTGCTCAACTCCACGCGCGGCAAGCGCGAGCGGCTGGGTCGAATCCTGCGCATGCACGCCAACAAGCGTGAAGAGCTGAAGGAGTGCCACTCCGGCAACATTTACGCGGCCGTGGGCCTCCGAGACACGCGTACCGGCGACACGCTGTGCGACGAAAAGGCCCCGATCATCCTGGAAAAGATGATCTTTCCCGAGCCGGTCATCTCCATCGCGATCGAGCCGAAGACGCAGGCGGATCTGGACAAGCTCGGGATCAGCCTGGGCAAGCTCGCGTACGAAGATCCCTCGTTCCGCACGTACACGAACGAAGAAACGGGCCAGACCATCATCGCCGGCATGGGCGAGCTCCACCTCGAGATCATCGTCGACCGCCTGCGCCGTGAGTTCAAGGTCGAGGCCAACGTGGGGAAACCCCAGGTTTCCTACCGCGAGGCGATCAGCAAGAAGGCCACGGCCGAGGGCGAGTTCATCCGCCAATCCGGCGGGCATGGGCAGTACGGTCACGTAAAAATCGAAATCGAGCCCGGCGCGCGGGGCTCGGGTTTCGTGTTCGAGAACGCGCTGATCGGCGGCGTGATCCCCAAGGAGTTCGTGCCTTCGATCGAAAAGGGCATCCGGGAGGCGATGGGCCGCGGCGTGCTGGCGGGCTTTCCCATGAACGACGTCAAGGCGCGCCTGTTCGACGGCAGCTACCACGAGGTCGACTCCTCGGGACCGGCCTTCGAGGTCGCGGCGTCGATGGCCTTCCAAGACGGTGCGAAGCGCGCCGGCCTGCAGGTCTTGGAGCCCGTGATGGCGGTGGAGGTCGTGGCCCCGGACTCGAATTTAGGCGACGTAATCGGCGATCTGAACTCGCGTCGCGGCAAGATCCAGGGCATGAGCCAGCGCGGCAAGAACACCCAGGTCGTCACGGCCGAGGTGCCCCTGGCTACCATGTTCGGTTACTCCACGGACCTGCGCAGCAAAACGCAGGGCCGCGCGACGTACACCATGCAGTTCTCGCACTACGAACCGACACCGGCCGCCGTGCAAGACGAAATCGTCGCGAGAATTCGCGGCACCAATTGATGACTCTCGTCGAACCAGGAAATTGAAGGAGCTCGGTTACTAATGGCTAAGGAAAAGTTCGTACGCACGAAGCCGCACGTAAACGTCGGCACGATCG
>CAXSGJ010000052.1:0-29898 GCA_964236865.1 uncultured Polyangiaceae bacterium
GTGACGATGGCGCCCGCGGTTTTCTTTTTGTCCGCACTCTGGGCGCTATTGGCGAGTGCTTCGTTCCCGGTGCCGCACTTGTAAGTCCCGTCGGTGCTGTCGAGCGGACACTGCTTTTTGAAGTCGCTGACGTCTTTCGCGGCTGGCACGTAAATGGCGAGGCCGACGATCAGCGTCACCGCGCCGCCGCCGGCGATGAACAGCGGATAAAGGGGCCGCTTACCAGTGTGAGCAGTCGACACCGGCTCGGGCTCCGTGGGGGTCGTGCCTACGGTGGCCACAGCGGGGGCCGCGGGTTGCGCGTTCCCGACCGGCACCGGCGCTGCCTTTTCGGCCGCAATCTGTTTCTTCAATACTTCGATGCGGCGCTGGATCTGGTCTTTGTCGCCGGAGGCGGGCTCGCGAACCAGAAAAGTCTCCAGAGCGACCACGGCCTGGCGCTTCTGCCCGTAGAGCTCGTACGCCCGCGCCAGATTCTTCAACAACAGATTGGCGGTGCAGTCCCGGCGATAGGCATCCTCCCAGTACGTGATGGCCCGCGGATAATCGGCCTCATCGAAGGAGGCGTTGCCGGCTTGGTAGGCACCTTTTGCGGCCGCCGTCTCCGCGTCCGAAGGGGCTTTCGTGCACTCGGGGTACGGCTTCGGCTCGTCTTCGGCATGGGCGAGCGCGGGCGCAAACACGGCCGCGCTGCTCAGCAGGCAAAGGCACAACTGCTTGCGCATTCTGATCTTCATCTCCCTCGGGGCTCTCATCTCGAAGATCGCAGCATACGAGCAACTGGCGCAATACCTCAAATGTCTGGCGAGCGCGAAGAGCGCGAACGCTCGAAACACCGCCGCACGCCGGAGAGACGCCGGCTTTCTCAGTGATGTGGAGGGAGCCCGGCCGTATGGCCAGGCGCCACAAAAGCCAACCAGGCATTAAGCGACGAACCATCCGGGGCGCTCGCGCTCTGCGTCAAGAACTCGCCCTTGTGCCGGCAGGCATTCCGGGCTCATGTTTGCCGCGGTGAGCTCGGGATTTTTGTCACGACGAGGCGTGCTTCTCTTCCTCTTTCTCGCACTGGCGGCAATCGTCTGTACGACTGCAATCGCGCAGACTGTGGATAGCCCAGGCAAGCGCCTGGAGGCAATCCGCTTCGAAATGGAGAAAGGCCAGGGCTTATACGTCGCAGGGAACTACCCTGGGGCAGCGGCAATCTTCGAAGCCGGCTACAGCACGTACCCCTATTCGGCCTTCTTATTCAACGCGGGCGTCTGTTACCAGAAACAAAACGACGTCGACCGCGCGCTCGGAAAATTCAAGGAGTACATCAAGGTCGATCCGACCGCTCCTGACCTCGAAAAGGTCAAAGTGCGCATCGCGACGCTCGAGGCCGCCAAGGCTGCCGCCATCGCGGCCGCGCCGCAGGTTACCGACGCGGGGATTTCCGCCGATGGCGGGGTGCCGACGCCGCCGTCGCCGGCCGTCATTCTTCCGTCGAACGACGATCAGAATGCGATGAAATCGCTCGTCGTCATCGAGACCGAGCCCGACGGCGCGCCGCTCCGGATCTATCAGCGGTTGGACGCGAGCGCTCAGCCATTCAAGATCTCGTCGGCGAATCCGGGCTGGAAAGAAGTCGTGAGCACGCACGCGCCCGCCAACCTCACTCTCGACATTGGGCACTATCACGTGGTGGTCGAGAAGTTTCGCGACTTCAATGCCAGCGAGGCCGACATGTCCGTGTCGCCGGGGCACGTCCACCAACTCAAGGCCAACTTGTCGCAGGGTCAATTCATGGCCTTCGCGCGCGTCTCTGCCAACGTAATTGGCGCCCACGTGTGGATAGACGATCAGAAGAAGCAACACCCCGAGTGGGGCGAGACGCCGCACGGCGAGCTCGTCCCCGGCGGCAAGCACTTCGTTCTCGTGGAGGCGCCGGGCTTCGAACCTGCCTTGTCCACCGTAGAGTTGGAGCATGGTGAGCAGAAGGAGGTCGAGGTGCATATGACGCGCGTCGGCTACGGGGTGCTCCGCATCGATTCATCGGCGCCCACCGTGAAGGTGAGTATCGACGAAAAGCCAAAGGGCGTTTGGCGGAGTGGCGAGGAACCGCTCGACGCGCGATCCGGCGCTGGACCGCACAAGGTGACCGTCACCAGCGACGGTCGGAAGACGTTCGAGGGCATGGTCGTCATACCCCGGGGGCAGATCTTGCCGTTACACGTGAAGATGATCCCGAAGTACCCGCGCGGGCCCGCCTGGACCCAGGCCGTGATCGGCGCGGCATTTCTGGGCGCCGCCATTTACGTTGGCACCGAGTCCAATCGACTGCACGATCAACTGCAGGCTGACCGCGACAGCGGCAGCTTGGAGAGCTCGGACAGCCGCGCGACCCGTGGCCGCTGGTTCGCGATCGGCGCGGACGCGGGCTTCGCCGTGGCCGGCGTGATGGGCGGTTTGGCGACCTATAATTTCATCAAGGACCCGTTGCCCGAGTCTTCCGCCAAGGCCGGCAAGGTGTTGGAGTTCGACGACCCGTTGAAGTCGCGGCCGGTCGCGCGCCTCGCGCCCCTTCGTCAGCCTACGATGAATGTTGCAACGCGGGAGGACCGGCCGCTCTTTCGCTTGACGCCGAGCGCTTCGAGCGTAGGCGGCGGCTTGCTCCTGGGAGGCAGGTTTTGATGCGCGCTTCACGCTTGCGATTCGCGGTCTTGTGCTTGGTTGGCGTCAGCGTGGAGGCTTGCTCGTGGTCCCGCTTCGACGATGTCACCGACGACTCGCCAATTTTACTTTTGGAAAGGCCCGGCTCCATGCGGGCCGGCTTTGGCAACAGCGTTTCGACGGCGACCAACGGCGAGCACACCGAATTGCTGGTCGGCGGTGGCGTTGGCGTATCTGGCGCAGCCTTGTTCGACCTCGGTTTCGACGAGGCCCCCAGCACTACCTCGGTAGATAGTGGGTATTGCACAGGAGGCTCGGCGGCGTGCTACTTGAGCTCCTCGCTCGGTGGCTTCGCCAATGCTCAAGGGCCGGATATGGCGCGGCCCTTTTGCTTCGCCGTCGGCACCGGATCCGTCATGAAGCCGGGCTTGGAGTTGCGCTGCCGGGACGCCTCGGAGTACACGCTCGACATGCCCAAGGGGGCGCAGGACCTACTGAGGTTTTCGATCGACGAGGGTCAGCCGTACGACTTTCCGATCGCGACTGACCGCACCGACCATCCGGTGGCGCTCGTGGCGGTCGCCGCGAACGGGACGCACCTAGCCTGGTTTTACCCGTCGGGAAGCGTCCACTTCAGCGAGCTCAGCGCGCCCGGTAAGGCCTTGGTAGACGACGAGACCTTCGGCAAATCGCTCGCCGTTCTGACCATGGGCTCAGAGCGGGTGTACGCCGTCGGCGCCTCGGGCAAGTCGGAGGTACTGCTCTGGAAGAGCGACGGCAAGACGGCGCAATACGTCGGCTGCCTGGGCGGTACGCCGGGCTTTGGTCGCGCGGTCGCCGCAGGCCTGGTCAACACCGACGCGGATGAAGATCTCGTGGTGTCCGATGATACCAACGTGCACGTGATCGACGGGCGAGCGCTGGCCGAACTGCCTGAGACCGACTCCACGGACTGCAGTTTTGCGGCCCTCCCGGAGGACGCCCTGCTCGGCTCGTTTGGCTGCGGTTCGACCCGCAGCATGACGGGTTGCGCCAACTCGAGGTTCGGGGCTGCGGTCGCCGTTGGCGATCTCGACGGTGACGGCGACGGTGAGGTCATCGTCGGCGCCCCCGACATGATTGTTCGCGGTGAATCCGGCGCCGGCGCGCTCTTGATATTTGACGCCGACGACCCGGCAGATGCGACATTCATCGACGCCAAGTTTCTGTCCTCGGCCGAGTCCGGCGACGGCCTGGGCGCGGCGATTGTCACCCCGCACATCAACGGGCGTGACATCATCGCCGCAGGCGGCCCCGGCAACGGCAAAGCTGCACTCTTTTACTGCTCACCGCTGCTGGCCCATGGCGCGGGCGGCGCTCGCTGTCCGTAATCCCAGCGCTCTCGTAAGGTTATGCTCCCCGAACGTAAACAGATCCTCGTCGTCGATGACGAGCCCAACTTGCGGCGCGTGTTGAGCGCGCAGCTGGAGCGCGACGGCTACGACGTGCACACGGCCGAGGACGGCGAACAAGCCCTGCAGATCCTCAAAGAGCATCACTTGGACCTCGTGATTACGGATCTGCGCATGCCCAAAGTCGACGGCATGGAGCTGCTGCGTCGCGCGCTGGAGTTGGACGACGAGCTTCCAGTGGTGATGATTACGGCCCACGGCACGGTCGACAACGCCGTCGAGGCACTGAAAACCGGCGCGTTCGACTACCTGACCAAGCCCTTCGATCAGGCCGAGGTGCGGGCCATCGTGCGTAAGGCCCTGCGCACGAGAGACCTGTCAGCGGCTGAGGCGACGCGACCAGAATCGGCCGCACTCGAGCAAGCGCGCTATGGAATCATTGGAGCCAGCGCGAGCATCCTCGAGCTGTACGCGGTGCTAGACCGCGTCGCGGACACTCCGACCACGGTGCTCATCACCGGCGAGAGCGGCACTGGCAAAGAGCTAGTCGCGCGGGCCCTGCACGAAAACTCCGCTCGACGCGACAAGCCCTTCATCAAGGTCAATTGCGCGGCCATCCCCAAAGACCTGATGGAGAGCGAGCTCTTCGGGCACGAGCGCGGCGCGTTCACGGGCGCGGTGGGCTCCAAGCCGGGCCGCTTCGAGCTGGCCAACGGAGGCACGTTGTTCCTCGACGAGATCGGCTCGATTCCCGTCGAGATGCAGGTGAAGCTCCTGCGTGCGCTGCAAGAAAGCGAGTTCGAACGCGTCGGCGGAGTAAAAACCATTCGCGTGGACGTGCGCTTGGTGGCGGCGACCAATAGTGACCTCAAGCGCGAGATCGCGGCCGGGGCGTTTCGAGAAGACCTTTATTACCGTTTGAACGTGGTGCCAATCCGTCTGCCTTCGCTCCGCGAGCGCGCGACTGACATCCCGCTCTTGGTGAAGCATTTCATCGACAAGTTCAACGCACGCTTGAAAAAGCACGTGGCTGGGGTCGAGACCGACACCGAAGCTCACCTCATCTCTTATCCGTGGCCGGGCAACATCCGTGAGCTCGAGAACGTGATCGAGCGCGCCGTCCTGTTCTCGGATGGCAGCCAGCTCAAAGTGCTGGATCTGCCGTCGGAGGTGCGCGACGCGTCCACGCCCGAGCCGCCCACCGCGACGCCGTCATCCGAAGCGTCCGTGGCCGCGGCGGTAGATGGGCTCAAGGAGCAGGTAAAGGCCGCGATGAGCCGCCTGGAACGTGAGCTCATCGTCAAGGCATTGGATCAAACTAGTAGCAATGTGACGCACGCGGCTCGCCTGCTCAAAATTTCGCGCAAAGGTTTGCAGCTCAAAATGAAAGAGCTTGGCCTGCGCGAGCGGGACGAGCGCTCGGATCCGTGAGCGCGCGGCGGCGCGCCGCGGCTGGGCTCTGCCTCGCGCTGTGCTGCAGCTGCCGGGCGCCCCGGCAGGCCCCGCCTCACCCAGCCTTGCCCACGAGCTCGTCCCAGAGCTCCATTGCGCCGCCAGATGCGTTGCCCGAGCCACGCCAGGGCATGGTCTGGGTCACGCGCGGTCCGCTCGTCGCCGGCACTCCCGAGATTAGCTTGCCGCGCATCGCCGACCAAGAAATGCCCGGCGAACAAGTGATCCTGAAGGGCTTCTATATCGACGTCTTTCCGTTCCCCAACGAGGAGGGGGCGATCCCGCTCACCAACGTCAGCCAAGCCGCGGCGTCCGCCGCGTGCAGCGACCGCGGTAAGCGGTTGTGCAGTGAGCTCGAGTGGGAGCGGGCCTGCAAAGGGCCCGATAATCTGCGCTATGAATACGGCGATACCTACCGGGCGGAGCGTTGCGGCACCGGCTCGCTACCCGCCATGCGACCCGCCGGAATACGCGTCGCGTGCCGCAGTGGCTTTGGCGCGCGCGACTTGCATGGCGGCGCTTGGGAATGGACCTCGAGTAGTTGGGGCAGGGGCTCAATCCCCGGTTCGACGAGTCTCCGCGGCGGCAATTCGCCTGAGGGGGAGATCGTCGGCCGCTGCGCGAATGCCCGACCCCAAAAACCCGAATCGGGCGGCGCCACGATTGGGTTTCGCTGTTGCGCGGGGGCAACGAACACGGTCGAGGTCGTGCTCGAGGTCAAACGCGGTCCGGCGCTCAAGACGGTCGATCGCATCGACAAACAGCTGCTGGCGCGAATCGTGGACGCGTTGCCGGCGGATGCCGCGACGCAGCTCGGTCCGCGGCTCGCGCTCGGTGTCGATCATCAGTGGCTTTGGCGCCCGATCGGCAACGAAGAGCTGTATGCCACGCGGCTCTGTTCTGGACTCGGGCAGCGCCCGGTGTGTGGGGTTGTAGTGAGCCGCCTACTGCTCGGTCGCCCCACGCCGCTGGCTTGGGCCTCGAGTCGCCATTGGCTTCCCAGCCTCGAGGTCGATCGCGACGCGCGGGATCTGTGGATGATAGGCGGCGACGAGACGGGCACGTTTCAACGTCTGATTCAGTATCGGTTCGGGACGGTCGCGGTGACGGCCGAGGAGCACCGGCTACGGCAGAGCCGCCGCTCCAGGGATCACGGCAAGAGATAGCGGCCGTCGCCATTCGAGAACTCGCGCTCCCGCGCTCACACAGCTGCGGTTTTCCCGGCGCCCCGCTCTAGCCACCCGGCTGACACCAGGCATCGATGCGATTGAGGGCGGCGCGTTCGCGGGCGGACAGGCGGTCTAGATCGCGGGTCGCCCGCTCCACTTCGCCGTGGTTATCGCTGTCGACCGCCGCTGCCAGAACACGGAGGGCTTGCGCGGCTGCCCCGAGCACGCTGGCGTACTCGGCCACATTTCTTGCCATCTCTTCCGTCGAGAATTCCATCGGGCCAAGCTGCTTGGCTAAGCGCTCGTAGCGCGCGGCGGCGGCGAGGTAGGCGCTTCCGGACGGTCCCCTGCGCGCCGACGTGCCGCCAATTCCGCTGCTGCCTCCCGCGCTGGCGCCGACGGAAGTAGTGCCCGCGCCGCCGGTCCCGGTGATGCTCGCGACGTCGTCCAGGGTGGGGTTCACTTGGGCGATCAATGCGCGGCATTGCTTGGTGCGCGTGAAACGGTTGCACCCCGCCAGCGCGACGAGAAGCCATAAGCCGATGAGCGCGGCGCGCTGATGAATACCGGATCCGGTCATGAATATTGCGCTTGCGCTGGCGGTGCCGAGCGACTTTTAACGTACCATCATGCGCGTGGCGCAAACAATCCGCCGCCTGATCTTGCTGAGTTCTTGGCTAGCGTCATGCACGGCCTCTGCACCTAAGGGAAGGCGCCCCGAACCGCATAAGCCGCCACCGCACACTGGGCCACCCCGCCCGCCTGCCTCGCCAGAGATGAGGAGGGCGACGCTCGCGGCATCGGCCGTCGCACAAACGTTGCGCTCCGTGCATGAAGAAAAACTGGCGATCAGCCCTTTGAGCGACCCAGCACTGCGCCTCGCATTCGGCCCGGGCCGTCTGTTACAGGCCGCTCCAAACCAGGTCGTGCTGCGTGACACTAAGCTCGGTAACACCTTGGTCGAAACCACGCTGGAGGGCGTCCGCGCAGTGGCCGCGGGCGCAGACGGCGCGCTCTTCGCGCTCGGCGCCACAGGCGGCGTTCGTTTCGCGCCGCGCGAGAACGTCGGCGCAAGCTTCCCCCACGTCGCATTTTTCCCGGGCTCGGGTTTATTTCCCGATCTCGAAGACCCGCATTACTTCTACGTGTACGCGAGCGTCGCCCCGCAGCTCTACCGCTATCCCTTCGAGACTGAAGGCGGCGCGTTTTTACCTATCGACGACCAAATTCCGATGCCCGGCTGTCGCTCCACGGTTGGCCTACTGCGTGACGGTGCATTCGTGTGCCGCACGGCGCTCGGCATCGCCCGTCGGGCGCCACGCGGTAGGCCCGTCGAGCTGAAGCTCCCTGCCGGCTTTCCTGAGCCATTTCGGTTCCTGGCCGCCAACCGTCTGGACGAGCTGTTTTCGGTGAGTAACCTGGGCGACGTGGTGCGTTTGCGGTTGGCGCCAGGGTTGCCGGAGCTCGCTCGCTTCCGACTTCCCGCGACGCCCTACGCAGCAGCGAGCAACGGCGACTCACTGGCCTTCGTGCTTGTCAGTAGCCTGGAAGCGGGCGGACCGCGCCGCTGGTCGCTGCTCGTCACCGACCTCAGCGGGCGGACTCGCCTTCAAACCGAGCTGCCGGCAACCCGCGCGCCTGATGGGGAGGATTGGCTAGAAGCAGTGACCCAGGCCAAGAATTTGGCGATTTCCGGATTCGAGCCGTTGGTCGCCGTGGGGGGCGCACAGGAACTGCAAGTCTGGGATTACTCGAAGGGTCTCGAATTGTTCGCGCGATAGCCGGTCGCTTCCCCTTGACCGGCGCGCAAATGCCGGGAAGTTGGCCGTTTTTCGAATCCCGGGCAGATCCACGGGTGATGACCGGTGCCCGCTTCGAGTCTGAGCTCGTCCTAGTGAAACGGATTGCGGACGAACTCGCGCAGCAACAGAAAGAGCGCACTTCGAGCGCCCATTTATTGGCCGCAATCAGCGCCCGTCCCAACCCCGGCTGCGACTTGCTCCGAGAACGCAAGCTGGGCGTCGAAGAGCTACTACGCGCCGCACGCGGCATCGACGAAGAGCTCGAAGACCCGGTGCTCTCTTGCCTGCAGCGGGCGCGTGACATCGCGGGTCGGATGGGGGAGACGGAAGCCGCTGCGGTGCACCTGCTCGTGGCCATGATGAGCGAGCCCCGCAGCTCCGCTCGGCGCGCGCTCGAAGGCATCGGCGTCGATATCGCGCGCCTGCGCACGCAGGCGGTCCAAGTTGGGCTTGGCCTCGTCGGGCGCCGGCGCGCGTCGCCTGCAGAGACGCCCCGCGAAGCGCCCGCCGCGCCACGCCGCGCATCGACGGCCGTCAAAGTTCCGCTCTATCCGCCGCCGCGTAAGTTACCAAGCGGCGAAGAGCCGCCCCCGCCTGAGCCGCGGGCCCACACCGAGGCACGATCGGGCAACGAGTCGCGGGGCGCGGGCGTGGTCGTGCCGGTGATGGCACTGCCAACCGGTGCGCAGCGGGTCACGCTCACCCGCGCCGTCCCGGCGCCGCCCGTCGCGAAGGTCGCGCAAAGAGAAGTGGACACGCTGGAACGCTTCGAGCTCGATCCGCAGAAATTCCCGACGCTCACCGGCCTGGGTCGTAATTTGACGCTGGCCGCAGCGCGCGGCGAGCTCGATCCGGTGGTGGGTCGTGACGCGGTGATCGAGCAAGCGTTGGACGTGCTGGCGAAGCGCGAGGGAAACAACCCGTGCCTGGTCGGCATCGCCGGAGTCGGCAAGACCAGCATCGTGCGTGGCCTCGCACAGCGCATCGCGAGCGCCGAGGACGTATTGTCCCTGGACGATCGCGTGATCGTCCAAGTCCCAGTGAGTGAGCTCGTGGCGGGGACTGGTGTGCGGGGGGCGCTCGCTACGCGGGTGTCGGCGTTGCGCAAAGAGGTACTCGCGGCCAAAGGTCGCGTCGTGATCTTTTTCGACGAAATACACCAGTTGTTCGTGGGTGAGGCCGCAGAGGAGATCGCCTCCGAGCTGAAGCTCGCGTTCTCGCGTGGCGAGCTGCCTTGCATCGGTGCCACTACGCCGGAGGATTTCCAAAAAGCATTGGCCGCCGACGCCGGCTTGGCGCGCCGCTTCTCGTTGGTCGAGGTCGAACAGCCGAGCCGCGAGGAGGCGTATCTAATTGTCGATGCGCTGAAGCCTCGGCTCGAAGCGCATCATCAAGTTCGTTACCAGACGGAGGCCATGGCGCTCGGTGTCGGCTGGTCGGTTCGCTACTTGCCAGGTCGCGCATTGCCCGACAAGGCCGTGTCCATTTTGGATCTCGCGGGCGCCCGCACGCGCCGTCGTGGGCGCCCGGAAGTGACCGCGGAGAGCGTGGCCGAGGTCGTCGCCGAGCTCGCCGATATGCCAGTCGATCGCCTGTTGGAAGCGGACGGCGACCGCATGTTGCGGTTGGAGGAGATCCTGGCCGAGCGCGTGGTCGGACACGGCCCGCAGATTCGGCGCATTGCTCGCATTTTGCGGCGCAATGCCGCCGGCCTAGGCTCGCGCCGCCCGATCGGCACGTTTCTGCTGCTCGGCCCCACCGGCGTGGGTAAAACCGAAACCGCCAAGGCGATCGCGGAGGTGCTCTTTCACTGTGACACCGCGCTGACGCGCGTCGATCTTTCCGAGTTTTCCGAGCCGCATTCGATCGCGCGTTTGATCGGCGCCCCGCCCGGCTACGTCGGTCACGAGGCAGGCGGACAGTTGACGGAAGCGGTTCGCCGACGGCCCTATCAAGTGATCTTGCTCGACGAGCTCGAAAAAGCTCACCCTGACGTGCTCACCTCCTTCCTGGCCGTGTTCGACGAAGGCCGGCTCACCGACGGCCGAGGCCGAACCGTGGATTTCACGAACACGGTGATTTTGATGACCTCCAACCTGGGTGCGGAAGAAAGCGGAAGCACGCCGCGGCGGCGGGTCGGATTCGGTAACGACGAGCAAGATCGCGCCGATCTAGAGCAGCGCGTCGTCGCGGCCGCCCGCAGCTCGCTGGCCCCCGAGCTGTACAACCGGATCGATGAAGTGCTCGTTTTCGCGCCCTTGGGCCGCGACGAAGTTCGCGAGATCGCACGGCGCCTGCTGGACGGGGTTAGCCGTGCGCTCTCGGCGCAGCGAGGTCTACGCCTCGATTTTGGACCAGAGGTCGTCGAGTTCCTGCTCGACCATGGCGGTTTCGATCCGACCCTCGGCGCGCGCCCCATGAAGCGCACGATCGCGCGGCTCGTCGAGGCGCCGCTGGCGGAGAAGATTTTGCGCGGCGAGCTGAGCCCCAAGAGCGTCCTTTTACTCTCGGTCGAGGCCGACGCGCTGGAGTGCGACGTGCTCGACTCTGCGACGAGCAGCGCCGCGGAGTAGCGTTGTCCTGGCCTGCGTCGGCGGGAGGACTCTAGGGGTTTGCTTCGAGGGCGCGCCGGTAGCGCTCGCGGCGCAAGTCGTCCTCCAGGATCTCGAAAGCCTCGCTCAGAACTTCCAAGATTTCCTCGACCTCATCGCGCAAGTCGACCGTCTCCTGCGTGATGATGCGGGATGGGTCGTACTCGTCTTTCAATGTCGTGTACGCGCGCCGAATATCGTAGCTCGTCGCGCTGCGCGCCACGCCCAAGAGCGCAAAATAGTCGCCCTCTTCGCTGAGCGCCTTGCGGGCCAAGATGCGCGCGCGGAGGGCGGCATGATCGAGGTGATCGGACCGAGCGGGCTTTTGCTTCGACGCGCGGGCGCCTCGCTTTTCCCCGCTGGACAAGCCGAGCACGGATAGTTCCACCAGCACGTACAGCACGGAGGTGAAGTCTTTGTTGCCCGCGCGGCGCACGGCGTCGCTCACCGGCTCTTCACTGATCGAGCGCACGAGCTCGGCTTCCGCATCGGACATCGCACATTCGCCGAGGAGGGCGGGCGTTTCACCACGCTGCAAGACCGCCGTGGCCCCGCCCAGGCGCTGGAGCGCCTCTTCCGGCGACACTGCCCGGCGCACAATTTCTAGCAGCACTTCCGCACCGGTGGCACCACCGAAGACGGCGGGCTCGGCTTGCATGCGCAACGGCACATCGGCTTCGAGACCCACGGCGCCGCCCTTCATCGACACGATACGTCCCACGAGCCACTCGGCGTGCGCGCGCAGGACGGGCCACAAATCGTCTTGCCTCAGGTGTCCCTGGGCGATCAGCGCAGCGCCCGCGTGGCGGCCGAATTGCGGTAGCTTGCGTCCAACGCGCGCCGCAACATCGCTCGGCAAATCACCTCGCTGCGTCAAAAAGGCGACCAGCGATTCACCCTCCGCGCCCGAGGCGGCGGTTACGAAATCGCCATCCCGAAAGAGGACGCGGCGCATGCCGGTCGCATCTTCGAAAGCGAGCGCGCCCGTGTAGCGCGCCCGCACCACTCTGGCGAAGGCCCGCACGGCGTCACCCGCCGCCAAAGAAGCCGGAATCTCTACCGCGGGCTCGCGGACCACGCTCGGCTGCGCGATCGTTGGTAACTTCGCATCTGCTCCGAAGCGCCCAGCGCCAGGGGGCGCAGTCGATAGGCCCGCCGCAGCGTCGGACGGCGGCACGACGCTAGCGGGGACGTCGGTGGTGCCGTGCGCCGTTGCTCCCGCATTCGTGGAACGGCTTGGGAATGGCTCTTCCAACGAGGCTTGCTCGGGCACTTCGCTCTGCATCCGCGCGTGGCGGGGCGGAGTGGGAGGGGGCTCGGTCAACCGAGACGACACCGAGTCCGCCGGGTTCGATGGCGGAGCCTGGCCGCCGCTCGGCGGCGAAGCGGTTTTTTCGCGCGCATCACTGGCGATGACTTCCGCGTCCGCGCGGCTGACGCTGGCAACGCCGCTATTCGTCGCCGCACCGGGCCCTGTGATCTTGCCGCCGGAGCGAGAGCCAGGATCACCGTCTGAGCCGTTGTTGGTTCCGACTGCGCTATCGGCGTCGTCGTCCTCATCGTCGAAGTCGAGCGGTTCGTCCAACGCATCGAGCACATCGGCTGGCAAAATCGCTTCCAGCTCGGCTTCCGGCGAGAGCCGCTCGGGAGGCGGCACGGAGGAATTTCGCACTGCGCGCACGCGCCGCTCCGCGGTGGCAAGTAGCGATTCCAGCCCGGGGCTCAGCCGAGACTGCGGTAATTCCGCACGAGGCGGCATCGTCGTGCTCGGCCGGCTGGAGTGAGGCTGGCTCTCGAGCTCCGGCTCGCCACGGCGTGGGCTCGATGGTTCTACCTCCGCACCGGGGCCCGTGACGGGGGAGTGTACGGGCGAGGACGCGCCGGGCGAAGACGGCGAGTCGCGCACCACGTCTGCCTTGGTGCCTTCATAGCGATACGGACGTCGGGTTGCTGCGACCAACACTGGCGCACGATTGACCGGTGCCAGGCGCATGTTGAAGTCGAGCCGACCGCTCGGCGCGCCGATCAATGCCTCGACCTTGCGCAGCAAGAGAAAGTCATCCACCGGCCGCACGAACACGCCGCTTGCCTCCTGTTGCAGCGCTCCGGCCTGCTGATCGACCGCCCGCCCCGGCTCACCCAGGAACAGCACGTCGATGCGATTGCCTCCCGGGATCTCGCGCACGCGTTGGATGGTCTCGAGCGCTGGCGTCGCGTCCGCATCACACAAGATCAGCGACGGCCGCTGAACCGATACGCGGCTCACGAGCAGTCCGAGCGGAACGTCAATCACGGGGTAACCGCGGCTGCGCAGCGCAGTCGTTAGACGCTCGGCCTCGGCCGAGGCATCGCTCACGAAAATGAGCGAGCCGCCGTCCTCGTTGCTGCCGGTGTCTCCTCCGGCCTCGAGCTGGGGCGTCACTAC
This sequence comes from uncultured Polyangiaceae bacterium, assembly GCA_964236865.1. GTDB lineage: Bacteria > Myxococcota_A > Polyangia > Polyangiales > Polyangiaceae > PMG-095. The sequence continues at coordinate 13,480 of CAXSGJ010000052.1, forward strand.
GTTGAGAGTGTAGCGGACCCGCCGAGCGCGCGGCTACTCGCGAGGTGGCTCGCCGGAGGTCCGTGGCTGAGCGGTCTCCGGGCCAGGCCCGGCCCCGCTGATACGGAGCGCAATGCGCTCACCGAAAGCCGGCCAATAGCGCGCCGACACGACCATCACCGTGACGAACGCCACCAGAAACCACTCGCCGCCGTTCAAGCCGAACACCCATACCGCCTACGGCACCTCCCGGTCGCTCGCAAGTCACCCGCGCTGCTATCGTGTTCGGGTGCTGGCCCCCGGTCTCGATTGCGTGGTGGGACTCGGCTCCAATCTGGGCGATCGGCTCGGCCATTTCCGGGAGGCAATCCGGCAGCTCCGTCGCCACTCGGAAATTGCCGGCATTTCCGCCCTATACGAAAGCGCTCCGCTTGGCCCCCCGCAGCCCAACTACCTGAACGCGGCGGTTCGCATCAGGACTTCACTCAGCCCGTTCGCGCTGCTCGAGCTGCAATTGAGCATCGAGCGAGCGTGCGGCCGCGAGCGCCGCGAGCGCTGGGGACCCCGCACCCTGGATTTGGATTTGCTGTTCATTCTCGGACGGCAGGTCAACGGACCCGGCCTCATCGTCCCCCACCGTGAGCTGCCTCGGCGTGCCTTCGCGCTGCTGCCGTTGCTCGATTTGATGCCAGAGGCCATCGACCCGACGACGGGCCGGGCCTATGCCGAGACCGCGCGTTCTGTAGACCGGACCGACGTCCGGGAGCTGCCGAACAGCCGTGCAGGTTGGCTGGAATGAAGTCGGAAGCTACGCTGGCGGCGGTCTAGACACACCGGCATCTAGGTGGTACGAGCCGCGCGCGCCTAGTGAGTGCGCACGCGAATTTCGCCCTGTTTCGGCTGTTTCCGGCATCACCAGAAGCGGCTCCGACACGGGCTCGAGGTTTTATCAAGCATGCTTTTAGAACTGGTTGGAGCGACTGCAGCGTCTACGCTGGAAGGTGCGACGCGGACCATGGCCGGCGGCGTCCCGCTGGACTTCGATCGCTCGGTCCTCTTGCAGATCATCGTGTTCACCGTGCTGATAGTTGTCCTGAAGCCGCTCCTCTTCGATCCCGTACTCAAAGTGTTTGCCTTGCGCGAAGAGCGCACGGAGGGGGCCCGCGCAACCGCGCGTGAGCTGCAAGAAAAGGCGGGTGAGCTCCTGCGGCGGTATGAAAAGGAGCTCGAGCGCGTGCAGCAAGTCGCGGCCGAGGAGCGCGAGGTGCTGCGTTCGGAAACGACTAAGCTCGAAGCCGAAATCCTCCGTGAAGCGCGTGAGGTCACGGCTCGCATCGTCGAGGAAGGCAGGCGAAAAATCGAGGCCGAGGTCAACTCAATCCGCGTGTCGGTAGGCGCGGAGTCCGAGCGAGTCGCGCAAATGATCGTGGAACGTGTGGTGGGGCAGGGAGTCAACTGATGCGCGTTCGCGTTCTTCGTCCTTTATTTTTGGGGGTGGCTCTGGCCGCCGCAGCGACCAGCCTGCGCTCGGCCCACGCCGACGAACCAGCCGCCCATCCTGCGGAAGTCGCGGCTCAAGGCACGGGCGCTGTGGAAGAGGAGTCCGAGCACGCGGTCCCCAAGCTCGAGGATTACAACTTCTTCTACGGCTTTCTTGGCGAACGAGACGACGTCGAGCCGAGCGTCCTGTGGCGCCCGAAGGGAACACCGGTCCCGTTCGCGGCGATGCTGCTAAATAGTGCCATCCTCTACTGGCTCCTGATTCGGTTTGCCAAAAAGCCAATTTCGGACGCCCTAAAGTCCCGAAAAGCAACGATTTTGCGCGGTATGGAAGAGGCCGGCAAAATGAAGAGCGAGGCTGAAGCTCAGCTCGCCCAGTATCAGGAAAAACTCGCCAACCTCGACCAAGAGATCGAGCGGGTGCGTTCTGATATGCGATCTTCGGGTGAGAACGAGCGGAAGCGCATCCTTGCCGAAGCCAAAGAAAAGCGCACGCGCATGGAGCGCGACGCTCAGACCCTGATCAAGCAGGAGCTGAAGGCGGCGCGCGAGGGCCTGACCGGCGAGATGGTCCGAAGCGCCTTGAGCTCGGCCGAGAATACCTTGCGTGCCAAGGTGACCGCCGCCGACCAGCAGCGGCTCGCGGAAGAATACCTGGCCGGCATCAAGCACGCCGCCACGGCGCTGCGAGGAAAAGTATGAGCGACGGTGAAGTCGGGGAGCGTTACGCGCGGGCGATCTTCCAATTGGCATTAGAAGCAGGCCAAGTGGCCGAGCTGTCTGCACAAATCCGCAGCTTTGCCGACACCTACGCGGCCAGCCGCGAGCTGCAAGCGGTGCTCGACAATCCGATGGTGGAGGCAGACAAGCGCGACGCCATGTTGCGCGATGTCGCGGCCCGCGCCGGATTGACCGGCGTCGGCGTCAACGCAATCCGCTTGCTCGCTCAGCGCAAGCGCCTTGGCTCCTTGCCCGAGATCGCGCGTCGCCTCGCCACGCTGGCCGACGAACAAGCGGGCGTGGTGCGGGCTACCGTCACCTCGGCCGGTCCACTCCCCGAGTCCTTTTACGAGCGTCTAGGGCAGGAGCTCGAAAGCGCCACGCAGCGCAAAGTCACCATCGACCGCCAAGAGGATCCCTCCTTGATCGCGGGCGTCATCACTCGTATCGGCGACAACACGATCGACGGTTCCGTGAAGGGGCGGCTCGCCGAAATCGAGCGCCAACTCAGCAGTCTTTGATTTTGGTTGGGCGAGCCTCGGCACCCGGCCGCCCGCGCGGACCGGTGCCGCGACGCCCCGGACTCCTTTTCAGCTTCTTCGACAGACCACAGAAAGCTCGCGAGAAAAAACGCCATGCAGCTCAGCGCCGACGAGATCTCATCCATCATCAAGAAGCAGATTCAGAACTTCGACCGCGCCGCGCTCGTCAGTGAGACGGGCACGGTACTGACGAGCGGTGACGGTATCGCGCGCGTTTACGGCCTGGAGGGAGCGCTCGCCGGTGAGCTCGTCGAATTCGACGGCGGCGTCATCGGCCTGGTCTTGAACCTGGAGTCTGACAACGTCGGCGTTGCCGTGCTGGGCGATGCTACGGGCGTCAAAGAAGGCGACATCGTCAAGCGCACGGGCCGCATCGCCGACGTCGCGGTCGGCGAGGCATTGCTCGGGCGAATCGTGAATGCGCTCGGACAACCGGTGGACGGCAAAGGTCCAATCGACTCCAAGCTCCGGCGTCGCATCGAGCTCAAAGCGCCTGGCATCATGCAGCGTCAACCGGTGAAGGAGCCGATGCAGACCGGCATCAAGGCCATCGATGCCATGATCCCAATCGGTCGCGGGCAGCGCGAGCTGATCATCGGCGACCGCCAGACGGGGAAGACCGCAATCGCCATCGACGCGATCATCAATCAGAAGGGCAAGGGCGTCTTCTGCGTGTACATTGCCATCGGGCAAAAGGCGTCCACCGTTGCCCAGGTGGTCGACAAGCTGACCCAACACGGCGCGATGGAATACACCACCGTCGTGCTGGCCACTGCCTCGGAGACCGCGCCGCTTCAGTACTTGGCGCCTTACACGGGCGTCACCATCGGCGAATTTTTCCGCGACACCGGCCGCCATGCGTTGGTCGTGTACGACGATCTATCCAAGCAGGCGGTCGCCTACCGGCAGATGTCCCTGCTGCTCCGCCGGCCGCCGGGTCGTGAGGCCTATCCGGGTGACGTGTTCTACGTTCATTCGCGCCTGCTCGAGCGCGCCTGCAAGCTGGCGGAGCGTTACTTCGTCGTCAAGAAGGGCCAAACCGTGCCGCCGGGTGACGCCTCCTTCAAGGGCGTAGACGGTCAGGTGTACCTCGGTGAGGACGCCAATAAGGAAGCCAAGAAGGCGCTCGAAGCTCGCGCGGACAAAGCGGAGCACGAGGTGCAACGCGACCCGCACTCGGGCGGCTCGTTGACGGCCTTGCCGATCATCGAGACCCAGGCCGGCGACGTTTCGGCTTACATCCCGACCAACGTGATCTCCATCACAGACGGTCAGATGTTCTTGGAGAGCGACCTGTTTTATTCCGGTGTTCGCCCGGCGATCAACGTCGGCATCTCGGTCAGCCGCGTCGGTGGCAACGCACAGATCAAGGCCATGAAAAAGTTCGCCGGCACCATGCGCCTGGATCTCGCGCAATACCGCGCCATGGAAGCCTTCGCCCAGTTCGCGAGCGATCTGGATCCGGCGACCCGGGCTCAGCTGGACCGGGGTTCCCGCCTGGTCGAGCTGTTGAAGCAAGGTCAGTACGTGCCGCTCGCCGTCGAGAGGCAGGTCGTGATCATCTTTGCTGGCACCCAGGGCTACGTCGACAAGCTGCCGGTGGAATCGCTGCGCAGCTATGAAGAAGAGCTGTACCGGTACATCGACGAGAAGCACGCGGATCTTTGGGAGGACATCCGCAGCAAGAAAGAAATCACCGACGAGATCAAGAAAAAGCTCGAGACGGTGCTCAAGGCGTTCGGCAAGCAGTTCGTGTCGAGCAAGGAGTAAAGCTCGTGGCCAATCTCAAGGCGATCCGAAAGCGCATCTCGAGCGTAAAATCCACGCAGAAGATCACGCGCGCGCAAAAGATGGTCGCTGGCGCCAGGCTGACCCGCGCTCAACAGCGCATCCAAGCAATCCGCCCCTATGCCGTGAAGACGGCAGAAGTGCTGGCTGAAGTTGCCGGCGCGGGCACGGAGGACGAGGGCAGCGCCACCGACAGCGGGCATCCGTTGCTCGCCCGTCGGGCCGAGAAAACTGTTTTGCTCTTGGTGATCACCAGCGACCGCGGCTTGTGCGGCGCCTTCAACACGAACATCCTACGCGCCGCTTCCAAGATTTGGCACGAGCGCGAGGCCGCAGGTCAAGCCGTCAAGATCGTGGTCATCGGCCGAAAGGGGCGCGACTTCTTTCGTCGGCGGAACGCCCCGGTGCTCGAGGTGCTGGCGGGCGTGTGGGAGAAGCTCGACATCGAGCAGGCGCGTAACATTGCGCGCAAAGTCCTGACTCCGTTCGTGAGCGGGGAGGTGGACTCCATTTACGTCGTGTACAACGAGTTCAAGAGCGCGATGAGTCAGCGGGTGGCGACGGAGCCTTTGTTCCCATTGCAAAAGGCCGCGCCACCCACCGATGCTCAATCCAAGGACGCACCGGGCGACGAAGCGGCCGCGCACCGCGAGTACCTGTTCGAGCCCGACCGCAAGGTGCTGCTCGAGCGCCTCGTGCCGATGTATATCGAGGTTTCGATCCTGCGCGCCCTTTACGAATCGCAGGCGTCCGAGCTCGGCTCGCGTATGACGGCCATGGAATCAGCGACCAAGAAGGCCGCCGAGATGATCGGAAAATATACGCTGATCTACAACCGCGCGCGTCAAGCCGCGATCACCACCGAACTGATGGAAATCATTAGCGGCGCCGAGGCTCTCCGCGAGTAGCGGGGTAGCAAGAACCATGGGGCGGCGTCCTGGCTCTCGAGCGTCTCGTGCCGAGCGGCGCATGCAGAAAGAGCGCGCTGCGAGCGCTCTGAAGCACGGTTTGCCGGTTCCGACGCCGCTGCCGAGCCGAGCGCGCGGCGGCGAGTCGTTGGGTTTGCGCAGCTCCGCAGGGGGTAGCGCGCCGCCTTCGTTCCGACCGCCGAGTAGCGCCCCGGGTAGCCGGCGCATGCCGCTCGCCGTGAAGCTGCTTGGCGTCGGGCTTGCCCTGTTGGGCGTGGTGTACGGGCTGACGCTGTTCAGAGATTATAAAGCCGTGAGTCGTGTGCCGCCGGCCTCGCTCGACGCCGCGGTTAAATAAGCGTTGCCACTGGCAGCGCGTTGCGCTGGCGCGCGGCGTTGACGCCCCTGTAAAGTCGCTCGAAAGCCGAGGCTAGCTATGGTTTCTGAGCACTCGAACCACCGGCGCTCCCCAGCGAGCCACGGTGGTTCGGTCTTTGTGAGCCAGAGCGCGCGCCGTCCTTGGGTGGCGCGTTCTCATGCGGTCGAGCGGTGTTCCCTCTGCCCGCTGCGAATTCTTCGAGCTGTCCCGTGAGTTTGCCGCGGACACGCCCGAACGCCTCGACGAACTCGCTGCCGGCGCGCTGTGCGGCTGGCGTGCCGAATACCGCCTTTGCGTGCCCCAAGCCAGTGTGCGCGCCAAGCGGCACGTAACAGAAGCCGAGGACAGCAAACACACTGATGCCGGCTTCCAGAGCGCGGCGACCCAGTACTCGGAGCACCGCCGCAGTTTAAACGAGCTCCTCCGGCGAGGCGAAATTCTCAGCGACTCAACGTTCGCCCGGTTGACACTCGAACAAGAGGAAGCTCGCATTGCGCCAGCGCGTGACACAGCGGGGGTCGAGCAATGATGCATGCGGCGCCGTGACGACGGCGAAATGGGCGCCCTCCGCCCGAAGCTCCCGGTCGAGCGCGACCGTGGAGCGGAACGGGCTTGCGTGTGGCCGGCGTGGGTCGTGGTCGTCGAGCACGCTGGTGCCGAGTGGCGTACCAAAACCCGCTTGCACTGCAAAGTAACCATAATCGGCGGTGTCGATGCTGAGCGCGCGGTCGGTGAGCCCGCGCGCTGCCATACCGGCCTCGAGCTCGGCCGAACGTTGAGCCAAGCTGTAGCCGGGCAGACTGAATGGGGTTGTCAGCCACGTCCAGCCGAGGACGGCGAAGCCGAACACAACGCGCACGGGCGCGGAACATTTGGCGGCCAGCAGCGCAGAGCGAGCTCCGGCGAGGACGGATCCAAAAAACCAAATTGGTAACAAGACACGCGCCACGTGATGCGTCGGTACGCCATCACGTATGCTGCCCAACATCAGAAACGCGAGCAGGCCAAGTAGAGCGAGGGCGCAGCGCCGCAAACGCAGCCCTTCCCCCGGCCACTTGCGGGTCAGCGCCCAAGCCGCGACCAAGAGGCAGCAGAGCTCACTGGCTTTGAAGAGCAGCAGCGGGTACTCGAGGAGCCGCCGCAGCAGAGGCACCTCCGTACCACCGAGTGATCGTCGATAAGACGAGACGCGAGCTACGAAGAACCAGGCCTGCCCGTGTTCGAAGTGACCCGCTGTCAGCCAAGCCGCCGGCCCCGCGAGCGCCAGTGCCGCGCAGGCGGCAAGAACGAAGCGACGCCGGACGAACGCGTCGTGCAGGCAGAAGATCGCAAACACACCGGCGACCGGCCAGGCTTCGTAGCGCGAGAGACAGGCTAGAACGAGGCAAAGCGCGCCGAGGCCTCGCAGCCATAAATCAGCGCGCGCGAGGGTCGACGCGGAGTATAAAATAAGCGCAGCGCAGGGCACCTCAGGCAGCGCAGCGATGCCCAAATACGCCGAATAAGGCGCGATCAGACAGCTGAGCCCGGCGCCCAGCAGAGCGCCGGGCTTCGCAACACCCAGCACACGCGCAGCGCTGTAGATCAGGACCGTGGCGCCTAGCCCAAGCGCGATGGCCGTCGCGCGCGCTACGCCGAGCCCCGATCCGAAGCAGTGAAAGGCACCGCCATAGGCCCAGAACGGCGCCGGCAACCAACTCGTGCCACTCGGATCGAAGCTGGGCGCTTGCGCAAAGCGCTGAGCGATGGAAATGCGCGCGTAGTCGTCGTCACTCAGGGCGCGGAAGCCGTTGTCCCACGCCAGCACGCACGCAACGCCGCGCGCCGCTAGCAGCAGCGCCAGCTCGCGCGCGTTGGGCATAAAATCCCGCGCTCGAGCTTCGAGCGTCGTCACGCGCGGCCTGCGATCAGCAGCTTACTTTCCGCTGGCGGCAGGCTTCGCAGGCTTGTTCGACGCAGTCGACGTCGACAGTGGCGCATTCTGATCGCGTTGCTTTTGCAATGCGGCCGAATGCTTCCTCATGGACTCGTCGGTGGAGGAGGACAAGTAGGCGAGCGAAATGCTCGTGAAGAAAAAGATGCCAGCAGTGGCCCAGGTTGTTTTAGTCAAGAAGTTGCCGGCGCCACTGCCTCCGAACACCTGCTGTGCGCCGCCCCCACCCAACGCCCCGAGCCCGCCGCTCTTGCCCGGTTGAATCAAGATCACGAGGATCAGAAAAGCACACGCCATGATGTGCAGGACGGTGAACGGAGTGTGCAAAAAATCAGCCATGAGAGGATCCTAAAAGGCAACGGAACGTAGCAGGCGGGGAGGGGCGGGGCCAGGTGACACCCGGGGGCTTGCTTGCTCATGAGCTCTTGAGCCGGCATCGGCCCGATTCTCGAGCTCGCGGTATTCAGCTTGGCAGCGCAATGGCCTTAGCGGCTTTCGCGATCGCGGAGAAGCCCACCGCATCCAGGGCGGCGCCACCCACCAAGGCGCCGTCGATGTCAGCGCAGGCCAAGAGCCCGGCCGCGTTGTCGGCTTTGACGCTGCCACCATAAAGAATACGGGTGACGTTGGCGAGCTCGGCGCTGGTCTTCTTCAGCTGCTCACGGATGGCCGCATGCACTTCCTGCGCTTGCTCGTTGGTCGCCACCTTACCGGTACCGATGGCCCACACCGGCTCGTAAGCGATCACACCGAAGCCCGGCTTCTTGCCCAGCTCCGGCACAATGCTTTCGAGCTGACGGAACACAACCTCCATCGTTTTGCCGGCCTCGCGCTCGGCCAAGGTTTCGCCGACGCAGGCGATGGGCTTGATCCCCGCAGCAGTCGCCGCAGCGACCTTCACGCCGACCTGCTCGTCCGTCTCACCAAAGTACTGCCGGCGCTCGCTGTGACCGATGATGACCCATTTGACCCCCGACTCGGTGAGCATGGGCGCGCTGATCTCGCCGGTGAATGCGCCGCTGTCTTTGGGATAAAAATTCTGGCCGGCGACCTCCACATGGCTGCCTTCAAGCTCGGCGGAGACCGCTGCTAATGCGGTGAAGGGCGGCGAAACGACGACTTCGACGACGCCGGCCACGTCGTTCGAAGCCTGAGCGACGGCGGCCGCTAGCTCGACGCCTTTGAGGCCGCCGTTGTTCAACTTCCAATTGCCAGCGATCAGGTATTTACGTGCCACTTTGGTTTCCTCGCAGGGCTTCTACACCCGGCAACTTGAGGCCTTGGATCAATTCGAGTGAGGCGCGTCCGCCCCCAGAAATGAGGCCGATTTTCGTCGTGACTTCGCGACCGGCGGCGGCCACTGCCAGCGCGCTGTCCGTTCCGCTGACCACGGTGAACGCCGCCGTTTCAACGAGCGCTCGCGCGATGCCGACGCTGCCCGCAGCGAACGCCGCATTCTCGAAGCGGCCCATCGGACCATTCCAAAATACAGTTTTTGCCTTGGCGATTTCGGCGGCGAATGCCGTCACGGTGCGGGGCCCGATGTCCAGCGCCATGTGTCGGTCGGGTATCGACTGCACATTCACCACTTCCCCCCCGCTGGCGTCCTGGTCAGGCGCCACCACCACATCGGTCGGTAACAGCAATTTCACTCGCCGATCGCGAGCCTGCTCGAGCAAGCTGCGGCCGATCGCGAGCTGCTCGTGCTCGAGGGTCGAATCTTGCAACAAGTGTCCAGCCGCCGCGAGCAGCGTGTTGGCCATCGCGCCGCCGATGCAGATCGCATCGCACTTCTTGAGGAGTGCCTCGATGAGCTTCAGCTTCTTTGAAATGTGTCGGCCACCCAATATGGCGACGAAGGGTTTGGCTGGGTTCTCGGTCAACTGGGAGAGCGCCGTGACTTCGTCCCGAAGTGAGTAGCCCATGCCGCGTTCGCGCAGGGCGCGGGGCAGGGCGACGAGCGAGGCGTGCGCGCGGTGGCACGCGCTGAACGCGTCGTTCAGGTACACGTCGCAATGAGCGCTGAGCTCGCGGGCAAAGCCTTCGTCGTTTTGCTCTTCTTCGGCGTGGAAGCGCAGGTTCTCGAGCATCACGAGCTGACCTGGACGCAGATCGCTGATCACCTTCTTGGCCGCATCGCCGATGCAGTCGTCCGGCAGAATTACGTCTTGGCCGAGTAGCTCGCTCAAGCGCGCGGCGGCGGGCTCCAAGCTGAGGGCGGCACTCGGCTTGCCTTGCGGGCGGCCCAGATGTGAAGCCAGGATCACTCGCGCACCCGCGCCGATTGCCTTTTTTATCGTGGGTAAGGATGCGCGGATGCGCTCGTCGTTCCCAACTGCGCCCGCTTGGTCCAGCGGCACGTTGAAGTCGACGCGGATTAGCACCCTCTGATTGTCGAGCCGCAGCTCGTCGATCGTGCGGATGCCGTCTAAAATGCCCAACTCAACGGCCTTTAATCGAGGGTGCGGTGCGGGTGAGCGGGGGCTGCATGACCATCGTCGTGAAAGCGGGGGCAACCTAGCTAGCAGCTTTGGGTGGGTCAAGCCGATCCATCGCTGACCGGGCCTGCGCCGCATGGCCGGCGTCCCGCGCTGAGAGTCGGCGCTGAGGAGGCCGAGCTTCGGCGCGGCTCAGCGCTCCACGAGCGGCGAGGCGCGCCGCGCGGGCGCCTCACGTGCCATCACCCGGGAGGATCGGCGCAAATCTCCGCGTTCGTGGCAAAGTTCGTCCCACCGGATCATGACCGACCACGCCTTGAGCCACTCCTACCGCGACATCGCGAAGATGATCGACCACTCGCTGCTCGCGCCCACGTTGACCGCTGCAGACTTCGACGCGGGGATCGCGCTCGCCCTCGCGTACGACGTGGCGAGCGTGTGCATCGTGCCGTCCCAGGTGCGTCGCTGCGCGGAGCTCTTGGCGGGCTCTGCTGTCAAGCCGAGCACCACGATCGGCTTTCCTCACGGCGGCCAAACGACCGCGGCTAAGATTGCCGAGAGCCGAATCGCGCTGGAAGACGGCGCGCTCGAGCTCGACATGGTGATCAATGTAAACCGCGCCCTGAGCCTGGATTGGGCCTACGTCCGCGCGGATATCGCCGCGGTGCTCGCGGAGACGCACGGCCGCGGGCAGAAGCTCAAGGTCATTTTTGAGACCTGCTACTTGACGGATGCGCACAAAATTCGCCTCTGCGGGCTGTGCGGTGAGCTCGGTGTCGACTGGGTCAAAACCTCCACCGGTTTCGGCACGGGCGGCGCTACGCTCGCCGACTTGAGGCTGATGCGTGAGCACTCCCCAGCCCAGGTTCAGGTCAAAGCCTCCGGCGGCGTCCGCGAGCTGGACTTCCTGCTCGCCGCGCGTGACATCGGCGTTAGCCGCTGTGGGTCGAGCCGCACGCGAGAAATCTTGGACGACTACCGGCTCAGGTTTTCGTGAGGTGAAGCATCGTAACGGCCTTGTCGGCGACGCCTGCGGACAAGGCCGCGACGCGCAAGACGGCGCGCCTCTCGACCCCGGCCGGGGGCACGAGCGCGCGCTCTGGACCAGCGAGCTCGTCGACCGCGTCGAGGATGGTGAAGGTGTCGAGCAACGCCGTGCCGTCATCGAGTAGCAGCGTCGGCACGCGCCGCAGCGGGTTGTAGTTGGCGATCTGCTCGGCGTCGCTCCAGGCCGACCAGGGCCGGTGCTCGAAGGGCAGCCGGTAAATGACTCAGCGCAATCGCGACGCGGCGCACGAAAGGAGAGTCGTATTGGCCGATTAGCACCATCCCCGAAAATCTCCTCGTGCTCAGTTACATATCAGCAGTATGCGCCTTCGTCGCTCCTCGCCGGCCGGGCGCCTCGACCGCGATCATCGAGCGACTTGGCCATTCGCGGGCGCTAAGCGACGAACGCGCCCAGCTTACGGAAACGCTGATAGCGGTCTTCGCGCAGACCCTCACGCGATAGATCAGACAGATCCGTGAGCGTGGCGTATAGCGCCCGATCCAGCCGCTTCGCCGCGTCATCATGATCTTGATGCGCGCCCCCCGGCGGCTCCTCCACGATCTGATCGGCGATCCCGAACTCCAGGAGGTGAGGCGCCGTAATGCGCAAGCGGGCGGCGGCGTCGGGCGCGCGCTCCGCGCTCTTCCATAAAATGGCCGCACAGCCCTCAGGGGTGATTACCGAGTAATAGCTGAACTCGAGCACCAGCACGCGGTTCGCCACGCCCAGAGCCAGCGCACCGCCCGAGCCGCCTTCGCCGATCACGGTCGTGATGATCGGCACCGTCATGCGCGACATGACCTCAATCGAAGCGCCGATGGCCTCGCTCTGCCCGCGTTCCTCGGCGCCCAGGCCGGGGTAAGCGCCCATGGTGTCGACGAAGGTGAAGATCGGCAGATTGAAGCGCTCGGCGAGCTCGTACATGCGGATGGCTTTGCGGTAACCCTCCGGATTCGGCATGCCAAAGTTGCGCAGCTTCTGCTCCTTGCTCGTGCGCCCCTTCTGGTGCCCGACCACCACCACGCTCCGCCCATGGTAGCGGCCGACCCCCGCGATCAACGCGCCGTCCTCGGCGAAGCGGCGGTCGCCGTGGAGCTCGACGAAGTCCTCGAACAAACGCGAGATGTAGTCGTTCGTGTACGGGCGATTGGGGTGCCGAGAAAGCTGAACTTTCTGCATCGGCGACAGCTTGGCGAACACCTCGCGCGCCAACCGCGCCGCCTTGTCCTCCAAGCGCTTCAACTCGAAACCGAAACGATCGTCTTCACTCGCCAGCTCACGCAGCTCGCGCACCCGTGTGATCAGCTCCACGACGGGTCGTTCAAACGCCAGGATATGCGCCATTCGGGCCGAGACTTTGGCGCGAGTTAGCCACGGAGTCGAGCGCTCGTCGCGCCGCAGCGCGTCAGGCGTGAGCGGGCCGAAGCGGCAAGCTCAAAGTTGTGTGCGAGGCGTTGGCTTGCTCCCCTCCGGAGCGCGGCCGCCCCGCCGCCCGCCCGCAATTCAAAAATCAGAACGAGAGGCGTTACGTCGCATTCCCGTACGCGATTGGTACCTGCACACTCGGATGCCAGCCCTTTACATCGAACACGCGGAACGGCTTTTCCTTGCCCTTCAAATGCGCGGGCGGCAGCTCTTCATACACGAACCTGCCTTGCAAGCGCGCGAGTGTGCCTTCGCTCACCAGCACTTGGCCGGAGGTGGCGACGCCACACAGACGCGCGCTCGTATTCGCCGTGTCGCCAATCACGGTGTACGAAAGCGCCTTCGAGCTACCGATATACCCAGCCACGAGCGGCCCGGTGTGAATGCCGATGCCGATCGCGAGGGGCGCTTGCCCCGCGTCGATGCGCAAGCGATTGAACTTGCCGAGCGCCTCCATTTGCTCGAGCGCGCAGCTCACGCTGCGGAGGGCATCGTCCGGATGCGCCACCGGCGCGCCCCACAAAGCCATGATGCCGTCGCCCATGAACTTATCGAGCGTGCCCTCGTACTTGAACAAAATCTCGACCATCTGCTCGAAGTAGTCGTTCAAGAGGTCGACCAGGGCCTCCGGGCGTGAGCCTTCACTCAAGGGAGTGAAGCCGCGGATGTCCGAGTTGAACACGGTGCATTCGCCGACGAGCTGGCCGCCTTTCTTCACCTCGAGCTCGCCGGACAGCACGCGTTGCGCGATGTTCGGCGAAAGCAAACGGCTGAAGCGTTCGCGATTGACGATCTCGATCTCGACCTTTTTGCCCAAGATGTTGATCTCGATGAACATCGCCGCTTGGGAGGCGATGGCCGTGACGATTTCCATGTCTTTGGGCTGAAATTGCGCGAGCGTCTCACTGTCCAGCCAAAGCACGCCCAAGATCTCGTTATTGTGCAAGAGCGGCGCCACGATCGCCGAGCTGATCCGATTTAGGATCATGCTTTTGCCTTTGGAAGCCGCGAAATCCATGGCCGCATCGTGCGTCAGCACGGTCGCGCGCTCCTTGATCACGTGGTTCATGATCGTGGATGAGACCGGGATCGGCGCGTCGGTCCCGTCGCGGCGCTGGCTGGCGCCGGGCACTAGCTCGCCTTGCGGGTTCATCAAGAAGATGACGCCGCGGTCGGCACGCACGAACTTGAAGATCGTGAGCAAGATCTTGTTCAAGAGTGTGGGTAAGTCGCGCTCGAGCGCAATCTCGCGCGAGAGCTCGTGGCTGAGCCGCAAACGCTCGTAATCTTGAGCCAGCTGATCGGTGTTACCGGCGAGCTTGTCGTAAGGCATGAAGCCCTTGCCGGTGGCGGCAATTTGCGTCCCGATGTGGCGGGCCTTGTCGTTCACGTCCACGCGCGTGGCGGGCACCTGCGGCATCTGCGCGGTGCCCATCGGCGAAGGCATAAACCCCGATCCGGGGGCGAAGACGGGGGTGGCGCTGAAGGCCGGTGCAGCCATGAAGCCCACCGCTGGGAACTGCGCGACCGGCTGCGTGCCATGGCTCGACGCGGGCGGTTGCCCAAAGTGCGGCGCGCCGATCGTGGACGGCGGCGCGGCCATCTGGGAAACGGGGGGAGCGGGCTGCCAGCCCGACGACGGCGCGGCTTGTGGCGGCGGCCCGTACGCGAGCTGCGGCGGCAGCGGGCGGCCCGAACCATCGTCGTAACGAGCGCGCGTAGCGCCCAGCGCGATGTCATCGCCGTGCTTGAGATCTTGCTCGCCCGCCACGCGCTCGCCGTTGATGTACGTGCCGTTCAAGCTCCCCAGGTCGCGCAACGTGAATCCATTCGCGCGTCGCTCGAGGATGCAATGCTCCTTCGATACGATCTTGTCGAGCAGTTGGATGGTATTGCTCGGATGTCTCCCCAGGGAATTGTGGTCGCGTAACTCGACGACCTGCTGGCCTTCGGGTGTTGCGAGCAGGATGCGGGCCATAGGGGCAAAAAGGCTAGCGTTCTCGGTGCTCGCCGACAATAGCTGCGCGCGTCGCGCGGTCAGTGCCCGGTGTGTCCGGCAGCGAACGGTTCGGACTCGCTTGGGCCCAGGCTTTCGTGCCCCGCGCTTGACCGGGCGTCGGGCCCCCCGGCCGAGCCTGGCTCTGGTACTGTCTCGCGCACGTGGCAGGTCACATCTTAGCGATCGATCAAGGCACGACGGGCACGACCGCGCTCGTGATGCGCCTGGACGGCTCGACGCTGGGTCGGAAGAACTGCGAGTTTCCCCAACATTTCCCTGAGCCGGGTTGGGTAGAGCACGAGCCCGAAGAAATTTGGAACAGCGTGCTGGCGTCGGTCGCCGGTGCGCTCGCGCGGTCCGGCGTTCGAGGCACGGACATCGCTGCCATCGGTCTTAGTAATCAGCGCGAGACCACGCTGCTATGGGATCGCGAAAGCGACCGGGCCGTGCAGCCCGCCATCGTCTGGCAAGACCGACGCACAGCGGCCCACTGCGCGGAACTGAAGGCCGCCGGCTATGAGGCGCGCGTACGAGCAACCACGGGCCTTGTCCTGGACCCCTATTTTTCAGGCACCAAATTGGCGTGGCTGCTCGACCACGTGTCGGGCGCTCGCGCCGCCGCTGAGGCGGGCGCGTTAGCGTTCGGCACCGTCGATTCGTACCTTGTTTGGCAACTTGCCGGTGGCGCGCGCAGCGCCGCGCCTCACGTGACGGATGTCACCAACGCCTCACGCACGCTGCTCATGGATCTGGCATCACGCACATGGAGTGAGGAGATGTGTGCCTTGCTCCGAATCCCGGCGTCGGTTCTGCCCGAGATCGTTCCGAGCGCGGCACGAGTCGCCGTGACGCGGGGCGTTCCAGGGCTTCCCGACGGTATTCCGATCACCGGTTTGGCTGGCGACCAACACGCGGCCTTATTTGGGCAAGCCTGTTTTACGCCTGGCGACGCAAAGTGCACCTATGGGACTGGGGCATTTTTGTTAGTCAATACAGGATCGCGCCCCGTCGCAAGCCGGTCGGGTCTGTTGTCCACCCTGGCTTGGCAGATCGACAACGACGTGGTGTACGCGCTGGAGGGGAGCTCTTTCATCGCTGGCGCCGCGGTGCAGTGGCTGCGGGACGGGCTCGGGATCATCAACTCAGCGCGAGAAATCGAAGCTCTGGCGCTGCAGGTCCAGTCGAGCGAGGGCGTTCTGTTCGTGCCTGCCCTCTCTGGTCTGGGGGCTCCGCATTGGGATCCCGGCGCGCGCGGCCTGATCACGGGCATCACGCGCGGCACCACGCGTGCGCACTTGGCGCGAGCGACGCTCGAGGCGATCGCCTTCCAAGTGCAAGATTTGATCGCCGCCATGCGCGACGATCTAGGGCGGCCCATCACCCGCATGCGCGCGGACGGCGGCGCCGCCGCCAATGATTTGCTGCTGCAAACCCAGAGCGATTTGGCCGCGGTGACGGTCGAGCGCCCGACCGAGCTCGAGTCCACGGCGCGCGGCGCCGCGATGCTTGCCGGCCTTGGAGCCGGGCTGTTTTCGAGCGTCAACGAGGCCGCGGGCATGATTCGGCTCGACCGCGCGTTCACCCCTCAAATGGCTGAAGCGACCCGCACCGCCGAGCTCGCCCGCTGGTCGGACGGGGTGTGTCGGGCTCGCTCGCACTGATCACAGGGCGGCGTGGATTTCCCCCTTTCCGGTCGAGGTCGTCGGCCCCAAGATAAACAAGTAGAGAGCGCGATGCTTTTGGAAAAGAGGTTTGATATG
>CAXSGJ010000052.1:29908-44056 GCA_964236865.1 uncultured Polyangiaceae bacterium
GGCGGACTCGGACTCGGGCGCGGGCGGGGCCCAGCAGTTACGCGACATCCCAGTGGATTGGGAGGCGCTCGAGGATGCCTTCGAGAACAACGCGCCGGAGGTGCATAGCTACCTGCACTTGGTCAGCGGTGAGGTGCTCCGCGTCGTCGACGGCATCGCCGATCCGGAGATGCACTCGCGCATAGCGGCCGACACCACCTACATGCGGATAGAGCCCGTGAGCTCACGCGAGCAGTATCGCTGGATGGAACGCTTCATCCCCATGGTGGATGAAGGCGAGCTCCGCGACCAACTCACGTCCGCCATCGACGGCAAGGGGGCGTTCCGCCGTTTCAAAGACGTGCTCATGACCTACGGCACCGAGCGCGAGCGCTGGTTCGCGTTCCGCAGCGAGCGGCTGCGCGTGTTCATGGAGGCCTGGCTCGGCGCGCACGGACTTGCGCCCACCGCGCGGCCCGTGTGGCCCGTCGACGCGCCCCCGGAACCCGTGGTGGCCACGCCGGATCTACTGAGCGCGCGTCGAAAGAGCAGCGCCGAGGCCCTTCGGAAGCAGCTGCGTGAGCTCGCGGACGCGCTCGGGGCGCGCGATTTGGAGAAAGTCACGGCGTTCGCGGAGTTCGTCAAAGCGCGGCGCGCGGCGCGCGGCTTTGCGCATCGGCCGGACGGCGTAGCCCACGGCGGGGAAGGGGACGCGCCCTCATCCGAAGACGGCGCAGAGGCCACGCTGTCTTCCGGCAATCTGCCCGCGGCGGACGACGAGGAAGCGACGCCCTCCTCGCGCAAGCGGCCTGCCGCGCGATGAAACCGTGGCTGGCCGCCGCTTGCATCGTGTGCACGCTGCCCAGCCCCTTACACGCCGATCCGTTATTGGTGGACCGCGCGGTCGTGCGCTTCGCGGCGCCCGATACCGGTGGGGCGCGCCATCCGCGCTTTGTGTTCGAGCGCGAATTGTCTTTCGAAGCGCGCTTGGAGGCCCTCTCTGATCCTGATCGCGGCAGCTTGGGTGATGCGCCGTACCGCGATCGCCACGTGACCGCGGCGCTCGACCGCCATATCGCCGAAGCGATTTTGGGCGGGTTGCGGATCGATCCCGAGCCGACATCCGGCGAGTTAGATCGTCAAACCCAGCTCGCCCATCGCATGCTCAGCGACCGCGCCGGCGGAGAAGACGCCCTCGATGCCGCGCGCCGAGCGGAAGGCCTGAGCGAGCGCGAGCTGGGCCGGTTACTTCAGCAGAAAGCCCGCGCCAGCTTGTACCTGGACCGCATGGTAGCGCCCATGCTTGCGCCGAGCGAAGCCGAGCTCCGCAGCATTCATCGAGCGGCCCACACACCCTTCGCGAATGCACCATTCGACACCGTCCGCCCCGCACTGCTTCGCTGGTACGTGGCTCGCCGGCTGAACACGGCATTGGCCACGTTTTTCGAAAACGCGCGCTCGCGCATTGACGTCACCGTGTTGTGACGCGAAGCATGGGCGGCCATGAGCTCTCACTCCAACTCCGACCCGCACAAAGTGGTGATCGCGGCCTTGCTGGGCAACCTCGGCATCGCTGTGGCCAAGTTCGTGGCGGCGTGGCTGTCGGGCAGTACGGCCATTCTTGCCGAGGGTGTGCATTCGCTCGCGGACACCGGCAACCAGGGCTTACTGCTAGTCGGCATGAGCTTGGCCACTCACAGCCAGCCCGATCGCTACCCACTCGGGCGCGAGAAGGAGTCGTACTTCTGGGCCTTCATCGTGGCCTTGCTGCTGTTTTTCTTGGGCGGCGTGTTTGCCGTGTACGAGGGCGTGCACAAGCTGCTCGCGCCAAGTGCAGAAGTGAGCGGCTCGCCTCTGATTCCACTCGGTGTGCTCGCGGTCTCGCTGTTGATGGAGGGCGGGAGCTTCTTCGTCGCCTCGAAGGAATTCAACAAGAGCCGTGGCGACCGTGGCTTTTTCGCGGCGCTGTTTAGCGGCAAGGATCCAACCATCCCGGTCGTGTTGCTCGAGGACACCGCGGCCGTGGTTGGGCTGTGCGTCGCTTTCGTGGCGATCGGTGTGTCGGCCCTCACTCACAGCGCGGTCCCGGATGCCATCGGCTCCGTCGTGATCGGCGCTTTACTGTGCGGTGTGGGCGTCGTGTTGGCGCGTTACACGCGCAGCTTACTCTTGGGGGAGGGCGTCACGGCGGAAGTGCGCGCTCGAACCCTGGGCCTCGTGGAGGGCACGGAAGGGGTACTCAAGGTCACCCAGTTTCTGAGCATGCACCTAGGCCCGCAGGCGGTGATCTTGGCTTTGAAGGTGCGCTTCCGACCGAAGATGTTGCTCGAGGACCTAGAGCGCGTGATCGACGATATCGAGCTACGCGTGCGGGCGGATGTCCCAGAAATGAAGAAGATCTTCGTGGAGCCGGATAGTGATTATGACCCGGAGCGTGATCTAGCGCTGAAGACTCCGCCCTGATCGTCGGCGCGCTCGAGATCGGGGAAGGCCGCGCGTGCGGCGCGGCTTGCTATCAAGCGGGGTCCAGCAGGCTCGCCAGATTGGCCTCCGGTCACCACTTCACGGTCACGCTCGGTGGCTGCAATTCAGCGTCTGCGTGGCCGAGCTCCACGGTCACGCGAATGGCGGCCGAGCCGTGCTTCTTCAGATCCAGGCCGGGCACCTTGGTCAGATCGGCGCGCGGAATGATCTGCTCAGGGCGCAGCGCGTGGATCACCTCTGGCGCGCCCGTGACCGTGACGTCAACCGTACGCGGTAGCGTGCCGGCGCCGGGCACGCCGACGACTTCGATCGGCCGATTCTCGAACTTGGCCTCACTCACGCGACGGGCCACCGTGACCGTGACGCTCGCCGCCGCCGGGCCGATGTACCGCGCGCGCACGGGTGGAGCGTCGATGGCGATGCGTCGCCGGTGCGTGCCTTCACTCAGGCCGGATACATCGAAGGCCGCGAGCCGCGCAAATTGCATGACCTCGATCACGCTGACCGGGCCGCGCACGGTGAGCTGGGTTGGGTCGACATCGGGCTCGCCTTTCACGATATAACCGTCCGCCGGTTGCCCGGTGATCGCCGCCTGAACCGGGATCTGGCGCGTGACGACGTCTTCCCATTCCAAGTCGATGCTCGGCGGATCGATGATGGTGATGCTCGTTTCGGGGGGGAACGAAAAAGCCTTTGGCTCGAAGCCGATCGATTCGCGATGGCCCTCGCGCAGATCGATTTCGATCGGCACGACGCCGGTTTGAATCAGCCGATCGATGGCGCGCGCCGGGCCTCTGAGGGTCACGTGGATGCTGGCGGGGATGGGTGTCATCAGCTCACGCTCCGCGCTCTCCGGCGGCAAACGCATCACGATCGGCACGGGGATCGTGCGTTGTTGCTCGTCCGTCTGCCCTTGCAAGAACGCGAACAAGCCGATCGCGAAGGTCAACGCAAGGCCCTTGAGCCCGATGTTTTCACTGAAGGACTCGCGCAAGAAGGCGAGCGCGCTCGTGACCCACGCCGACAGCATCACGGCTCGCTCTGGCGAGGGCCGCCGTCTTTCGACGGGTCTACTTCGCTCGCTTCGGGGTCACTCTTGCGTTGGCCGCGTGGCTCGCTGCTGCTGCTGATCGGCGTGCGCAGGGAAGAGACCGCGACCGGAGGCGGCGGCGTGAGCGAGGGCCGGAGCGGCGGCGGCGCGTCGCTCGTCGGACGAACGCGCGGCCGAACCGGTAACGGTTCGGGCTCAGCCAGGCTGATGCGCGGGTGCGCGGCTTCCGGCTCGCTGACGCGGCGCGCGTGTCGTGCGCTTTCGGGTGCCTCGGCAAGGCGGCGTGACGACAGCGAGTCCGGCACGCGCCGCGACAAGGGCGCCTCGGGCCCGCTGCCCTGGCGTTGCGACGCGGGCGCTGGCTTGCGGCTCTTTTTGCGGACTTTCGGGCTAAAAATTGCTTCCAACATCGTGCGCAGCTTGGCGCCGTCCAAGTTCGAAGCGATGTTGCCGTTGAAGCAGAAGCTGATCGTGCCGCGTTCTTCACTGACGATCACTACCACCGCATCCGTCTCTTCGGTGATGCCCAATGCGGCGCGATGGCGAGAGCCGAAACTGTCGTCCATCACGCGACCCTCGGGCATCGGGAAAAATACGCCCGCTTTGGCGATCCGATAATTGCGGATGATGACCGAGCCGTCGTGCAGCTTGTTAACGCCCTCGGGAATGAACAGCGTGACTAGCAGCTCGCGCGTCACCTGCGCATCCAGCACGTGCCCTTTGTGCACGCCGACGAACTCGTCCAGGTTCGCGTCTTGCTCGAACGTGATCAAGGCCCCGATGCGGTGACGCGCGAGATCCGTCGCGGCTTCTACGACTGCGTCGATCAACTTGGATTCTTGAGAGCGCGCGAGCCCGCCGAACCAGGCGCGGCTGCCCACACGCTGCAGCCCGCGTCGGATGTCGTTTTGAAACACGACCACGATGATCAAGATCATGCTCGAGATCAGCGCGCCCATGATGTTGAGCACCGTCACGAGCTTGAGC
Source organism: uncultured Polyangiaceae bacterium (assembly GCA_964236865.1). Classification (GTDB taxonomy): domain Bacteria; phylum Myxococcota_A; class Polyangia; order Polyangiales; family Polyangiaceae; genus PMG-095. Next base: position 34,410 of record CAXSGJ010000052.1, read on the forward strand.
CCTTGCGCCACGATGTAGAGCACGAACACCATGGCCAAGCCCATGCCGACCTGCATGGCGCGCGTGCCTCGGAGCACCAGTAACGCCCGGTACACGATGTAATAAACGATGAAGATATCGAGCGCGTCGCGCAGGCATTGAACCAAGCTGAGCGAGCCAAAAAAGCCCAATAAGCTATCCTGCATGGGCCGCCTCGACGCGGCGGCCGCGTTCCACTAGCCGCGCTACACGCAGTGCCTGGCGGACCTCACGCACGTCGTGCACGCGAAGGATGGCGGCTCCGCGCGCCGCCGCCAGCAGGCAGGCCGCGACGCTCCCGCCAAGGCGCTGCTCGGGCGGAGCGCCATCGGCCGCAGCGAGGAACGATTTGCGGCTCGGGCCGATCACGATCAACCCTTCGCTGTCGAATCGGGCGAGCTCCGCGAGCAGCGTGTACGATTGCCGTGCATTTTTGGCGAAGCCAAGGCCGGGGTCGAAGTACACGTCGCACTCGGGCACGCCAGCCGCCACCGCGCGCGCTCGCGCGCTCCGCCATTCACGGCGCACGTCTTCGACCACGTCGTCATAGCCGTCGTCTGGGTATTGCGAAAAGCCGGTCATGCTGGCCGCGGGCCCGCGCGCATGCATGATGATCAGCGGCGCCGCGTGCTCGGCGCAGGCTCGCGCGAGCTCTGGGTCGGCCAGGCAGGAGACATCGTTGATCAGTTGCGCGCCTAGGCCTAGCGCGTGGCGAGCCACGGCGGGGCTCGCCGTGTCCACGGAAACCAGCACGCCTGAGCGCAGGGCGTACCGGAGCGCGGGCTCCAGGCGTGCGATTTGCTCGCCGGCTGGCACCGCTTCCGCGCCGGGCCGCGTCGATTCGGCACCGATGTCGAGCAGATCCGCGCCGTCTTGCACCAACTGGTCGATCCTGCTCTCGGCGGCGGCAGGGCCGTCGTAACGCCCCCCGTCGGAGAAGGAATCGGGGGTGACGTTGAGCACTCCCATGAGCAAGGTCCCACGCTCGCGGCGCAGCTCTTCTAGGCGAGTCGAGACCTGTCCCACCCCTATGCGGTAGCAAGATGTGCGCCGTCGCGCAAGCATTGGAAATCAGCCATTCGCAGCGCGTTTATCGATCGCGTGGATGCCGACGTGACCCGGCAGTGCCACGCGACTGTTGCCGCAGCAGCTGCGAGCAGAACGAGCTGCGTCCCGCGGGCGCCGCCATCTGGCGCGACCCTGCCCAGAAGTTCGACGTACACTCGCGGTATGCCTGTGCCCGCGACCCCGCCTGCCGCGTTTGCTGCGCGACGGACTCGGCTTTCTGAGCGCTTTCGCGGCCCGGCGCTGATCGTGTCGGGCCTCTCCAGGCCACGCAATTACGCCGGCAATCGCTACCCTTTTCGAGCCGAGAGTCACTTCTTGTACTTCCTGGGCCGGCCCATCGAGGGCGCCGCACTGCTGGTCGAGCCCGGCTGCGCAACGCTGTTCGCGCCCTGGCCGGATCCCGAGGCGGAGCTCTGGGAAGGCAAACGGCCGAGCCTCGATGACTTGGCGCGTGGGCTCGAGATCGAAGTCCGCCCGATTGAAGAACTCGTGCCGTCAGACGAGCTCGCGACCTTGCCGGCGCAAGACGCGGAGAGCTCGATCTGGCAGAGCGAGATCGCTGGTCGCGAAATCATTCACGGCTCGGGCTTCGAGCTCGAGGGCCGCGACCGCGAGCTGGCGGAGGCCGTGATCGAAATCCGGCTCACGCACGACGAAGCGGCAGTTCGACAACTGCGCTTCGCCGCGCAGGTCGCCGAGCGCGCGCATCGCGCGGGCATGCGCGGCACGCGCGCGGGACAGCACGAGTACGAAGTGCGCGCGCGCATGGAGGCGGCGATCGTCGCCTCGGGTTGCGGCTGTTCGTACAATTCGATCGTGACGGTCCACGGCGAAGTACTCCACAACGAACGCCACGACGGTCTATTGGAGACGAGCGATCTGGTGCTGGCGGACGTTGGCGCCGAGACGCCAGAAGGCTGGGCCTCGGACGTGACGCGCGTTTGGCCCGCGCGCGGAGAATTTTCGAGCACTCAACGCGCTCTGTACGACGTGGTACTGGCGTCGCAGCGCGCGGCGATCGCAGCGGTCGCGCCGGGCGTACGCTACCTGGCCGTGCACCGCGCCGCCGGCCTGGAGATGCTGAGGGGTTTGCTGGATCTAGGTATTTTTCGCGGTGATTTGCAGGAACTGTACATGCGCGGCGCGGCGGCGCTCTTTTTCCCGCACGGCATCGGACACCTACTCGGTTTGGACGTGCACGACATGGAAGACCTGGGCGACCGCGCCGGGTACGCCCCAGGCCGCGTGCGCAGCAAGGATCCGGGCGACCGCTACCTGCGCTTGGACCGCGATCTTGCCCCTGGCATGGCGGTGACGATCGAGCCCGGGTTCTATCAGATCCCGGCCTTGCTCGCGAATCCGAAGGAGGTGGGTGGGCTTTCCTCCGCCCTAGACTTGGCTCGACTGCGCGACTTCAGAGACGTGCGCGGTATTCGCATCGAAGATGACGTACTCGTCACTAGTGAGGGCTGCGAAGTGCTGACCTCCGCGATCCCCAAGACCACGGACGAAGTCGAAGCAGCGATCAGAGATCGGTGATCTCGTAATCTTTGATCTTGTACAAAAGCGCGCGATGACTGATTTCCAGGACCTCGGCCGCGCGGGTGCGGTTGCCCTTGGTTCGCTGCAGCGCTCTGCGAATCAAGATCTCCTCGACGATACGCATGGTTTTTTTCACGCTCAGTTCGCCACTAGCCAGCTGCATTTGGACAGGGTCGCGCGCTTCGCGAAGCCGCTCGGGCAAATCCTGGGCGACGATCTGATCGCCTTCGGCGAGCACCATCGCGCGCTCGATCGTGTTTTCCAGCTCCCGCACGTTGCCAGGCCAAGGGTACTCGAACAAGAGCCGTCGCGATTCCGTGTCTAGTCCACGGATGGACGTCCCCAGGCGGATGTTGTTCCGGGCCACGAAGTGGTCGATCAGCAGTGGGATGTCGTCGCGTCGGTCGCGCAAGGGCGGAACGAGGATCGGCAGTACGTTCAGGCGATAGAATAGGTCCTCGCGGAAACGTCCGGCCTTGGTCTCGGCGAGCAGATCGCGGTGCGTTGCCGTAATGATGCGAACGTCGACCTTGATGTCGCGGGTGTCGCCCACGCGCCGGATCTTTTCGTCCTCCAAAACGCGCAAGAGCTTCACTTGAAGTGCCAGTGGCAGCTCACCGATCTCGTCGAGGAACAGCGATCCGCCATCGGCCTCTTCGAATAGCCCGCGCCGGTCTTGAACGGCGTCGGTGAATGCGCCTTTCCTGTGACCGAAGAGCTCACTCTCGAGCAGGTTCTCCGGGATCGCTCCGCAGTTCACCGCCACGAAGGAGCCACCGCGGCGTGTGCTTCGGTGGTGAATGGCGCGCGCCACTAGCTCCTTGCCCACGCCGCTCTCGCCGGCCACGAGCACAGTGGTCTTGTACTCGGCGATCTTGGAGATGGTGCGGAAGATGTCTTGCATCTTCTGGCTCTTGGCCAAAATGTCTTCGAACTTATGCTCCTTCCGGATCTCGTCGCGCAGTGCGCGATTTTCTCGACGGAGAAGCTCGCGTTCTTCGGCCTTGCGCAGAGCCAGGACGATCTCATCGGGCTTGAACGGCTTCTGCACGTAGTCATAGGCGCCGGCCTTCATGGCTTCGAGCGCCAGATCCATGTTCCCGTATGCGCTCATTACGATCACGGTGGCGTCGTTGCCTTTGGCCTTGAGCGTAGTCAGAAGGTCCAGGCCGCCCATCTTGGGCATCCGAACGTCCGTCAACACCACGTCTGGGCCGAATGAATCGACCATGCCCAAGGCATCCTCGCCGCTCTCGGCGGTCTCGACTTCGTAGCCGTGCCTCCTGAGCAGCGTGCGCAAGACCAACCGCAGGTTCTCTTCGTCGTCTACAACTAGAACGCGGCGCACTGTGCAAAAAATGCTACCCTACCGGCGCCTATCCAGCAACCTCTGCATAGCTGTCGGTTCGGCGCTCGAGCCGGGTTATCTATGCGGATTGATAGGGATTCTGCCGGATTGCGGGTTACAACCGCCAGCTGCGGCGTCTCCAACTGCCCACCCTCTCAACTAGAAGGACAACGCCCATGCTTTGCGGAGTCGATCAATTGTTCACGAGCCAGTTGTCCGGTTTGCGTCGCCGCCTCCGCGGCAGCCGCTTGGGCGTCCTCACGCACGCGGCGGCGGTCGACCGCCGCGGTCGCCACGTGCTCAGCGTGTTGGAGGAGCTCGGCGCGTCACCGCGGCTGATCTTCGCGCCCGAGCATGGGCTGGAAGCAGTGGCCCAAGCCGAGGAAACCATCAGCTCCGAAGCCGACCCGGGCAAGACGCCGGTCATCAGCCTGTACGGCGCGACCAAGGAAGCGCTGGCGCCCGCCGCGGATCAGCTGGCCGAGATCGATCTGCTGCTGATCGATCTCGCGGACGTCGGAAGTCGTTATTACACGTACGCTTGGACGGCGCTGCTGGCGGCGCGTGCCGCCAGCGCGGCCTCCATCCACACGGTGGTGCTCGACCGCCCGAACCCGATCTCGGGCGACCCGAAGACGATCGAGGGTGCGCCGCAGCAAGAGGGCTTCCTGTCGTTCGTGGGGCTCGAGCCGCTGCCAATCCGACACGCGCTCAGCATTGCGGAGCTGCTCGCCATGTTCTTCGAACGCGACGGAAAATCCCTAGGCGCGAACGGCGCGCTCTCGGTCGTTCCGATGCTGGGCTGGGAGCGCCACCGCGGCGCCGAGGCGTGGGGCCGGCCTTTCGTGATGCCGTCGCCCAACATGCCCACCGCGGAAACCGCACTCGTTTACCCTGGCGGCTGCCTAATCGAAGGGACTAACTTGTCGGAGGGCCGCGGCACGACGGCGCCGTTCCAGCTCGTTGGAGCGCCGTTTTTGGACGGCGAAGCACTGGCCGAAGCGCTGATCGCGTCGGGTTGCCCCGGGGTGCAGGTGCGCGCCGTCGCCTTCCGTCCAAGCTTCGAAAAACACGCCGGCCAAACCTGCCGCGGCGTGATGCTCCACGTCACGAGCCCACAGCTGTTTCGACCGGTCGCGACGTACCTGCGCCTGATCGCGCTGGCTCGCGCGCAGGCGCCCGAAGCCTTTGCCTTTCGGAGCACGCCCTATGAGTTCGAAACCAACGTCCCCGCCTTCGATCTCCTGACCGGCTCGGGCGCCGCCCGCGCCGCCCTCGAAGCCGGCGCAACCCCAGAGGACTTGGTCTCACTCGTGGCGCCGGTCGATCCATCGTTTGCCGAAGCCGTGTACGCGGCCGAGGCGCGTTTGGCGCACGCACAAGCCTAGGAGTTGTTACGCCAGCCTAAGGCTGCAGATAGGTCGCCGATAGACGAATGCTCTTGGTTGGAATTTCGAGGTCGTCCCAATGTCCGTCCGCTGTGACTTTGGCAAAGCTCAGTCGGTATTGACTGCGGTCCGCGCGCTCGGCGCGCCGTGCGTAGTCGTCGGCGACGGCCGCCGTTAGGTCTTGATTGAGGGCGATCCAGGTGCCGCTCGTGAGGCCAGCGCCGCCGTAAAATGGGCCGAGCGCGGCCAGCGCTGGCGTGTACAGCGGATCGTCGCCGAGCCCCGCGAACGACACGTGCTCGAGCCGGCTGACGCCTAAATTCTCGGGCCGGCCATACACCTGTGCGTTGGCTCGCAACCCAACGCTGACGAACGCGGCGATGTCAGCGGGGAGCGCGCCGAGATCGAAGCTGACGAAGCCGGTGTAGCGGACATCGTTGGCGTCGTCTCCCACGCAGACGGTCGGCACGTAGGGCGCTTTGGCTTTGCGTAGACAGTTGTGGATGCCTTCGCCTTCGCCTTCGGTCCAGTTGCCCGAGAGCTCAGGATCGGCTGTGAACTCCCGCGACACGCGGCGCAGGGTGCTGAAGCGGACCGTCATTTGCGCCAACGGCTGGCCCGCTCGGCTCATCGCACCCGCGTTGAAGCTGCACTCGTAGGCCTTGGCCGGAAATGTGGGGGCGCCCGCCGTTAGCGCGACGCCAGCGCTATAGGAGAGACCGGAACGCGGAGTCAGGGTCAATGTGGTGAGCTCACTATTCCACTCGAAGTCGAGCTGAGCCGCGGGCAGCTGGCTCGACTCGTAGGCGGCCGCGACGGAGTCGACGTCCATCGGCTCACTGAAGTAGATCACGATTGAGGTATCGCTTCGAACTCCGAGCTCGCCGTCGGCAGGCAGCACGCCGAGCACGCTCGGCGCGGCGTCGCGTGCGGGCAGGTCGCTTCCCCCCATCCCCCCTGTGCCGCCCTCGGAGTCGTTATCGCTGATGGCGACGGAATGCCGCCCGGCGTCGCTCAAGCTCGGGGCCGCCGGAGTCAGACGCGGTTCGCCTGCGGCTCCCCCTGGTTCCCACCAGTTGTCCGCCCCGCCCGCCTCGATGAAGCCGGCTGGGCCCGGGCAATCACGTGCCTCGACGCAGTCGTGGTGCATGCCAGAGCACGCCAATAGCGCCGACCCCAAGCCCGGCGCGAGCCGGCGTGCGTACCTCGCGAATTGAACCAATCCCGTTGACACCACCATCAGTCATTCCCCCGATTGCCCGATCGTCGGTGCCTTTCGCGCCGCGGTTGCGTGCCAGCGTGCTGGGGCGCTCGGAGGCTTCAAAAATCCACTTGCCCGGCTTTCTTTCACCAGAGTGAGCCCTTCCCAGAGCGCGCGGCTCGAGGCTAATGTGACGCCATGCAGCAGAGATGGCTTGGGTTGTGCGCGGTAGTCTTGGTGGCTTGTGGCGGATCGAACAGTGGGGACGAGGTCAAAACGCCCGACCAAATCTTGGCGGAACAGGAACGGCTCGGGGACGAGCAGCTCAAGAAAGAGCAGAACGACAACAGCTACGTGGACACCGCTGACTCAACCGAAGAAGAGAAGAAGCGAGAGTGGGACGACAAGCAGGCGGACCTCGAGCTGCATCGCGCCGCGCACTCTGCTGAGACGTGCCCGGACTCGGTGGTCGAGGGCGACAAGAGCATCGATCCCAAGACGGGTAAGCCACCCAAGGGATCCAAGGCCCCGGTAAAGGCCAAGGACACGAAGGCCAGCGTCACGCTGGTCTTCGCGACTGACGGCCACGTCAAGTCACTCACCGTCGGAGCCCCGTACGACGAAAATCCGGTCGGCAAATGCGTGCAGCGCGCTTTGAAAGCCGTGATCGTGCCGGCCTATCAGGGGGCTGAGCACACCGTCGATTGGGAAATCGATCTGACGGGTGGAAAAAAGTCAGGGCCCGTGGGCAAAGACGCGAAGCCGGAGTGAGCTTCGGCGTCTGAGCCGAGTGTGCGCGACCGAGCGCGTCGAGCGCGTCGAGCGCGGACACGCTCTAGGCTAGCCAGAGCCCGACCACGACCAAAACGCTGAGCAGGCCGACGGAAATCATGGCCAGAGCCTCCCAGGGCTTGCTCTTCGGATCGCTGAAGCGGAGCTCGAGCGAGCTGATGCGGCTGACTTCGCGCCGTTTACGCCCCGACAGCGCTAGGTTTGCCGCGCGCAGGCCTGGGTCGAAGGGCTGGTCATTCTCGCTCATCAGGCGATGGACCTGCCACGGTTCTCCGGCGCTGTCCATCGCCTGGCGAAGGCTCATGCGGCCTGCGTGCGCCGACGGCGACTCGAGTCAGCGGAAGCGGACCTTGCCCTTGCTTTCCCACCATTGGCGGTAGCGGTCTTGCGCGCGCTCGCGCTCTTTTTTGGGCAAGTCATCGTAATAACCAAAATACTCTTTGGTCAGACTCTTCAGCTCATCGCCCGCGGTACGGCGCAGCTCTTGATTGTCGTGCATCAACGAGTCAATCAGCCATTCGATGCGATTCCGGCCGCCGTTGGCCGACCACCACTCTTCCCAGAGCGCGGCCTTGGTGCCGAAGTCCTGGCGCGCGATCACACCCAGGGCCCAGTGCGCGGATCGCACGATGTCCGGTGAGCCGCCTTCCAGGAGCCGAATCAACGTCGGGACGACGAGGGGGGCGCGGAGCTCCGCCAGGGCCTCGATCAAGGAGTGACGCGTCTCTTCCGCGCGCGTCGCATCGCCCACGGTTTCGGCGATCTTGGCCTGCAGCGCCTCCGCGGCTTCGGGATGGTGAAGCAGCATGTGGCCCGCGGCGAGTGCCGCGCGCTGCACCTCCGCGTCATCGTCCGTCAGGCGCCGCACAACGGCTTGCGCCGACTCGTTGCTGGGCATCTCGCCGAGCAAGCGCGTGGCCCACGCTCGGACGACGGGGTCGCCGTCCGCGGTGCGGACGGCCACGAACGGCACCGGCCGTGTGCCCATGCGCGCCAGGGTACGTAGCACCGGCCCGCATTCGGAAGCCTTGGCCGGGCCGTCTCCCGAGCTCCGCCGGAGCTCGGAGGTGATCGGACCTGGAAAGATGCCGACCAGCACCGTGATCGCCGAGTCTCCGATGCGCAACAGCTGTTCGCCGGCGCTCGCATCCCCGCTCATCAAGCGCCGCACCAGCTCGTTGGTGTCGCTGGCCACGTCCACGATGACACTCGGCAGTCCCATGTCTTGCGAGGCATCGCGAGGCGGTAAAGGGCGCGCGCTGTAAGCCAGAGACCGGGAAGCGGGAGCCAACGGGACGCCGCTTTCCGCGGAGCTCGTCGGGATTTCATCGTCCCCGTCGAAGAGGTCGCTCGTGCTCTCCGAGATGGCGATTTCGGGTGCTTCCGACGGGCCGTCCACGGCCGGGGCCTCGGGCACGAGCTCCAGACGCGGCAACGATGAGGCGCGCGGCGACGGCGCTAGGTCCCGCCCGTCATGAGGTGGCTCGGGCGCGCCGCCGACGCCGGGCTTCGTCCCGCGCTCCACGCGATGAAATGACGCGGGACCCGGAGCTACATCCCAACCCACACCCGGGGGCTCACTGCTGCGTTCCGTGCTCGGCCCCGAAGAGGGCGCGCTCTCGAACTCCGGAAGCGCCGGGAGCGGGCCGATCGAGATCACGCGTTGGACGACCGTGGGTGCCGCCGGGGTGTAGACGCGCGGCGTCGGTGGGGTGATGGGGTCCAGCACTGGCCAGCTGAGTGGCACCGCGCGTTGCACGACCGTGGGTGCCGAATCCGGATGTTGCGCGGGCGGCGGCGGGGGCAACGAGCGCGGCGGTGGAGCGGACGCGCGCGGCGAGCTGGATTGCGGCTGGGGGATCGGCGATCGGCCGGCCGCGCCCGAATCGAAGCGCTCGTCGATCAGCGAAGCGAGCGTGGCCGCGCGCTCGCTGGCGCTCGGCATCGGCGGGGCGGGCTCGCGCAGCCTCCCGAAACTCGCGCTCGGCCTGGGCGGCGCTGGTTCCGCCCCCTTTTCCCGCAGACGGCGGCGCAAGATCATGCGCTCGAACGCGTTGGCGACCAGCGGAGAAAACGAGATCACATCGCCGATTTCAGCGAGCGCCACATCACGGTCGCCATGGTCTCCATACAGGATGAGCACCGTCCGACCGCGAACTTGCACGGGCAAAAACAGTACGGACCGCCCGGGGTGGCGTTCGAGATCTTTCGCCAGCGCGCCATCCAGACCGCCGCGGGGACCTAGATCGGCCACGGCGTGCAGCAAGCGGACGAGCTCGAGCGGCTTCGT
>CAXSGJ010000053.1:0-29597 GCA_964236865.1 uncultured Polyangiaceae bacterium
TACCACCGAGAGCGCTGCTACCACCGAGAGCGCTGCTACCACCGAGAGCGCTGCTGCCACCGAGAGCGCTGCCCGATGCGCCACCCGATGCGCCACCCGATGCGCCACCCGCACCCGGTACGGGTTGCGCCGGCAATGGTACGCCGAGTCCGGCGTACACGACTTGTGCGAGCACGGCGTTCCCCTCGTCGTTCGGATGAACGTGGTCGGAGGTGATCAACTCCGGGTGGCCCTTGAACGGAGTATAAGCGTCGAGAACGGGTAGGCCGCCGTTTACGCCAATGCCTTTCAACAAGGGTATGATCTCGTCGCGGATCACCGCCTCGCGGATCTCACAGCAGTTCGGCTCCCCCACCGACGTCGGCAACATCACGTAAATAACCGGCTTCACGGGGAACGCCGCGAAGGTTTTTATCATCTGCTCGTAGTCAGCGACGAACTGAGTATCCTGTTTGGGCTTGCCGCTCGGTGTCCAGTTGATCGCCTTGGAGTCGTTCGCGCCGAACATGATCACGACATCCATGACGGCGCCTGCCGGCGCTTCGCTCAAGAACTTCGTCACGGCGTAGTACTGGTATTCTTTGATGTACGGTTTGTCGCCGTTCGAAAGCATGGTGGCGCCAGCGACGCCGAAATTCTGCACATTAACGGCGCCCCCGAGCTTCGCTTGCAGGACGGCGGGATACGACTTTGCGACGCTGGTCGCGCCGACGCCGACGGTAATACTGTCACCTACGCAGGCAACGTGGGTAGGCGTATTCGCCCGGGCCGTGCTGTGCGCGAACGCCAGCAACATTAAGCATGCGAACGGCTGCCATCGGATCATTTGCGCGCTCCATTCGTGAGTCGTCGGTCGAACAAAACTAAGCCAGTGTGCACTCTAACATCGGTCCCTTCGTCAAGCCTGTGACTACCGCCACTTTCGGAGGCCAAAGAGCGAGCTGAACGCGCTGCGCCAATTTTGTGTTGCCATGCGAGTGTGCTACCAAACATTGCTGGAGATCGATTCGTGCTGAACACTAAGCTCTTGCCGCTGGTCGCTTGTGGTCTGCTCGCAGCCTGCAGCAAAGATACAATTCCCGACAGTTCGCACGCGGGCAGTTCACAGGGCGGAAACAGTGCGCAAGGAGGCGGCAACCAGCAGGGTGCCGCGGGCACGAACACGTCACTCGCCGGCACGACTGTGACCGTAACGCCGAAGAGCGTCGCGGTCCTGCAAGGCGGCAGGCAAGCGTTCAGCTGCGCGGTTACCGGCTCCGCGAACCCCGCATGTCTGTGGAAAGTCATTGAGCCCGGCGGGGGCAGTATCGACGCCACCGGCGCGTACGTGGCGCCAGCGGCGCTTGGGACGTATCATGTTATCGCCGTCAGCGCGGCGGACGCTGGCGCGAGCGACACGGCCACGGTGACCGTCACCGACCACAAGGTCGGAACGTGCGACAATTTGCCCGCGCTCAGGACATGGGAGAACGTGACGCCCCTGGCGCTCAACTCGTCTAATTGGTGTGTGCCCGGCGCTCCGAACTGCAAAGGCGGTCAACTGCCCACTTACGGCACCAACGCATTCGTGGTGGATCCGAACAACGCGGGGACGGTGTACTTGGGGACTGCGTCGCTCGGCATCTGGAAAACCACGGACTGCGGAAGCAGCTGGATCAAGGTCAACACGGGCGCCTCCCAAAAAGAGATCGACGTTGGTCGCGGCTGGTCGATGCTGATCGATCCCACCGACTCGAACACGCTGTACACGGTGACGGGCTACGGCGGGCCAGGCTTCTATAAGACGACCAACGGCGGCAAGGACTGGCAACAAAGGTTCTCCGCGGACGTCTTCGCGGGCCTACCGGGACAAGGCATCGAAAAGCTGTCGATGGATCCCACGAATAACCTGCACTTGACCGCGAGCTTCCACAATCCGTGCAAAAACTCCCCGATGGGCGGCGGGGACTGGGCATGCATGGCGGAGACCCGGGATGGTGGGGCGACGTTCACGTTCACGAACAGCGCGGAGAATTGGACGGAGGGCGACGGCCAAACCATGCTCAACGACAAGACCTGGTTTTTCTCGTCGGGCGGCGGAAATATTTGGCGCACGACCGACGGCGGCGGCAAGTGGGACATGGTCCACGACGGTTTCAGCGTCGGCCAGTACAACGCCAACGGGTGCATCTACACGGCCCACGACGGAACGTTTTACACCGGCGGCAGCCGGGGCATGGCGAGCTCCGCCGACGGCATCACGTGGAACGCCTTGTCAAACAGCCCGAACATTGGGGGCCCGAACGGCGGTTGCCCGATCGTCGACGACGGCAAAAACTTGTTCGTGTCGGAGGGTCTGGCGGCCTACGACCCGCCCAACGCCGATTGGTTTCGTACCGCGCCGAGCGCCGCGCCCACCGCTTGGGTGCCGATGAACAACCCCGCCGTCATCACGGGGGCCGGCTGGCTCGGCTACGACAAGGATCACAAACTTCTCTACGCGAGCAATAGCACCGCCGGCTTCTTCCGCGTGGTCGTAGAGTGAGCTGCCTCTGCGCGAGCGCGAGCTCAGCGTAAACCACAGTGAGGCAGGCAAACGAGCACCGATGAAGACCGCCGCACGTCGACTGGCTGCCTGGACACCGTATGTCGTGTTTCTGGTCAATGCGTATTGCTTATTCGTCCAAACGCCGGATGATGCGTTCATCACCTACCGCTACGCTTGGAATCTAGCCGCTGGTAACGGTCCCGTCTTCAATTTGGGAGACCCCGTCGAGGGCTGCTCGAGCCCTTTGCACCTGCTGCTGTCGTCGGGCTTCATGGCTCTGTCCGGGCAGCAGGACATCCTGTTTGTCGCCAAGGTGGCCGGCATACTGTTCGCGCTCGGCACACTCGCGGTGATGTTGCCAATCGGCCGCAACGTCGCGCTGACGGGCGGGGAAATCCTCGCGGCCCAGGTGCTCGTCGCGCTCAACCAAAATTTCGCGGCATCCGCGGTGAATGGGCTCGAGACTTCACTCTATTGTTTGGCGGTCGGCCTCGCCGTGTGGCGGTTTCAAGTCGAGCTCCGAGCCGGAAGGGGTTGGCTTTCGGGGTTACTCGTCTTCGTCGCGCTTTCGACGCGGCCCGACGCACTGTTGTTGTTCGCCGCGTTGGCCGCATGCAGAACATTTTTTTATTACTGGCCGCGGCCGCGCATGCCGCGCAATAACTTTTTTGCGCCTTGGCTGTTCGCCTTCCTGGTACCGACAGCCGTGCTGTTTGTGGCGCGCTTACACTATTACGGCTACCCGTTCCCCAACACCTACTACGCCAAAGACGTATCGCCGCTGTTCGGCGTACAGCAGGGGATACGCTACCTATCAAAGGCGCTCACGGTTCGAACCAACCACCTGTTTTACGGCGTGGGGCTGCCCACCAAGCTCTTGCTCAGTCTTTCGGTGCCCGTATTCTGGCTCCCGTTCCTGGCCGGCGCCGGCTACGCCTGGCGAAAGCCCTCGTGCTGGGCGCTCCTTGCCGTAGTCGCCGCAAACGTTGCGTTCATCTTGAAATCCGGCGGAGACTGGATGCAGGGCTGGCGCTTCTGCGTGCCGGCCCTGCCCTTCATGGCGCTGATTCAGGTCTTCGGTGCACGGCTGATCGCGGCGCGCTGGACCAGGCTTCGCTCTAAATCGCTGTTCTCGCGGAGAGCACGTTTCGTGTCGGTGGCTCTGGCGGGCTTCTTCGCACTGATCGCCGTCGTTGGGCCGCACCGGCCCTGGCATGACGCAGCCTTTACGACCTCTGGGCGCGGCCTGCTCGCAGCAAGTGGCTACGTCGGCGTGAGCGGCCTGAATCAGGTCACGGTCGGCGCGTGGATGGCCGAACACCTGCCTCGTGGCGCTTCGGTCGCCTATTCAGAGATGGGATATGCGGGCATGGTAAACCTCGACAAACATTTCGTAGACGTTTTTGGTCTGGTGACCAAAGAGATAGCCCACGGCGCACCACGCGAGCTCAAGCGCTCACTGGGCGTGGAGGACAAACGGTGGTTCGAGCAGGACAGTCCGGTCGGGGCTGTACTGCTGAAGCTCCGCCCTCGGTACATCCTGCGCAATTGTCCGCGCGAGCAGTTTCGGTTGGCGGGTTACGAACAGAACACCACCCTACCCAGCTCGGTGACCAACGGCCTCCCACTCTGTCAGTACGAGCTGACGACCAGCGCAGCGCCACGCTAAGCGAGGGCGCGCACCGGTGTTAAAATCGCTGGGTACAGCGCCTTTGGCTCGGTACTAGAAGCGGTGCGCCTCTCACTTTTTCTTGTAGTCGAAGGCAGCCCGCAGGATGGCATCGGCGCGCACGGGCGCCATCTCACACGTCTGGTGCCAAACGAAGAACGCCTTCTGCTGCGCGGAATAGGCGAGGCCGCGCGGCTCGCCATCGGTGTATGTCACCGGGCCTGTCACAGGCGGCCAGGTTGCCCCCTTGTCCGACGAGACAACGACGTGATCGCCTTTGGTCGCGGCAATTCGCCCGTCCGGCAATTCCACCGGAGAGTTGCCAGATACCTGATCGGCAGTGGCGAACGCCTTCCAAGTTTTGCCATGGTCCGTGCTGCGGGTCAGGCCGCCGGGGTAAGGATTCGGCCAATAAATCGACCCATCGGAAGCCAAGAGGGGCAGCCAGCCGCCACCCGAGGTCGACGCGACCGTCCAGGACTTGCCCGTATCCGTGCTTCTGTAGATGCCGGTCACACCACCGCCGTATCCGCCGCAGCCGACCAGGAATGTTTTCTCGTCTATGACCACCGGCATGGTGCAGTTCGTCTTGTCGGGCAAAGGGGATCCGACCGGGCTCCAAGTTTTGCCGCCGTCTGTCGACAAGTTAACCGTTTTAGATTGCTCGTGCCCACCGCAGAGGAGCGTCTTCCGACCTGGATCGCCGAAGTCAACCCCAACGAGGTCACAATGCTGAGCGTCACCGAGCTGCGTCAAGCTCTCGCCGCCGTCGGTGGTCCGGTACACCGCCGGCCCATAGATACCCGACTCCCAAAAGTGGTTGGGGTCGAGCGGATCGAAGAGGATTGACGATGTACCGTGCTTGATTTGATCGGAGCCCACCGCGGTGCCGAGCGGCTGCCAAGACTCGCCGCCATCGGCGCTGGACCAGAGCCCTTGCGAGTACACGTTTGCAATCAACGAGTCTTCTCCGGGCTTCGTGGTGACGAAGGTGAGATTGCCGCACACGGATTGCAAGCTCGTCAAATTTCCGGTGGCCTTCTTCCAACTGGTTAGAGTGACGGAACCAGCTCCGCCGGCGCCCACAGTCGGCTCTCCACCCGAACCATTGCCCGCCGCTCCCGAGCCGTCGCCAGCGATCGCCTGATCCCCCGCTTCGGCTTCGTGGCCCGCGGCAGAGCCGCCCACGTCAGCGCCGCCACTGCCGCCCGTGCCTGCAGCGTCATCGCGGGGCTCGGAGGTGACAACGGTGCAGCTTGCTAGCGCGGCGCTCGCGCACATCAAGAGAGCAGAATGGCTAAGGTAACGCATTAGTCAGAGCTTACCGCAACCGACACGAGTAGTCGATGCGACGGATGCCGAGTATTTGTGTACGAAGACCGAGAACGCCGGCGAACGCGCTAGAACGTTGGTGGACAGCCGCAGAGCCCTGGCGCTAGCGTGAAGCATGCGCGCGGGTGCTAAACCGAAAACGTATCGCGCCCGCGTCGTGGCCGCGGCCATCGGCGCCTGCGCGGGCCTCGGTTGCGCGGGAAGAGCCGGTCCGTCTCGCCAGATGGCTCCCGTTATCGGCGGCGTGGGCGCGACGTGCGCGGGCACGATGCCGGCGGACGCGCCCTCATTCCTGCCTGGCCAGTGGGTGGATATTACGCCACCCGGGATCTTGAAGGGCAAGCCGCTCACCTGCATCGGTCAGGGAATCGCCGTAGACCCATGCAACACCGGCACTGTGTATTGGGGAAATACTCCGTACGAGGAAGCGCGCGGCGGCCTGTTCAAGACAAAGAATGGCGGCGCATCATGGATGAAGCTTGGACCGTTCGATGAACCCCTGCACATCCGTATCGATCCCCGCAACCCCGATCACCTGTACGTTGGCGACGGCGTGCGCGGCAACACACGCGGATTCTGGGTTTCGTGGGACGGCGGCGAGACCTGGGCGAAGCCTCGCGCGTGGAGCGAGCTTGCGCAACGAGAACACATCTTCATCGATGATGTTTACGACGTCGCGGTCGACCCGAGCGACTTCGATCACGTGCTTGTATCGTCCCACTCGCCGTACGCTCCAGGCAGCGCTGCGTACGGTGAGAGCGCCGGCATCGTGGAGACCCGAGACGGCGGCGAGTCGTGGCTCGTGCATAAACCAAAGGCGGCGTGGGGCTACGGTCACTCCATCGACTTCCTTTACGCACCTGATGGCCGGATGGGCGACGCGAAAACGTGGCTGCTTGGAACACAGACGAATGGCATCTGGCGCACGCAAGATGGCGGTTCAACCTGGCAGCAGGTGACCCCGATCAACATTTTACACGGCGGCAGCGACAGCTACTACAGCAAGGCCGGCGTCCTCTATGCCGGCAGCGTCAGTGGTGTGTTGCGCAGTACGGACAACGGGGCGAGCTGGGCGTTGCTCGAACTCGGAGGTGGGGTTTCGTCCGTGCACGGAGACGGCAATCTGCTCTACACCGGAGTCGCGTACCTCGCAGGGCCGCAGCCAATACTCACCTCGCTAGAAACGGATGGCTTGGTTTGGCGCCCGATGAGCGGCGGAGCCCAAGCGGTCGCTGACGGCGGACCGTTCGAGATGGCGTTCGACCGTAAGAGCGGTGTACTGTATTCGTCCGACTGGATGCAGGGCGTATGGGCGCTAAAGACAACGCCCCCCTGAGCTTCGGCACGGCTTGGGATTGGTTCCCAAAAATCTTCCGGCGCGCCGGCGCGCGCGCTGGTCCACATGTCTCGCGTGACGCCTGACGCGACTACGCGGGCCGGCGCTCCAACCAACGCCGAACGAAGCGTTGTGCGGGCCGACTGAAGAGGCGATGAAAGGCCCAACCGACCCCGATAGCGCACGCGAACGTGAGTGGATAGTACAGCGCCCCCCAGCGTTCGAAGCCGAGCCGAGACAGAACGCGAAACACCGTCACGTGAGACAGGTAGATCTCGTAGGAGACCGACCCGACTAGCACCAACGGGGGCCATGAAAGCACCCGGGCCAGCCAAAACCTCGGCGAAAAGCACAATGCGCAGACCAACGCCGTGAACGCCGGCGCGAGTGCCACGTACCAAAGCGCTCGCAGTGCCATATCGTGCGGGTTGAAGCAGCAAACCACCACTGCCGCCGCCGCGCATGAAATTTCGAGGATGCGCCGACGCTTGCTGCGACCCCAGAACTGGCTGATGGGCTCATGGTAAACCCAGGCCAAGCAACCCCAAGCGATCGCGTCGAAACGATAGTGCGTCTCCATCTGGAGGATGTACTCGGACACTTGGTGTGGGTAGACGGCGGCCGCGACCACGCGGACCGCGATCGAGACCAGCGCGGCTCCTGCGATGAGCTTGCTCAAGCTCTTACTGCCGAGCAAGTACATGACGATCAGCGCGACATAGAATTGCTCCTCGAAGCAGAGCGACCACGTGATGAACAGCGACAAGGGAGCGCCGTGAGTCGGAATCGTGTAGTTCGAAAGAAACGTCGGGAAGCTCCAGGCGATGGGCAGGAGCGTGCTCAGATTGTTGCGAAAGCCCGGATCGACCAGCATGGCGGCGAGCGCGCCGCTGAAGGCCAGGAAGAATGGCGGCCAAATGCGGGCGATGCGCCTCACGATGAAGTCGCGAAAGATGGCGGGCTTGCCGCTCCGCTCGAGGGTCGCTCGCACCACGCACTGGTGCAGGCTGCGTGTCACCAAGAAACCGCTAATGGCGAAAAAGATCTCTACGCCGAAGGCTCCGCGCCTCACGAACGCGGTGTTGCGCAGCGCCAGCTGCATCGGCCAGTGCACGGAGAGAACCCAAAGGATGCTGAGCGCGCGGAGCCCATCCAGAGCCGGCAGGTACCGATAAAGCGGGGCGGTTTTCTCGACTTTTATCGGCGCGGGCGTCGGCCACTCACTGAGACAGGACCGCTCGCCAGCCGAGGCTGCCGACGAAATCGAGAGTGGTCCGAGCTCCGTTTGCATGGAGGATGGTTGCCCGAGTTTCAGCTGCGTTGCCCGAACGTCCAGAGCTTGTTCAGCGCGAAGCCCGAGCCCAAGACGAGCACCGTCGCAACGGCCTGCGCAATCAAGTAATGCGTGCCGAGCCGCTCCGTCGCGACTTTGACGACCAAGCCGTTCAGAAGCACACCCAAGGCGGCTACGGCCAGAAAGCGCGGCAGCGTCTCGCGGTGCGAGGCCTTGCTGGCGAAGGTCAGGTGATAGTTGAGCACGTAATTGACGAGCGCTCCCACGCTGGCACCCAGCACGGAGCCCAGCACGGGGTTGAGCCTGAATAGCTCGACGGCGACGCTCAGCGTGGCGAAGTGGAAGCCCGTCCCGACGGCGCCCACGGCGGCGTACCGGACGATCGGCGAGGTGATGAACTCCAGGGTGCGGCGACGCTTTTCGTGCCGAGAATACGTGCGATAAATGATCACCATCTCGCCGATGGCGCGCACGAAGTCGATGGGCCGAACCTTCGACTCACCGACGTCGCGCCAGCGGTCGAGCGGTAGCTCGTAGATACCCACCAAACCGGATCGATCACGACAGTACCGCGCCACGAGCTCAACGTCGAAAATCCAGCGTGAGCCGAAGGGCGTGGCAAACAAGGCGCGGGCGTGGTCGCTCACCCGAAATAGCTTTGCGCCGCATTGAGTGTCGTAGACGGGCAGCGACAGGACGACGCTCGCGGCGGTGGCGAACATGCGGCCCAGGTAGTGGCGGCTGGGCTTACGGTCGATCTGTCGACCCAGCAACGCGACGCGAGTTCCGAACACCACGTCGACTCGTGACAAGCGGCTCAGCACGTTGGCAAACACTTCGATCACGTCGAGCGGAGTCGCCAGGTCTGCGTCCCAGAATCCAGCGTAGTCGAATTCTTGCCCCTGCATCGCGAGCAACATGCCGCGGCGCACCGCCTCCGCCTTGCCTTGATTGGGAGTGACGTCCAGCGCTCGAATCCGACGCGGGTGCTTCGCGGCCAACGCCTGAATGACCGCAAGTGTTGAATCTTTACTACCGTCGTTCACCAACACGAAACAGACGTCATTTGTAACCGAGAGGTACTGCTCGAAGGCTGAGACATCTAGGCGCGCTTCTTCGTTATAGCAGGGAACTACGATACAGGTGCGGGCGGCCTGGTCCGGCAAGCGGTCCATCCTAAACGCGCGGCTTCGGTAGTGTTGGCGTGGACATCGCAACTGATCCCTAACGCAAATTGCCGCTAGAGTCACCGCCACAGGCTCGAGGCTGCGGTTCGCCGGCGCAACTGGACTGCCGTCCAGCGTGCGCCCCGTATTTCCGTACGACCACTGGCCACGGACACGGGCTCTTCGAATGTCATTGCCTATGCCGAAACCTCGGATCGCGTTAAGCTTTACTCATTCGTATGCTGAAGAGGCCCTTGCCCAAACGCGCACTGCTCGCTTTAAGCGCGATTTTGCTGCTCGTCGGGCTGGCCGCCAACTCTTCCACCGCGCGGAACGGCGGCGTCGATTTTCCATCGCTGTATGTGATGGGCCGCGGCATCGCCACCGGCGACAACATCTATGATCCCGCGGCGACGGCGATTTTCCGCGAGCGCTACGGCGTGGACCGTCCGATGGGCATGTTTTACCCGCCCGCCACGGGTTTCACCATGCTCCCGTTTGCGGTCCTGCCATATTCGCTGGGAAAGCTGGCCTGGTTTCTGACGATGGAGCTGGTGCTCGTGCTCGGCGTCCGGCGCATGGTGCGCTTCGCGGCGCCGCGCGCGGGCAGCCACGTTTGGATGGCGTGTGCCGGCGTCATCAGCATCAGCTCCGCGTTGCGTTGGGGTTTGATTCTTTTGCAAGGCGCGCCGTTGGTGCTCGGCTTACTGTGTTGGTTCGTCGTGGCCCTACACGATAGACAACCGCGCTTGACCGCGGCGCTCGCCATCTTGGCGGTGGCCGTGAAGATGACCCTGTCCTTGCCGTTTCTGGGCCTCCTGTTGTTACATCGGCGATTTGGCGCGCTGGCTGCAAGTCTCGCAACGTGGGTCAGCTTGAACGCCTTGGGCTTCTGGCGCATGGGCGAGAGCTCCCTGCGTGATTATCGAGCCAGCGTCGCGGGACTCGAAGCGTTTGGCAACATCAACTCCCCGGACCCGTGGAATACCCGTTCCAGTGTGCGTCTGGATTGGACGGCGCTATTCTACGGTCTGACAGGCCACATAGGTTTTTCGCGCCTGGTCACCCTTGCCCTGACTGGAATCGTTGCGCTCTGGCTGCTGCGCGAGGGTTGGCGCGCTTCCAAGCCCAGCGAGCTGCGCGGCACAGCGCTGTTTCTTGCGCCGCTCGTGTGCCTGGGCTGCCTCTGCGTCTACCACCACCATTACGACGCGTGTCTCTTCTTTGCCCCCGCGCTGCTCTTGGCGTTGCTGCTGGGGGTTAAGCACCTTCCGCGCTGGGCCGTCATCTTGTCGGCACCGCTACTCGTGATGATGCTGCTTTTACCCATTGGTGTCGTGCAGAACTTGGCCAACATTTTATGGGGTACACGCGGAATCGGGCTCATGAAGCTGTCGTTTCCGATAGCGCTCACGGCGGCATTGCTGGGTTCTCTGATCGCCCTTTCTAGGTGGCTGCGGTTGGCGCCCGCTGCACTGCAGGCACGTCCGGCCCCCTCATCTTCGAGCATTGACTCGGCACAGGGATGAAATCGACGGCGCTCGCTGAGTAGCCCGAGTTCGGCATGCACCGTTCAGTTCAAAGGTGAGCTAAGCGCGAGGGTCATGCCGAGGTATCCGGCGTAGCTCCACGGCAACACGGTCTGTCCTTGGTACGCTTGGTGCGCGACACGAACGCCGGCGTCCATCCCAAACGCAGCGCCGAATTGGTATCCTACACCCGCTCCGCCGCCGACAGTGGACAGGCCCGTAGTCTGTTTCGAGGACAACGAAAACGCACTGCTGCCATAAAGAGCGGCCGAAAAGCGTTCGCGTTGCCAGACGGCGCTGCCTTGCACGGAGATGCGAGGGTCAAGGACCAGCGTCGCGGGGTCGACGGCGGGAGCCGCCGATGTGAAGAGCCCTAGAGCAAGGGACCCCGGTGAAAGCGTAGTGACGTTCGTCAGCCCGGCGACGAACGTCGGATAGATGCTGTAAGCCACGTAACCATCGGACCGCGAATTGCGCCCGCCCGCGACGCCAACCCCTAGCTGCGATGACGTTCGGGCGTCGAAGTCGTGGGTCCACCGCTCGCCGGTTCCGACTAGCCACGTGAAGTTGTCGTTGGAAGCGGACGAATACTGAACGGTCAGGTTCGCGCCGATGTTGTTCGCTTGATCGAGTTGATCATTGATCGTAGCCGCCGCGATCGGACCCTTTACCAACGGATAATCGGCCTTCGACTTGGATTCGACTGCGCCAACGACGGTGTACCCTAGGCTGAAGCCGATTGCCGTGCTGGGCGCCAGCTGATGCCCGACATTGGCGCTGGTCACCGAGCTCAAATAGCGAACGTTTTGATTGAGCACATGCTGCGTTGAGGCCTGCCCGGTAGGGGCCGGAGCCGGGCTTCCCGCGCCAGTAGCGCCTGGCGCCGTCGTCCCGGCCCCAGGGGATGGCGTGCCGGACGCGGTGCCCCCCGAATTGCTATTGCCTGTCCCCGTGTCGCCTGTTGCAGCCGGTGCCATGGCGATCGGAACGGGCGTCCCTGCCGTCGCCAGCACCCGGAAGTTCTGATCGCCGTAACCGAAGGCCTCGGCGATGCTGACCGCCGTTCTGCGCCAAGTATAGCTCGCAACGATGCTCGCCGAGTGAAACACGAGAAGCTCGGGGTTCGACTCCAGCGGAGTCAGGGTGAAGGATGGGGCGTATAATACCTTCAGTCTGAAGCGCTTCTCCACCAGCTCCAGCCCCGCACCCGGCCGCGCCGCCGCCTCATAATAGGTGGAACCGGCAGCGTGGACCGCTCGGCCCTCGGCGCGCGCCCCAGCACTCAAGGTCACGAGCTGCGCAAGGATCGGCCCGAGCAGAGTCACCATGGGTCTTGGCGCGACGTTAACATGCCTGGTTGACTGCCGGAAACGTCACGTCGCTCGCTCAAACAGGGTGAGCCAGACTTTCGAAAAACTTCTCGAGCCCGACCACGATGCCCTGCCAGCTGTAACGTTCTTCCATCAATTGGCGACCGGCACGCCCAAGCCGCGCGCCCAATTCTGGATCCGCCAGCACGCGCTCTACTTCATGGGCGAACGCCTGCGGCTCGTCCGCAATCAGCAAGTGTTCATCGTGGACAACGTCCAGGCCCTCCGCACCGAGCCGTGTCGAGATGACTGGCTTGCCCTTGGAGAGGGCTTCGACGATTTTCAAGCGAGTGCCGCCGCCGATGCGCAATGGGACGACGACCGCCGTCGCGCTTTCCAGGTACGGACCGACTTGGTCGACCATGCCCAGCACTTCCACCCCGTTGCCCGCACGCGACAGCACAGAGTCCGGCGCGCCGGGCCCCAGGATACGAAATTTCGTGTCTGGGCGACGTTGGCGAATCAGCGGAAACACGTTGTCGATGAAGTAGATCAACGCTTCTTGATTGGGATAGTAATTGATGGCCCCGAAGAACAGCAACACGTCCGGCTCGCTCGGCTGGCTAGAAACGGAAAATTCGGTAATGTCCACACCGTTCGGGATTACCGCGGTGCGCGCGCCGGGAAAATCCCGTTGTACGAGCTCGGCATCGCGCGCAGAAGTCAGTGAGATTCCGTCGAACTTCCGCCAAGCAGCGCGCTCCTCACGAGCCAGCTTGCGCCAGTTGAGCGCGTTGTAAACGTGCCGTGGCAAGCCGCCCGAAGCACCCGCCGTACGCTTCAGGATGTCGTATTCCACGTTGTGCTCGTCGAGCACCAAGACCGGCTTAGCCGGGCCGCTCCGCGCAAATCGAAACGCCGTCATCCACACGAACTCGACTTGAATGACATCGTAGGCAACGCGCGCCAGCATGCCGTCTAGCGCGCGTTGGAAATCGTGGCGCCCGGCCGCCAAAAGCAGCTCGAAACTGCGCAGCGACAGCAACGACCTGAGCTGCATCCGACGTTTGTCGCGGGTCTCGGCCAGATCCAAATTAGGGACCGTCACCACCTCTCGACAAAACTTCTTGGTGGCGTCGAGTGATGAGTGTTCATACTCGTCCGTGCGGTTGAACGAGACGACGTCGACTTCGTGGTTCTGTGCCAGCCCTCGCATCAACCCGTCGAGCCGCCGCTGACCGCCGAAGCGCGGTGGGCTAGGCAAGAAAGGGGTTACGAAAAGTATCTTCATCGGAGTGACGCGGCTCAGAAATTGTCGCCCGACATAGCATGAAACGGGCCCGTCGGTGGTCTTTTCAAGGTGAGTAGGCGGTTCGAGAGCCCGCGTTGTTTCCGGTTCGGCTGCGGCACGTCACTTCAGCTGTATGTCGAACACGGTGATTGAGTATGGCGCCAAGGTCTCACTCAGCATGGCGCGCTTCACGCCTGGGGCGTCCGCCGTGTTCAGGCTGGCGATCGACGACATGCCGGCTGCGTAACTGAACCTTCGGCGCTCCACCGGGACGCCGCAACCAGCGAGATCAATCTTGGTGACCGCCGAAGTTTGCGGGTCGAGGTTGAGAGCGATCAGGACCAAATGCTTACCCGATTCATCACGCGAAGCGAAGAGGGACAGGCCGGCATCGGCGCGCGCCGGGAGCGAGTGATCCAAGAAGCGCGCGCCCTTGCCATCAAAGTCTCGATAGCTGCGAAAGGCCCAGTAAGCGGGCGAATTTTTGGGGGGAGTGAGCCAGTAAAAGGCATAGTCGACACCCTCCGTCCCGAAACGGCCAAGCGCTTCGGCCAGGGCAAGAGCTCCGCTCATGTCTCGTTCGCCGCCGAAATTGTATTCACCGATGGATAGCTTCAAGCCGGGGTAATTGTCCGCAATCCAGGTCTTCAGGCGCGGGATGAGCCGAACGTTGTCGTTGATCCACGATTCGTCCGTGTAAGTCGGGTCCCACAGGGCGCGGGTCGACCGGAGCCGCAGCGCGGCGGTCTTTGGGTCCGCGGCGTCGCTGTACACTGCGGGGGCCTGCGGATAGAAGTGCACGTCCAGTACGTCCAAAAGCTTCGTGCCGGTCTTTTGTTCGTGCTCGCGCAAGCTCTTCAGGTACCAAGGGATCAATGGTACGTCGCCGTGAGCTCGGCGGTCTGGCCTGAGTTTGACGCCAGCGAGCGCGTCCGCCGCCGAGTAAAAGTAGCCGGTCCAGCCCCACTCCGCGGGGCCCGCAATGACCGCCTGCGGGTCCGCTGCACGGATCGACGACCCGTATCGAACGGTGCGGTCCAAGAGTTCGTCGTAGCTCAGAGGATCCGGGTGCACGTCACGGTGCGTCGAGTTCCACAAGTTCGGTTCGTTATCGAGGAAGTATAACTGAACGCTACGCGTGCCGGCCTTTCGGTCTTGCTCACGAATCGTCTCCACCCACTTGCCGATCATGGCAGGCGTGGATTCGACGCTCGTTTGCAATGGCGAACGCGCGCGGATCAGCGTCCCGTCGGGGCGCACCCCATCGCCGGAACCGCTGCGATACTGGTCCTCCGCGCGTTGCGGGCCGTACAGCGTCCGCGGATAACCCGAGGAAACGCGGTCTTTGGCAACCCAGCCGATCATCGGCACGGTCAGCGCTGAGGCCGTGTGGTGAGCCAAGTTATCCGTCAGAAATCGACGATAGTCTGCGGCCGAGACATTTTCGAAAAACCAGTCCTTGCCGGTATTGTGGGCACCGAGCTGCCAATTGTAACGGCTCGTGGGGTTGCCGCCCCAACGCCGCGCCGTCGCCGCCAGATCCCACGTGTCACCAACGACGCCGTAAATGTAGGGGCTTATTGCATGGCCTTTCGAGCGGCAATCGACCGAGGCGGTCGCTCTGCGCGACGCTGAGTTCGAGGCGCCACCGGCAGTGCCCCCGCCGTCGAAGGACGTTAGTCGCAGACTATCGAACTCGACCCAGCCCGGGCCCACGTCATCTTTAGCGTGCAGCACGATGCGATCGAAGGCCGCCGGCGACGGCGCGAGCAACGACCAGGGGACCGATACCTCCAGCCAGCCATCGGGCGCGCGGGCCGCTCGCTCTGGGCCAACGGCGACCGCAGGAAACGAATCGTCGGCCTGGCCATTCGCGAGCCGGAGCTCCAAAAAAAACCCAAACGAGCCCGGCGCGCGCATTCGGAACTTCACCGCGCCGTAGCGCGCCGCGCGGGGCTCGTGATGCAAAATCCAACCGCCGTAGTGAGCAAAGTCGATCCGTGCGGTCGCGCCCAGCTCGTGCGCACCCCACCCCCAGTCTTGCCAACCCGACCTTAGCCCGCTCTGATAGACCACTTCGTCCGCGCTGGCGGGTGTTGCAGACGCCGCGCTCTGTGCGAGCGAAGACCGTGCTGCCGAGACCGTAATTAGAGCCACCGCCGGGACCAGCAGGGCCAGCCGACCGCCTCGCCGAGTGCGTCCACCCCTCGCCCAGGTCAGGTTCAAAACGCCCATGGCTCCGCAGCCATAGCATGCGAACATCGGATTGCCGATGTGGCGAGGCAACCGTCCGAGTTAGAGTGCCGAGCAATGCCTACGGAAAAAAGTGTCGGGAGCGACGTCATCGTCGCCATCGCCGTGGCGCTGATACTGACCGTCATTGGCCTGCTGATCGAGGACACCTTCGTCGGGTTGGTCCTGTCCGTGCTCATCATCCCAGCGATGATCTACGCCGCAGCGCGCACGCCACTCAGGTACTCGCTGATGACGCTCATGTTCCTCGTGCTGACCTTGCCGAATCCGCAGGAGGGCATGCCCACTTACGACTGGGTGCCGCCATTCATGCCGCTCGGTAAACTCTTTCTCGATCACCTAAACACGTTCGACCACAAAGAGCCAGTGCTCTCCTTTGCGTCTTTTTCCGGGTTGGACCTGTGTTTCGTCGCGCTCGGCGTGATCGCCTTTTACCGCAAATCCACGGGCTCGACGATCGACAGCGCGGGCCGATTGCGCACGCCCGTTCCACTCGTTCGGATGGCTTGGCTGTCACTGGCGAGCATGGCCTTCGAGTGGCTGTTGGGCATGGTGACCGGCGGCAACTTCGCAATGTCCCTCTGGCAAATCAGCGCGGTCGTTTATGTACCGGTGGTGTTCCTACTCTTCCACGTGGGTTCGCGAGGCCCGAGCGATCACCGCGCTTTTGCAAAGATATTGCTCGCGGCGGCAACGTACAAGGCGGCGTTGGCGGTCTATATCCGCCATTTCGTCGATCTGAAGCCGGACCCCGACACGCTCTTGCCCACCATCTTGCCCTACGCCACGAGCCACGCGGATTCGATCCTGTTTGCGGACGCCTTCTTGCTGGTTGTCGCGCTCTTGCTCGAGAAGGAAAAAATAAAGTTAGTCGCCGCAGTTTTGCTGCCCATTTTCGCCATCGGAATGGTGGAAAATAATCGCCGGCTGGTTTGGGTTCAGGTGGCGCTCGTGCTGCTGACGGTGTTCATCGTGTCCAAAGACAATTCAGTCAAACGCTTCCTTCGTCGCTACCTGCGAATCGCCGCGCCCGTGATGGCGATTTACGTCTTCGCCGGCTGGAACTCCGGAGGCGGGATGACTTACAAGCCGGTTCGAATCCTGCGCTCCATCGTCGATACCAAGAGCGATGGCTCGAGCTTCTGGCGCGAGCTCGAAAACTTCAACTTGATCGTCACCATGCGTCACAATCTGTTTTTCGGAACGGGCTATGGGCATCCGTACGAAGAGGCGGTGCCAATGCCCGAAGTGGACTACCCGCTCGAGCGCTACCTTCCGCATAACAGTATCTTCGGACTGTGGGCGTTCTGCGGCTTGGTGGGCTATGCGGGCTTGACGATGATTTGGACGGGCGGCGTCTACTTCGCGATGCGCGCTTACCACGGCGGCAAGAAGGGCCAGGAACGGGCGGCAGCGCTAGTGAGCTTCGGCGCCGTCTTGGTCTGGCTCGTTCAATGCTGGGGCGACCTGGGGCTCGGGCTCTGGGCGGGCGTCTTCACGGTCGCTCCCGCGCTCGCTGCGTCCGGCAAGCTGGCCGTCGCGGCGGGTGAGTGGGAGCCGAAAGCACTCAAGGGCGGAAGCCCCGGAGTTCGACCCCCGAGCCCTCAAGCTTGACGCAACCCGTGTCAAAAGCGGCCGCGCAAAAAGCGCAGCGCCAACATGTAGCAGCCTTCGAAGATCAGCATGTTGATGACCATCTTGCGCAGACCTTTGCGCGGGTCCTGCAGACGGGAGGCGCGCGCTGGAATGGCGATCACGGCGAAGAGAATGGACAGCTCGATGAGCTTCGACATGCCGCGCCCAGCATATCAGCCAGACCGGCAACCATGGCACCGTCAACGCGATGGTGCCCGCGTATCAGGCCAGCGTGCCGCCGGGCCGTTTGGCGATTTCCTAGCCGGCGACCCGCTTCGGGCTTAAGGTGCAGTGCGGGAGCCACGATTTGAGTAACGCGAGCCTAGAGAACCGAGGATCCGACACCGGTGCCGACGCGAGTATCGAGGTCCATCGGCAGCGCACCGAGCCCTGGCAGGACGCCGAGTGGCAGCGGCTCTGGTTGGCGGTCGAGTCGCGCCCGTGGCGAGCATTGGCGCTCGTCCCAGCGGGCGAGGGCGCGCCTGCGGATTTCGCGCTGACCATTGCGCTCACGCTCTCGCGCACGGGCATGGTGCATGTCGGCAGCCCAATTCAGGTGGCAGACGCCACCCACGTCACCCTCAGCCAGCTCTCTGCATTCAGCAACGAGGTGAAGCGACACACGCTGACGGGCCAGCGCCTACTGGTTGCGTTGCCGTCGGTGGTCGCGAGCGCGGTTTCGGCTTCGATCGCACAGGCCACCGACGCCGCGGTGCTGTGCGTGTTGGCCAACAAGATGTCGTCCTCGGATTCGAAGAAAACGATCAAGCAGGTGGGGCAATCTCGTTTTATCGGCTCCGCCATCTTCCACTCGCACCATTTTTCGCCCTCCAGATAACCGTCTAGGGCGCCCCGGGCGCGACGTGCAAGTCGAGCACGGTGATCGAATATGGGGCCAACGCAGTCACGACACTGCCGTCGGTCTGTGGAGCGGGCTGAGCCGCTGGCGCAAGACTCCGCGAGCCTGGGCTGTAGGTAAACGCGCGCGCCGACTGAAGCGACCCGCAAGATTTGATGGCGAGGCGGGCCGTCACCGCGAACACGGCGTCGCGATTGATAGCGATTGCAACCACGTTGTCCTTGGACGGGCCTACGGAGGCAAACAGTGAGATTTTGTCCGCCTCGTGGGTGGGCAAGGAAAGCTCTAGAAAGTGGCCGCCAGCGCCATCGAAGTTGCGAAAAGCCCGGAACGCCCAGAAGGTGCCAGTGTCCTTCTTCGGGCCGTCCCAATAGTACGCAGAGTCGAGACCTTGTTGCCCAAAACGACCCAGCGCCTCTGCCGTCGCCAGCGCGCCGCTGATGTGATCGTCGGCACCGAAGCTCCACTCTCCGAGGGAGATGGCAAGCCCTGGATAATTGGCTGCCACCCACTCCTTCATGCGCGGGAGCAGGCGAATCGAATCGTTGATCCAAGACTCATCCACATATGAGGCGTCCCACAGCGACCTCGTGGAGCGCAGCCGAAGCTCAGCGCCGTCCGCGTCCGTGCGTGGCTTGGCATTGTAAACGCCCTCGGCGGCCGGGTAGAAATGAAGATCGAGCACGTCCAGAAGGCGTTTCCCGTGCTCCCTCTCGTATTGCGCCAATTGCTTCAGGTACCAAACGATGAGCGGCTCGTCCCCGTGTAGCCTGCGATCGGAGCGAATGAACTTGCCCTCGGCGCGATCCCGGCCGGAATACAAGTAGCCGAGCCAGCCCCACTCCGCGGGCCCCGCTATCTTTACGTCGGGGTCTGCGCTCCGGATCGCCGACGCGTAACGGATCGTTCGATCGAGCAGCTCGTCATAAGTGAGCGGGTCAGGGTGAACGTCGCGATGGGTTTGATCCCAAAGCGATGGTTCGTTGTCGAGAATGTAGGTCTCCACGCTACGCGCGCCGCGCGCCTCGTCCTTCTGCCGCAGCGCGCGGATCCAGCCGGCTATGCGATCCGGCGAGGCGGCGACGCTCGTTTCAGTTTCAGGCCCGGGCCTGATCGGCTTGCCACTTGCGTCCATGCCATTGCCCGCGTCGCTGCGATTGGGATCGGTTTTCTGTTGTTTGCCCAGCTTCGACACGGGAAAGCCGACCGACGAAGTATCTTTGGCGACCCAACCGATCATGGGCACGGTCAGGGCCGCGCGCGTTTGATGACTCACGCCTTCGCTGAGCCAAGTCTGCAAGTCGGGTCCCTTGCCGTTCTCGAAGAACCAATCGTTGGCCGAGTTCCAAGCCGAGAGGTCCCAGTTGTAGCGGCTGGTTGGGTTGCCACCCAAGCGACGCGCCGTCGTGCCACTTTCCCAATCGCCGTTGGCGCTTCCGTAAATCAAGGGGCTGATCGGATGGGTCGCGCCCGCGCATTGTATTTCAAGGGTTACGGATCGCTCCGGCGCCGCGCCGCTTGCGACGCGCTTCGGATCACCGCGCAGCAGCAGCACCTTGTCGACCAGCGCGGCTTCGGTGCCGACCTGCACCCCGGCGCTGATCACCACGCGATCGAAGGCAGCGTTCGTCGGGTCGAGCTCACTCCAGGGAATGAGCACCTCGCGAAAACCGTCCGGCAGCAGCGCGACATGCCGAGTCTGGACGGTCACCTGCGGGTAGGTTCCCGGATCGCTGGATGCGAAGCGCAAAGCCACGGTAAGAAAGTCGGGCCACTCCGGGGGCGCCTTGTAGCGGAAGGACAGGCCAGAAAATTGCGGCTGAAGCATGCCGTGTTGCAGGATGATCCCGCCATAGCCCGCGAATACGACCTTGGCGGGGCCGGGGATCGACAAGTCGTGTGGCCCCCAACCCCAGTCGTTCCAGCCCGGCGAAAGCTTGCCGTCGTAGATCACTTCCGAGGCGTCGTTTACGTCCAGGGGCGTCCCGACTCGATTGGCGTCCAGCGCGTGAATCGCATTCGGCACGTCGTGCCAATGACGCCGCAATTTCGTGAGCAGAAGCAACGCGCAGCCCAAGATGAAAAATCCTAGCAGCGTAACGACCGCGACCTTTTTGCTCAGCACGTGGATAGCTTACTTCGCAGCCAAGGTCCGACGAAGAAACGGCGTCAAGACTGCGCCAGGCGCGCCGCATGTCCCTCGCGCACGGCGTCGGCGATGCGTTCGACGAAGACGTCCAGGCCTGCCTTCTCTTCCATAAACTTGCGAGCTGCGGCACCGATCCTGGCCGCTTCTTCCGGATTTGCGAGTAGGCGTTCGATGGTCTGACGAAGCGCAGTCGAATCCCCGGGGGGCACGTAAACTCCGGTCGAGCCATCGACGATGGTGTCGGTCTGGCCCCGGGTGCGCGTTGCGATCACGCATTTGCCCATCGCCATCATCTCTAGGATAGTGGCAATCCCCGTCTGATATTCGTTTTGCAGAATCGGCACCACAGCCAAAGCCGAGCGCGCGTACAGCTGCTTGAGCTGAAAGCGGTCGAGACGGCCCCACGTGACGTTGGGCGGCAGTTCGCCACGCGGTCGCAGTGTGTGGTCGATCCAGGGGCTGCCGGCGGCGATTTGAACGCGCACGGGTTGCCCACGCACTGCATCCACCAAGCAGTCGTAGTCCCTCAACAATTGCCCGGCCGCGCACACGAGGTCCGGCTCGAGTGCCCGCCCGTCCGGTTTGAAGAAGCGCTCGTCCGCGTGATAATAAATGCGCTGAACTTTGCTCGCGGGCAGGCGGAGTTCGTCGATGGCTAGCCGCTCCTCCGAAGAGGAGTAGACCAAGACGCGATCAATCTGGCTGCCAACGCGCCCAACCTTGAAAAACAGCGCCTTTTTTTCGGGAAAGAGCGTGTGAGCGATCATGGTGTGCGAGCTTCGTGATCCACTCGCTTTCATGAGCGCAGCCAAGGGAAGGCCAATGTCTTCCCCGGTCGTGAAAAAAGCGTCGTACTTGGCGCGCTGTGCAAAGCCGAGCACGGCCACGGCGGCAGATAGCCCCGCCGCGCGACGCGCCAGCTTGACGCTCGGTAGAGAAGATCGATCGACATCGCCGAAGTCAATCACGTCGGCCTGCAGCGCGGTCTGGAGCTCGAACACGTCGAGCCGGGGCTCACGCGCTGCCGCGATGTCACCGCGCAGTTGAGCATCGAAGCGACCTGCGGCGAGTATCAAGCAACGCATAGGCGGAGTAGTCTTAGACGCACCGAGAGAGAGTCGCAACGCTTCTCTCGGCGGCGCGCTCGAGGACGCCTCGCGTCTTAGTAAGGCCTTCGGCGGCCGCGGCTCCCGGACGCGCAGGACTGCGGCACGCGGTTATGTATGTATGTCGCCTGAACAACCACCTCCCGCGCTGAGCACAGTTTCAGCCACTTCGGAATGCGGTCGGAGCCGCGAGCCCGCGGCCTCGCATTCCGAAGTCACCAGCCGGCTCCGAAAGAAGTTGCTCGTCGAGACGGGTTTTGTGACGATACTTAGTGCTGCCGCTAGCCCGGGAGAGCCAAGGGAGCCACCCAATGGACGAGATAGACGACGACAGCGAGCGAGAACCCGAAACCAAGGGCTTTCAACTCGAGCTTTTGAAGGCGTATCTTGAATTTGGCAAGCGGGCGTTACGAGCGCGCTGGCTGCTGAGCGCGTGCTTGTTCCTCACGGGCGCGTCAATCGCCATCGTGCTGGCCATTTACTGGCCGCGCACGTTCTCCTGCACGACGGTGGTGATGCCGGTCGGCAACCCAGTGCTGGACGCAAAAATCCTGGCCACCCCGTTGGCCGGCGCGGAAGATCTGATCCTGCGTCACGAGAACCTGGAAGCCATCGTCCGGGAGACCGATTTGATTCACAAGCGAGCCGCGCGGCGCCCGCCGGTGCTGAAACTCAAAGACCGCATCACGCGCAGCTTGGTGGGAGAGCCAAGCGAGAAGGATCAGATCGCGATCCTGGTGGCGACCATAGAATCCAAGATCGAAGTCACTGTCGAAAAGAGTGACCTCACCATCATCGCTTCTTGGTCCGACGGCCAGACCGCCGCCGATCTCGCTCGCGCCGCTCGCGAAAGCTTCGTCAAGGCGCGACACGTCGCCGAGATGTCCGCGTTCGAAGAAAAGATGGCGATCTTAAGCGGTCATGCGACGAAGATGGTGGGCGAGATCGAGACCTTTGCGGAACAGGTCCGGGCGTCGCGCACGGAACGCGTGAACCAGGTTCGAGGAGAAGCGACCGCGCGGATCAAAGCCGCCGACGGCGCCGCGAGCGCGGCCGCCGCAGTCGCCCCGCGGGTCGTCGTCGCTCGCTCGACCGAGCCCGACCCGGAACTGCCGGTGTTGAAGGACAAACTCGCGACCTTGAAGCGGAACTTGGCCGACGTTGAGGCCGAACGCGATCGACGGCTGCACGAGGCGCAAGCCAAGTTTGACGACATGAAGCTGCACTTGACCGCGTCGCACCCCGATGTCGTCACTCAGGGCGAGCGAGTCGCGATGTTGGCCCAGGTACCGTCCAATATGGCCCTGCTACAAGCAGAGGTCAAAGACGCCGATAGCGAGATCCGCCAGCGTGAAGGCCTCTCGCGAACGGGCGGCGCGCTGACATACGGCACGCCCAGCGCGGCCCGCACCCCCGCGGGCGACCCCTTGCCCCCGGACGTTGCGCTCTTGCTTCGAGACGACACTGGAGATCCAGCGCTCACCACGCAGCTGTCCAGCGCGATGATGACGTATGCGACGCTGCGCAACGATTTGCTCACGACCCGGATTGAGCTCGATACGGCCCAGGCTGCTTTCAATCATCGCTACCAAGTGATCATTCCGGCCGAAGTTCCGCCCAAGCCGTCCAAACCCAAGCCCGGCGTGATCGTCGCCATTGGCCTGCTCGCTTCGCTGCTCATCGGCATCGCGATTCCCGTTGGGCTGGCCGTTCGCGAGGGCGTCTTGGCCGAGCGCTGGCAGGTCGAGTTGCAACTTCCGGTGCTGGCCGAGCTCCGCCTTCCGCCCTACTCGGGCGAATGAGCTGCTCCTCAACTAGTCGTAGGGACCTCTTCAATGAACGCGCTATCGAGCAGTGAACTAGACAAT
Organism: uncultured Polyangiaceae bacterium; assembly: GCA_964236865.1. GTDB lineage: Bacteria > Myxococcota_A > Polyangia > Polyangiales > Polyangiaceae > PMG-095. The sequence goes on from CAXSGJ010000053.1 coordinate 23,325, forward strand.
TTGCGAGCATCTTTCGACGACGCCGGTTACGTCGTCCTCCGGTCCATCGTGCCGAAGGCCGAACTGGCCACTCTCAAGGAGCAGATCTTCGACGTGTTTGCCGAAGCCAAGCGCACGGGGGATCTGTTCTCGGGGGGCGGCAACATCAGCGGGCACCTCAACTGCTTTCCAGGCGAGGCCTCGCGTTTCGCGCTGCAGGCGCTGGAAGAGCGCGGCGTTCTCGGCTTGATCAAGGAGCTGTATCAGAAGCCAATGCCGCTCCGCGTCAGCAGCAACTTCAATATGCCGAAGAGCGTCGCGCAGCACTATCATATGGATGGCGTATTTGCAGAAGACTTCATGATCGCGAACGTAGCGGTCGTGGACACGGATCTAGTAAACGGCGCCATCGACGTGCTGCCGGGCACCCACAAGCGCTTCTACGAGTTCTGGCGCTACGCAATTCAGCGCCGCTACAAGCTCACCACGCGTTTGCCACTCGGCGCCGGGGATGTGCTGGTGCGCACGTCTCGCCTTTGGCATCGCGGCATGCCCAACAAGAGCGCCGCACCGCGTCCGATGTTGGCATTCACGTTCGGGGAAACGGTCGCGCCCAAGGGCGACCCGTTCGCCGTAAATCAAGGCAGAATTTCCTTCGATCCGAATTGGTTCAAACCCAATTTTTTGGGTCGCCTGCGCGAGCGCACGTTCGTGACCGCCCCCATCACCTACTCTGCCTATCGCTTCGCCCGCTCGCTGATGGGCCAAAAGGGCTACGACGCCTAGGAGCCAGTCCCATCGCCGCTCGAGCGCTTACAGGTCGCCGCTCTTCAGGTCCTGCGCAAGCCGATCACTCGCTCGCGCAGACAGCGCCATGGACGTGAGCACGGGGTTTTTCTCCGGGCCCGTGGTGAACGCCGCAGAATCTGCCACAACGACGTTACGCACGGCGTGTACCCGACCGAACGCGTCCAGCATGCCGAAGTGTTCCGAAGAGTGCATGCGGCAGGTCCCACCGTAGTGATTCGAGTTGCCAGGCGCCTCGACCTTCCAAATCCGGGTCTTGGGGCTGAGTCCCGCGCTTGCCAACGCTTCCACAATCTGATCGCGCGCTTGCTCCAGCGTCCGGATCGCTTCCGGCGAGTGGCTGACGTGGAGCTCGATGCCCGTGTCGTGGTTGGTCCGGCGCCCGGTGTCGAGTGCGACCCAGTTATCGCGTGATGGGATCATCGTTCCAAATACACTGAAGCCGACCCACGGCAGTCGGCCAGGCCGGCGCTCGAGCACGCTGCGAGCGTAGATGGCGGCGCCGCCCCATTGTGCGGCCGCCGCCGCGTACAATGCGGTGCAGCGGTCCAGCGCGGGCCTCGTGAAGTAGGAGATGGGATGCATGGAAATGGGCGCCGCGAGATCGACCACGAGCTTGCCGAGCGGGTGGTCATGCAAATAGCGGCCGAGTACCCCATGCGTGTTTCCGAGGCCGTTTGGAAAATCCGCGCTCGTCGAGCGAAGCAAAACTTCCGAGCTATTGACCGCGCCCGCTGCCACGACGACCGCGCGGCAAGGCACGCGGCTCTCCAAACCGGTCGCGGTATCGCGGACGATGACAGCCTCGACGCGGCGCTTTTCGCTGGACCATTCTAGCCGGAGCGCGCGCGTGCCGTAGCGGATCGCCACGCGGCCTGCGCGGATCAGCGGCTTGACCAAGCGCACGAACGAGTTGAAGACGGTGCCGCTGAACGTCACGGTGTTCTCAGCCCCGTACACGTACGGCAGGGTGGTAATCGAGCGGCCGAAACCCTGCACGGTGTCGCTCAGCGCGCGCCAATCATGGCTCAGGGTTTGCGGTGTCAAGACGTTGCCGAGGGGCACTTGCGGAACGCCCACCGTCGGGCCCGCGATGTGCAAAAGGGGCTCGACTCGATCATACCAAGGCGCAAGCTCGGAGTAGCCAATCGGCCATTCCCACTCAAACCCGGCGCGCTTTGCGTCTTGAAAGTCGTCTTCCGAAAAGCGCGGAACAGCGCAGCTCCAGTGGTTCGTGAGGCCGCCGGGGGCGAGCTCCTCATTGACCTCGGCGGTATCGTCGCCGGTGCGCAAGACGTGCGGGCGCTGAAGCAGCGCGTGCGGACGATGTTTCGCCACCGTCATGCCGCGCATGCGCAGGGTGAGTCCGAGCTCCGACCGCTCACGGCCCGCCTCAAGGATTAGGACCTGTGCGCCCGCGCGTTCGAGGAAGACAGCCGCCGCGGCCCCACCGGGCCCGCTTCCAATCACCACGACTCGATTGTCGTCTCTCACGACCGAACCCTATACCATTGTCGGGGGCTAGGGAGTTCATGCATCGTCTGCGGCTTGCCGCCGCTTGCGCAAGCGACGGCCACGGCGCTCTCTGCTTTGCCGGCGCGCCGCCGCCGAGCGATACTCGAGCCCATGAAATTGCGGTCGTTTGGAAACACGGATCTGAAAGTCTCGGAGTACGGCTTGGGATGCGCGCGCATCGGCGGTATTTTTCAGGGCGATTCGAAGTCTTTCTTGCGGCTTCTCGCGACCGCCGCGGATTTCGGCATCAATTTCTTCGACACGGCCGACATGTACAGTCAGGGAGAGAGCGAGGTGCTCATCGGCCAGGCGTTTCGCAAGCAGCGCGGCCGCGTGATCATCGCAAGCAAGGCCGGCTACTGCCTGCCCACGCGGCGCCGTTTCGCGGCGCGTATCAAGCCACTGCTTCGGCCGCTGATCCGTGCATTGAAGATCCGCAGAGACAAGCTGCCGGGCGGAGCTCGCGGTGCGCTCAGTCAAGACTTCTCGCCAGCCTACCTGCGACAAGCCGTCGAGGGCAGTTTGCGGCGCCTAAAAACGGACCACTTGGATCTCTTTCAGTTGCACAGCGTGCCGCTCGACGTGGTCATGAATGGAGAATGGGAACCGCTGCTCGATGACCTGAAACGCTCGGGAAAGATCAGATACTACGGCGTATCCTGCGATGTGCTGGAAGCCGGCCTCGCCGGGCTCGGCTATTCCAATGTGGCGTCGGTACAATGCGTGCTGAACCTGCTCGAGCCCGGCAGCGCGCGTCAGCTCATTCCCCAGGCCATGTCTCGCGGCGTAGGCGTCATCGCGCGGGAGTGTTTGGCGAATGGGCTTCTGATCAAAGATGCCAAGGACATCGACCTAAAGCAGTACTGTAGCTCCGCCGCCGAGGTCGAACAGCGAGTCGAGCAACTCAAGGAGCTTCGGGAGCAGGCCGCTGGCGAAGGCCTGCCGCTCTCTACGTTGGCGCTGCGCTACGCCAGTCGTTTGGACGGCGTGTCGGTGGCATTGATCGGCGCACGCAGCGTACATCAGCTCCAGAGCCTCCTGGCTCTGCGGCCAAAGTGAAACTGGATGGCCGGCTAAGTAGGAATTGGCGCGCCTGCGCGCGATGAACACGCATCCCTTGCCGCGTCGCGCTATTTGGCCGATGATTGCCTGGCTACGGTTGCACCTTGTCATTCGAAACGGAATTGAAACACGAGCCCTGCCCAATGCAGCACGAGTCCTCTTCCCAGGTCGGGTCGAGAGCGGTATGTAACTTTCTGCGCGGAGAACAATGGAAAAAATCGTCAAAGGGATGATTCAGGTTGCTGGGACGACCTACCGCATCGTTCGACTCAAGCGCGGTCAGTACAACGTCGTGCGGGTTCTGGATGACGTTGTCGTCGGCGGCTTCACCAGCGCACCGCAGATCGTGATCCGCCCAGAGGGAATCGACGGCGCGCTCATGCTAGAAATCGCGCGCGTCGCAATCCAGGGGGCGAAGACCAGTTGGGTTGGCCGCGCCCTCCTCGGATGATCCGTCCCTGAATGGGTCACGGAGCGAAGCCCGTGGTCGTTGCGACGCCCCCGAACGGCTCGGGACAGCAGCGTGCGCCCGCCTTTTACAAGAGGCGGCGGCGGCGAAATAACGAGATCGGCCAGCTGCTGATCCGTAAGGGCATCATCACGCCGCAACAGCTGCGCGACGCGCTCAAGGTGCAAGCCGAAAGCGGTGGCCACGTGGGGGCCATCTTGAAACGGATGGGCGCTTGCGATTCGAAAGCAATCGCCGAAGCCTTGATCGAGCAGGTTCAGATTGCTCACGACAAGGGCCGCGGGCTAGCGCAGCGCGCGCGCAAAAACCCGTCGATCGTCGGCTTACACGTGCCCGGGCGGCCGCTACTTTCATTCACGCTGCTGATTTTGACGGATGTGCTCACGCTCGGGCTTTCCGCGGCACTGGCGGGCTTCGTGCTCGCGGGTGACGCGCTCACCGGCACGCAACGCTTTAGCGTCGCGGCCATCGTTCCGACTTGCATCGCCGCCTTCGCGTCGCTGCAGTTGTATGCAATGACGCCGCCCAGCCCGCCCGAAGAGCTGCGCCGCGCCACGCTGGCGACTTGCCTGATCTACACCGGCTCCTGGGCGGTGGCGGTGCTTGCGAGGAGCGGCGCGATCAGCGCCGTGTCGCACGGGGCCTGGCTGCTCGGCTGGGTGGTCTCCGCGTTCATCGTGCCCATCGGGCGGGCGACCCTGCGTTCGCAGTGTGCACGGCGGCCATGGTGGGGGCAGCCCGTCGTGGTCATCGGCGCCGGCAAAGTGGGTCGCGCCGTGGTGGCTACTTTGCAAAGCCGGCCACAGCTCGGGCTCAAGCCGGTCGCCATCTTGGATGACGATCCAACCAAGCACGGCACCGTCCGCGCCACCTGGGGCGAGGACGATCTGATGGTGCAGTCGGTACGGCAGGGGCCCGATTCCGTGCGCGACGAATCGGCGCGCGAGGACTACGAGACTCCGTCCACCCGCTCCGCTCTCGAGCAATTCGCCGAAGTCGAAGGCGTGCCGGTTGTCGGCGGTCTAGAGCTTGCGCCGATCCTCGCACAGCGCCTTCACATTCGCTCGATCGTGATCGCTATGCCGAAGATGGATTCGGCGAAACTCTTGGCCGTCATCGAGCGCTATGCCGAAGGCTACTCGAGCGTCCTCGTCATTCCGGATCTGTTTTCAGTCGCGCACTTTGGCGCGCCCACGCACAATTTGGGTGGCGTGCTCGGTATCGAAGTGCAGCGGCAACTTTTGCTGGCCGGCCCTCGCATGGCGAAGCGCGCCATGGATCTTGCGCTGACGACGCTCGGCGGCCTCTTGATCATGCCGTTCATCATCGCCATGGCGATCCTGATCAAGCTCGACTCCAAAGGCTCGATTTTTTATCGACAGAAGCGCCTCGGCCAGGACGGCGTACGCTTCACCGCATTTAAATTTCGCACCATGTATGGGGACGGCGAGCAGCGCTTGAAAGAAGTGCTCGAGCGCGATCCGCGGCTCCGAGCGGAGTACGATGAGTTCCACAAGCTGACTGTCGACCCACGCGTGACGCGCATCGGGCGCGTACTCCGCCGCTACAGCCTGGACGAACTGCCCCAGGTTTGGAGCGTGTTCGTGGGCGATATGAGCCTGGTCGGGCCGAGGCCCTACTTGGAGCGCGAGATCCCCGACATGAACGGGCACGAGGCGATCATTTTGAGAGTTCGTCCGGGGCTAACCGGAATTTGGCAAGTGACGGAACGCAATGCCTCCACGTTCGATCAGCGCGTGCTGCTCGACGTCGAGTATGTGCGCAGCTGGTCGCCCTGGCTGGATCTGTACGTGCTGGCGAGGACCGTGCCGGTCGTCCTCCAGGGTACCGGCTCTTGAGCGACCGGCAATGGCTCGGGAGCCGGATCCGCATCGGGTCGCTGGCGGTGGACGGCGTGGGCTTCGAAGCTGCGCTGGACGCAATCGATGAGCTGGTGCGGGCCAGGCAGGGCGGCCGCGTGTTCACACCCAACGTCGACCACGTCGTCCAGGCCGAGCGCGACCCGCGTTTCCGCGCGGCCTATGATGAGGTCAGCCTGTCGCTCGCGGACGGCATGCCCCTGCTCTGGGCGGCGCGGCTGCTCAAGACGCCGTTGCCGGAGAAAGTCTCCGGCTCGGATCTGATCATGCCCTTGATGCGCCGTGCCGCCGAACGCGGACACCGAGTGTACTTTTTGGGCGGAGCCGCCGGCGCAGCCGAGGGAGCCAAAAAGAAGCTGCTGGAAGAACTGCCGGCGCTGCAAGTCGTCGGCATGGATTCAGGGCGCATCGACGTGAATGGCGCGCCCGAGGTGCAGCGGCCAATCCTGGCACGCATCGCGGACGCGCAGCCCGATCTGCTGCTAGTTGCCCTGGGCGCTCCGAAGCAGGAAATTTGGAGTCACGAGCAGCGCTCGTCGCTCGGCTCCGCGGTCGCCATCG
>CAXSGJ010000053.1:29607-43228 GCA_964236865.1 uncultured Polyangiaceae bacterium
TGTCGGGGCAAGCCTGGACTTCATAGCCGGCGCCCAACGCCGAGCACCCCGTTGGATGTCAGACGCGGGGCTAGAATGGCTTTATCGCCTCGCGCAAGACCCGCGCCGCATGGCGGGCCGCTACTTACTGCGCGACCCACAATTTTTTGCAATCGTGGCGCGCCAGCTTCGAGAGCGCGCGCGGCGCTGAGCCGCCTGCGATTGACTCGGCAAACACAGATCGCGGACGCCAGCACACTGGCGAGAATTAGGGAGCGGTCGCAAAGGCACTGAAGCGCTTCTTGCCGAAGCGGCTTTGCAGGCGTTCGAGAGCCGGCGAACCCGCGGCGGGACAGACGGTGAGCAGGCCGTCCGAAACCGCATCGATCGCCCCCGAATCGACGTCGAGCGAGGCGGTAGGCCCATCGATCACGATGAAGTCGTAGTAAGTGCGCAGTTCTTTCAAGCACTCCGCGAACTGCCTGGAGAGCAACAAGCCCGGAGAGCGCATCATCCCCTCGGCGAGCACGTGCAGGGAACGCGAACAGCCCAACACCGTCCACCGCGCCTCTCCCGCATCCATGGAGCGCGCGTTCAATTGCTGTGAGAACCCGGTAGAAAGCGGCATGTCGACGCCAATCATGCGCGTCACCCAAGGCCGATGCAGATCGCCCTCTAGGAGCAGAATGCGTGGGTGCTCGGACTCGGCCAACGCCAACGCGACCTCTGCCGTCACGCGCGATTTATACCTGACGGCTTCGGGCACCGAGATGACGGTCAGGACGAAGCAGCTCTCGACGGCGTACGGCACCAGCTTTTCGCACAGCGACCGCTGTGCGTTCGGCGTCAAGTCCGAGTCCGGCCGCCAGCTCCTCGGAACCTCCTGCACACGCACGACGTGTTTTTTCGACGACGGCGGAGGCAAAGACGATGATGAGCTCGTCGCGGTCGGACTGTTGACGTAGCTATATTGCGAGCCTGGACCGGGCGACACCGAACGGAACGGGCCAGGCGTGCGCGGCGTCGGCGTGGGCGCTCTGATTGCGTCTTTGACGGTCTCCGCCCAGAGTGCGTCTGGTATGAATGAGCCGAGCGGCTGGGTGACCTTCATTGGGTTCTGCGGTCGAGCCGCACGCTGTACCGTCGCACCCTGCGGAGGAGCACTAGACGGAGGCTTGAGCGGGAGCGCCACCGCCGGCAAGACGGTTGGGGGCTCCGACATAGGCTGGACAACGGCGAAGCCGGGCACCTCATGAGCCCGAATTTGCTCTTCCCATGCCTCCTCGGCGGAAGCCAACACCGGGTCTGGTACGGCCTCGTCGACCGCGAGCGTTGGGTTTTCGGCAGGCGGTAGAACCAGCGTGGAAGCGAAGCGCCGTGCCGGCGGACGGCTCGAAGCGCCGGCCTGACGCGCCGCCGGCGGCGTTAAAAAGCTCCGTTCCTGCGTATCAGCAGTTGGACCGCCGGTCACACCCGGCGGAGACGTGGAAATAGGTCGCTGTGGAACGGGCACGATCGGCGGCGCGCGATTCGAACTAGGCAGCGCTCGCACCGTGGGATCGAGACCCGATGGTAACGCGGGCGCGGCGGGAAAGAACATCGTCGCGCCGGTCTGCGGCGATAACGCAGCGGCCGGGGATATTACGGGCGGCGATGATTGCATCGGCACGGGCGGACGTGTCGACTTGGAGCGGCGTTCCTGAGGCGTACGCATGGCAAGCGCGAAGGCCGCGCCCAAGCCCACGCCGAATATTAGTCCAAAAAACAGCAACAGGCGGCGATCGGGCTCGATTGGCGAGCTGGGCAACGCCGCGCTGGAAGCAAGCCGCGCGAGCAACGTGGGCCGCACCTCGGTCTGCGCGTCCGAGGCCGACTGCGTGACGGCGTCGAGCAAATGCTTCCACTCGGCCAGCACCTCAGGCGGCAGCTGAGGGCCGGTCTGCTTACTGTCCAGCGCTTGACGCCGCACACTGAGCGCAACGTTGATTTCAGCTAAACGACGATGGAGGAGCTTAACGTCCGACTCGCGAGGATCTAAGTAGGGATTGTCAGAAAACACGCCTCTTTCGAGGCCCAAAATCCGCTTCTCGAGGTTCGATTTTTCTGCCGTCAGTGCCGAAAAGGCGCGGTCGCGATCGAGCGACGGGCCGCCCGCGGGGATCGCCTGCGTAACGACCTGCGGGTGCTGCGCCAAGAACTCGGCCAATAGCTGTGTCTGCTCTTGGCGCTTGAGGTCGATGGCTCGCTCCGCGCTGCGGTCGACGAGCACGAGCGGCGCGAGCTCCACCGCATGCTTCGCCAGTTGATTGCATGCGCTCTGAGCTCGCGCCGCGTCCGTGTCGCGGTAACTGATGCTGATCGTGCGAGCGTCACTCGTGTCGACTTCCAGACCGCGGCGGACGCTGCTCGAGGCTTGTGCTTGCGCGTCGGGCGCGGCCGATTCAGCCCGCTCGCGAGAAAGCTTCTCCAGCATCTTGCGATCCAGGATTGCCTCACTGAGGCGACGAGCCGCTTCGATCGGCTCCGGCAAGGTCGCAGCGTCGACAACGACGAGCGCGCTGGTTCGATAAGTGGCGGAAGCTAAGAACGCGTAGGCCGCAAAGGCCCCGAAGACGATGATCGCGATCAGTGCGCCAGAGCGTGCGTGGGACATCGCGGACGAGGATTTCCGAGTCAAATAGAGGGTAGGCAACTATACCACCCCCCGCCCCCCGGAAGACCAGGATCCTGCAGGGGCAAGGCCGGTGCGGCTTCGTCAGGATCCTGAGCGCGGCAGCCCCCACCCTGCGCTAGCCGAGCCCTCACTGGCGCGCGTAGGAATGCGCGCCACGCGCAGCATAAAAAAAAGCAATGGACGAGTCGGCGCGCGCGGGCACTTAGCCGCGTGCCAGCACGCTGGCGGAAAGCGCAGTGCCAAGCGTCTGGTGGTGTTTGTGAGATCCTGTAGTAATGTGTGGTCGTGTGTGAGGACGTTGGGGCACGGTTGGTGGCCGGGCGCTTGCGGTGGCAAAGAGCGCGGCGACGAAAACTCGTGGCCGTGGTGAGCGCATTGACGGGACGCTGACGCTGACTGAAATTTGGATAGCAAATGACGAGACTGTGGTCACGGGTACACGACTACCTCCTGGCGGACCGGGACCAGTCGCTGAAGGACCGGCTGCGCGCCACTGCCCAGTTGAGCGCGCGCTATGTCACGGAAGTCGGCGCCGGGCTGGTCTTCCTGCGCCGCTGCAACGAGGTCGGAGAGGGCGCGCGAGTCATCGGTGGCCGCCCCCGCATCGATAACCGGGGCTACATTCGAGTCGGCCCGCGCACCGTGTTGATCTGCGAGATGGGCCCGCTGTCGCTGAGAACCGGACCTGCCGGTCGCCTGCTGATCGGTGAGTCGGTGATCATGAACTTCGGCAGCTTGGTTTCCGCCAACCTCCGCGTGGAAATCGGTAATCGTGTCAGCATCGGGCAATACTGCGTCATCGCTGACACCGAAGGCGCGGACTCGGCGCCGGATGCCGAATCGGCTCCCGTCGAGATCGGCGAGGGCGTCTGGATCGCCGCGCGCGTCACGGTGCTCCCGGGCGCCAAGATCGGCGCCGGCTCTGTGATCACCGCCGGTAGCATCGTCTCCGGAGAAATACCCGCCGGCGTCGTCGCCGGCGGGATCCCCGCTCGGATTCTAAGAAAGCTGCGCGCGGGCGAAGCCGCACGCGCCGTGAATCCAGTCCCGTCCAACGGTCACGGCGACGCCGCGCTCGAGTTGACCGAGCCAAAAGCGCGCGCGGCGGCGACGGTGCGGGGGCTCATCGCCTCTGACTTTACGGTCGGCGAGCTGGAGCGGCGACTCAACGAAGACAACGAGCTACCGATCGTCTGTTTCGAAAGCGCGCCGTTCGGTCAAGTGGTGCCGGCCTTGCTTGCGCGCGCACCCGCCGATACTAGCGTGCTGTTGGTCTGGACACGGCCGGAAGGGGTTGTGCCCGCCTTTGCAAGCCTGCTGTCGTTTCAGCCCACGGATGAAGGCCTGCTTTTGAGCCAGGTGGACGAGTTCGCCGAGCTGATCGCCGCGGCCGCGGGCAACTATAAAACCGTCTTCGTCGCGACATGGGTGATGCCGCCCTACCAGCGGAGCCTAGGTATGCTGGACGCGCGTCAGGGCGGAGCGACGCGCGCGCTCGCTGCCATGAACCTGCGCTTGATGGAGCGTGCGGAGGCCAGCCCCGGCGTCTTCGTGCTCAATGCCCAGCGTTGGATCGAGTCTGCGGGGCGCGCGGCGCACCAACCCAAGCTTTGGTACATGGGAAAAATTCCGTTTCACGGGGACGTCTTTGCGGAGGCCGCGCGGGATATCAAAGCCGCCATCAACGGTCTCGCTGGCGGCGCGCGCAAGCTGCTCGTGTTGGATCTTGACGACACGGTCTGGGGTGGGATCGTCGGCGACGCCGGCTGGGAAAACTTGCGCTTGGGCGGGCACGACAGCGTGGGCGAGGCGTTCGTCGACTTCCAGCACGCGGCGCGCGATTTGAAGCGTCGTGGCGTCGTGCTCGCGATCGTGAGTAAGAACGAAGAATCCGTTGCGCTCGAAGCCATTCGCTCCCATCCCGAAATGGTGCTGAAAGTCGACGACTTCGTGGGCTTTCGCATCAACTGGCAAGACAAGGCGAAAAACATCGCCGAGCTCGCGGCTGAGCTGAACTTAGGCCTGCAGTCGGTTGTGTTCATCGACGACAACCCCGTCGAGCGCGCCCGCGTGCGCGAGGAGCTGCCGGAGGTGTTCGTGCCCGAGTGGCCGGAGGACAAGCTGCTCTACGCGAGTACGTTGCGAGCATTGCGCTGCTTCGATGCACCCGTGCTCAGCCGCGAAGATCAGGACCGTACCGAGCTGTACGCCGCCGAGCGCCAACGCGAAACGCTCCGCGTCCAGGTGGGTTCCCTCGACGAATGGCTGCGCGGGCTGAACATCGAGGTGCACGTGGCCCGCCTCGGCCCTTCCAACATTGCACGTACGGCGCAGCTCTTAAATAAGACCAATCAACTGAACCTCAGCACGCGGCGCGTCACCGAACCCGAGCTGCAGACCTGGGCGGCGAGCACCAACCGCGATCTGTGGGCGATCACCGTTTCGGACCGCTTCGGCGACGCTGGGCTGACGGGTATCGTCAGCGTCGAATACGACGCGGACAGCGCAATGGTCGCTGACTTCGTGCTGAGCTGCCGAGTCATGGGCCGAAAAATCGAGGAGACACTACTCCACGTCGCGGTCAGCGCAGCGCGGCGGCGCGGTGTTTCGCGGGTCGTCGCGCGCTACGTGCGGACCAAGAAGAACAAGCCCTGTCTCGACTTTTTGCAACGCTCCGGCCTGCGCGCGGAAGGCGACGACTTTTTTTGGGATACATCGCAGGCGTACGATTGTCCGAGCGTGATACGGCTCGTAGGTGAGAGCTAATGCGCGCGACTGAACCTGAATGGCAGCCGCTCGGGCGCAGGCTAGCGACGCGATTTCTGCTACGTGCATGTGACGACGTAGGGGCGGGCGCGCTCTTGCGGGGTCGGCCGCGGATCATCAACCAGGGTCAAATTCGGCTTGGCGTACGCTTTCGGTTCTCGTCCGAGCCGGTGATGTCCCACCTCCTGGCCGAGCGCGGCGGCGTGATCGAGATCGGCGACGACGTGAGCATCGGGCACGGCTCGGGCATCGCGGCGCGCCGCCGAATCCGGATCGGCAACGGTGCGCGTCTTGGTGCGTTCTTGCTGGTCATGGACACCGATTACCACGTGCCCGGCGACTCCAAGGCGGAGGCCGAAGTCAATCCGATCGAGATCGGCAACGGCGTGCGCATCGGCAGCCGCGTCACTATCTTGCGTGGCTCGGTCATCGGAGACGGCGCAATCGTGCTCGATGGCAGTGTCGTCTCCGGCGAGGTCCCCGCCCGCGCGCGTGTGGGCGGCGTACCCGCGCGTGTCACCAGCCCGGGAATGCCCGGCCAAACGCACGAGACGGTGGATCTACGCGTGCAACGCGTCGCCCAGCAGGCTTTCCGTCTGCCGCGGCTACCGTCGTTGAACTCCGGGCGCGCTGAGCTCGAGGCCTGGGACTCACTTGGAACGCTCTCGTTTTTGTTGGCGCTCGAGGAAGCATTTGGCGTACCCCTGGGCGAGGATCAGATGCGCGACGTGAACACCTTAGCGCAGGCCGCTGCGGTCATCGCGAGCGTGCTCGAGCGCGGCTGACGGTCGCCGAGGCCGTGCGCAATACATTGCCTTCGCCAGGTTTCGGGGCGGAGCTTCATGCCCAACGTTGCGCATTGCTCGAGACCTTGTTCGACGGCCGAGTGTCTGCTTCGGGAGGAGACCCAACCTACCCGCAAGGCGAGCGCTCGGCCGAGGAAGAAGCCCAGGTCCTGGCATCGAGCCCGCAGCGACGCCTCGAATTTCGGAACGGACGAGCCTGCGCGGCCGTGGGGCTGGCTCGCTGCGGCGTGCCCCAGACGCCGATCCTCCGCGGCAGAAACGGCGAGCCGCTCTGGCCGGCCGGTCTCGTCGGCAGCATCACGCATTCCGAAAGTTTTTGCGCGGCCGCGGTGGCCCGGGCCAGTGACTTCGTCAGCCTGGGCTTGGACGTGGAGACGGATCTGCCCGTGAGCGAAGCCTTTGCGCGACGGGTTTGCTCACCGCGAGAGCTCATTCGTTGCGCGGCGCTCGCGGCCGGCGGCCACGCGCGGGACCTGGCACGCGTCGTGTTCTCGATCAAGGAAAGCGTGTACAAGCTGCAACATCCGCTCAGTGGCCGCATCCTCTACTGGCGGGATCTAGAGGTGGCGCTCGAGGATGGGCATTTCAACGCCCGCTTTTCCGCGGCCTGCCCCCCGTTCCGCGCCGGCGACACCCTGCCCGGCCGTTGGTTGCGTGGCGCGGGTATGATCATGAGCAGCAGCTGGCTCGCGCCCGATTGCACCAAAGCTATGTAAATTCGGGCGAGTTCTGGAGTAGATTCGTCATCGCAGCGAAGGGACGAGCAGCGATGATCGAAGACATTCGAAACATTCTGAAGGAGCACGGCCGCCTTTCGGTGGACACGGCCAGCCTGGCCGAAGACAGCGACCTGTATCAAGCGGGGCTCACCTCTCACGCGAGCGTGAACGTCATGCTCGCGCTGGAAGGCAAGTTCGATATCGAGTTTCCTGATCGAATGTTGAAACGAGGCGTGTTCGAAAGCTTGTCCTCGATCCGCGCCGCGATCGAGGAGCTCACGTCCGGTTCCTGAGCAATCCAACGAGGAGTCGACCATCGTGACAAATCACCCGAGCGAGTCACGTCACGTCGCTGCAGCCAAGCGGATCGGCGTCGAGGTCGCCGCGCCGAACGCGCGCAGCGTCGATCGGGACTCACGCTTCCCCCGGGAGGCGTTGGACGCGTTGAAAGAGGCTCGGCTGCTATCGGCCTTCGTGCCGAAGGATCTGGGCGGGCTAGGTTGCGGCATGATCGAGCTGTCCCAGATGTGCGAAGCGCTCGGCCAGCACTGTTCCTCGACCGCCATGATCTTCGCGATGCACCAAATCCAGGTCGCCAGCATCGTGCGCCACGCGGGCGGATCCGGCTTCTTCCGCCGCTTTCTCGGCGACCTGGCCGAGAACCAAAACCTGATCGCATCGGTCACCTCCGAAGCGGGCGTCGGCGGCGAAATGCGCAACAGTGTATGCGCGGTGGAGCGTCAAGGCGAACGGTTCACGCTCGACAAAGACGCAACGACCATCTCCTACGGAGCTCACGCAGACGAGCTGCTGGTGACGGCACGCCGCTCAACCGATGCGCCCGCCAACGACCAATCCTTGGTGTTGGTTCGAAAAGCGGACTACACGCTCGAGGTCAACGGCGTTTGGGACACGCTCGGCATGCGCGGCACGTGCAGCCCGCCCTTCAAGCTGCGCGCCACCGGCAGCGTGGATCAGGTTTTAGAAGCCGGCTTCGCCGATATTGCGGCGCACACCATGGTGCCGTTTTCGCATGTCTTGTGGGCCAATTGTTGGCTAGGCATAGCCACCGCGGCCGTTTCCAAGGCGCGCGCCTTCGTGCGCTCCGCCGCGCGGGCGAAGCCGGGCACGACGCCGCCCAGCGCACTGCGCCTGGCGGAGGTCGCCGGCATGCTGCAAAGCTTGCGGGCCAACGTTCACGACGTCGCCGCTGAGTGCGAACAGCTGATGAGCGCGCCCGACGCCGGCACGGAAGTACTCTCGTCCATCGCCTTCGCGCTGAAGATGAACAACGTCAAGGTCTCGACCTCCACCACGCTCGCGGACATCGTGCAGCGCTGCCTCTTGATCTGCGGCATCATGGGCTATAAGAACGACTCCAAGTTCTCGATTGGCCTGTACCTGCGAGATGCGCTGTCTGCCGCGCTGATGGTCAACAACGACCGGATCTACGCGACCAACGCGTCCATGCTGCTCGTGCTGAAGGACGATTGATCCATGGCAATTCCCTACTCCTCTCAGGATCTCTATGACGAGCTGGTCCGGCACAAGTTGATCATTCCCGTGGGCGTACCGGGCGCGTTCGGCAGAGGTGCCGTGTTCGAAGACGTGCTCGCGCGTTTCAATGATCTGGTCACTCGCCTGGCCAAGCACGACGGCGCGGAAGTGATGGCATTCCCGCCCATTCTCGACCGGCAGGTCTTCGAGAGAAGCGAATACCTGGATTCTTTCCCCCAACTGGCCGGCACCGTATTTTCTTTTTACGGCACTGACCTCCAGCACAAGGAGCTGAGTCAGCGGATCCACGACAAGAAACCGTGGGAAGACCTGCAAAAGATGACCGGCGTCGTGCTCACGCCGGCCGCTTGTTACCCCGTGTACCCAAGCTTTACCGGGACCGTGCCGGCCGAGGGCCGCCTGGTGGACATGCAAAATTGGGTGTTCCGACATGAGCCGTCGCCCGAACCCACCCGCATGCAGGCGTTCCGTGTGCGTGAGTTCGTGCGCGTGGGCTCAGCGGACGCCGTGATCGATTGGCGCAACATGTGGCTTGCCCGCGGCGTCGAGCTACTCTCATCGCTTGGCTTGCCGGCTAAATCCGACGTGGCCGCGGATCCATTTTTTGGGCGCGGCGGGCGCATGCTCGCCGCCAGCCAAAAGGAACAGAAGCTCAAGTTCGAGGTGCTGGTGCCCGTCATTTCGGAGGACAAGCCGACGGCCGTGTGCTCCTTCAATTACCACCAAGAGCACTTCGGCAGGATCTTCGAGATCAACACGCCGGACGGTGCCATTGCCCAAACGGCCTGCCTCGGCTTCGGCATGGAGCGCGTGGTGATGGCACTCTTTCGGACGCACGGCTTCACACCGGCGGAGTGGCCGAAGCACGTGCGCGAACAGCTGTGGCCGTGAGCCAGAGCTCGGTTTGGGGTCTGAACGCCGCTGGCTATCAGCGCCACGCGCTGCACGCGGATGCGCGCGCCTGGGTAGAAAAGAACTGTTACATCGACGTTTGGATCGAGGTGTTGCACGCCGCCAAGCTCGACCCGACGGCAAGCCTGGCCTTCACCGTCGCTAGCGACTTCGACGGCGATCAGTGGACCTTTTACAAACCGCCGCACGTCGACTTGAGCGTTCTGTACGGCGTGGCCGTACAAGAGCTCAATGTGTGGAAGCCGCTCCTCGAGCACGCCTTGTTCCACACTAGCAATGGTCGTTTGGTGTTCACCGAAGCGGACGCCTTCTGGTTACCCGACACCGCCGGCACCGATTACCGCACTCAGCACACGAAGAGCACGATTGTCATCGAGTCGATCGACGTCGAGGCCAAGGCGCTCGGTTACTTTCATAATGCTGGCTACTTCCGACTCGAGGGAGAAGACTTCGTCAAGACGTTCCGGCTGGATGCCGCGCCGGACCCGACGTTCATGCCGCTCTTCGCTGAACTCGTGAAGCTCGACCGCGCCGTCCGGTTGCCGGACGGCGAGCTCGCCGCCCGCTCTGAGACGCAGCTCCGGGCCTGGCTCCAGCGTCGCCCAACGACCAATCCCCTGCGTCGCTTCGCCCGCCACTTTGCAGAAGAGCTCGAACAGATCCGCGCCCGCGGCATCAATTTTTACCACGCCTTCGCCTTTGCCACGACGCGCCAAATCGGCTCGGGCTACGAGCTCAGCGCCGCCTACTTGCGTTGGTTGGAAGAACGGGCGCCCAGAGGCTACGAGTCAGCAGCTCGCTCGTTCGAAGAAATCTCTCTCGGTTCGAAAGCCATGATTCTCAAGGGGGCGCGCGCGGCAAGCTCGAAGAAGCCAGTCGATTTGGAGCCCGCATTTGAAGAATTGGCCAGGCACTGGGACGCGGCCATGGCGGCCCTCGACGCGATCGCCTAAGACCGGCGAACGATGGCGCGCGTCCGCACTGCGACGAACTACGTAGTCGAGCCGCTCGACGCCAACTGGCAGCTGAGTGAAGTAGCGGGCGCCGCCACCCTCCGCTTCCCTGCCGAGCTCGGGCCGCTGCAGGGGTGGCTCCCCGCCCTCTGCCCGGGCACCGTCGCCAGCGCGCTTCGCGCGGAAAACGCCTGGGATTGGTCCAGCACGCGCGCCTTCGACGCCAGTGAATGGTGGTACCGAGTGCGCTTCGCGAGCACGCCTTGCGGAGCAGATGAAGCGCTCTGGCTCGAGCTCGACGGGCTGGCCACATTAGCCGACGTCTGGCTGAACGGGGTTCATGTGTTGCGGTCGGAGAATATGTTTTTGGCCCACGAGCTCGACGTGTCGGCCCTGGTCGGCGCAGACAATGAGCTCTACATCCGCTTCGCCTCGCTCGACACCGCCAGTTCTGCCCGCAGGCCGCGACCCCGCTTCAAGACGCGGCTGGTCGCACGTCAACAGCTGCGTTGGTTCCGGACCACTTTGCTCGGGCGAATCCCAGGCTGGTCGCCCCCGGTCACAGCGGTCGGACCTTGGCGGGGCGTGCGCTTGCTGAGGCAGCGTTGTCTTTCGGTGCGCCGTGCCGAGCTCTGCGCCCGAGTCGTCGATGGGCGTCACCTGCTCCGCGCGCACCTGGAGGCGGAAGCGCTCGGCTCGAGCCTAGACTCGGCTACGTTGCACGTCGGCTCGAGCTCCGCACCGCTATGCCAGACGAACCAAGGCGTGTTGAGGCTCGACGCGGAGGTCGAGGTCGAGGGCGCCGAATGGTGGTGGCCGAATGGCTCGGGCCCTCAGCCGCGTTACCCAGTGCGAATCACGTTTAGCTTAGGGGGCGAGAGCCACGAGCTCGGCTTCGACCCAGTCGCGTTCCGCAGCATCGCGCTAAACACCGACGCTGGAGGCTTCGCGCTGATCGTGAACGGCGTCGAAATGCGCTGCCGTGGCGCCTGCTGGGCTCCGTCCGACGTCGTGTCCTTGAGCGATGACGAAGCGACCGTCAGCACCGTCGAGCAGGCGAGTGCTGCAGGCATGAACATGCTGCGCGTTGGTGGCACGATGATTTACGAATCCGACGCCTTCTATGAAGCTTGCGATCGGCTCGGCATCCTAGTTTGGCAGGACTTCATGTTCGCCAACTGTGATTACCCGACCGACGACGAGGTCTTCGAAAACAGCGTGCGGCGGGAGGCCGTGCAATTTTTAGCGCGCACTGAAACACGCGCTTGCTTGGCCGTGCTGTGTGGCAACAGCGAGGTCGAGCAGCAAGCGGCCATGCTGGGCCTGCCACGTGAAACCTGGAAGTCCTCCCTGTTCGAAGGGCTGCTGCGCGGCGTGGCGGCGGCGCGGCGTAGCGACGTACCTTACGTCACGTCCACGCCGACTGGCGGCACCTTGCCCTTTCAGCCCAACGTGGCGCTGACGCACTATTACGGGGTGGGCGCCTACCTCCGGCCGCTAGAAGACGCGCGACGCGCGAGCGTGAAATTTACACCCGAGTGCCTGGGCTTTGCGAACATCCCGGAGGCCTCTACGATCGAAAGCTGGCTCGGCGACGGGCGTTCGCCTTTCCATGATCCGCGCTGGAAAGTGCGGGTGCCTCGCGATAGCGGCCCTGGCTGGGACTTTGATGACGTCCGCGACCACTACACCAAGCTGCTCTTCGGCGTCGACCCGGTGGCGCTGCGTTACGAAGATCAAGAACGCGCGCTGGCGCTCGGGCGGGTTACCAGCGGCGAAGTCATGGCCCGCACGATTGCGGAATGGCGTCGTCCAGCCTCGGACTGTCGCGGGGCCTTGATTTGGTTTTTGCGCGACCTTTGGCCCGGCGCGGGCTGGGGTCTGATCGATGCCCACGGCCTGCCGAAGGCGGCTTACTACTACGTGAGGCGCAGCATGCAGGCTCAGGTCGTGTTTCTGTCGGATGAGGGCTTGAACGGCTTGACCGTGAATGCCATCAACGATTGCGAGCATGCGCTTTCGGCGAAGCTCGAGCTGAGCCTGTTTCGTCACGGCTCGACCACAGTGGCGACCGCCGAAGCGGCGCTGGAGATCCCGGCTCGGGGCGCACTCGAGCTTGAGGCGTCGGCGCTCTTCGAGCACTTTATCGACCTGACGCATGCGTACCGGTTCGGGCCGCGCCAGTTCGACGTGGCGAGAGCGACGTTGCGCCATCCAAGTGGACCGGTCATCTCCGAGGCCAGCTACGTTCCTGGGGGTTCATTGCCGAGCACCGTCGAAGACCTAGGGCTCCAGGCCAAGCTCGAGCCCGCCGCCGATGACCGCTGGTGGCTGTGCCTGCAGACCCAAAAATTTGCTCATGCGGTGGCGCTGGACATCCCCGGATTCGCCGCCGAGGATGCCTACTTCGACTTAAGGCCGGGCATAGAGCGCCGCCTCGAGCTCACGTCCAGGGTGCCCGGCGCCACGCCACGCGGGTTCGTGCGCGCGCTCAACGCGCAGAGCCCGACGCGGATCGCGGTCATCGCTCGCTAGTGCGCTCGTCCACCGGCGCTCATCCGCTCGCGACCCGTGCGCGGGTCCTCACAGACTCAGCAGAAATCGCTTGAGCGCCCGCAGCGCCACCAACGGCACTTCGTGTCCGCCGTCGAACGCGCAAAACTCGAGCTGCCAGCCGGCGCGGCGCAAGTCCGCGCCAAAGCGCACCGCGGCCGAAAAGTCCAAGTCCGAATCAAAGCGTCCATGGCTCATGAACGCGCGCGTGCCCGCTCGCCGCGCGAGTAGTGGGTTCCACAACCGCTGCGCGATGCGGGCGCCGGAGAGCTGCGCAACGGCGGCAATGGGCCGCCTGCTGCGAAGCGCAAGATCGAACGCCAGCATAGCGCCTTGGGAAAATCCGCCCAAAATGAGCGGCGCCGTCGGCGCTTCCGCCGACAGGGCATCCAGTAGCTCCTGCAGAGCGTGGTGCGCGGACTCCAGCCCCGGCGGCTCGAAGTCGGGTGGCGCCTCATCGCGCAGCGCCTGTTCGCGCGCGGAGCCATCGGTCGGCCACCATGCGCGGCCCGGCAAGCCAAAGGGAGCCAGGTCGCTGAAGCCGCACGGAAAAACGAAGCGCGCGGCGACCCCCATCGACCGGGCGAACGGCTCCAAATCTTCGGGTCCGCCAGCGAACCCGTGAAGAAGGACCACGAGTGGGCCATGGTCATCGGTCGTGACTCGCAGTAGCCTGTTGTGCCCGGGATACACTCGGTGGTCCTCATTATCAGAGGTTCTCGGAAGTTTGCGGACCTCGAT